>NC_015125.1:1991017-2654689 GCF_000202635.1 Microbacterium testaceum StLB037 | reverse complement strand
GAAGGCGAGGTCGGTCGCCGAGTGCTCCTCCACGAGATGGGCGACGAGCGCGCGCATCCCGCGGGCGTTGTCGACGCGGACCCGGTGGTGCGCGTCGTCCGCGGGCGCGGTGCTGAACAGCACGATCGGGATGCTGAGGGAGTGCCGCGCGAGGGTCGGCGCGGTCTGCGGGGAGGGAAAGATCGCGAGCCCGTCGACGCGTCCGACCGTGTCGGCGACCGAGACGTCGGCATCCGATCCGCTGCTCAGCATCACCGGACGACCGAGCGCCCAGCACTCCAGCTCGAAACCGCGCTGCACCTCGTCGACGTACAGCGGGAACGCGCGCGGGTCGGAGAGCACGTCGTCGTCGGTCTGGTCCCAGGGGATCACACCCCCGGTGTCCAGCGGCGGGGACTGCATGCCGCTCAGCGGCTGGGCGAGGGGGTCGGCCCGCTCGAGCAGCAGGTCGAAGGCGTGCAGGCCGAGCGTGCCGGTGCGCCCCCGGGCGAGCCCCCGGGCGGCGCCGCTGGGGGCGTACCCCAAGCGGCGGGCCGCGTCGAGCACCCGCTGGCGCGTGGCGTCGCTGAGCTTGTCGGGACGACGGAACGCGAACGACACCGACGCGATCGAGACGTTCGCCTCGTTCGCGACGTCGTACACGGTCGGTCGCCGCGTCGTCTGCCCCTCCGCCATGAGCCGCCCTTACCCCCTCTGCGCGCCGGTCGACACCTTCAGCTCCACCCCGTGATGCACGGGGAAGACGGGGTCGCCGGTGTCCGACGGTACATCCTCGCGCGAGGAACGCACGGCATCCATCGACCGGGGGATCTCGATCGGCAGACGCCCGCGCGGGGGCACGCGGCCGGTGAGGGCGTCGAGGACGGCCGCCGAGGAGCTGCCGTAGTCGGCGACGATCGCCGCGGCGTGGCCCACGAAGGGGGTGAGGATCGCCGGCCGGTCGAGGTTCACGACGAGGATGAGAGGGCAGGATGCCGCGATCTGCTGCAACCGGTACACCAGACCCGGCGCGAACTCGAGAGAGCCCTGGTGGAACCACGCCTCGAGGAAGAGGTCGTCGCGCGGGTCGAACGGCGCGCCGATGCGGACGATCGCGAGGTCCGCCTCCGCGGGGTCGGTGACCACCCGGCCGAGCTCGGCGACATCGTCAGGGCGGAAGCCCTCGATGTACACCGCGCCCGCGGGGCGGAGGGGCAGCACGTCGCCCTCGTTGACGAGCACGGTGAGCGAATGCGCCTGCGCCCGCTCCCCCAGCGCACGGAACTCCGCGTTGCCGACGATGCGCTCGGCCTCGTCGACGTCGACGTACGGGTCGTCGAACAGACCGAGCTGGAACTTCACCCGCAGCAGGCGCCGGACGGACTCGTCGATCCGCTCCTCGCTCACCCGGCCCGCGCGGACGAGGTCGACGAGCATCTCGACGCACTCCTCCCCGCCGAACTGGTCGCTCCCGGCATCCAGGATCTTCTCCATGCGCTCCACGGCGGAGAGGTGCTCGACGCCCCAGGCGCGGGCGGGCAGCACCTGATCGCCCACGTGGTTGTCGTTGACGAGCTCCCAGTCGGTGACGACGACACCGTCGTAGCCGAGCTGCTCGCGGAGCAACCCCGTGATGATCTGGCGGTTGTAGCCGAAGCCGACCTCCTCGATCGGCAGGCCGTCGACCTCGAGGCCCACCGGCATGCCGTAGTAGGGCATCATCCCGGCGGTGCCGCAGCGGATCGCCTCGCGGAACGGCTCGAGGTGGTAGTCGAACATGCCGCCGGGGTACACCTGCTCGCGGCCGTAGGGGAAGTGCGCGTCCTCGCCGTCTAGCTGCGGCCCGCCGCCCGGGAAGTGCTTGGTCGTGCAGGCCACGCTGTCGGGTCCGAGCTCGTCGCCCTGGAACCCCTGCAGGTAGGCCGCGGTGAACTCGGTGACCCGGGCGGCATCCTGACCCAGGGTCTGCGCCTGGCGGCCCCACCGCGGCTCGGTGGCCAGGTCGATCTGCGGGTGGAGGGCCGCGCGAATGCCGACGGCGACGTACTCGCGCCGCGCGACCTCGGCGAACTCCCGCACGGTGTCGACGTCGTCGAGGGCCGCGAGCCCGAGACCCTCGGGCCACTGCGAGAACGGGCCGGCCGAGAACGCCACACCGGTGTTCTCGACGAACGCGTGGCGCGGATCGGTGCTGATGGTGACCGGGATGCCGTGCGGCGTCGTCTCGGCCAGTGCCTGCAGGTTGTTGTTCCAGGTCGCCGCCTGGCGGGCGGTGCGGATGGCGTGCACGTTGAAGTGGTTCATGTGCTTGCCGACCACCACGGTCGTCGTCGGCGACTTCGAGATCTTGCCGGGGGCCTCGAGCAGCTCGCCCTCGTCGCCGACCTCGATCACGGTCTGGAACATCAGACCGACCTTCTCTTCGAGGCTGAGACGCGAGACGAGGTCGTCGGTGCGCTCCTCGACGCTCAGCGCCGGGTTCTCGTACGGGTCCATCACGCCGTTGCCGTTCAGGTCGCGGAAGCGCGTGCCGTCGGGCGCGGTGAGGAAGCGGGCGTGGGTCATGGGGGGTCCTTTCGGGGACTCGGCGGTGTGCGGGGCCCGCCCGCGCGGGGCGGGCGCCCGCCTCACTTCAGGCCGGTCGAGGCGATGCCCTGGATGAAGTAGCGCTGCAGGAAGACGAACAGCAGGATGATCGGCGCGATCACCAGCACGGACCCCGCGAGCAGCAGGCCGTAGTCGGTGGCGTTCTGTCCCGTCGAGTACAGCGACAGGGCGACCGGGAGGGTGTACTTCGCCTCGGTCTGCGCCGCCACGAGCGGCCAGAGGAAGTTGTTCCACGAGGCGAGGAAGGTCAGGATGCCGAGGGTCGCGAGCGGCGGCCCGCACAGCGGCATCACGATCCGCGCGAAGATGCGCAGCTCCCCGGCACCGTCGATACGCGCAGCCTCGAGCAGCGGGTCCGGGATGCCGAGCATGAACTGCCGCATGAGGAACACCCCGAGCGGAGTGGTGACGAACGGCAGGATCAGCGCCGCGTAGCTGTCGACGAGGCCGAGCGAGGAGACCATCACGAACAGCGGCACGAAGGTGACGACGCCGGGGACCATCAGCGTCACCATGACGACGAGGAACAGCGCCTTCTTGCCGGGGAAGTCCATCTTCGCCAGCGCGTAGCCGACCATCGAGCAGAACACGAGGTTGCCCGCGACCGTGAACAGCGCCACGAGGATGCTGTTGCCGAAGAACTGCCCGAAGTTCAGCTGCCCGAACCAGGCGCCGAAGTTGTCCCAGGTGAACGCCTGCGGCCACCACGTGGGCGGGCGCTGCAGGATCTCGCGCTGCGTCTTGACCGAGCCCAGCAGCATCCAGGCGAAGGGAAGGACCCACACGATCAGGCCCACGACGAGCACGGTGTAGGTGAGTGCGCGCCCGGGGGTGACGCGCTTGTCGGCGCGGCGGCGACGCGGCGGCCGCGTCGCTTCGGCGACGGCGGCCGGAGCCGCGGGAGACGTGAGTGTCATGGCATCCACCCTCAATCCTTCGAGCGCAGCACGCGGAACTGCACCAGGCTGAGCAGCGCGATCGCGAGGAACAGCAGGTAGCTCGCGGCCGAGGCCGTGCCGTACTGCCCGAAGCCGAACTGCTTGAACGTGTAATAGGCCACCGAGAGGGTGGAGTTGAGCGGCCCGCCCTGGGTCATCACGAACGCCTCCTCGAAGAACTGCAGGAAACCGACGGAGATGAGCACCGCGCCGAGCAGCAGGGTGGGGCGCAGCAGCGGGAGCGTGACCGAGGTCAGGCGGCGCCGCGACGAGGCGCCGTCCATGAGGGCGGCCTCCTTGACGTCGGTGGGGATCGCCTGGAGCCCCGCGAGGAAGATCACCATGAGCGTGCCGACGTTGCGCCAGACCGCCATCGCGATGAGCGAGGGAAGCGCGGTACGGGTGTCGTTGAGCCAGTCCGGACCCTGGATGCCGATGATCGCGAGCGCCGAGTTGAGCAGGCCTTCCGGCTGCAGGATGTAGCGCCAGACGACGGCCACCGCGACGATGCTCGTCACGACCGGGGCGTAGAAGCCCACACGCAGGATCGAGACGAACCGTCCCTTGCTGGCGTTCAGCGCGAGGGCGAGGGCCAGCGCGACCGCCATCGTGACCGGGATGCCGACCACGACGAACGTCGCGGTCACGCCCAGCGACGTGAGGAAGACGGGGTCGGTGAGGACCCCCGCGTACTGCTCGAGTCCGACGAAGTTCACCGCGAACGGCGAGCGGATGTCGCGCGCCGTGAAGTCGGTGAACGACATCGCGAAGGAGCCGACGATCGGCACGACCATGAAGACCGCGAAGACCGCGACGAACGGCAGGGCGAAGCCCCACGCGACCCATCCCTGGCGCCGGCGGCGGCTCGACGCCCCGCCGGCGCGGGTGCGACCGGGGGCCGGAGCCCGCCCGGCCGCACCCACGACTGCCTGCGTCATGGTCTCAGCCCAGACCCAGCTGGTCCGCGGTGGCCTGGAGCTCCTTCAGCCCGTCGGCCGGGCTCTGCTGGCCGAGGCGGAGCTTCTCGAGCATCGCGTCACCGGCCGCGGCGACCTGCACCCACGTGGTGACGGCGGGCACCGACTTGGCGGTCTCGAGCTGGGTACCGAAAGCGGCGAGGGTCTTCGACGAGGACAGGGCGTCGGACTTCCAGGCATCCTGGACAGCGGGGAGGTCACCGGTCGCCTCGTACCAGGCGGCCTGCGTCTCGGGCTCGCTCAGCCACTGCACGAGCTTCCAGGCGCTCGCGGCGTTCTTCGAGTTGTCGAACACGGCGAGGTTCGAGCCACCGCTGAATGAGGTCGAGGACTCCTTGGCCGGCAGGACCGCGGTCGAGATCTTGTCGCTGAAGCCCTCGCCGCCGAGGTCTTCGAGCAGACCGATGAAGGCCGGCCCGTCGATGAACATCGGGGTCTTGCCCGAGACGAAGTCCGCCTCCTGCGCGCCGGCCGAGCGGTCGGCGGCGGGGTTCGCGATGCCGTCGGTGTAGAAGCTCTGGTAGTACTCGAACGCCTCGGTGGTCTCGGGGGTGTCGAGGGTCCACGTGGAGCCGTCCTCCAGCTCGGCGCCGTTCGACCACGGCATCCAGAGGTTCCCCTGGAACGAGTCGTTGCCCGAGGGGAGACGGATGCCGTAGTCGGCGCCGCCCTTGGCCTGCATGTCGGCGGCCATCTTCTTCAGGTCGTCCCAGGTGGTGGGAGCCGAGGTCCAGCCGGCCTGCGCCGCGATGTCGGTGCGGTAGTAGAGGACGCGGGTGTCGACATACCAGGGGACGCCGGTCGCCCGGTCGTCGATCTTGGTGGAGTCGACCGCGCCGGGGAACATGCCGTCGGTGGAGAGGTCGGTGGGAACCGTCTGCAGCGCGTCGCCGAAGTCGGCCATCCAGGTCGAGCCGACCATGGCGAGGTCGGGGGTGTTGCCGCCGGCGATCGCCGTCTGGAACTTGCTGTACGCGGCATCCCACGGCACGGGTGTGACGTTGACGGTCACTCCGGGGTTGGCCTCCTCGAACGTCTTGACGAAGTCGGGCAGCGCCTCGCCCTCGGCACCCATCGCCCACATGGTGAGAGTGCCCTCGGCCTTGGCGTCACCGATCGTGCCCGCCTCGCTGGGGCCGGATCCGGTGTCGGAGGTGCGCCCACAGCCGGTGAGGGCGATCGCCGCCGCGGCGATCACGGCCACGGCGCTCCATCGGGTCTTCTTCATGGTGTTCCTCCTCGAACCAGGCACCCGTCGTCGGGCGCTCTCTGCACGTCGTGATCGAGTTTAAGCGCATAACCTACGTCGCGCAAGCCGCCCGCGCCGGGACGGGACCAGCGTCGCCGAGACAGCATGACTTTCACGAGAGCGCACGCATTCGCTCGCCACAGCGTGCGGTCTCGTGCGGAGCGTGCGGTCTCGCGTGCCGGGTGACGCCCCCGGGACTCAGGCCGGCGGCCGCAGGTACCCCCGCACGAACTCGGCGAACAGCGCGGGCATGTCGACCGAGTCGTCCAGGAGCCACTGCTGCTGCAGTCCGTCCATCACGGCGCTCAACAGCCGAGCCGCCCGCGCGGGATCGATGTCGGCCCGCACCTCACCCGCGGCCTGACCCGCGCGCAGCAGGTCGGCGGCGGTCTCGGCGCCGTGCCGGTACCTCTCCGCGAAGGCCTCGTGCGAGGGATGGGCGGGGTCGCCCGCCTCGGCGACGACGAGGGTGTAGAGCGAGGTGAGGCCGCGGGTGGTGGCGTTGTGCGCGACGACCTTCTGCATCTGCTCGACGAGGGTGTGCTCGTGCGGATCGCCCGCCGCCGCCCGGACACGCTCGTCGCGCTGGCGCAGCACCTCGGCGAACAGCTCCTCCTTGGACGCGAAGTGGTGCATGAGCCCGGCGGGGGTCAGGGCCACCCGCGTCGCGACCTCGCGGAGCGACCCGGCCGTGACACCCGATCGCCCGAACACCACCACCGCCTCGTCGACGATGCGCTGACGCGTCTGCTGCCCCTTCGCGTAGCTCCCGCGGCGCGCGCGGGGCGCAGGTGCGTCGGTCATCGGCATCCTCTCCCCCGTTCCGGACACACCGATGCCCGGCACCTCCGAGAGGCACCGGGCATCGAGGATCGATCCGTCAGGGACGCGACGCGCCCCACGACGAGCCGAAGACCTGCTGTTCGATGGCGGGCCGGAGGTTCTGCTCCATCCTGTCATCGACCATGTAGTCCTTCAGGGAGTCGTCGGTCAGCGCGTTGCCGATCGCCGCCATGATCATCGACTGGTCGAGCGAGAGGTATCGCTCGGCGATCGTCCCGCTCTTCACCGCGACCGCGTCGTAGAACCCGCCGGGACCGTACGCGCCGAGCTTCTTCTCCAGACCGCGCAGGTTCTTCAGCACCCCGGGCCGGTCGTACGGCAGAGCGAGGAACGCCGCGTGCGGGGTGACGACCCCGTCGCCGAACGTCGGGTTCGGGTTCGTCCCCTCGGTGCAGCCGGGGCGGTCGACGTCGACGTCGGTCTTCTCGGCATCCGAGGTGTATCCATCGGACCGGATGCCGGCGATGTCGACGCCGTATTCGCTGTAGCCGCCGAACGGGTTGCTGGCGGGCGAGAAGCCCCAGTACCCGTAGCCGGCTTCCTTCAGGCCGTGCCGCTTCTGCACCTCGACGGTGATCGGGTGGTTCACGCCCCAGGAGCGCGGGCCCCATTCCGCCTCAGGGATGAGGAGGTCGGGCATGAGCGCCTCGAACATGCTGCCGCCCCAGCTCGGCGCGAAGCTCATCCCGTCGTAGGAATACACGCCCTCGTAGACGTCGACGCCGTCGTAGGTGCGGGTCTCACCGGTCGGCAGCTGCTCCTGCCACGCCCAGTCGCAGCCCGCGGGCATGGTGCGATGCGTGCCGTACAGACCGGATGCCGGGATCGAACCCTCCGCGATCCCCAGGTACGTCGCGATGCGGCTCTCGCTGACCGTCGTGTCGTAGTGGTGACACGTGTAGAACGCGGTCTCACCGCTGCCGTTGTACATCGGCGCCTCGACCGCGCAGCCGTCGCCGGGAGGAGCCTCCCAGAAGCCGCCGCGGTTGGTGCCGGCGGGCAGGCCCGCGGCCCCCGCGGTGTCGAAGAACGCCGAGAAGTCCATCGACTCGTACAACGCGTCGGCGCGGTCGGCGAGCGTCGACTCCGCCTCGCGGACGATCCGCAGCCCCGCCGCGAGCCAGCCGTTGTCGACCGTGCTGAGGAACGGGTGGATGACCTCGCCCGAGGTCGGGAAGATCTCGAGCTTGGCACCGGTGTCGGGCGCGTACCAGTTGTAGTACATGCCGCTTCCCTCGTTGCGCTCCATGGTCTCGAGCGTCGAGACGGTGGCGGCCAGGCGCTCGCGCGCTTCGTCGGCGCTGATGATCCCCAGGTCGCGCGCGGTCACCGTCGACCAGAGGTAACCGCCGATGTTCGTCGGCGAGGTGTAACCGGATGCCGTGGCCTCATCGAGCGCACCGCCGATGTTGTCGTCGGGCAGGCCGGTGTTCTCGTGGGCCATCGCGGCGAGGGAGGTCCAGGTGTCTGCGGCGTAGCGCTCGAGGTCGCGCGCGCCGGGGCCGGCGTGCGCGGGCGGGCCGGCGTGCCCGGGAGGTCCGGGTCTGTCAGCCGCCGCGGGCGGTGCGGCGACGGCGGGACCAGAGGCGGCGAAACCGCCCAGGACGAGTCCGACGATCGCGGTGGATGCCGCGAGGGTGTGCTTCATGACTGCTCTCCTCATCGAAAGCGCTCCGGGGGGATGGAGCTCGCTGGTCAGAAACCTTACACGTGTCAGGTTTCTGCGCAACCCTGCCGGGCGCTGAGACCCCGGGCACCGTCCCGCGGACTCCGTCCCGAGACGCGGAGCCCGCGGCATCCCGAACCGGCGTGGCGCGCACGGACTCCGCACGACGGCACGGGCCCCGGCGCCCGCCGCGAGCCCCGCCCCGCCAGACCTCAGCGCAGCGCGCGGCAGGCGAGATGCAGGGCGAGGCGCGCGTCGGTGTCGGTGAGGTCGACGCCGAGGAGCTCCTGGGCGCGGGCGATCCGCATCGCGACCGTGTTTCGGTGGAGCCCGAGCGCCGCGGCCGTCGCCGACACGCCCGATTCGTGATCGAGGTACGCGGTGAGGGTCTCGAGAAGCTCGGGCCCCTGCGACGCGAGGGGCGCCAGCAGCGATTCCGCGGCGGGGACGAACGTGTCCGACCCCGCCCACGACAGCAGGACCTGCTCGATGCCGAGGGCGTCGACGCGCACGAACCATCCGGTCGCTGCTCGGGCCGCGGCGATGCGCGCACCGTCCACTGCCCCGTCGATGCTCGTCAGCAGTCCGCCCGCGCCGCTGTCGAGCGCACCGATGCCGGTGGCGACGTCGAACGACCGCCGAGCGCCGTCGTGAAGTGCTCGCAGCGACGCGACATGTTCGTCGAGGCGCGGGGCGGGCGGCGGCTCGGCGAAGCTCAACCACCCCGTGATACCGCGACCGCTGGTGACCGCCTGCGAGTCGACGGGCAGGGTCGCGAGGCTCCGGCGCACGAATCGCAGCAGCTCGAGGGTCTCCAGGCGACGGCGCCCCGCGATCCGGAAGGCGAGGTGGTATCCGCCCGTCCGCCACCCGCGCTCGCTCATGCGCTGCTCGACGTCGGGGTCGCGTGCATCCCGCGCTTCGAGGAACTCGCGTAGGAGACCGGATGCCACGGCGGCATCGCTCACGTCGGCCACCTCGTCGATGAGGATGCGCGCGGCGACCGCCGGCATCGCGACCTCTGCGGCGACCGCGAGCGCCGCCAACTGCGCGGGGCTGAGCCCCGCACCGAACATCGCCAAGCGCAATCCCGCACGGCTCGGGCTGTCGACGCGCACCGACGCGGCCGCCCCCTCGGCGACCGAGACCGCGTCCTGCCAGAGGCCGACGTCGATCGCGGCCCGCACGGCCTCGGGCAGGTGCCCGCCGGCCTCGAGCAGGACGCCCTCGGCGTCGATGAGGGCGACCCCGTGTCCGACGCTGGCCGAGAGGTGCCGAAGCAGGTCGGCGAGATGCGACGCCGAGTATTCGATGGACTGGGCGACCCGGCGGACGTACCCGAGCGTGAGGGCGTCACGCCCCTGCACGAGCTCCCAGCCGGCGCGCGCGAGCGCCATCGGGTCGTCGACCTCGAGCACCGTCAGCCCCAGTCGCGCGGCGAGCCGGCGGCTTCCCGCGCCGAGGACCTCGGCTCCCGACAGGGCGAGTCCGGGGAAGCCGCGGTCCCGGACGCGGCGGACGAGAGCGTCCTGCTGCCAGGGGGCCGTGGGCGGCGGCTCGGTGAGGGCGGCGAGTTCGCCCGCCCCGCGGGCGGGCAGCATCGCCTCGCGCGCCGCGACCACGACCCCCGCAAAGGCGTCCGCCGCCTCCACCACGACGCGGATTCCGCCGTTCGCGGGGTGCGCCAGCAGCGCGGCAAGGTCGAGGGGGGTCATCGTCCGACCTCCAGACCGCGCAGCCCGTACGCCTCGGGGACCACGTGCGCGAGGCGCTCGGCCGAGGCGGACCACCACCGCGGCGCGGCGAGAGCGACGATGCGCACGTGCCGAGCGAGGGTGACGGCATCCACCTGCAGCACGTCCCCGGAGACGGAGTCGATCGCGACGAGGATCTCCGGCGACGCCGCGATCGTCTCCCCGTCGCGCGTGACCGCGAGGAACTCCGAGCGCGCCACCAGGCGCAGCAAGGCTCCGTCGTCGCCGACCAGCTCGACCGATCGCGCGAAGGCGTCGTCCGGCACGGCATCCAACGCGCTCACCCGTCCGCTGCCGAGCATGCGCGCTTCGGCCAGGTCGTCCGTGACGACGTCCGCGGCGCCGAGGGTGAGAGCGCGCGTGTAGGTTCCCGGGATGCCGTGCACCGACAGGTCGCCGACGGTGAAGCCCGCGACAAGCACCGCCCCCGCGCCTCCCGCGCGGATCACGCTCGAGCGGACGAGGCTCTCGGCGTCGCCCGCCCGAGAGGAGTCGACGAGCATCACGCCGCCCCCGGTGTCGGCCACGACGATCGCGCCGGGAACCGCATCGACGAGGAGCGAGAGCTGATCGATCCCCGGCAGAGCGCGGCCCATCAGGTCGGCGTCGACGAGCATCCGGTCCCCGACGAGGAGCAACGGCGTCAGCCCGTTCAGACCCGCGCCCTCCATCGCGCAGACGGCCGGCGCCCGCACCCCCGTCCACCGTTCGGCCGCCGCCAGGAGCGGAGCGAAGGCGTCGGGGGGAGGAACCCGCTCGCCGAGCAGGTATGTCGATCCCGCGAAACCGATCGCGACGCACGGCGTGCGGGGTTCGACCTCGTCGACGTCGTGGAGGGCGACGGGCCCGTCGAGCACCTGGGCGGCCATGAGCTCGAGCAGCGTCGTCGTTCCGCCGCCGCCCGAGCCGAGTAGCGAGAACCCCCGGGCGAGCACCGGAAGACGGTCGGGCCCGAGGGTTCTCATGCTCACAGGGTAATCAGCGGTCGGGCACCCTCCGCCTGCAGCTCCTCCACCGGAGTGAACGTCTCGGCGAGGCCGAACGCCGACGGGCCGAAGGCGGCGAGCGCGCCGGGGGTGCGCATCAGGTCGGGCGTCGAGATGCCGAGCACCCGCACCCGCTGGCCGTACCGCAGTCCCTCCGTCGTGATGGGCTCGGCCGACTCGACGTCGGTGATGCAGATGAGGTCGGGCACGATCGCCACGAGCACGCCGTCGCGGTGCGCGATGAGGTTCTCGTTCTGGAACGCCACCTCCAGCGTCGAAGCGTCGTCCGGCCCGAGCGCCGAGATGGTCGCCCGCCCCTTCGCGAAGCCGTCGGTCGTGCGTCGCTCCACGTCCGTGACCTTGCCCACGAACAGCTCCCGCACGTGCGGGTACAGGGTCGTCGAGAGCGTCTCGGCGATCGCCTCGAACGGCGAGCGATGCTGCTCGCGGGCCTCCCGGATGCCGCGCCCCAGCGCCAGCGCCATCGAGAGCGTCCGCGGGACCGCCGTCCGGCGCACGTCGGCTCCCGTCATGGCGTACTCGGCGATGTGGGCCACCCCGCCGAGGCGGATCGTGACGCCGCGGGCGAGCCACTCCATCTGCCGGTCGTCGTCGCCGGTGTCGATGACGGCGGTCTCGCCGCGCTCCCCCGCGAGGGCCAGGGGCGAGCCGTGGACGCCGTAGACGGCGAAGGTCTCCATCGACAGCTCCGGGAACGCGCGGCCCATGCCGTCGGCATCCACGACAGGCAGGCCGGTCTCGGCCGCGACGATGAGCGGGATCATCGAGTTGATGCCGCCGCACTCGATCGGCATGGTGGCGTCGGCGGTACGGCCGAGGTGCTTCTCGAGGGTGCGCAGGGCGAGGGTGGGCTCGGTCCCGGCGGGGATCTTCTCGACCATGACGGTCGGCGCCCCCATCTGCGCGGTCGGGATGACGAACAGGTCGTCGGCGATCTCGTCGGGGTCGAGGATCGTGATGCTCCCCTCGCCCAGCACGCGCTCGACGAGCTTCTGCCCGATGTACGGGTCGCCCCCGCCACCCGTGCCGAGCAGCGTCGCGCCGCGGGCGAGGTCGGGGAGATCGGCCGCGGTCAGGGTCCAGCTCATGCCGCCACCTCCACGGTTCCGTCGAAGCGATGGGACGGCATCTCGTAGCCGAAGTAGCCCGGCCCGACCATCGCGAGGGCCTCGGGCCCGTGCCAGCGCTCGTCGCTCGGAGCGGCGATCACGCGCACGCGCTGGCCGTAGCGCAGCCCCTCGGTGGTGATGGGCTCGGCGCTCTCGGCATCCAGGACGATGATGAGATCGGGCGTCGTGACGAGCACACCCTCGCCGGTGCGGGCGATGAGGTGCTCGTTCTGGAACGACAGGGTGAGCGTGTCGTCGGCCCCCTCGATGCGCGCGTTGCCGCGGGCGAATCCCGCGGTCGTCCCGCGCTCGACGTCGACGACCTTGCCGGCGAACACCTCGCTCCCCCGAAGCGCCTCGACGACGGCGGTCACGGGGTCGGTCTTGGCCGCGCGCGCCTCGACGATGCCACGACCGATCGACAGGCACGCCGACAGCGAGGCCGGAACGAGAGCCTCACGGGCCGTCGCCCCCGACATCGCGAAGCCGGCGATCATCACCGAACAGCCCATCTCCACGCACGCGACACGGGCGATCCGCTCGGTCCAGGTGTTGTCGATGGTCGATAGGACGGCCGTGTTGCCCTTCTCGTCGGCGAAGGCCAGCGGAGACGCGGTGACGCCGTACAACGTCGGCAGCACCATCTGCAGCTCGGGGAAGGCGCGGCCCATGCCGTCGGCATCCACCAGCGGCAACCCGAGAGCCGCGGCGGCGGCGATCGGGATCGTGGAGTTCACTCCCCCGGCCTCGGCGCACGCGACGTGGGTGACGGGACGGCCGAGCGACGCGGCGAGCGCGTGCACGGGAGCGACCACCTCGTCGAGGCTCGGGAGCTTCTCGACCATGACGGTCGGCGCGCCCATCATCGCCACGGTGAGCACCAGGGCGTCCTCGGGCAGCTCGTCGAGCCCGACGACCGTCACCGACCCGTGCTCCGCGAGCGCTTGACGGGCCAGGAGCGCACCGATGTAGGGGTCACCGCCTCCCCCGGTGCCCAGGACCGCCGCGCCGCGGGCGAGGTCGGCCACGACGTCCGCCGACAACTCCCAGCTCACGCGCGCACGCCCATGTCGAGATCGCCCACGGCCTTCACGCGCACCCGCGTCGCGTTGCCGGGGAGGTACGGGATCGGCACCTCGTCGAAGTCGACGATCGCCACCGACGACGGGCGGGCGCCCGCCGCGATGGCCTTGTCGACCGCCTCCGCGCGGATCGCCGCGATGCCCTCGTCGCGCCGGCCGGCCTCGATCGCGTAGACCTTGTCGATCTCTCCGCCCACCTGGGCGATCGAGGCGCCGATCGCGTTGGCGACGGCGTAGTTGGTCGGGCGGTGCACCGCGCCGAACAGCGGCAGCTCGTCGGGGAGCAGGATGCTGCCGCCGCCGACGGCGACCACGGGGATCGGCTCCGGCGAGGTGCGCATACGATCCACGGCCTCGGCCACGCGCTCGGCGATGCGCGCGAGCACGCGCTCCACGAACGCGGGGTCCAGGTGGGCCACGCGCGAGGGGTCGCCCACCTCTGCGCGGCCGGCGGCGACGGCGATGTCGGTCGCCGTCAGCGTCGAACCGCCGAAGACCAGCGCCTCCTCGGTCAGCCGGTAGCCGACCGACGCCGGCCCGACCTCGGCCGTCTCCTCATCGACGATCGAGCCGCCGCCGATGCCGATCGACAGCACATCCGGCATCCGGAAATTCGTGCGGATGCCGGCGACCTTCACCTCGTTCGCCGTCTCGCGCGGGAACCCGGCGTTGAGCAGGCCGATGTCGGCGGTCGTGCCGCCGATGTCGACGACCGCGCAGGTCTGCAGACCGCTCGTGAGGGCGGCGCCGCGCATGGAGTTCGTGGGACCCGAGGCGAACGTCGCCACCGGATAGAGGCGCACGTAGTCCTCGTCCATCAGCGTGCCGTCGTTCTGGCTGAGGAAGATCGGAGCCTCGATCCCCTGAGCGCGCACGGCGGAGGTGAGCCCGTCGACGATCTCGGAGGCGAGCTCGCGCAGCGCCGCGTTGATGATCGTGGCATTCTCGCGCTCGAGCAGACCGATCCGGCCGATCTCGTGCGACAGCGAGATCGCGACGTCGGGTCCGAGCACGTCCGCGATGATCTCGGCCGCGCGCACCTCGAGGTCGTGGTTGACGGGAGAGAAGACCGACGAGATCGCGACCGAACGCACGCCGTGCTCCGCCATGTCACGGGCGATGCCCCGCAGCTCGTCCTCGTCGAGCGGCGAGATCGGCCGCCCGTCGAACTCGTACCCGCCGTGGGCGAGGTAGCTGCGCGCCTGGATGGCCTCGGTCAGCACCTCGGGCCAGTCCACGAGAGGAGGCAGCGCCTTGGTCGCGGGGAGCCCCAGGCGCAGCGCCGCGGTCGGCGCGAGGCGCTGGGCCTGGACGAGCGCGTTGATGAAGTGCGTGGTACCGATCATCACCGCGTCGATGTCAGCACCCGCGAAGTCGTGCTCGTCACGGAGCGCCGCGATCGCGTCGACGATGCCGGTCGTGACGTCGGGGCTGGTGGACTTCTTGGCGCCGGCGAGGGCGACGGCGGCGTCCATGAGCACTGCGTCGGTGTTGGTTCCGCCGACGTCGATGCCGATGTGCATGGGTGGAGCTTCTTTCGTTCGGGGGGGGGTGAGTCAGGATGCCACGGACGCGGCGCTCGCGGCCGGGGACTGCGCGGTGGTGGCCTGGCCGACCCCGCGCACCCAGCCGAGCTTCCCGGCGACGGTGTAGAGCACGATCGACAGCACGAGCGAGGAGATCGCCGGGATGCCCCAGGTGACGAAGTACCCGACGAGGGCCGAGACCAGCCAGATCACGAGGGTGACGGGCACGATCCGCGGGGCGGTGAGGGGAAGTCGACCCTCGGCGCGAGAGGCGTCGAGCTCGCCGCGCCAGCGGCGCACGAGGAAGTACTCGGCGACCATGATCCCGGCGATGGGCGGGAAGGCGACGCCGAGGATGATGAGGAACTCCGTGAACTGCGACAGGATGCCGGCGGCGGCGAGGATCGAGCCCACCACGCCGAGCACGATCGTCGTGGTGACGCGGTGCAGGTTCTTGCCGAAGGCGGTGGAGATGAAGTTCACGAGGCCCAGCGTGGAGGAGTAGAGGTTCCAGTCGTTGATCTTCAACGTGCCGGTGATCACGATGATGAGCCCGACCAGGCCCACCGAAGACGTGACGATGGCGACGATGTTCCCGGACTGGGCGGCGTGGGCCAGCAGCACTCCGGAGAGGCCGATGACGAACTCGCCGAGCGTCACGCCCACGACCGTCTGCTTGACGACGTCGGCCTTCGAGCGGTTGAACCGGGTCATGTCGGCGGTGATGATCGCTCCGACGATGAGTCCACCGGCGACGATCGCGGTGCCCTGCCAGACCGTCATGGTCGGACCGGGAGCGGGAGAGGTGAGCAGGTCGCCGATGGAGTGATTGCTGAGCTCCGAGATGATCGACCAGCCCACGAGCACGAGGAACAGCGGCACGGTGATGTTCGCGAGCCACTGCATCCCGACGAAGCCGACTGCGACGATCGCGGTGACGGCGAGACCGAACAGCAGGCTCCACGCCCACGTCGGAAGCAGCCCCGGCAGCAGGGAGTCGAGCGATTCGGCCGAGATGGCCGACTGGATGCCGAACCAGCCGATGAGGCTGATGCCGATCGCGAGGCCGACGAGCGAGGCGCCGATCTCGCCGAAGCCGGTCCATCGCGCGAGGAGGGCGGTGTTGAGCCCCTCCTTCTGCCCGATGATGCCGACGATGCACATGATGACCTCGAGGATGATCGAGCCGAGCAGCAGCGCGAGGAACGCCTCGCTGAAGGTCATCGCGTAACCGAGGGTGGCGCCGAGCAGGAACTGCGACAGCGCCGAGACCTGGCCGAAGCGCTGCACGGCGATGCCGAACCAGTGCTTCTGGGCGTTCGGGGTCACGCGGCTGAGGGCGAAGTCGTCGGCGTGGGCCATACGTGCCATGGGAGTGTCCTTTTGCGAAGAGGGACGGTGCGGGTGCAGCACACGCTATGTGCGGCATCCGTCCGACTGAATGGGCACCTCGCCCTGATATCGCCCGATGATGTGCAGCCTGCACATCTGGACGGTCACTCCGCCGGCGCGTGCGCCTGCAGGAACTCGTACATCTCCGTCGTATCCACGCCGGGGAACGCCCCGGTCGGCAGCGTCGCCAGCAGCGTTCGCGGCGTCCGCACGTTCGGCCACGCCTGACCGCGCCACGCGGCCTCGAGGTCGGCGGGCGCGCGACGGCAGCAGGTCTCGACGGCGTGCCGCGAGACGCCGCGGTTGGGGGTGTCGCGCCCGCGGAACCACCGCGTGTCGTCGAACCGCACCCCGACGCTCACCGAGTGCGCGCCCTCGCTCGACTGCTCCACGCGTGCCGTGCACCAGTACGTCCCGTTGCCGGTGTCGGTGTACTGGTAGTACGGGTTGAACAGGTCGTCCTCCTCGAAGACCACGCGGCTCGTCCAGCGCCGGCAGCACATCTGCCCCTCGATCGAGCCGAGCCGATCGGTGGGGAAGTTCACGTCGTCGTTCTCGTACGCCTTCGTGATCGTCCCGGACTCGTGCACCTTGAGGAAGTGCACCGGGATGCCGAGATGCACGGTCGCGAGATTGGTGAAGCGGTGCGCCGCCGTCTCGTACGACACCGAGTACGCGTCGCGAAGGTCCTCGATGCTGATCGTGCGCCGCTCCTTCGCCTCGCGGAGCGCGGCGACGACGTGCGCCTCGGGCATGAGCAGCGCCCCGGTGAGGTAGTTCGTCTCGACGCGCTGACGGAGGAACTCGTCGTAGCTCGTCGGCTCGCCATGACCGAGGATCCGGCTCGACAGCGCCTGCAGCACCGCCGCGCGCGGGTCGCCCTTCGCGACCTTCGTCGACAGGTACAGCCGCCCGTTCTTCACGTCGGCGATGCTCCGCGTCGACGAGGGCAGGTCGGGCACGTAGTGCAGAGTGAAGCCGAGGTGGGCGGCGATGTCGCTCGCCCCGCGCTGGGTGAGCGGCCCGCCCGGATGCTCGATCTGATCGAGGATCCCGGATGCCACGCGCTCGAGCTCCGGGAAGTGGTTGTCCTGCGTGCGCATGAGCCGCCGCAGCGCCACGTTCGCCCGCCGCGCCTCCTCGGGCGTGGCCGAGCGCTCCTCGCGCAGGCGTTCGATCTCGGCCTGCAGCGCGAGCATCGCGGCGAGCGCCTCGTCGGGCACCGCGCGCCCCACGCGGAACGGTGCGATCCCGAGCGCCTGGAAGGTCTGGCCGCGCATCGCCCGTTCCACGGACAGCTCGAGGGTGGAGCGGGCGTCGAGGGGCTCGGCATCCAGGATCTGATCGAGCTTGCACTCCAACGCGCGGGCGATCGCCTGCAGCAGCGTGAGCTTCGCCTCGCGGCGGCCGTTCTCGATCATCGACATCTGACTCGGCGCCCGCCCGACGGCTGTGGCGAGGTCGTCGAGGGTCAGGCCGCGCGCGGTGCGCAGTTGCCGGATGCGTCGGCCGATGGTGAGGGTGTCCACCTCTCCATCGTCGAAGGGGAGGGATGCCGAGGATGTCGAGACGCCCGTGTCCATACGAGAGAGTCTCACAGCAGCAGAAGATCGGGCAATCTTCACACCGCCTCCCCGGGTTCGACGCGTTGATCTTCGCCCACAGTGGTCTCCACGGGGCACCGAGGCCCCGGCATCCCGAAGGAGAATGCTCATGACGATCCAGGCCACCCCCGCGCAGCCGCCGCTCCGCCCCGGCGACCAGACCGAGACCGCCGCCGAGCTCCGTGCCGCTTGGGATGCCGACCCCCGCTGGGACGGCATCGAGCGCACGTTCTCGGCCGACGACGTCGTCCGCCTCCGTGGCAGCGTCCGCGAAGAGGCGACGCTCGCCCGTCGCGGAGCCGAGAACCTCTGGAATCTCCTGCACACCGAGGAGTACGTCCGCGCGCTCGGTGCCTACACCGGCGGCCAGGCCGTGCAGCAGGTGCGCGCCGGCCTGAAGGCCATCTACCTCTCCGGGTGGCAGGTCGCCGCCGACGGCAACCTGGCGGGGCAGACCTACCCCGACCAGAGTCTCTACCCGGCCAACAGTGTCCCCGCCGTCGTCCGCCGCATCAACAACGCCCTGCTGCGGCAGGACCAGATCGAGCGCGCCGAGGGAGAGATCACCCGGGACTGGCTCGCCCCGATCGTCGCCGACGCCGAGGCCGGTTTCGGCGGTCCGCTGAACGCCTACGAGCTCGCGCAGTCGCTGATCCAGGCCGGAGCCGCCGGCATCCACTGGGAAGACCAGCTCGCGAGCGAGAAGAAGTGCGGTCACCTCGGCGGCAAGGTGCTCGTGCCGATCCAGCAGCACATCCGCACCCTCAACGCCTCACGTCTGGCGGCAGATGTCGCCGGCGTTCCGACGGTAATCATCGCCCGCACCGATGCCCTCGCCGCCGACCTGCTCACGAGCGACGTCGACGAGCGGGACGCTGAGTTCCTCACCGGCGAGCGCACCAGCGAGGGCTTCTACCGGGTGCGCCCGGGACTCGACTCGGTGATCGCGCGCGGTCTCGCCTTCGCCCCGTACGCCGACCTGCTGTGGGTCGAGACCGGTGAGCCCGACATCGAGCTCGCGCGCCGCTTCGCCGAGGCGATCCACGCCCGCTTCCCGGGCAAGAAGCTCGCGTACAACTGCTCACCGAGCTTCAACTGGAAGCGCCACCTCGACGACGCGCAGATCGCGACGTTCCAGGCCGAGCTCGCGGCGATGGGCTACGCCTTCCAGTTCATCACCCTGGCCGGCTTCCACGCCGTGAACCACTCGATGTTCGACCTCGCCCGCGGCTACGCCGAGCGCGCCATGAGCGCGTACGTCGAGCTGCAGGAGGCCGAGTTCGCCGCCGAAGCAAACGGGTACACCGCCACGCGCCACCAGCGCGAAGCGGGCACCGGCTACTTCGACGTCGTCTCCACCGCGCTCAACCCCGACAGCGCAACTCTGGCCCTGGCCGGCTCGACCGAGACCGCCCAGTTCCACTGACCCTCTCTCCCTCCCATCTCCCCCTCCCCGCTCCCGCTCCCGCTCCCCCTCCCGCTCCCGCTCCCGCTCCCGCTTGAGTGTCCAAAACACCCGGACATCTCAAAAATTCGTCCGGGTTTCTTGGACACTCAGCACTGCTCGCACCGCACAACGCGCGACAGGCCGCGGGCGGCGGGCGGCGAGAGGGCCGCGAGCGGAGCGAGGGGGCCCCACCGACACCGAAAGACACGACCATGACCCTCATCGACACCTCTCCACCGCCCACCTCGACCTCCGCGGGCACCGAAGGATCCCGGATGCCGAACCCCTCGGCATCCACCCCCCACCTGCGTCTCGAGCGCCCCCTCGAGGGACGGGATGCCGAGATCCTCACCCCCGCGGCGATCGCGTTCCTCACCGAGCTGCACGACCGTTTCGCCCGACGCCGGCACGACCGGCTCGCCGCCCGCGAGCGCCGCCGCTTCGAGATCGGCACGGGCGACGACCCGCACTTCCGAGCCGACACCGCGCACATCCGCGACGACCCGTCGTGGCGCGTGGCGGGAGCCGGCCCCGGCCTGGAGGACCGCCGCGTCGAGATCACCGGCCCGACCGACCCGAAGATGACGATCAACGCGCTGAACTCCGGCGCGCGGGTGTGGCTCGCCGACCAGGAGGATGCCACCTCCCCCACCTGGCGCAACGTCATCGGCGGGCAGCTCTCGCTGTTCGACGCGATCCGCGGGCAGCTGTCGTTCACGAGCCCCGAGGGAAAGCGCTACGAGGTCACCGCCGAGCGCACCCCGACGATCGTGATGCGCCCGCGCGGCTGGCACCTGCCCGAGAAGCACGTGACGTTCATCGATCGCTCCGGCCGTGAGCTGCCGGCATCCGGGTCCCTCGTCGACTACGGGCTGTACGTCTTCCACAACGCGCACGCGCTGATCGCCGCGGGCCGCGGGCCGTACTTCTACCTACCGAAGATCGAGTCGGCCGAAGAGGCGCGGCTGTGGGACGACGTGTTCTCGTTCACCGAGGAGCGGCTCGGCCTCGCGCACGGCACGATCCGTGCGACGGTGCTCATCGAGACGCTGCCCGCGGCGTTCGAGATGGAGGAGATCCTGTTCGCCCTGCGCGACCACTGCGCGGGCCTGAACGCCGGGCGCTGGGACTACATCTTCTCGATCATCAAGACCTACCGCGGGCGCGGAGCGCGGTTCGTGCTCCCCGACCGCAGCGAGGTCACGATGACAGTGCCGTTCATGCGCGCCTACACCGAACTGCTCGTGCAGACGTGCCACAAGCGCGGCGCCTATGCGATCGGCGGCATGAGCGCCTTCATCCCCAACCGGCGCAAGCCCGAGGTGACCGCAGCGGCGTTCGAGAAGGTCGCCGCCGACAAGCGGCGCGAGGCCGGCGACGGCTTCGACGGCACGTGGGTCGCCCACCCCGACCTCATCCCGGTGGCCCGTGCCGAGTTCGACGCGGTGCTCGGCGACGCGCCGAATCAGCTCGAGCGGACGCGTGAGGACGTGTCCGTCGAGCCGCACCGGCTGCTCGACCTGCGCATCGGCCTGCCCGTGACCACGGCGGGCGTGCGCGGCAACGTCTCGGTGGCGATCCGCTACATCGAGGCGTGGCTGCGGGGCCTCGGCGCGGTCGCGATCGACGACCTCATGGAGGACGCCGCCACCGCCGAGATCTCGCGCTCGCAGATCTGGCAGTGGATCCACCAGGATCGCGTCACCGCCGAGGGCGACACGATCACGCGTCCGTTCGTCGAGGGGCTGCTCGACGAGGTGCTGTCCGAGGTGCCGCGCTCCGAGGGCGACCGCTTCGACGACGCCGCCGCGGTGTTCCGCGAGGTGGCGCTGCGTCCGGAGTTCCCGGCCTTCCTGACCCTGCCGGCGTACGCGAAGTACCTCGACTGACGCCGGCCCCCTCGCGCGAGCCCTCTCCCCGTCTCGGGAGGGGGCTCGCGTCACGCCGTCGCGGTCTCGCGCCCCGGGTCCACCGCGTGCGAGACGAACCGTCGCGGCTTGCCCTCGCCGAGATCGATGAGCCGTTCCACCCGCGTGACCTCGACGGGCTGGTCCAGCAGCCGTTCCAGCGCCGCGCGGATCCGCTCGGCATCGCCGCCGACCACCGTCGCCGCGACCGCCCCGGACGCACCCTGCACGACCGCCCACCCGAGCGCCCCGTGACTCTGCAACTGCTGCGTGAGGTCGACCGAGGGGACGCGCGTGCCCGCCCCGGTGACGAACTCGGTGTGCTCGCGCCCCTCGAGGTCGGCGATCGCCACGCCGCCGTCGGCGAGACGCACGAGCCGGCCGACATCGCCGGTGCGGTACCGCACGAGCGGGAGCAGCGGGTTCTCGCCCGCCGTGACGACGATCTCGCCCATCGTCCCCTCCGGGACCGGGCGCCCCTCGGCATCCAGGACCTCGACGAGAACGCGCCGGTCCAGCACCCGGAACGGCCCGTCATCGGTGCGCGCCGCGATCGGCCGGGTCTCGTGAAGGCCGTAGACGTCGATGACCGGGCAGGCGAACGCGGCCTCGAGCTCGGCGCGGAGCGGCCCCGACAGCGCCATCGCCCCCGAGAACAGCGCGAGCGGCCGCAGCACCCCGCGCAGGTCGTCGCTCAACAGCTCGGCGAGGCTCGTCGGGTTTCCCGAGATCACCTGCGGGTCCGCTGCGGCGAGGAAACGGGAGCGATCGGATGCCGCGCGCCAGGCGCGGCGGTCGAGGTTCACGCGCGCCATCGCCCGGTGCGCGAAGCCGCTGATGAGCGAGACGTACGTGAACGCCTGGCGCTGCTGGAGCACCCACACGAGCGCCAGGCGCTCGGCATCCGGGGTCCAGTCAACGCCCGCGCGGCGGGCGAGATCGAAGAGGAGGTGGAAGCCGCGCGCGACCTCTTCGACGTCGTCGGGGATGACGAGCGCCGCCCCCGTCGAGCCCGAGCTCGTGCCGTGCAGCATCCGGTCGAGGTCGGCGTCGAGGGGGACGAACGCCGAGACGTCGGCCGCGAGATCGGCGCGACCGATGGGCGGGAAGTCGGCGAGGGTCGAGAGGCCCGCGCGTCCGCGGTAGAACGGCAGCTTCCGGGCGGTCGCGAGGTGCTCGTCGAGCCATCCCTCGAGCGGGAGCGGCGTGCGCGTGCGCTCGACGGCCTCGGCCGTGAGCCGATCGCCGGTCGCGTGCACCCACGTGGGTGCCGCGGGATGCGTCCGCCACCGGTCGAGGCGGGCGGCGGCCTCGGCGTCGAGGGTCGGCCAGCGTTCGGCGTCCGTCAGCACCGCCGCGGAGCCCGGGCGGTACTCCCCGAGCGCGAGGGGGTCGTCGGGGTCGGGCACCGCCGCCGGCTCCGGCTCGCCGCCGGCGCCGGCACCGAGGAGCAGACCGTCGGGATCACTCACTCGAGTACCTCGCCGCCGCCTCCTTCGCGCGGGCTTCGGCCAGGCGCCGGGCGATCTCCTCGCGGTGCTCGTACGCCGCGTACGCCTCGGCGAGCGCGCTGCTGCGTCGGAGCGAATCGCGGGCCTGCCACAGGGCCCGGGCGGTCTCGCGGTCCTCTCCGGCGGGGACGAACCCGGCCCACAGCAGGAAGGTGCGCGCGGCTTCCTCGCGCCGCTCGTCGTCGGCGAGCCAGTCGAGGGGGTCGACGACCGGCGCGACCCGGAGCGCGAGAGAGTCGACGGCCCGCAGCGCCCACGGCCCGGCCAGCGTCGGGTCGAACGGCTCGACGAGCTCCTCGCTCGCGAGCAGCCACAGCCCGATCGCGGCCCCGCGGCGGACCCGGGCATCCTCGGCGTAGGCGGCGGAGGCGCACGCGACCCCGGCGATGTCGCCCGACAGCGCGGCGATCGAGACGTCGTCGTCGAGGAACGACCGCGGCACGCTCGACAACCGCGCGGCGACCGCGTCGAGCGGGGGTCCGGGACGTGCGGACGCCCAGGTCTCCCCCTCCGGCGGCGCGAGGCTCGACCACACCTGCAGCAGCGTGTCGGCGTCAGCCATTCAGCACCTCCGCGAGTTCCGCGCACGCCCTGGGGGCGTCATCCATCGTCTCCAGGTACAGGATCTCGTAGCCGGCCGCCTTCGCGAGAGGCTCCACCCGTCGCGAGCGGTCGAGGACGACGAGTGTGCCGGTGGTGAGCGTGGAACGCACACGCGCCGCGACATCGGCCCGGTCGGGATCGCCCGCGCCGAACATCGACACCAGACCGTCGTCCGAGAGCACGACGAGGTGGCGGCGCTCCTCCGCCGTCGCGCGACCGTGCCCTTCGGCGCGGCGCTCCAGCAGGTCGAGGGGGAAGGTCGTGCCCCCGGCGAAGAAGAGGGCGAGATCGCGGACGACCTGCCCCGCGTCGCGCGTGAAGGTCTCGCTGCCGCCGACCTGTCCGGGGCCGGAGAAGCTCGCCACCCGCACCCGCCCTCCGCCGCGCAGGATCGACAACGCGAGGATCGTGCCGGCGAGCACGGCGGGCGACCCCGATCGCGGGTTCGGCATCGACCCCGACGAGTCGATGTACAGGTCGAGGGTGATGCTCGTCTCGCGCGGCAGCGGGTCGTCGGCGAGGTACGAGCGGCGCCGGGTCGTGATCCCCGGTATCACCGCCCCGCCGGCGCGCAGCGTCGCGGGCCAGTCCAGGTCGGCCAGATCGTCGCCGGTCTCCCAGGTCTCGACGGGTCCCGGCAGCTCCTCGGCGGGTGTCGCGGGGGCGCGCTGCGTGAGCGGTCGCACCCATCGCGCGGCCTCGGCGCGGTACCACGCCGCGATCACGGCATCCTGGTCCGCTCCCTCGTACAGCTCGAGCGTGCGGGCGACCCCGAGGGCCTGCCCCGCGCCCTTCCGCGCCGAACGCGCGGCACCGGGTGAGCGTCCTTCGGGGACGGGGATCGGCTCCCGCAGCCGGGGATCCGCGAGCACGCGGCCGAGTTCCGCCGCCCCCGGCGGCGCGCCGTCGGCCGAGCACTCCCCACCCGGCATCGACGCGCCCGCGGCCCGCTCCGCCACGAGGTAGGGCGCGACGAGCACCCCGAAGCGCAGCGCACCCGAGACGGCATCGCCCGCGAAGGTGCGCACGAGACCGGCGAGGAGGTCGGCATCGAGGCCCGGGCGCGTGATGGTGGCCTCGGCGAGCTCGCGCGACACGCGCTCGGCTTCGGCCCGGGCCTCGCGCAGCTTCTGCTCGGCCTCGCGATGTCGCTCGGGAATCCTCTCGAGGGGGCTTTCCGTCGTCGCCCCGGTGGCGCGCCGGGCCGGTGCCGGCGGGGGCTGGACCGCGCAGAGCGTCCCGGGACGCAGATCCCACAGCAACTCGTACGTGCGCAGGTACACCCACCACAGTCGGCCGCCCGTGTCGCGCGAGGCCCGATAGAGCGACCGGGAGAGCCGCACGATGCCCGGTTCCCCCGGCCCGTCCCGACGGCGCTGAAGCAGACCCACCCGGGCGTTCACGAGCAGGTCGGTCCACAGGTTCGACAGCATCGCGACGTCGTCGTCGCGCACGGACGTCGCTCCGGCCGCCACGAGCGTCCGCGCGAGCTGATGCCGGATCTTCAACGAGTCCAGCCGCGTCCCGGGGGCGAGCGCGTGATGCCCCAGCTCGTGCGCGAAGACGCTCTCCATCTCGTCGGCCCCGCCGAGCTCGGCGACCATGCGCGGATCGACGACGATCGCGGGAGGGAAGCGGAACCACGCCGGAGCCCCGTGCGTCTTCCCGGCGCCCGGCCGCAGCTCGGCGTCGTGCATGTGCACGCCCCAGAGCTCCTGCGCGCTCTCCCACGCGCGGCGGAGGTCCCCTTCGAGCGCGGCCGTCTTCACGCCGTCTCCGGAACGTAGACCCACGCGAGGTACGACTCGGCGAAGGTGAGGAGGGATGCCGTCGCCCCGGCGCCGTGTCCCGGCGGTGGCTCGCGGTCGAGAGCGACCAGACGCGACCCCCAGACATCGGCATCCACTCGCCACCAGCGCTCCCCGGTGCGCACTGTGAAGGAACCGTCGTCGTCGAGCGGACGCGCGTCGCCCGGCGGTGCCGTCCAGGCGCCCCCGAGACCCGCGAATCCACCGACCGCGCACACGTACCCCCGCGCGGCCGCGCGTCCGGGCCACCAGAACCGGTCGACGCGCTGCCGCTCGGCGAAGGCGTCGAGCTCGGTCTCCGGGATCCCGAGAGCCGCCGCGGCGGCGACCGGAGGCACCTCGGCGAGATGGGCGAGGGCGTCGCCGCGGAGTCCGAGGACGCCGGCGCGCCAGCCCGCGATCCCCGCGAGCGTGACGACGAGATCGGTCGAGGCACCGGCCGGCAGCGCTGCCTGCCCGGCGGCGAGGGCGTGCCAAAACCGCTCGGCGGAGCCCCCGGCCGCCTCGACGTTCAACCCCGCGCGCTCGAGATCGAGGCCCGCGACGTCGGTGGGCACCCCGGTCGGCGGCTCGGTGTCGGCCAGATGCCCGGGGCGGCGGATCACGCGCGCCCCTCGACCCAGCGGAGGTACGCGGTGTAGCGCTGGTGCAGGTACTTCAGGGCCGTGAGGTCGTCGAAGTCCCGCCCGTAGAGCTTGCCCGACGCCGACGCGGCGCGCAGCCGTGCCTCGATCGCGGTCAAGCGGCGCGAGGCCTCGACCGCGGAGACCCCGTCGAGTCCGGCATCCAGTTGCGCGAGGAGCTCGCCCACCGGGTCCTTGCGCCCGCGCCCGAGGGCGTCGTATTGGCGGCACGACTCGGCGAACAGGTCGCTGAGCCAGCTCATGAGGTCGGTCGACAGCTCCCGTTCGACGCCGACGTCGAAGCGCGGGTGCGTGGGGTTCGGCAGCAGCTTCCCGCGCAGCACGAACGGCACCATCGCCGCGACATCGGCGAGCGAGACGGCGTCGCGCCCGCGGAACCAGGCGACGGCCTTGGCGTAGACGATGAGGGTCTGCAGCGCCCGCACCGACAGTCCGTTCAGCGTCTGGGCGCCGAGGTCGGCCATGAGATCGGCCCCGGAGTTCGCCTCGATCGTCTCGGCGACCTTGCCGCCGGCGGTGGTGACGGTGTCTTTCGTGCGGTACTCGAACCTCCGCCCGCCGCCCTGCACGAACTCGAAGTGACTGAGGAAGAACTCGAGCCGCCGTCGCACGTCGGCGGGCACCGGCACCGCGCGGATCGCGGCGCGCATCGCGGTCTGCTCGTCGGGGGCGAAGACGAGCTCGGCGGGAACGTGCTCCTCGGGCTTCTCGCCCGCCTCGACGCGCGTGATCAGCTCGTCGAGGAAACGGCTGTTGAACCCGGCCGCCGGCACGGTGACGTCCATGCGGTCACGGAGCGCCTGGATGACGGGGAACGTCCCTCCGCCCGCATCGTCGTTCGCGGTGAAGAACCAGCTCTCCACACCCGACGCGGGCGCCGTCTTCCGCAGCTGGTCGTGGCTCTCGACGTACCCCTCGGCCACCATCGTCAACAGCGCCGACTGGGTCTTGGTGGGGATGCGGTTGTACTCGTCGACGATCTTGACCGGCCGCGACAGCCAGTCGCGCCACGCGACGCCCACCTCGGCCAGACTCGCGGCGTTCATGAGGTCGCGGGGAAGAGGGATGCCGACGAGGTCGCTGATCGTGAGCTGCGGCTGCCCCTGCTGCACCCCGCGGCGCACGTCGTCGGGCGTGGAACCGGCGAGGACCCCCATGAGCACCGCGACGGTCGTCTTTCCGCGCCCCGGACCACCGACGAGCAGGCACTTGCCCCCGACCGCGAAGCTCAGCAGCGGGAGCAGGACGTTCGACGAGAACGACGCCTCGCTCGGCAGCGTCAGCTCGGCCCCGGCGTCGCCGAGGGTGAACGCGAGCGGCGCCCCGGAGGAGAACTCGACGTCGTAGTACGGCGAGATCACCGCCCGGTTGACGATCCAGTAGTACGTCTGGCGCAGCTTCTCATCCAGCGGCACGACGACCGTCTCGGCGGTGTCGCGGAAGAGGTCGGCGGCCGTCATCGGGGCCGTCCCCTCGCCCGAGGCCGACGTGGTGGGTGCCTGCGAGAGCTTGTGCCAGCGGTCCGCCATCGCGCCAGCCTAACCGTCGGCCCGCCGACGAAGCTCCTCTTGCTCCGCGGGCGGTCTCCCCTCCATGGGGGCGGCGAACGAGGTCGCCTCCGCCACCGCACGACGGATGGCCGGAAGGGCGGATGCCACCCGCTCGGCCACGCTCCCCCGCACCTCGAACCAGGGCACCGACTGCCCCGCGAGCACCTCGCGGAAGCGCTCCTGCATGTCGGCGCGGATGTGCTCTCCGTCGCGCATCCCGTCCTGCACGAAGGGGATCTCATCCCCGGTGAGGAGGTAGAGCACCGGCCGGTGCGCCGCGGCCCGCTCGAGGATGCGCGGCGCCGGGGTGCCCACGTACCGCTCGTGCCACAGGGCGGTGGCGAGCACGTCGGTGTCGCAGATGAGCACGGGCCGCGGTGCCCGGCGCGCGGCATCCTGTTCCCAGGCGATCTGCCGGTCGACGACGAGGTCGAACTCGTCGCTACGCCACGGCGCCTCGAGTCCCCCCTCGCGGGTCTCGCTCAGCTCGCGGCCGTATTCGGGCACCCAGAGGGTCCCGAGCTCGGCGGCGAGCGCCTCGGCGAGCGTGGTCGAGCCCGTCGATTCGGCGCCCAGCACGACGACGCGCGCGGTGAGGCCGGCGCGCACCGCCGGCGACAGCTCGTGCCAGTGCGCGTCGAGGTCGGCGCGGATCGCGGTCCCCGATACGGGGTTGATCCGGCGACCGGGGTCGACCTGCACCCAGTCGGCGCCGAGGCGGCGCGCGAGCTCTGCGCCGTACTCGTCGGAGGTGAAGACGACATCGACCGGTTCGTCGAGCAGTCCCGCGATGGTCGCGGTGTGCGCGTCCCACGCGGTCTCGGAGGCGAAGTCCACCGGGGTGTCGTCGAGGAGGTCGACCACCCGCACCGTCGGGTGGTCCTCGCGCACCCAGGCGGCGCGCTTCTCGAGCGCGATGGACTCGACGGATGCCGCGATCACCTCGACCGTGACCCGCTCGCACGCGCGGACGGCCGAGCGGATGAGGTGCGCGTGCCCGACGTGGAGGGGGTAGAACTTGCCGACCACCACCCCGTGCCGGTAGCGACGCTCAGGCACGCGCATCCGCCGCGGGCTCGGCATCCCTCGCCTCGTTCTGCACGCGGCGCCACGACCAGAGCCCGCTCACGCACAGCACGATGAACAGGGCGTACAGCGCGGCGATGATCCACAGTCCGGTGGCGATCGAGAGCGCCACGAAGGCGATGTCCACCCCGATCCACACGAACCAGTTCTCGATCCACTTGCGGTTGAGCATGTACTGCGCGACGAGGCTCGCCGACGTGGTCGCCGCATCCGCGAGAGCGACCTGCGAGTCGGTGAAGGTGGCGAGAACCCAGGTCAGCAGGGCCGTCCCCGCCACCGCGGCGACGATGAGCCAGGGCACGGCGCACCGGGGTGTTCGGGCGACGTACTCGCGGTCGTGCTCGACGCCGCGGGTCCACCGCAGCCACCCGTGCACGCCGAGCACGAGGTAGACCACCTGCAGGGCGGCGCTCGCGTAGAGCCCCGCCGGCACGAACACCACCAGGAAGACGAGGTTGTTCGCGATACCGATCGGGTACGTCCACACGTTCCGCCGGGCCGCCAGCATCACGCACGCGGCGCCCGTCGCGAAGCCGAGGATCTGCGTCCACTCGGCCAGAATCCACTCGATCACCCGAGAAGCCTAGGCGTGCGGGTGAGGTGACACGCGCGCCGATCCCCGGTGTCGCGTCACTCCTCGGCTGTCCACAGCTCCACGCCCATCTCGGCGATCGCCGCGGCCGCACTCTCGGGCAGTTCGGCGTCGCTCACGATGACGTCCAGCGCGTCGAGGGGGACGACCCGGAAACGCTCCGCGGTGCCGTACTTCGTGCTGTCGGCGACGAGGGCGCCCGAGGTCGCGGCATCCAGAACCGCTCGCTTCAAGACGACCTTGTCGAGCTCGGGGGTCGTCAGCCCGTGCGCGGTGTCCCAGGTTCCGGTGCTGAGGATCGCGAGGTCGAGGGTCATGGCCGAGACGGTGGCGGCGGCGAGGGCACCGCTCGACGAACCGCTCGCGGCATCCACCACCCCGCCGGTGTGGATGACCTCGATCGCGGGGTGCGCGTAGAGCGCCGAGACGGTGAAGAAGTCATTGGTCACCACGGTCAGTCCGCGGCGCGCCGTGAGGTGAGGAACGAGGGCCTGACACGTCGTCCCCGCATCGATGAAGACGGTCATGTCGTCGGCGATGAGTGCGGCGGCGCGACGCGCGACGGCCTCCTTGCGCGGCAGCTCGAGGACTGCGCGAGAGCCGCGCTCGCGCGGGGGCTCCACGCCGGTGCGTTCGCGGAGGCGCACGCCGCCCTGCACGGCATCCACCAGACCCTCGTCCTCGAGCGCGGCGATGTCGCGCCGCACGGTCATGTGCGACACCCCCAGCGACGAGGCCAGATGGCGGATGCTGAGCGCCCCCGCTCCGCGCAGGAGACGCATCAGTTCGCGCTGACGCTGTTCCGGGATGAGGGGTGGCGGTGTCGACATCCCTCCGAGCCTAAGCCTCCCGGCGGTGAGACATCATGTTCTTCTGTGTTAATTCTCGTGATACGGTGTGCCACGATGTTAAAGAAACATGAAGTCCTCTCCTCCGTCATCGACACCGGCGTCGTCCTGATCGTCCGGCTCGATTCCCCGGACGAGGCGCTTGCCGTCTCCCGTGCAGCGGTGGCCGGCGGCATCCGTGCCCTCGAGATCACCCTCTCGGTGCCGCGGGCACTCGAGGTCGTGCGCACCCTGGCCGACGAGTTCGGCGATCACGTGGCCGTGGGTGTCGGCACGGTTCTGGATGCCGAGATGGCTGTCGCCTCCGTGCAGGCCGGGGCTCGCATGCTCGTGAGCCCGAACCTCAACCCCGACATGATCCGCGCCGCCAACCGCTACCAGGCCGTGACGATCAGCGGGGCGTTCACCCCGACCGAGATCGTCGCCACCATGGAGGCCGGCGCCGACATCGTCAAACTCTTCCCGACCGAGATCGCCGGTCCCGATTACCTACGCACGGTCATGGCGCCGCTCGCGCACGCCCCGATCCTCCCGGCCGGCGGCGCCACGCGCGACAACGTCGGTGACTGGTTCGGTGCCGGGGCCCTCGCCGTCGGCGTCGGAAGCGCCATCACGAAGGCCGCACGCCCGACCGGCGACATGGCCGACGTCACCCGAGCAGCGGCGGACTTCCTCGCCGCCGTGGCGAGCGCCCGCACGCCGCACTGACCCCCCGCGGCGGACCGCGACGTCCGCCGCCACCCGAACACGAAGGAGTGGACCATGAGCGAGACGACGGCTGACGCGCCGGTGCTCACGCGCGACGAGAAGAAGACGATCCGGATCCGATGGTTCCTGGTCGGCTTCCTCATCCTCGGCGGGGTGGTGAACTACCTCGACCGTTCGACCCTCAGCGTGGCGAACACCACGATCGCCGGAGAGTTCGGGCTCGACCCGCTCGCGATGGGTCTGCTGCTGTCGGCGTTCTCGTGGCCGTACGCGATCGCGAACCTCCCCGCCGGTTACCTCGTCGACAAGTTCGGGCCCAAGAAGATGTTCGCGTTCGCCGCGGGCGCGTGGTCGCTCGTGTCGATCGTGACCGCCGCTGCGAACTCGTTCGGCGTGCTCTACGCCTGCCGCGTCGCTCTCGGCATCACCGAGTCGCCGTTCTTCACCTCGGCGCTGAAGGTCAACGAGCGCTGGTTCAACAAGTCCGAGCGGGCGCTCCCGGTCTCGCTCGTGAACACGGGTTCGCAGATCGCCAACGCGATCGCCCCGCCGCTGCTGACCTTCCTCCTGCTGACGATGAGCTGGCGTGGCATGTTCATCATCGTCGGAGCCTTCGGCATCGTCGTCGCCCTCGTGTGGCTCCGCATCTACCGCGACCCGACCCTGAAGGAGCAGGCGCTCATCAAGGGCGCCGAGGCCGAGGCGCGCGTCGCCGCATCGGTCGAGAAGGTCGGCTGGGGACGCCTGCTGCTGCAGTCGAACACCTGGTTCATGGTGCTCGGCGCCTTCGGCATCTTCTACACCGTGTGGGTCTACCTCACCTGGCTCCCCAGCTACCTGCAGACCGCTCGCGGCTTCAGCCTCGCGCAGAGCGGGTGGCTCGCATCGCTGCCGTTCCTCTGCGGCATCATCGGCGTGATCTTCGGCGGCTGGCTCTCGAACCGTCTCGTCCGTCGCGGTGTGAACACGGTCCGCGCGCGCAAGATCCCGATCGTCGGCGGGGCGGTCCTCGCCGCCGCGGCGGTGCTCCCCGTCGCGTACGTCGACAGCACCCCGCTCGCGATCGTGCTGCTGTCGGTCGGCTACTTCGCCTCGCAGGTGCCCATCGGATGCCTCTGGACCCTCGCCTCCGACGTCGCCCCCTCCAACCAGGTCGCGTCCCTCGGTGCGATCCAGAACTTCGGCGGGTTCATCGGCGCGGCCGTCGCCCCCGTCGTCACCGGCGCGATCCTCGCCTCCACCGGGGGGAACTACACCACGGTGTTCCTCATCGGCGGTGTACTGCTTCTGGTCGGCGCGCTGTCGTACGGCCTGTTCGTCAAGGACCGCTCCGTCGCGGCATCCTGATTCCGTGCGGGGAGGACGGCCTCTCGTCCTCCCCGCACTCCCGGAGGAACACCCATGACCGCACGACTCTTCTTCGTGATCGGCCCGGCCGGCAGCGGCAAGTCGACCGTGAGCACCCTCATCGCCCGACGCATCCGCGCGGCCTATCTCGACAAGGACTCCGTCGCGACCGCGTTCACCGAGGCTCTCCTCGAAGCAGCGGGCAGCGACAAGAACGAACGCGACAACAACCCCTACTACCAGAGCGTGGTGATGGGGCTGGAGTACGCGACGCTCCTCCGCCTCGCCGGCGACAACCTGCGTCTGGGCAACGATGTCGTGCTCGACGCCCCTTTCGTGCGGTACTTCCCCGAAGAGGACTACCTCGAGCGTGCCGCCGCGTCGCACGGCTGGCCCGCCGACGTCGTCATCACCGTCGTGCATGTGACGGTCGACGGCGCCCTCGTCCGCGATCGCGTCGACTCCCGTGGCTACGGCCGCGATGCCTGGAAGCTCGCCCATTGGGACGAGTTCTGGGCCACGGCGCAGGCCGCGGACTGCCGATGGCGTGGGGCACACCACGTGCTGTTCGACAACAGCGCCCCGGGCGCCGATCCCGCGGCGCTGGAGGCCGCCCTGGCCGCCTTCGTCTGAGCCGAACCCGTCCCCGGTCCGCGCACCTCGCCGCCGCGTACCTCGCCGCCGCCCGCTTCACCACGGCCGGCTGACCTCGACCCGGTCGCGATCAGGGCCGAGCCGGATCGATCGGTGTGAACCGTCGCAGCCCCGCGCGCGAGCTGAGCCGCGAGGCCGCGAGCGACCCCGCCACCGCGAGGAAGATCGGCAGCAACAGGGTGAAGCCGGTGTCGGTGAACTCGATGATCAACGCGATCGCGGTGAAGGGAGCCCGCATGTTGGATGCCAGGAACGCGGCCGCCGCGATGATCGCGAGCGCCGTGCCGTCCGCCCCCGGCCAGATCAGCGCCCACCCGGCGGCCGCGGCCGCGCCCAGCGCCGCCCCGACAGCGACGGAAGGCTGAAGCGTGCCGCCGATCGCCCCGGAGCCGAGGGAGATCGTCGTCGCCACGTACTTGAGCAGGGCGAGCAGAAGCAGGAGCAGGGCGGGCTGCGACAGGTCGAAGCCCGCGGTGGCGAGGGCACGGCCGTTGCCGAGGATGAGCGGGAAGAACGCGCCCAGCACGCCGACGGCCGCGAAGGTGAGGGGAAGGACGACGAGGAGCTTCCAGCCCTTCGGGCGGAACCGCCCGAGCGCCTTCGTCACCGTCGCGAAGCTCGTCGCACCCCAGCCCATGAGCGGCCCGATGAGGAGGGCCGCGACGACGAGCGAGGCGTTCACCTCGAGCGCGGGGACCTGGTACAGCGACCCGTCGCCGACGAGCGGCCGGGCCACGAACGTGGCGATCGCGCTGACCGAGAGGGCGACGACCGCCGCGCCCACACTGAACTGCGCGAGCAGGATCTCGATCGCGAACAGGGCACCCGCGAGCGGCACGTTGTAGACGGCCGCGAGACCCGCCCCGGCGGCCGAGGCGATGAGGATGCGCCGCCAGCGGGCATCGAGGCCGAACCAGCCGACGATCTTCGATCCCGCCATCGCCGACAGCTCGCGCGGGGCGACCTCTTTACCGATCGAGGCACCGAGCGCCACCGAGGTCACCTGGATGACGGTGTCGGCGAGCGTCTCCCACCACGGCATCCGTTTCCCGTCCACCCCCTGCTCGACCGTGGCGAGAGTGCGTCCGAAGCGCCGCAGCAGGTACCAGCCGAGGGCGGCGATCACACCCGCTCCGCCGACGGTCGCGATGGGAAGCCACCACGGCGACGGCAGCGGGAGCCCGTCGAGGAACGGCCCCTGCTCGTGTCCCCAGACGAGGTGCTCGATCGAGTGCACGATCCACACCAGCAGGAGCACGGCGACACCTGTCGCCAGACCGACGATGAGGGTGGCGAGGCCGAGCTTGGACAGCGCGAGCACGGCACGGCGATGCGGGCGCGTCGGCGCCAGGGGCTCTGCTGTCACCCCGCAACGCTAACGGACCCGCGTTACCGTCCCGTGACGAGCTCCCCGTCACCGCGCGCGCGACCGGGCCGGAGCGCGCTACCGTGACCGCATGACCCCTCCCCCCGCCTCTCCGCGGCGCCCCGCCGACGTCTTCGGGATCGTCGCCGTGGTCCTCGCCGCCGTCGTCCTCCTGCCGACGCTGTTCGTCTTCCTCGTGGGCCTCATCCCCGAAATGAACGCGATCTGGTGGCTGGGAATCATCCTGCTGCCCTTCCTGCTCCTCGGCGGGGTGATCGTCGTCGTTCTGGCCGTGATCGGGATCGTCGTGGCGATTCGTCGCGGCGGCCGCCGCGCCTGGTCGATCACCGCGGTGGGGCTCGGCATCCTGATGCTCGTCCCGCCCGGGTACGTGTGGTTCAGCTCTCTGTCATGACTCTCGTCGCGCGGGGGGCGCGAACAGTAGGCTCGGAATCGTGACTTCCCGCGCCCCGCTCTCCCGCAAGCTCTCCGCCATCGCCGAGTCCGCGACCCTCAAGGTCGACGCCAAGGCGAAGGCCCTCCAGGCCGCCGGCCGCCCGGTGATCTCGTACGCCGCGGGCGAGCCGGATTTCGCGACGCCCTCCTTCATCGTGGATGCCGCCGCCGAGGCGCTGCAGGACCCCAAGAACTACCGCTACACCCCCGCCGCCGGCCTCCCCGTGCTGCGCGAGGCGATCGCGGCGAAGACACTCCGCGATTCGGGCCTCGAGGTCGCTCCCTCGCAGGTCATCGTGACCAACGGCGGCAAGCAGTCGGTGTACCAGGCGTTCCAGACCGTGGTGAACCCCGGCGACGAGGTGCTGCTGCCCGCGCCGTACTGGACGACCTACCCCGAGGCGATCGCCCTCGCCGACGGCACGCCCGTCGAGGTCTTCGCCGGAGCCGACCAGGACTACAAGGTCACCGTCGCCCAGCTCGAGGCGGCCCGCACCGACAAGACCACGGTGCTCGTCTTCGTCTCGCCCTCGAACCCGACCGGCTCGGTCTACACCCCCGAAGAGACGGCCGAGATCGGCCGTTGGGCCCTCGAGCACGGCATCTGGGTCATCACCGACGAGATCTATCAGAACCTCACCTACGAGGGCGTCCGTGCCGTCTCGATCGTCGAGGCCGTCCCCGAGCTCGCCGAGCAGACGATCCTCGTCAACGGCGTCGCGAAGACCTACGCCATGACCGGATGGCGCGTGGGCTGGATGGTGGGACCGGCGGATGCCATGAAGCTCGCCGGCAACCTGCAGTCGCACCTGTCGAGCAACGTCAACAACGTCGCCCAGATCGCCGCCGCCGCAGCGCTCAACGGCCCCCAGGACGAGGCCGAGCAGTTCCGTCTCGCCTTCGACCGCCGCCGGCAGCTCATCGTCTCGGAGCTGGCGAAGATCGACGGGGTCGAGGTGCCCAACCCTCTCGGCGCGTTCTACGTCTACCCCGACGTGCGCGGCCTGCTGAACCGTTCGTGGGACGGAGTGACGCCCACCACGTCGCTCGAGCTCGCCGACCTCATCCTCGAGAAGGCCGAGGTCGCCGTGGTGCCCGGCGAGGCCTTCGGCCCCAGCGGCTACCTGCGCCTGTCGTACGCCCTCGGCGACGACCAGCTCCTCGAGGGCGTGCAGCGTCTCCAGCGCCTGTTCGCCTGAGTCACGTCGACGGGCTCTGAGCTCGTCGCAGCCATCAGACTTCGCCCACGGCGGAGGTGGCTGAGCTCGTCGAAACCACCGGACCCTTCGACGGGCTCAGGGTCCTCCCCCGAGGGCGACGGCGGAGGTGGCTGAGCACGTCGAAGCCACCGAACCCTTCGACGAGCTCAGGGTCCTTCCCCCCAGGGTCCTGCATTGCCCCGGCTTGGGCGCCTACAGCTCGACGTTCACCAGGACCGGCTCGGGCTGCAGGACCAGGCCGAACTCCGAGTGCACGCGGTTCTGGACGAAGCGGGCGAGCTCGGCGATCTCGGCCGCGGTCGCCTCACCGCGGTTGGTCAGCGCAAGCGTGTGCTTGGTCGAGAGCCCGGCGCGCGAGCGCGGGAAGCGGAAGCCCCGGCGGAGGCCGGCGTTCTCGATCAGCCACGCGGCGCTCACCTTGACCTCGTGCCGTTCCACCGGGGGCGGGGGCAGGATGCCGTCGAACGCGGCGAGCGGGATCACGGTCACCGGGTCGAGGATCGGGGCCATCGGCCACTTGGGGCACGCCTCGGGCAGGGTGCGGGCGAAGGCCGCGCTGACGATCGCGTTCTGGAAGAACGAGCCGGCGCTCCAGGTGTCGGGGTCCTCGGGGTCGAGCACCATGCCCTTGCGGGCGCGGGTGGCGAGGACGTGGTCGCGGATCCAGCGCAGAGACACGGCGTCATCGGCATCCAGACCCAGGGCTCCGCGCAGCTGCTCGCCCGCGATCGGGCGCTCCCCCGGACCGACCCGTTCGAGCTCGAGGGTCACCGACAGGATGACGGCGGAGCGATCGGGGATCGAGCCGTAGTGCTGCTTGAGCACGGACGTGCGGAAGCCCAGACCGAGGTCTGCGGCGGGAACGACCGAGACGTCACCGGTCGACTCGTCGATCAGCTCCACCTCGACGAGCGTCTGCACGATCTCTTGCCCGTACGCGCCGACGTTCTGCACGGGGGCGGCGCCGACCGTGCCGGGGATCCCCGACATGGCCTCGATCCCGGCAAGGCCCCGCTCGACCGTCTCGGCGACGAGGGCGTCCCAGTCGTGACCGGCCTGCACGCGGAGGCGAACGGTGTCGGGGCGCGAGCCGGGAAGCTCCTCGATTCCCGCCGTGCGGACACGGATGACCGTTCCCTCGAAGGGCTCGTCGCCGACGAAGAGATTGGATCCGCCGCCGAGCACGAACCAGTCGTCGCCCTCGGCCCAGACCTCGCGGAGCGCCGCGATGAGTTCGTCGGCCGTGTGCGCCTCGATGAGACGCGCGGGCTCGCCGCCGGTGCGCAGCGTCGTCAGCTGCGACAGCGGGATCGGGGCGACCTCGGGCATCAGCGCAGCCGCACGCGCACCTGTGCCTTGCCGAGCACGGTGGTCTCGGCGAAGGTCACGGTGAGGTCGATGCGCGCGGTCTCGTCATCGACGGCGCCGACCTTGGCGCTGACGTGCAGGTCGGCCCCGGTCTCGGGGTCCACGACCACCGGACGGGTGAACCGCACGCCGTACTCGGCGATGCGCCCGGGGTCGCCGATCGCGTCGGCGAGGGTGCCGACGGCGATACCCATCGTGAGCATGCCGTGCGCCAGCACACCGGGAAGACCTACGGCTGCGGCGACGTCGTCGCGGTAATGGATCGGGTTGAAGTCGCCCGAGGCCCCCGCGTAGCGCACGAGGGACTCGCGCGTCAGGTGGACGGAGCGTTCGGCGATGACCTCGCCCACGGTGAACTCGCTCATGCGCCGGCCTCCCCCGCCAGAAGGATGCTGGTCGTGGTCACGACGTGGGCGCCGGTGGCATCCACGATCTCGGCTTCGCTGGTGATCATGGCGTTACCGCCCATCGAGCGGATGCCGGTGACCGAGAGCGTCGCGACGAGCTCGTCGCCCGCGACGATCGGGCGCGTGTAGCGGAAACGCTGTTCCGCGTGCACGAGCCGGGAGAGCTCGATACCGGAGTCGGGATCGCCGAGCAGCTGCTGGAGCGTGAGGTCCTGCACCACCATGGCGAACGTGGGAGGAGCGACGACGTCGGCGTACCCGAGCGCGCGCGCAGCCTCGGGGTCGGAGTGCTGCGGGGCGTCGGCGAAGACGGCGCGGGCGAACTCGCGCACCTTCTCGCGGCCGACCAGGTACGGCGCGGTCGGCGGGAAGACACGACCGACCAGTTCAGGATTCACGGGCACCGGACCAGTCTACGGCGGGCCGTGCGCCGGGTTCGGTCGCGGGCTCCGGTCTCGGGCGTGCGGTCTCGGGCGCCGACCGCGCCGGGCGGCGCACCGCGCAGCCGCGGCGGGCGGCGGGCGGCGGGCGGCGGCGCGAGAGTCAGCGCTGGTGGCGCCCGCGCACCGCCTTGATCGCGATCTGCGACGCGATGAACACGAGGAAGATCGAGAAGAGCACGTTCGCGACGAAAGGATCCACGGCCTTCGCGATCTGCGCGCCGAGAGCGGTCGTCGCGCACGCGGCGAGCCCGACGCACGCGGCGGCGGTGAGGTCGACGTTCGAGCGGCGGAGGTTGCCCACGGTCCCCGAGATCGCGGTCGGGATCATCATCAGCAACGATGTGCCCTTGGCGATCAGGTCGCTCGTGCCGAACAGCAGCAGCAGCGCCGGGACGACGATGATCCCGCCTCCGACCCCGAGGAGGCCGGCCAGGATGCCGGTGACCACGCCGAGCAGGGCGAGTCCCGGTCCCGTGACCCAGGTGAGCACGAGCTCGGCGTCGCGCGAGGGGATCACGAAGTACAGGCTCACGATGACGGCGAGGAGGAACGCGACGAAGGCCCAGCGGAGCGCCGTCTGCGACAGCTTCGGGAGCAGCCAGGTGCCGATCTGCGCACCGAGGACGGCCCCGGCGGCGAGGATCAGCGCCGGGATCCAGGCGACATGTCCGTCGACCGCGTACGTGATGACACCGACCGTCGCGGTCGGCACGATCGCGGCGAGTGACGTGCCGGCGGCGAAGCGCTGGTCGAAGCCGAGCAGCAGCACGAGGAGCGGCACGATGACCGTTCCCCCGCCGACGCCGAACAAGCCCGACATCAGCCCCGCGAGGAGGCCGACGCCGATGCAGACGGCGAAGAAGCGGACGGAGCGCGGGGGTCGGGTGTCGGCGTGCACGAAGGACAAGTCTGGCACTTCGCGCCGCGCTCTCCGCCCGGAACCGCGCCGGAGAAGAAAGCGGCCCCCGGTGTCCGAAGCCGCGTCCACCGGGGGCCGTCGCCCTCACAGGTCCAGCAGGACGGTGACCCGAACACCGGCCCGCGACCACTCACGCGAGGGTGCGACAGCACTGACGGTAACGGGCGCGCGTGCACGAATCCTCCCCGTTGACACTGATATCTCGAACTGCTAGATATTTAGACCGCGTATGACAATCACCCGTCGGAGGGGAATGTCGAGACGCGGCGATCCGTTGACTCCGAGCATGACAACCGTAGGAATCATCGGAGCAGGACACATCGGCTCGGCCCTCGCGAAGGGCTTCGCACAGCACGGCTACGACGTGGTGATCGCGAACTCCCGCGGGCCGGAGACCCTCAGCGACCTCGTCGCCGAGGTCGGCGAGAAGGCGCGAGCGGCGACGGCACAGGATGCCGCGGAAGCCGGCGACTTCGTCGTCGTCACCGTCCCCCTCAAGGCGTATAAAGCGGTCCCGGTCGCTCCCCTGGTCGGCAAGATCGTGCTCGACACGAACAACTACTACTTCGAGCGCGACGGTCACATCGCGGAGCTGGACGAGAAGCAGACGACCACCTCGCAGATGCTGCAGGAGCACCTGCCCGAGTCGCACGTGGCGAAGGCGTTCAACCACATCATGGCGTCGGACATCCTCACCGACGGTGCCCCCGCCGGCACCGAGAACCGGCGCGCTCTCGCCACCTCGAGCGACTCCGACGAGGCCGTCGCGCTGGTGACCCGCATCTACGACGAGTTCGGCTTCGACACCGTGAACATCGGCCCGCTCAGCGAGAGCTGGCGCGTCGAGCGCGACCAGCCGGCCTACGTCGTCCGCCAGAACGCCGCCGAGCTGGAGCAGAACCTGGCCCGCGCCGAGCGCTGACTCTCACCGGCAAACGGCGCTGGCGCCGATAAACGGCGTTCGTGCCGAGAAACGCTCTGTCAGCGTGTTTCTCGGCACGAATCGCGTTTATGGATGCCGCGCACCCGGTGCCGCTACGGCGTCGGCGCCGCAGCCGCGGCGGCACCGTGGCGGCGTCGGCGCCGCTACGGCGGCGCGGTAGCAGCGTCGGCGCTGCGGCGGCGTCGGCGCGCCTCCCGGTCAGAGCGAAGCCAGCGCCTGGTCGACGTCGGCGACGAGGTCGTCGACCGACTCGATGCCGACGGACAGGCGCACGATGGTGTCGGGTACCGCGAGCTCGGTGCCGCGGACGGACGCGTGGGTCATGGCATCCGGGTAGTTCACGAGCGACTCCACGCCGCCGAGCGACTCGGCTAGCGTGAACAGGCGCGTCGACTCCGCGAAGCGGCGGGCCGTGGCCCCGTCGGCGAGCTCCAGCGACACGATGCCGCCGAAGCCCGACATCTGGCGCGCGGCCAGCTCGTGCCCGGGGTGCTGCGGCAGTCCGGGGTAGTAGACGCGGGCGACCCGGTCGTGCGACGCGAGGTGCTCGGCGACCGCCTGCGCGTTCGAGCTGTGACGCTGCATGCGCACCGCGAGCGTCTTGATGCCGCGGGTGGTCAGGTACGCGTCGAACGGGCCCGACACCGCGCCGGCGGCGAACTGCAGAAACTGCGTCTTCTCGGCGAGTTCGGCGTCGGCGAACGCGAGCGCCCCGCCGACGACGTCGCTGTGTCCGCCCAGGTACTTCGTCGCGGAGTGCACGACGACATCGGCGCCGAGCGAGATCGGGCGCTGCAGCGCGGGAGAGGCGAAGGTGTTGTCGACGACGACGATCGAGCCGGCGGCGTGACCGAGGCGCGCGAGCCCGGCGATGTCGGTGATGCGCAGCATCGGGTTGCTGGGCGTCTCCACCCAGACCATGCGCGGCGCGCGCTCCTCAATCGCCGCGGCCACGGCATCCAGGTCGCTCATGTCGACCACGCGCAACCTCACGCCCCACGGCCCGAGCACGCGCGCAAGCAACCGGTAGGTGCCGCCGTACACGTCGTTACCGAGAAGCACCTCGTCGCCCGGGACCAGGGCGGCGCGCAGCAGCGCGTCCTCCCCGGCCAGACCCGAGGCGAACGACAGGGCGCGCACGCCGCCCTCGAGCGCGGCGATCTGCGTCTCGAGCGCCGTGCGGGTGGGGTTGCCGCTCCGGCCGTACTCGTAGCCGCCGCGGAGGCCGCCGATGCCGTCCTGCGCGTAGGTCGTCGAGACGTGGATCGGCGGGATGACCGCGCCGGTGGCCTCATCGGGCGCCTGGCCCGCGTGGACGGCGAGGCTGTCGAAGCCGCGGGCGGCGTCGTGGGTGCTCATGCGGAGTGCTCCTCGGAGGGGGTGGGGATGAGGGATGCCGTGGGCTCGACGTCGTAGCCGTGCGCGCGCATCCAGTCGTCGTCGAAGATCTTGCTGAGATAGCCGCGTCCGTGATCGGGCAGGACCACGACCATGACCGCGTCGGCGGGGAGATCGCGGGCCACGCGCAGGGCACCGACGACGGCCATGCCGCTGGAGCCTCCGACGAGGAGACCCTCCTCGCGGGCGAGACGGCGGGTCATCGCGAACGACTCGGCGTCGGAGACGCGCTCGTACGCGTCGACGACGGTCGGGTCGAATGCGGGCGGCCAGAAGTCCTCGCCGACGCCCTCCACGTCGTAGCCGTGGATGTCGCCGCCCGAATAGATCGAGCCGACGGGGTCGACGCCGACGATCCGCACGGCGGAGCCCGCGACCTCGCGGAGGTACCGCCCGGTGCCGCTGATCGTGCCGCCCGTGCCGACACCCGCGACGAAGTGCGTCAGTCGCCCGTCGGTGTCGCGCCAGATCTCGGGGCCGGTGGTCTCGTAGTGACTGCGCGGGCCGTTGGGGTTGGCGTACTGGTTGGGCTTGAAGGCGCCCGGGATCTCACGGACGAGCCGGTCGGACACGCTGTAGTACGAGTTCGGGTCGTCGGGCTCCACGTTGGTCGGGGTCACCACGACCTCGGCTCCGTAGGCGCGAAGCACTGCCCGCTTGTCTTCGGCCACCTTGTCGGGCACGACGAAGACGCACCGGTAGCCGCGCTGCTGCGCGACGAGCGCGAGGCCCACGCCGGTGTTGCCGCTGGTCGGCTCGACGATCACACCGCCGGGCTTCAGGTGCCCGTCACGCTCGGCCGCGTCGATGATGTTGGCGGCGATGCGATCCTTCGCCGAGCCGCCGGGGTTGATGTACTCGATCTTCGCCAGGACCGTGGCGGCGATGCCGTCGGTCACACGGGAGAGGCGGACGAGAGGGGTGTTGCCGACGAGGTCGGCGACGCTCTGGGCGTAACGCACGATGGCATCCTGAGGGGTTGGTGCGCCCGAGGCGGGCGCGGCTGACGGGGTCGTCGAAAAGAACGCGGGAGGCGTTCAGCGACAACAGCGACAGGTCAGCACGCGGCCAGCATACCCGACCCCGGCCCGGGCCCGCGCCCCGTAGCCAGCCCCGGCCCCGACCCCGATCACGCGACCGCGCCCAGGAACTCCTCGAAGCTCTGGGCCGGCCGGCCCGTGACGCGCTCGACATCGCCCGAGACGCCGGCGAGGTCGCCGCTCGCGATCGCTGTGTACGTGCTCACCCACGCGTCGACCTGCCAGCGGGGTGCGCCGAACGCGGCGCGCGAGGCGTAGGCCTCGTCGACCGTCTCGTCGAGGAAGCGGACGGGATGGCCGCGGACGGCCGAGATCTTCTGCGCGACCTCGGCCATCGTCAGCGCCTCGGGACCGGTGAGGTCGTACGCGGTGTCGGCGTGGGCGGACGGGTCGAGCAGCACCGACACCGCGGTGGCGGCGACGTCGGAGCGCGATACGAGAGAGCAACGGCCCTCGCCGGCGGGACCGCGGATGACGCCGTCGTCGCCGGCGAAGAGCTCCATCATGTCCATGTAGAAGTTGTCGCGCAGGAACGTCCAGCGCATGCCGGAGGCGCGGATGATCTCCTCGGTGGCGGCGTGATCGCGTCCGAGCGTGAAGACGGCGTCGGGCGCTGCGGCCAGGAACGACGTGTAGACGATCGAGCGGACGCCTGCCGCGGCGGCGGCCTCGACGAACGTGCGGTGGTGCTCCACGCGGTCGGCGGTCTCGGAGGCCGAGACCATGAAGAGCGTCTCGACTCCCTGCAGGGCCGTGCGGGCGGCATCCGCGTCCGAGTACCGTGCCACGTGCACCTCGGCACCCTCGAGAACGGGGGCGCGGGAGGCGTCGCGCACCAGAAGGCGCTGCGGGATGCCGCGGGCGGCCAGGTCGCGCGCGACGCGACCTCCTACGGCTCCGGTGGAACCGGTGACGGCGATGACGGGCGGCGTGGACATTCGGCCTCCGGGGTGTGGGAGCGGTCCTTCCAGCGTATTGCGCCCGCCCGACGTCGAGGCCGAGAAGATGTTCAGGAAGCGGGAGCCACCAGACGCGCCACGCGGACCCGGACCGTCGCCGGAAGGGCCGTCTCGTCGGTACCGCGCACCGCGGCCGCCACCGCGGAGGCGACGGCGACGGAATCGTCCTGGGTCGAGACCCCGATGCAGACCGTGATCGAACGTGCACCGTCGGCGTCGTCGACCGCGGCGAGGGAGCCTTCGACGTCGACGACGTGCTCGAGCGCGCGAGCGACGACCGGACGGGCGGAGTACATCTCGCGCACGCCCTCGGTGGCCGTCACGGCGAGATCGATGCGCGGCGCGAGGGCGGCGGCGGTGATGTCGGTCATTCGTCTTCCTCTCCGTCGAAGTGGACGTCGCCCACGGTGACGTCCACTTTCCCCACCCGCAGGTCGCCGTGGCGTTCGATGGCCTCGCGGATTCCCTCGCGCATCTCATCGACGGCCGGGGTCATGGCGCGGCCGAAGCGGACGCTGACCGAGACACGGACGTCGAGCGGCGCGTCGGGCTCGGGCTGGTGAAGGCGGACGCGGCCCACCAGGACACCGTCGACGCCGTCACCGACGGCACGGATGAGTTCGTAGAGAGCTCCCTCGGTGACCACGATCTCGACGCCGTCGGCGCCGCGCACCAGGGGGATGTCGCGTCCGGCCCGGAACTCGCGCATGACCTCGCGCATGATCGAGTCGTACCAGGATTCCGCCAGGGGCTCGGCGGCCTGCTCTTCGACGATCTCGCGGGAGAGTCGTCCCATTCGTTCCATGGATGCCAGGACGGCCTGGCATTCCGCATTGCGCTCGATCGCGGCGATGCGCGGAACGCGCCCCCGATCGAGGTAGGCGGAGAGGTCCTCGAGAGAATAGCCCGATGCCCCGATGTCGTCGCTCATCCCGTCACCTCCACTCCTGCATACGTTCCAGCACGATCTTGCGCGCTCGCGCCAAGCGGCCGCGGACCGTCGCCGCCGTCTCGCCGACCTCGACGGCGATCTCGTCGTAGCTGTGACCGCCGACCTCGCGCAGCACCCACACCACGCGCAGCTCTTCGGACAGCTCGGACAGCACCTTCTTGAGCGCGTCCATCTGCGACGATGCCACAACAGAGCGCTCCGGGTCGTCTTTCGCGGAAACCATCTGCTCGTCGATCTGGTCCGAGAGCTTCCGCGCGCGCAGACGGTCGGTGGCTTTGCGCGACACGATCGTCGTCAGCCAGCTGCGCACCTTCTCGGGGTCGGTCAGATCGGGCAGGCGCCGCCACGCCGTGATCAGCGCCTCCTGCACGCAGTCGTCGGCGTCGGCGCGCGAGCCCGTCAGCCGAGTGGCGAAGGCCACGAGGAACGGCGCGTGCCGCCGCACCAGCACACCGAAGGCGAGCTGGTCGCCGTCGGCCGCCCGTGACGCGAGGAACGCGTCGGTGGCGGTGGACAAAGAGGGCATCGGGTTCCTGTCGGGGTGTGGCGTGCGGCCCCGGGGTGCTGGCGAGTCGGGTCCGTCCACATAGCGAAACACCCCGGACGAAAACCGGCCCCGGAGGTTGACGCGGGGCGGACACCTGTGCACAATTTCCGCTTTCCGCGGACGCCCCCGATGTCCGAGGTCGGCGGTAGCGTCGAAGACGTCCCCTTCGACATCAAGGAGTCCCATGCGCATCGCCCTCACCGGCTCATCCGGCAAGCTCGGCACCGTCGTCGCCCGCGAACTCCGCGCCGCCGGGCACGAGGTGATCGGCCTCGACCTCCGCGGTGAGCGCGGGCCCGGCTTCGTGCAGGTCGACCTCACCGACTACGGCCAGGTGATCGACGCCCTCGCGGGAGTGAACGACCAGCACGACGGCGTCGATGCGCTCGTGCACCTCGGCGCGATCCCGGCCCCCGGCATCCGATCCGACGTCGCCACGTTCCACAACAACATGACGAGCACGTTCAACGTCTTCTGGGCCGCCGTGCGTCTCGGCATCGAGAAGATCGTCTACGCGTCGAGCGAGACGGTCCTGGGCCTGCCGTTCGACGTGCCGCCGCCGTACATCCCCGTCGACGAGCAGTACGCGCCGCGGCCCGAGTCGGTGTACTCGCTGGTGAAGACGCTTGAGGAGCGTCTGGCCGTCGAGCTGGTGCGCTGGAACCCCGAGCTGTCGATCACGGCCCTGCGCTTCTCCAACGTCATGGTCCCCGACGACTACGCGGAGTTCCCGTTCGACGCCGATGCGCGCACGCGCAAGTGGAACCTGTGGGGCTACATCGACGCGCGCGACGGCGCGCAAGCCGTCGAGCGCGCCCTTCAGAACGCCCCGGCCGGTTTCGACCAGTTCATCATCGCCGCGGCCGACACCGTGATGACCCGCCCCAACGCCGAGCTCGTGGCCGAGGTGTTCCCCGGCGTCGAGACGCGCGGCGACCTGGGCGACAACACGACGCTGCTGTCGATCGACAAGGCGCGCCGTCTGCTCGGCTACGACCCGCAGCATTCGTGGCGGGATTCACGCTGACGCCGGGAGTCGTCGTCGGAGTGCCACACTGAGTGCGTGACCACTGCCGATCCTTCGACGAGCGCGTCGGCGCCCGCACGCCGCGGCCGCCCCGGTTACGACCGTGACGGCCTGCTCGCGGTGGCGGTCCAGCTGTTCAACGAACAGGGGTACGACGCCACGAGCGTCGCCGACCTGGCCCGTCGCCTGGGACTGACCAAGTCGGCGTTGTACCACCACTTCGCCTCGAAAGAGGAGCTGCTCGCGGTGGCGCTCGAAGCGGCGCTGGGCGGCCTCGAGGCCGTCCTCGACCAGCCCGGAGCCCGCGAGGGCGCGGCATCCGATCGTCTGCGCTTCGTGCTCACCGGGGCGACCGACGTGCTCGTCGCGCAGCTCCCCGCCGTCACGCTCCTTCTGCGCGTGCGCGGGAACAGCGCGGTCGAGCAGGCCGCTCTCGAGCGTCGCCGCGTGTTCGACCACCGCGTCACCGCCCTCGTCGCCGCGGCCCAGGCCGAGGGAGGGGTGCGTGACGACGTCGACGCCGCGGTCGCCGCGCGCCTGCTCTTCGGCATGATCAACTCGGTCGTCGAGTGGTACCGCCCCGGTGGCAGCGTCGACGGCGACCGCCTCGGTCACGACATCGTGCGCATCGCGCTCGACGGCCTCCGCACCGCCTGACGCGCCACCCTCCGCGGGCCGCGTCCGCGCCGGCCCGCCGCGCGAAATCACACGATCCGGCCGAGATCACAGCACCGGACCACTCTCCGACGCGTGATCTCGGGCCGATCGTGTGATCTCGGCGCACGAAGAAGGGGACCCGCGCCGTGCGCAGGGTCCCCTCCTCGGCATCCGGGATCACGCCCGCAGGTCGACGCCCTTCGTCTCCTTGATCATCGACACCGCGGCGAGCGACACGAGCGCCGCCACGGCGATGTACACGCCGATCGCCCACGAGACGCCGGTCGAGCGCAGCAGCGCCTCGGCGATCATCGGGGCGAAGGCCCCGCCCATGATCGCGCCGAGGGCGTAGCCGATCGAGACGCCCGAGTAGCGGACGTTGGCCGGGAACATCTCGGCGTACAGCGCGGCCTGCGGCCCGTACGACAGGCCGAGGCCGAGCGTCATCACGAACAGCGCCACGAAGTACCAGACGATGTTCCCGGTGTCGATGAGGAACCACATCGGCACGGCCCAGATCGCGAGCAGCAGGTATCCCAGCTGGAAGGTGCGCACGCGGCCGAGGCGGTCCGACAGCCATCCGCCCCAGAGGGTGAAGCCGAGCCAGCCGAAGGATGCCAGCGTCGTGGCGAGCAGCACGGTCGGTCGCTCGAGACCCAGCACCGCGACGGAGTACGTCGAGAAGAAGGCGATGAGCAGGTAGCCGGCGGCGTTGTTCCCGATGAAGACGAACGCGGTGAGCGCGACCTGACGCCAGTTCTTGCGGAAGAGCTGGCCGAGCGGAGCCGAGGACTCCTTGCGGCGACGGACGAGGTCCTCGAAGACCGGGCTCTCCTCCACGGCGCGACGGATGATGTAGCCCACGATGATGAGCACGATCGAGAACAGGAACGGCACGCGCCAGCCCCACTCGAGGAAGGCCTCCGACGACATCGACGAGGTGAGGATCCAGAGCGTGGCCGTGGCGAGGATCATGCCGACGGGCACGCCGATCTGCGGGAACGCGCCGAAGTAGCCGCGGCGACCCACCGGCGCATGCTCGACCGACAGCAGGGCGGCTCCGCCCCACTCGCCACCGGCCGAGAAGCCCTGCAGCACGCGCAGCAGGATCAGCAGGATGGGGGCGGCGACGCCGATCGCGGCATAGGTCGGCAGCAGGCCGATGAGGGCGGTCGAGACGCCCATCATGATGAGCGTGAGCACGAGCATCTTCTTGCGTCCCAGCCGGTCGCCGAGATACCCGGCGACGACGGCGCCCAGGGGGCGGAAGAGGAACGAGATGCCGATCGTCGCCCACGACAGCACCTGTGCGATCGACGGGTCGGACTCGGACAGCGGGGCGAGGAACAGGGGCGCGAGGACGAGTCCGGCCGCCTGCGCGTAGATGAAGAAGTCGTACCACTCGATCGAGGTGCCGACGAGGGTTCCGGCGAGGACGCGCCGCTCCTCTCGTTTCAACCCGGTCGAGGAGGGGGATGCCGAGGTCTGGGTGGCCATGAGAACTCCGTCGTTCCGTGGGGCAGGGAGAACACCCGGTGAAACTATTACCAACCGAGCGTTCAGTAATAGTGTCAGAGCAGCGCGTCCTCGACAAGTGCGCCCCCGGAAGGAGACCCGATGACGACCTGGACCATCGTGCCCGGTGCCCTCGACGAGCGGCTGGGCATCACCGTGACGGAGCAGTCCGCCGAGAGGGTCGTGGCATCCCTCCCCGTCGTCGGCAACACGCAGTCGCTGGGCCGGCTGCACGGCGGGGCGACGGCCGCTCTCGCCGAGGCCGTGGGGTCGTGGGCCGCGATGATCCACGCCTCCGGCTACGGGAAGGTCTGCGTCGGAGTGGACCTCAACATCACGCACCACCGCGGCGCGCGCGACGGTCGCATCCACGCGGTCGCCACCCCCGCGCACCGCGGTCGCCGCATGGCGACCTACGACATCCGCGTCACCGACGACGACGATCGCCTGATCGCGACGGCGCGCATCACCAATCTCCTCGTCGACCCCGAATGATCCGAGGGGTTGCACCGCCCCCAGCGGCACAACCCCTCGCCCACCTCTCGTTCAGCCCGAACAATTCGTGAGGCGGGCGTGCGGGTGTCGTCTCGAAGCCGGAGCCGACACCCACCCCCGCAGGTGCAGTGTCGGGCACGCGCGATTCCTTACAGGACCCGGAGAATTTCTTTCCGTCGCTTCCCGGTGTAAGGATTCGGCGGGGCCGAACACAGCACAGGAGAGCACGGAGACAAGCGCGCGTGGACGACGAGTCGGAGTTCGTGATGCTCTTCCGGGAGCATTACACCGCCGTTCGGCGATTCATCGAACGCCGTGTCTCAGATCCTCAGGCCGCCGACGACCTGACGATGGACTGCTTCGAGATCGCGTGGCGCAAGCGCACTCCGGATCACCCGTTCGGGCTCGCCTGGCTCTACCGCACCGCGCGGAACCTCATCGGCAACGAGTACCGCCGCAGAGAGAGGGAGGGGGCACTGTGGGCGCACATCGAAGACCACGTGCGGACCCTCTCGGTCGAGGCCGGGTCCGATCTCACCGCGCGCCTCCTGGACGCCGTGCGTGCGCTCCCCGAGCGCGAGCGGGAGATCCTCTGGCTCACCTACTGGGAGGAGCTCCCCGCCGCCGAGGTGGCGGTCGTCCTGGACCTGAAGCCCGGGGCGGTGTGGACGCGACTCAATCGTGCGCGCGCCCGGCTCAAGCCTCTCCTCGTCGAGACATCGGCCGCCGCCGAGCGTCGCGAGGAGGTGCGCGATGACCGATGACGACCTCGGCCGCGTCCTGCGCTCGTGGGACCCGGCTCGGACGCCCCCCGATGCCCCGCTCCCGCTCGCCGCTGAGCGGCGCCTGCGCGAGATCCTCGCCGCCTCGCCCGCGGGGATCCCTCGCCGTCGGCGGTCTCGGCGCGCCGTCCTCCTCGGTGCGGTCGCCGCAAGCGTCGCGGCGATCCTCGCCATCACTGTCGGGGTGTGGGGCTTCCCCGCGCCCCCCGCCGCCGCGCTGACGCCCGCTCCGCTGACCTATACCTCGATCGCCGCCGACGCCCCCGACGTCCTGGGCGCCGCGCAGGCACGCCTGGCCGCGGATCGAGGGCCGCAGGCCCCCGAGCGGCGATCCCTCTCGCTCGGCTGGTACTTCAGCGTGACCGTGGGCGACCCCGCGGCGACGGTGTTCCGGCGCGAATGGGTCGACCTGCGGTGGAACGCCGACCTGTCGGGGTCGATCGTCACGACCGTGGCCGAGGCGACCGATGCGGCCGGCGACACGGTGCCCGCCGACGATCCGGCGCCGGGGACCGTCGTGGGCGATCTGTCCTTCGTCCGCGGGCAGTTCGCACCGACCGTCCGCGAGGCACCGCCGGCGACGGCCGATGCCCTCGACGCCGTCCTGCGGACGTCGACCGGCGCGGGCGACACGCTGAGCGCGGGCGATGCGATCGTCGGCATCCGAACCCTGCTCGGCGAATGGACCCTGACCGACGCGCACGAATCCGCCCTCCTCGCGGTGGTAGCGTCCACCCCGGACGCGCGTGTCCTCGGCGAGACCACCGACCGACTGGGCCGCCCCACGATCGGGATCGGCGGAGTCCCCTCGGGTCTCCCCGGCACCGACATGACCCTGCTCGTCTCGACGGAGACCGGGCGGATCCTGGGCGTCGAATCGACGCTTCGCGACGACAGCAGCGACCTCGGTCTTCCCGCCGGGTCGGTGACCGACTACACGCTGTGGGGCGTCGAGGCCCGCCGGGCCGCCGAGGGGTGACCCGCTGTCCCGGGGACTACCGCCAGGGACGGGCCGCTCGCCGTCGCCAGTACTCTTCGGGATCGCTCGCCCACCGTCCGAGTGTCTCGGCGTCGATCTCGCGCGCCGTCGCCGCGGCGCCCCGACGAAGCTGAGGGATCGTCGCCGCCCCGCTGAGCACGATGTCGGCCCACGGCTGCGCTCTCGCGACGCCGAGCGCCAGAGACGCTCCGTCGCGCCCCGCCGCGAAGTCCGCAAGATGGCTGTCGGGCTCGGGACGGGCGAGCTCTCCCCCGGCCAAGGCCTCCTTCACCACCACCGTCCACCCCGCCGCATGGGCACGGGCCAGCGCCGGCGCCGCCGCCTGCTCGCGCAGATTCCACGTGGCCTGCACGACCGAGAACGGACTGTCCGCCAGCTGTCGCGCTTCATCGATGACGTCTCCCTGCCGGGGACCGCTGGTCGAGATCCCCACGCGCACCCCGTCCGCGGCGATCTCGCGGAGTCGGCCGAGCACGGCGGAGTCCCCGAGCGCGGGGCTGTCGGGCGTCACCGAATGGATGAGATAAAGGTCGGGTGCCGAGCCGAGCGCGGCGAGGGTCTCGAGCCACTGCTTCTCGAGCATCGCGGCGGAATGCTCTTTGCGCTCGTGGACCGTGGCATCCATCCGCCATCCGCCGACGTACTCGTAGCCCCACTTCGACCCGATCGTCAGCGCCGCGCGGCGCTCGGGATGGGCGGTGAGCCACGACCCGAGGAAGCGCTCGGCGTACCCGTACGACCGGGCGGCATCGACGTACCGGATGCCGAGCGCCCACGCCTCGTCGAGCAGCGCGTGCGTCCGCGCGCACATCGTCTCGATCGAACGCGTGCCGCCGTCGCCCAGATCGTGGTCACGGTCGGTGGTGATGTAGGCCGGACGGCCGACCGCCGCGAGCCCGAGTCCGATCCGCGCCGTCGCAAGGGGTGCCTCGTGCATGCCTCGACCGTAGCCCGAGCGCCTCAGCCCGTGGCGAATCCCCCGTTGCTCGAGAGCAACTGCCCGGTGATCCACCCGCCCCGCTCCGAGAGGAGGAACCGCACCAGATCAGCGATGTCGTCGGGTGTCCCGAGACGCCCGGCGGGAGTGGCATCCGTCGTCCATCGTCGGATCGCGTCGTCCATCCACCCTGTGTCGATCGGGCCCGGATTGATGACGTTCGAACGGATGCCGCGATCGGCGAGCTCCACGGCGGCGGCGATGACGATGCGATCCAGCGCCCCCTTGCTCGCCCCGTACGGCAGGTTGTGCGCCGTGTGGTCGCTGGTCAGCGCGACGATCCGGCCCGTGGCGGCGGTGTCGGTGGTCACCGGGAACTGCTCGGCGAAGGCGCGGATGAGCAGCCACGATGCCCGCGCGTTCACCGCGAAGTGCCGGTCGAACGCGTCGACGGACGTGGTGAGGATCGAGCTGTCGACACTTTCGCAGTGCGAGAGGACGAGGGCGTCGACGCGACGGTCGATCGCGTGGAACAGCGCCTCCGGGGTCGCCGGATCGGCGAGGTCGGCTTCGTGCAGCGTGACGTGGACGCCGAGGGAGCGGCACTCGTCGGCGATGGCCTCCGGGTCGTCCGCGCCGCGTTCGAGGCCGATCCGGTCGTCATAGGGACGCCAGGACGAGAGCGCGAGGTCCCAGCCGTCCGCGGCCAAGCCACGCGCGAGACCCGCACCGATCGAACGACGACGGCCGACGCCGGTGAGCAGGGCGAGGCGTGCGGTCATGCTCCCCATCCTGCCCGAGCGGGGAGGATCACGCTCCGGAGGCGTTCACTCCCGCGGTCTCCGTGGGCTCGCCCTGAGCCGCCACGGTGAGCTCGAGGGCGGCGAGGTACATCTCCAGCTGCTGGGCGAAGACCTCGCGATAGTTCATCATCGCGAGCTCCGCCTTGGCCGCCTCCGCGTGCGGGTACTGCGAGGGATCCGTCGGTGCGTACACCTGGATCCACCCCTCCGCCACCTCGCGCGAACCGGCGCTCACCAGTCGGGCACCATAGGCCGACGCCGCGCCCAGCACCATCTGCGTGTAGACCTGGTACTGCATGACGGCCGGCCGGCCCCGGAGCCCCGCGACCGTCATCGCTCGCAGGATCCACTCCACGGCGCGCAGTTCGTTGATGCTGTTGGCGACCATGAGCAGCGTCGCCGCCGCGGCGGCGGGGTGGGCTTCCGCCGTCCGCCAGGCCCGCCAGGCCAGGTCCGTCAGGTCGGCACGCCAGTCGTCGGTCGGCTCGTAGCCCTCGAGCGAGATGCCGTCGAGGCGATCCGCGAGGGCGAGCAGCAGGTCCTCGCGACTGGCGAAGTGCCGGTACACCGCCGTGGGAGAGGACTTCAGCTCCGCGCCGAGTCGCGAGAACGTGAGAGCGGACTCCCCCTCGCCGTCCATGAGGCGCAGGGCGGCGTCGACGATCTCCGCGCGACTGAGCGAACCGCGCTTGCGGCGGGTCCTCTTCTCTTCGGCCATGCTGCCTCCGATCTCACCGCGGGCGTCGACGGGTCTCGTCGGCGTCCCCGCCTAGTGAATACGCAAGACTATCCCATTCACTACGGTTCACCGCCCCCGCCGCCCGCGCCTGAGACCCAGCCTAGCGAGCGACGTTCCCCGTCCCACGTCGCCCGCGTTTCCCGTACGGACGACGTTTGTTACGAGTTAGTGAATGCTGTTGACTACCTCATCCACTATGGACATACTCGGGGTCACCGCGCAACGAAGCGCACCGATTGACAGCCCGGAGGAACCGATGGCTCCCGCTCCATCCCTGCGTTACTGCTTCACCGTCACCGCCCATGTCGCTCCCGGCATCCCGCTCGAAAAGCAGGGCGACGACGTGCTCGAGTTCATCCCCATCACCGGCGGACCCGTGACCGGCGAGGTCACGGGCGAGATCGTGCCCGGGGGCGGCGACTGGTGCCTCGTGCGCGCCGACGGCACCTACGCCGTCGAGGCCCGGTACCTCATCCGCACCACCGACGGCGCCGTCATCGACGTCTACAACGTCGGGGTCGTGCGCGAACCCGCGAACGGCGAACCCTACTTCGAGAGCACGCCGCGTTTCCGCACCGTCGCACCGCACTTGCAGTGGTTGACGCGATCGATGTTCGTCGGCCGCGCCACGGCGAACGCACACGACACGACCATCGAGATCTTCGAGATCGCGAACTAGACACCCCTACCCGCCCCGCGCACCACCCGAGAGGCAGACCATGAAAACCCGTCACGGCGTCATCGCCGCCACCCTCGCTCTGACCGTCGCGTTCGCGACGGCCGGCTGCACGACGACCGGCGGCGACGCCACCGCGTCCACCGACACGATCCGCACCACCATCGACATCCCGGCCACCTTCGACCCGACGCTGGCCACCTCGCTCCCCGACTTCCTCCTCGCGCGGACCTCGTACGACACCCTCGTGCGCCGCGACTCGGGCGGACTCGTCCCGGGACTCGCGACGACATGGACGTCGACGCCGACACAGGCCGTGTTCACGATCCGAACGGATGCCACGTGCTCCGACGGCACGAAGATCACCCCCACGGTCGTCAAGAACTCTCTCGACTACTTCGCCCGCCCGAACAGCGGTTCGACGCAGGTCGTCTACACCTTCGGCCCCGGCAACACCCCGACGATCACCGCGGACGACGCCGCGGGGACCGTCACGGTCGACATCGCCTCCCCCTGGCCGTACATGGTCGACGCCATGTCGGTCTCGAGCAGCGGCATCATCTGCCCGGCCGGCCTCGCCGACCCCGCCGGCCTCGCCGCCGGCACGGTGAAGGGCAGCGAGTCGGGCCCCTACGCGCTGAAGACCTTCCAGCCCGGAGTGAGCTACGACTACACCCTCCGCGACGACTACTCCGCGTGGCCGACGTGGACGAGCACGGTCAGCGGCTCTCCCGCGAAGAACCTCACGTACACCGTCTCGCCGGACTCCACCGCCACGGCGAACCTGGTCCTGGGCGGCCAACTCGACGTCGGCAAGATCCAGGCCACCACGCGCGACCGCTTCCAGGGCCAGACCGGATACAACGTCACGGTCAACCCGTTCTCGGACAGCTACCTCGTCTTCAACGAGCGCGAGGGCAGCCCCTTCGCCGACGAGGCTCTCCGCAAGGGCGTCATCCAGGCCATCGACCGCTCGATGTTCGGCAACGTCACCTCGCAGGACACCGGAACGGTGCTCACCTCGCTCGGCGCCGACAGCGTCTCGTGTGTGAGCGGCTCGACCATCGACATCCCGTCTCAGGACGTGGCCGCGGCCACCGCCGCGCTGTCGGGGAAGAAGATCCGCCTCGTGGCACCGACGATCGTCGGTCCCGCCGGCGCCGGCAACGAGTACATCGCCGAGGCGCTGCGCGCCGCCGGAGCCGAGGTCGACCTCACCAACACCGACGTGGGCAGCTGGATCACCACCGTGGTCGCCAAGCCCGGCGACTGGGACATGACGGTCTTCGCCGACCTGAACTTCCTCGGCTCGCTCGCCAGCCCCCTGCTGAACCTCACCGGTCCCACGATCGACGCGGGCGGCACCAACTACGGCGCCGTCGCCAACCCGACCGCCGAGGCGGGCTTCGCGACCGCCAACAGCGCCACCGACGAGAGCGCGCGCTGCGCCGCCCTCGATGAGACGGTGCAGGCCCTCGTCAGCCGCTCCGACACCCTGCCCCTGCTCAACGACGCGTTCATCTACGCCTCGCGTCCCGGCTTCACCGTGCAGATGCTCGGCGGAGCGCTCGACGACCCCCTCTTCCGTATCGCGAAGTAACCCCACCAGGGATGCCGGGCCGAGCGGTCCGGCATCCCGAAAGGACCCCTCATGATCTCCTCCTCCCTCTCCGCCACCGAGCTCGCCCGGCTGATCCGCTCCGGCGAGGTCTCGGCCGTCGAAGCCGCCCGGCACTACCTCGACCGCCTGGACGCGGTGAACCCCGCCGTGAACGCGATCGTGTGGATCGACCGCGACGACGTCCTCCGCCGCGCCGGCGAGTCCGACGACCGGATCCGTCGCGGCGACACCTCCCGCCCCTTCGAGGGCGTCCCGATGCCGATCAAGGACCTGGTCGCCGTACGCGACCAGCCCCTCACCTACTCGTCGATGGCCGTCGAGGAACGCCCGGCGGAGGCCAACGAGATCACCGTCGATCTCATCGAGGAGGCCGGCTTCGTGCTGTTCGGCCGATCCAACAGCCCCGAGTTCGGCGCCCTGACCGCCACCGAGAACGCCCGCCACGGCAAGACCCGCAACCCGTGGAATCTCGACTACACCTCGGGCGGATCCTCGGGCGGCGCCTCGGCCGCGGTCGCCGCCGACATCGCGCCGATCGCCAACGCGTCCGACGGCGGCGGCTCGATCCGCGTGCCCTCCGCCGCCACCGGTCTCGTCGGCCTCAAGCCCAGCCGCGGTCGCATCCCCAACGACATCCGCTCCTGGGAGCACTCCACCACCGAGGGAGCGATCACGCGCACCATCGAGGACGCCGCCGGGGTGCTCGACGCGCTCGGCCGACTCGACCCGCTCGGCTGGTACTCCGCCCCGGCCCCCGCGCGGCCCTACCTCGACGAGATCCGGTCCGCCGGACCCCGCCTGCGCATCGGCCTGCTGCTCGAGGCGCCGACCGGCGTCGACGTGCACCCCGAGAACCGCGAGGCGGCTCTCGTCGCCGCGCGGGCCCTCGAAGCTCTCGGCCACCACGTCGCCCCCGTCTCGCCGTTCCTCTTCTCGGAGAGGGCGACGCGCGGCTTCGCCGACCTCATCATCAGCGCGTCGACGTGGGCCTCGCCGATCGAGGATGCCGACAAGCTCGAGACCTACATCCGGTACCGCTACGACCGGGCGGCGTCGTTCCACGCCGGCGAGTACGCCGAGATCGCCACCCTGCTGCAGATCGAGACCCGCCAGGTCAACGCGCAGTGGGGCCGCGACTTCGACGTCCTCCTCACCCCGACCACCGCGGTACCCACCCCGCTCGTCGGCTCCGTCTACGACGAGGCGAACAACGATCCCGCGGGCGAGCGCCTGACCGAGTTCTCGACGATCTCGTTCACCGCGTTCTGCAACATCTCGGGCCTTCCCGCCCTGTCACTCCCCGTGCACACCGGATCGAACGGGATGCCACTGGGAGCGCAGCTCGTGGGGGCGCCCTACGACGAGGCCACCCTGCTCCGCCTCGGCGCCGAGCTCGAGCCGGTGTTCGACTGGCAGCACCGTCAGGCCCCGTTGGCGCGCGGAGCCGCGCTGACCGGGACCACGGCGGACTGATGTCCGGCGTCGATCTCTCGGTGATCGCCGAGGCCCCCGCTCCGCCGGTCCGCCGGCGGGGCGGGGGCAACGGGTGGGGAGCGTTCGCCCTCCGCCGTCTCGGCGGTCTCGTGCTGTCGCTCGGACTGCTGGTTCTCCTCACCTTCCTGATCGTCCCGCTCATCCCCGGCGACCCGGCCGTCGCGATCCTCGGGCCCAACGCCTCCGCGGACGCGGTGGCGGCCCTCCGCGAACGCCTTCACCTGAACGACCCGCTCCCGGTCCAGTTCCTCGACTACCTGCACGGTCTCGTCACTCTCGATCTCGGCCAGAGCTTCCGCTACAACACCCCCGTCACCGCGACCATCGCCACGAAGCTGCCGTACACGGCCACGACCGCGATCGGCGCGATCGTCGTCGTGATCCTCGTGGCCATTCCGGTCGGCATGGCCATCGGCGTGCTGACCCGCGGCGGACGTCGTCCGTGGCTGGCCGTCGGTTTCGGGACGATCGCAGGTTTCTTCGCCTCGTTCCCCGCCTACGTCGCCGGCACGCTGCTCGTGGTCGTGTTCGCGATCTGGCTGAAAGTGCTCCCCGCCGGCGGGGCGGCGACCTCGAACGCGTACATCCTGCCGATCGCCGCGCTCGCGCTCGGTCCGACCTTCGCGGTCGCACGCGTCGTGGTGCAGGAGACGTACGCGGTCCTGCACCAGGACTACATGCGCACGGCCCGCGGCCGCCGCCTGAGCGCGGCCCGGCTCTACATCCGGCACGCCCTGCCGAACCTCATGGCGAGCACCCTCACCCTGACCGGCCTCATCCTCGCCAGCATGCTGGGCGGGGCGATCGTCATCGAGACGGTGTTCAGCCTCCCCGGCCTCGGCCTCGAGGTCGTGCAGGCGATCATCTTCCGCGACTTCCCCGTCATTCAGGGGATCGTGTTGACGGTCGGCACGCTCGCCATCCTCATCAACCTGCTGATCGACGTGATCCTCGGCCTCATCGATCCGCGCACCCTGGGAGGACCGACGCATGTCTGACCGCCGCCGCCGCGTCCCGGCATCCCTCGTCGCCGGCGTGATCATGCTGGCCGTCCTCGTCGTCATCGCCGTCGTCGCGCCGATCGTGTGGGGCGCGAGCGCCACGACGGTCACCGCGGACACCCGCCTGGCCCCATCAGCTGCGCACCTGCTCGGCACCGACGACCTCGGCCGCGACGTCCTGGCCCGCACCCTGGTCGCCACGCGCCTGACCCTGCTCATGGCCGCCGCGGCCACCGCCGGCTCCGTCATCCTCGGCGTGCTGATCGGCGGGCTCATCTGGGTCGGGAGTCGCCGGGTGCGCGACGTCGTACTGCGGATCATCGACTCGACCGTCGCGTTCCCCTCGCTCATCCTCGCCCTCGTGATCGCGGCGATCCTCGGAGCCGGCACCGTCCCCGCGATCGTCGCGATCGCGATCGCCGGCGTCCCGAGCTTCGCGCGCATCACGTCGAACATGACCGGTTCCGTCGCCACGCGCGACTTCGTCGGTACGGCGCGGCTGCTCGGCGTCCCGCGCCTGCTCCTGTTCAGCCGTCACCTGCTACCGAACATCTCGGGCCCCCTGCTCGTCCTCATCGCCTCGAGCTTCGCGCTGACACTCCTCGACATCTCGAGCCTGTCGTTCGTCGGCCTCGGTGTGCAGAGCCCCGAGTTCGACTGGGGGCGTCTGCTGAACGAGGGCCTCCCCGCCGTCTACTCGCAGCCGATGCAGGTCGTCGGCCCCTCGGTCATGCTCATCTTCACCGGAGTCGCGGCGATGCTCACCGGCGACGGGCTCGCCGTCTGGCTCGACCCCCGCAGCGCGCGCGGCTCGCGCGCCGCGACCGGACGGCGCTCCACCCGCGGAGCCTCGGTGCACACCGACGCCCTGGTCGAGGTGCGCGCCCTGACCGTGACCGCCCCCAGCGGCAAGACGCTCGTCGACGGGATCTCATTCGAGATCGGCCGGGGAGAGATCCTGGGCCTCGTCGGAGAATCCGGCTCGGGCAAGTCCATGACGGCCATGTCGCTCGCGCGCCTGCAGGCGGACGGAGTGCGTGTGGATGCCGAACTCCTCCGCCTCGGCGACCTCGATCTCCTGTCCCCCGGGCACCGTTCGCGCCTCGCGCGCGAGATCGGTCTCGTCTATCAGGACCCCGGATCGACCTTCAACCCGGCGCTGCGGATGGGCGCCCAACTCACCGAGGTCGCCCGCGTGCACCTCGGCCTCTCCCGCCGCGCGGCGCGCGACACGCTGCGCGACGGGCTCGGCGAGATGCGCATCCGCGAGCCGCAGACGGTGATGGGCCAGCACCCGTTCCAGCTCTCCGGCGGCATGCTGCAGCGCGCGACGATCGCCAGCTCCCTGGTGACCGATCCCGCGCTGCTGATCGCCGACGAGCCGACCACGGCTCTCGACGTCACCGTGCAGGCCGACGTGCTGCGCCAGCTCAAGCGCCTGAACCGCGATCACGGCACCGCCGTGCTGTTCATCTCGCACGACATCGGCGTGGTCGAGGCCCTGTGCGACCGCGTGCTGGTCATGCGGGGCGGCGAGATCGTCGAGCGACTGACCGCCGAACAGCTGCGCCACCGCGAGGTGGACCACCCCTACACGCGTGCCCTGCTCGCGGCGACCCCCACCCTGAGAATCGTCCCCCGCGCCGTCGAGGAGGCCCCCCGTGTCTGACACCCCTCTGCTGAGCATCAGCGACCTCGCGGTCGATCTGGGCCACGGCATCCGGAGCACCCGCGTGCTGCACGGCGTCGACCTGGTCGTGGACCGCGGGCGCACGATCGGCATCGTCGGCGAGTCGGGTTCGGGCAAATCGACGCTCGCGAAGACGATCGTGGGGCTGCACCGGGTCGCGACCGGGTCGGTCGTGTTCGACGGGATCGAGCTCGCGTCCGCTCCGCGCGCGGTCCTCGGGTCCGTGCGGCGGCGGGTGCAGTACATCCCGCAGGATCCGTTCTCGTCTCTCGACCCGCGGCGCACGATCGGGCAGACGCTCGCCGAAGCGATCGATCCACGCGGCGCGAGCCTGCGGCGCCACCGGGCACGGATCGTCGAGGCCTTGGCATCCGTCGCCCTGGGTCCGGATGCCGTCGACCGCTACCCGCACGAATTCTCGGGCGGTCAACGCCAGCGCATCGCGATCGCCCGGGCGCTCGTGGTGGACCCCGACGTCATCGTCGCCGACGAGATCACCTCGGCGCTCGATGTGTCGACGCAGGCGGAGATCCTCCAGCTCCTGGGTCGTCTGCGCGACGACCACGGACTCACGATGCTCTTCATCTCGCACAACCTCGCCGTCGTCGAGGAGCTCTGCGACGAGGTGGTCGTGCTGCTGCACGGGCGCATCGTCGAGCAGGGGCCCATCGAGGAGGTGTTCGCCGACCCGCGGGACGACTACACGCGGCGACTGCTGGAGTCGGTGCCGGGAGGGGCGGCGTTCGACATCTCGGCGCCCGTGGTGACGGCGGCGGTGCGGACGGTGGCTGTGGGGCGGAAGCGGCCTCGGCGGCGCTGACCCGTCGAAGTCGGGCTTGAATGGAAGCTCCGAGCACGACGGGAGCCCACGATCATGACCTACGGAGACCTCCGCGACGACGCCCAGCCCATCTGCCCGTCTTGCGGGATCACGATGCACCCGCTGATCGACGAGGGCATCGAGGCGGACGAGTGTCGCGACTGCGGGTTCCGGCTGGCGTGGGCGGACGCCCGGGGCGCGGAGGGTGAGGAGGACGGCGAGGGGTGGTGGTGAGCCGGGCGGGGAAACGAAAAAGCGCCTGAGTCTCGTCAGGCGCTTCTCGTGAGTGTTCGGTAGCGGGAGCGGGGCTTGAACCCGCGACCTCACGATTATGAGTCGTGCGCTCTCACCAACTGAGCTACCCCGCCGCACGGCATCCGGTGTTCGAAAGTGATGCCTTGAGCCCCGAGTCAGGATTGAACTGACGACCCCTTCCTTACCATGGAAGTGCTCTGCCACTGAGCTATCGGGGCGTACCCGGATCGCTCCGGGCAACTAGAAGAGGATATCAGAGCCGAGGCCCGATCCCCCAATCGGTCAGCCTCCCGCGTGCTGCCGCAGCCACGGGATCGGGTCGATCGGCGTGGTGCCGTTCTGCAGGATCTCGACGTGCGTGTGGGCACCGAACGAGCGGCCGGTGTTACCGGTGTGTCCGAGGACCTGACCGACGTGCACGTGCTCTCCCTGGGTGACCTGGAGCGAGCCGTACTGCATGTGTCCGTACCGGCTGGAGACGAGCTCCCCGTCGATCTCGTGGTCGATCAGCACGGTGACGCCGAAGGCCCCGCCCTGCTCGGTCGCGATGCGGACGGTGCCGTCGGCGATCGCCTGCACGGGTGCGCCCTCGCCGGGCACGAAGTCGGCGCCCTCGTGGAAGCCACCGTCGCGCATGCCGAAGCCGTAGGAGATCGACACGCCGACCGCGAAGGGCCACTGGATGGGCGAGTTCGGGTTGTTGACGTAGAAGTTCGAGGGGTACTTGATACCCGAGTCGATCGCCATCTGCGTGTAGGTCGACGCCGCGTAGCCGTCCGAGCGGTCGACGACGGCCGCCTGCGACTCGGCGGGGGCCACGTAGGCCTGGATGCCCTGCGTGCTGTCGACGTCTCCTGCAGCGGGCGTGCCGGCGGCGAGCGAGACGGTCGCGGGCTGGGTGTCGGCCGCGGTGACGCTCGAGGTGCCGCTGGCCGAGGCCAGGGCGCTCACGGGCATCGTCATGCCGACCGTCATCAAGCCGACCAGGCCCATGACGCCGACGGAGAACGACGCGGCCGCGATACGACGACCGTTGCGGCGCGTGCGGGGGGCGGCGGCCGCGGGGAGCCCGACCGTGACGGGCTCGGCGGGGGCGGCGACCTTCGGGGCCGACTGCACGGGCGTCTCGCCGGTGAAGGCGAAGAGGCGCGCGGCGGCTTCGAACTCGTCGGCGACGGCGTTCCCATCGGCGGCGGGACCGAAGGCGGAAGAGGCGGACTCGGCCTTCGTGGCCGCCTCGGGCTTCGCGGGGGCCTCGGGAGCGGGCGTCTCCGCGGCCTCGGGTGCCACGGCGGCCTCGGGCCGACGGCGCACGCGCCGCGTCGCGGGAAGAGTGATGGGCGAGGTCGGCAGCGCGACGGGGGTGGTCGCGGTCGTCGGCTCGGCGCTCTGCAGGATGACGGCGACGTCGCCCCCGTCGGACGTCCGCTCGTCGACGACCGTCACCGCGAGGGCGTCGGCGTCGGTCTCGGGGGACGAGGAGTCGGATGCCAGGACCTCGACGCCCGCATCGACGGGCCGCTCCTGCTCGGCAGCGGGGGCCTGCCCCGGGGTGCGGGAGGACCGGCGACGGGGAGGAAGCGTCGGCTCGATCGTCGCGGCGATCACCGTCTCGACGACGGCCGCAGCGACCTGCTCGACCATGGCGGACTGGGCGGCCACCTCGGCATCGACCGGGGCGGGCTCGGCGGGGGTGGCGGCATCCGGAGTCGACTCATCGAGGACGGCCGGGGCGGTACGACGGCGCATCTCGGCCCGCGTGAGCTGCGGGGTGGAGGCGGGCACGGCGGTGGGTCGACTGGATCGCCGGGTGCGGGCGGGCTCAGTCTCTGGGGCTTCTGACGGCAACGCGCGATGGCTCTCGTGTCGTGTCGCAGGCGCGACGGCTTCGGGCTTTCGGGGCTTTTGCCATTTCCGCTGGTTCGGGTCGCGAAAATAACGATCGGGTAAACAGACTAACCCGACGGGACTGGGAATGTCATGAGCGAAGGCCCAGTCTCACCTGTCGTAGTCGAGCAATTCGTCCAGGCGCGGGAAGAACTCGGGGCCTGCCGCGATGACCATCCCCTTGCCCGGACGCCCACCCGGAGCACCGCCGAGCACCCCGCCGGCCTCCGCGACGAGCAGCACGCCCGCCGCGTGGTCCCAGGGATTGGTGCCCTTCTCGTAATAGGCATCCATTCGTCCGGCGGCGACGGAGGCGAGATCGAGTGCGGCAGAGCCGATACGGCGCACGTCGCGGGCGACGGGCATGACCCGGGTGAGCTGCGCGAGGGTCGGAGCGTGCGTGGCGGGGTCGTACCCGAAGCCGGTCGCGACGAGTCCGCCCGCCTCACCCACATCACCGGTCACGGCGAGGCGCTGCTCACCGAGCCACGCTCCCCCGCCGCGCGAGGCGCGGAACAGCTCGTCGGTGACGGGGTTGTAGACGACTCCGGCGAGCGCGGCCCACTCCGCGGGGTCGGCCGGCCCCTCGACCGCGGCGATGCTGACGGCCCACGCCGGAATGCCGTACGCGTAGTTGACGGTGCCGTCGATCGGGTCGACGACCCAGGTGATGCCGGTCGAGCTCTCGGTCGCGGCGGACTCCTCTCCGAAGAAGCCGTCTCCGGGGCGCACGCGCTCCAGCTCCGCGCGGACGAACGCCTCGACCTCGCGATCCGCGGCGGTGACGATGTCGGCGGCGGCGGATTTGGTCGCCGCGACCGTCACTCCTTCGAGGCGACGGCGCAGCGCGAGGCCGCCGGCCTCTCGGGCGATGCGGGTGGCGATGTCGAGCAGTTCCGCGGCGAGAGTCATGGCATCCACGCTACTGCGCCACCCCCTCGGGAGAATCCGCCGTCGTCGTTAGCGTGGGGGCATGACCGCTTCGGAGACTCGCCGGTACGACGTCGTCATCGTGGGAGGAGGGCACAACGCCCTCGTCGCCGCGGCCTACCTCGCCCGGGCCGGGCGATCGGTGGTGGTTCTGGAGCGATCGGATGCCGTGGGCGGCGCCGCCGTGTCGGAGAGACCGTGGGCGGGGGTCGACGCCCGCGTGTCGCGGTACTCGTATCTCGTGAGCCTGCTGCCCCCGAGAATCGTCGACGATCTCGGCCTGCGGATCGAACTGCGCCGACGGCGGTACTCCTCCTACACGCCCGATCCGGCGGATCCGTCCCGCGGCATCCTGATCGACACACAGGATGCCGAGGCCACCGCCGCCTCGTTCACCCGGACCCTCGGCGATCCCGACGAAGCAGCGCGGTACGCGGCGTTCGGGGAGCGCCTGGCGCCGCTCGGTCGCGCCGTGTTCCCCACCATGACGGAACCCCTGCCGACCGAGGACGAGGTTCGCGAGCGCGTGGGAGACGACGAGCTGTGGTCGGCGTTGACCTCGCGCCCGCTCGGCGATCTGCTGCGCTCGTCGTTCGAGAGCGATCTCGTCCGCGGGATCACCCTGACCGACGGGCTCATCGGCACGTTCGCGTCGTCGGACGATCCCTCGCTCGCGCAGAACCGGTGCTTCCTGTACCACGTGATCGGCGGCGAGACCGGGCACTGGGATGTGCCCGTCGGAGGGATGGGCGCCGTCACGGCCGAGCTCGAGAGGGTCGCGCGCGAAGCGGGGGCCGACATCGTGACGGGCGTCGACGTGATCTCCGTCTCGCCCGGCGGCGAAGTGCATGGCGTGACCGACCGACCCGAGGTGTTCTACGGCTCGCTCGTGCTCAGCGGCGTGGGGAAGGCGGTGCTCGGTCGCTTGTTGACGGCCGGGGGTGCCCCCACCTCGGTGGACGAACCCGAGGGGGCGCAGGTCAAGGTCAACATGCTGCTGTCGCGCCTTCCGCGGCTTCGCGATCGTTCCGTCTCACCCGAGGCGGCGTTCGCGGGGACGTTCCACGTCAACGAGACCATGACGCAACTCGACTCCGGCTTCGTCGCCGCGACGGGAGGGATGCTGCCCGACCCGCTGCCCCTGGAGATCTACTGTCACTCGCTCACGGACCCGTCGATCCTCGGCGAAGAGTTGCGCGCGAGCGGGGCGCAGACGTTGACGCTCTTCGGACTGCAGGTGCCGCATCGCCTCCTCGACGACACCGATCCGGTCGCGGCCGGCGCGCGTCTGCTGGCCGCCGCACAGCACTCGCTCGATGCGGTGCTCGACGAGCCGCTGCGCGATTGCATCCTGCGCGCGCCGGACGGGCGCCTGTGCATCGAGGCGCGCACGACGGCCGACCTGGAGGAGTCGCTGAACATGGTGGGTGGCGACATCTTCCATGGCGGGTTGTCGTGGCCGTGGCTCTCGGCTCCGGCAGACACCCCGGCGGCTCGATGGGGCGTGGCGACGGGGCATGCGCGGGTTCTGGTGTGCGGGTCGAGCGCGCAGCGCGGTGGGGCCGTGAGCGGGATCGGCGGGCAGAACGCGGCGATGGCGGCGCTGGAGATTCTGGAGGGGTAGGCGGATCTCGCGGGGTGTTGCGGCGGCCGGGTGATCTCTCCCCGACGTGGGGTGATATTCGTCGACTCTTTCGAACATAGTTTCTAAACTAGACGCATGACCGATCTTCTCCCTCCGCCCTCCTTCGCCGGGTCCGACCCCGGAGGCGGCGATCGCCTCCGCGCTCTCGTCGCGGACATCCGGGCGACCACGCGAGAGGTCTCCCGGCTGCAGGCCGTGCTGATCCGCCGGCGGGCCGAGGTCATGCAGATCGCGCTCGCCGAGGTCGCTCGCTCGGGTTCCCGCGTATCGCGGGAGCGCGAGCTGCCCATCCGGTCGGCGGCTCTGGAGATCGCGGTGGCGACGAAGACGCACGATCTCACGGTTCAGAAAGAGCTGAGCGACGCGTACACCCTGACCGAGAAGTTCGGCGCCACCGTCGATGCGCTCGAAGACGGACGCATCACCCTGCGTCATGTTCAGGCGGTCCTCGACACCGGCATCGTGATCGACGACGACGACACCCGGGGAGGGTGGGAGGAAGTCGTCCTCTCCCGCGCCGAACGCGATTCTCCGGGGCGCGTGCGCGCCTTCGCGCGAGAACTCGCCGAGAGCGTGCAGCCCGAGGGGATGACGGCGAGACACGCGCGCGCGGCCCAGACTCGCGGCGTGAGCATCCGAGATCTGGCCGATGGCATGGCCGAGCTGAGCGTGATCCTGCCCGCGACCGTGGCCTACGGCATCCGGGATCGTCTGCGCCGGCAGGCTGCGGTGATCCGCGAGGAGATCAAGAAGAGCGCGGATGTTCCGGTCTCGCCCACATCCCCGACCACGCCCGCCGCCTCCGCATCCTCCGCCACGTCCTCCGCAGCTGCATCCACGCCCTCCGGCCGCGACGAGCGCACACTCGCCCAGATCGGCGCCGACCTCTGCGCGGACCTTCTCCTGACCGCCGCCCCGACGATCGACCCCACGACCGACGAGACCTGTCCGGGCGGTCTCGGCGCGATCCGCGCGCAGGTGCAGATCACCGTTCCCGCCCTCACTCTTCTCGGACTTGCCGACGCCGGCGCAGCGGTGGCGGGGCGGAGCCCGATCGATCCGGAGACCGCCCGACACCTTGCGGCTCACGCGCCGGGATGGGATCGCGTGCTGTGCGATCCGGTCACGGGGACGGTGCTCGAGGTCGACCGGTACAGCCCCACGGCCGCTCAACGCCGCTATCTCGCGGCGCGCGACCAGCACTGTCGCGCGCCGGGGTGCCGTGCACCCCTCACACGGTGTCAACTCGACCACAATCACGAAGCCCAGCACGGCGGCGCCACGAAGCTGACGAACCTCTGCCACCTCTGCGTGCGGCATCACACCCTGAAGACAGAGACGGCGTGGACCGTGTCGCAGGAGCCCGACGGGACGCTTCGCTTCGAGAGCCCGCTCGGGCAGCGAACGACCGAGACTCCGCCGCCGCGGATCCTGTTCCTCCCGGATCCGGGCGAGCCAAGTGGAGGTGGCCTGACGGGGAGGTCCGATCCTCCCGAGGCAGCGCCATTCTGAATCGGGAGACAGAGATTCCGGGGTACAGGGATAATTCCGAGATGACCAGCATTCCCCCCACCGAGGTCATCTTCATCGGCGGCCGATCCGGCGTGGGCAAGTCGACCGTGGCGGCTGAGGCGTCGCGGATCTTGGCCGCGGCGGGTATCCGCCATGCCGTCATCGAAGGCGACAATCTGGACCAGGCGTATCCAGAACCGTGGCGTGAGGGCATTGCCCTGGCCGAGCGCAATCTCGCCGCCATGTGGAGCGCCTATCGAGATCTCGGGTACCACCGGCTGCTGTTCACCAACACCGTGAGCATCACGCAGGTCGAGGGACTCTCGGCTGCCCTTGGCGGAGAGGTTCGGGCGCACACTGTTCTGCTGACATCCACGGACGCCACTGCCACCGACCGGCTTGGCCGGCGCGAGTGGGGCCCCTCGCTCGACGAGCACATCGTTCGGAGCGGACGCGCCGCCGCGCAGCTCGACGCGCACGCCGCGGACATCCGGATCGCCACGGACGGGCGCACTCCCGACGACATCGCCCGCGAGATGCTGAACGCCGCGAGCTGGCTCGCTTGAGCACTGACCTAGCCCGCCTCCAGCGCTACCCGGCCTCCAGCACTAACCCGCGAAGCGTGCCCGCAGCACAGCGATCATCACGTCCACTGCCTCGAGGAGAACCACGGTCGAGGGCTCGGCGTACCCGAACACGATCCCCGCGGGAAGCTGCGGCGAGGCGTCGCTCACCGCATACCGCGACAGCGGCTCGACCCGGACGCCGCGCGCAGCCACCTCCGCAACGATCGCCCGCTCGGTGGCGACCTCGCACCCGGTCAGCAACACCACGGCGTGCAGTCCCCCGTCGGTCGCGGTCAACTCGACTCCCGGCACGTCGGCGAACGCCTCGAGCAGGAGCCCGCGGCGGTGCCGATAGTCGCGGCGCCGCCGCGCCGTGTGCCGAGCGAGATCGCCTTCCGCGAGGTAGAGCGCTAGAGCGCGCTGCTGCACGAGCGAGACGGGCAGGTCGAGATCTTCGCGGGTCGCGCGGACCCGCTCCCCCGCAAGGCCCGAGGCGACGAGCCACCCGCAGCGCACCGCCGGGCTGAGGACCTTCGACAGGCTGCCGATCAGCACCACCCGCGACGGGTCCAGCAGCGACAACGGAGGGAGCGGCGCCCGCCCGTGCGGAAACTCGCTGTCGTAGTCGTCCTCGATGACGACCACGTCCTCCCGCGCAGCCCACGCCAGCAGTCGCGCGCGCTGCTCGGCATCCAATCGACTTCCCAACGGGTAGTGATGATTCGGCGTGACGATCAGCGCATCGAGATCGCGCTGGACCTCGAGCGCATCGAGGTCGAGCCCGGATGTCACCCGCACGGGAACGGGAACGGCCTCGATCCCGAGCCGCTGAAGAATCATCCGAACGCGGGGATACCCCGGATCCTCGATGCCGACCCGCAAAGACCCGCGGGCACTCCCGGACATCAGGGACACGAGCGTCAACAGCATCGCGTCGCTGGTTCCGGCGGTGACCATGACATCGTCCGGCGAGACACCGAGACCGCGCGTGCGACCCAGATGCCGCGCGACCTCAGCGCGTAACGCGGGGTGTCCGCGCGGATCGTCGACGTCCGACTCGGGGTCCACGGCAGCTGCCCGCCGCCACGCGGAACGCCAGGCCGCGTCCGCGACCCCCTCGGTGCGCGGCCGACCGGGGCTCAGATCCACCCCCGCTTCCGGGACCGTCTCCGTGGCGGTCGCGGCCGCGATGGTTCGCCCGGGAGCCGGCGGAACCATGCCAGCGGCAACATCGGCGACCACGTCGGCGACCAGGTCGGGGACGACGCCGGCGATGACGTCGGCGACGACCGTCCCCCCGCCCGGCTTGGCGAGGAGGTAGCCCTCGCCCGCGAGGATCTCGTACGCGGCGACGACCGTCCCGCGGGCGACCCCGAGGTCCGCGGCGAGCGCCCGCGTCGACGGCACGGCGTCTCCCCCGCCGACGCGCCCCGAGAGCACCGCCGCTCGCAGCCCGTGAGCGATTTGCTCGTGCAGAGGGATCGAGGAGCTCCGGTCCAGGATGCCGAGAGAGATCACCCTCGCAGTCTGCCATTGGTCCAGGGAACACAGCGCGAACTGGACTACGCACTGGACCACCCCAGCCGCTGGAATCGGGGGATGACCGACCTTCCCCTGCCCGAGCGTCCCCTCCCCGCGCTCCCGCTCACCGCTCAGACCCGCGTCCGTCGCGAGGCCCACTATCAGGTCACGGACCGCGCCGCACTGTACGACGTGATCGACGGCGCCCTGTCCGCGACCATCGCGATCGTGCGCGACGGCCGCCCCGTCGCCCTTCCGATCGGCATCGGCCGCGACGGCGACGACCTTCTCATCCACGGCTCGACGGGCAGCGACTTCTTCCGGCGGATCGCCGCGGGAACCCCCGTCTGCGTGACCGTCACGCACCTGATGGGACTGAAGTACGCGCGCTCGCTCTTCGACAGCTCGATGCGGTACCGGTGCGCGGTGGTGTTCGGGGTGGCATCCGTGGTCCCTCCCGAAGAGAAGGAAGCCGCGCTCCTGACGCTGTCGGAGCACCTCATGCCGGGGCGCAGCCTCGACGTGCGCCCCATGACGGCGCGGGAGCTGGCCGCGACGATGGTGCTGCGCGTCCCGCTCGCCGAGGCCAGCGTGAAGGACAACGCCGGATCACTCGTCGAGGAGGACGGCGACGGCGAGGACCGCGCGGTGTGGGCGGGCACCCTTCCGCTGCGGATGAGCGCGGGCGAGCCCGTCACCTCTCCGCAGACGGCGACGGGGACGCCGGTTCCCGCCTCGGTCCGGCGTGCGGCCGAGCGGGTGGCGGCCACGGGCGTGGCCTGACCTAGCGCCAGGTCGAGCGCGTGGGCGCCACGGGCCAGGCCTGACGACCCCCGGCGGAGGGGACCTCAGCGGCCGGCGACCAGAGGCGGCACCACGTACCTCCGCGGCGTGCCGAAGCGGTGCGCGGTGATCGACACGGCCTGCTCGCGCAGGAACGGCAGCAGCTCGACATGTCCGGCGCGGGTGACTTCCCCGGCGTACACGGCGACCGAGGGCGAGCCGCCGGTGGCTTCGGCGACCGCTGTGACCGACCCGCCCAGCAGCCGCACGCGCCCACCCGAACGGGCGAGACGCGCGAGACGGCGCGCCCAGTCGGCAGCGTCTTCGACCACCGCGCCGACGCCCACGCCCTCGAGCCACGCGCGAACGGCGGGCGAGAGCTCCGTCGCGGCGCTGACGGTGATCGTCGAGCCCACCCGGACCCCCGCCGCGACGACCCGCACGAGAGCGGCCGCGGAAGCGTCCTCGAGGCGCACGGTCACCGGCACCGCGGCGTAGCGCAGCACGTTCTGCTCCGACTCCAGGCCCGTCACGTCGCGGGCGAGCGAGAACTCCTCGGCCCACGCGGCGGCGTCACTGGAGAGGGCGGATGCCAGCCACTCGCGCTCCTGCGACGGAACGGCCGCGAGCGCCGGCGCAGCGAGAGCGTCCGCCGACCGCGGGACGGAAGACGCCGCATCCGTCCAGGATCCGAAGCCGAAGAGGTAGTGCGGTCCGCCGGCCTTCGTTCCGGCTCCCACGGCCGACTTCTTCCACCCGCCGAACGGCTGACGCTGCACGATCGCGCCCGTCGTGCCGCGGTTGACGTACACGTTGCCGGCCTCGATGCGCGAGAGCCAGGCGTCGATCTCCGACGAGTCCAGCGCGTGCAGACCCGAGGTGAGGCCGTACTCGATCGCGTTGACGATCTCGATCGCCTCGTCCAGCGTCTCGGCCGTCATGATGCCGAGCACGGGTCCGAAGTACTCGGTGCGGTGGAAGGCGCTGCCCGGCTGAACGCCTTCGCGGATGCCGGGACGCCAGAGCTTCCCGTCCTCGTCGAGCTTGCGCGGCTCGACGACCCACCGCTGGCCCGACTCGAGAGTCGTGAGAGCCTGCAAGAGCTTTCCCTGGGCCGGCTCGATGAGCGGGCCGACGCGCGATGCCTCGTCCCACGGCATCCCGACCTCGAGAGAGGTGACGGCGTCGACGAGCTGGTCGCGGAAGCGGCGGGATCGAGCGACCGAGCCGACGAGAACGACGAGGGAGGCCGCGGAGCACTTCTGTCCGGCGTGACCGAAGGCCGACATCGCGACGTCCTTGGCCGCGAGGTCGAGATCGGCGCTGGGCGTGACGATCACGGCGTTCTTGCCGCTCGTCTCGGCGAGCAGCGGCAGGTCGGGCCGGAACGAGCGGAACAGCTCGGCCGTCTCGTACGCACCGGTGAGCACGACTCGCTCGACGGCGGGGTGGGTGAGCAGCTGGCGACCGAGGTCGTTCTCCGACACCTGCACGAGCTTCAGCACCTCGCGAGGCACGCCGGCCTCCCATAGCGCCTCGACCATGACGGCGCCCGAGCGCTCGGCGAGAGAGGCCGGCTTGATGACCACGGCGGATCCCGCGGCGAGAGCGGCGAGGGTGGAGCCCGCGGGAATCGCGACGGGGAAGTTCCACGGCGGGGTGACCACGGTCACACCGACCGGGGTGAACCGCGCACCATCGACGGTCTCGAGGGCGCGCGCCTGCTCGGCGTAGTAGTGCGCGAAGTCGATCGCCTCCGACACCTCGGGGTCGCTCTGCTCGATGACCTTGCCACACTCCGCACCCATGACCTCGAGGAGGTCGGCGCGGTGAGCCTCCAGCGCATCGCCGGCGCGGTGCAGGATCTCGGCGCGACCGGCGGCTCCGAGCGAGCGCCACGCGGCGGCGGCGTCCGCGGCATCCTGGATCAGCGTGTTCAGGGCCGCTTCGTCGGTCACGGTGTGCGCGGCGATGGTCGCCCGGCCGAGGTCGGACCCTTCCATCCGCGCGACGATCGCGCGGGACCACTCGCGGTTCGCGGCGATCGCGGGGTCGGAGTCCGGGGTGTTGCGGAACCCCTCTCTCGGCGCCGGGGCAGCCGGCGCGGTGCGATCCTGCACGCGGTTCGACGCCGGAACACCCGAGGGCATGTCGGCGAGGGATGCAAGGAAGCGGTCCCGCTCGCGAGCGAACAACGCTTCGTGGGTGTCGAGGTCGAACACCGCCGACATGAAGTTCTCGCTCGACGCGCCCTCCTCGAGGCGGCGGATGAGGTACGCGATCGCGACGTCGAACTCCTGCGGGTGCACCACCGGGGTGTACAGCAGGATCGACCCGACCGTCCGGCGCACCACAGCCTGCTGCGCCGTGGCCATGCCGAGCAGCATCTCGATCTCGATGCCGCCTGTCACGCCCCGCCTCTCGGCGATCAGCCACGCGAGGGCGACGTCGAACAGGTTGTGTCCCGCGACGCCGATCCGCACGTTCTTCGTGTGCTCCGGTCGCAGCGCGTAGTCGAGCACCGCCTTGTAGGACGCGTCTGTCGCCTGCTTCGACGGCCAGGTCGCGAGCGGCCAGTCGTGCACGTCGGCATCCACGCGCTCCATCGGCAGGTTCGCGCCCTTCACGACCCGCACCTTGATCGGAGCACCTCCGGATGCCACCCGCGCGGCCGTCCACTCCTGCAGGCGGATCATCGCGGCGAGCGCATCGGGCAGGTAGGCCTGCAGCACGATGCCGGCCTCGACACCGTGGAACTCGGGCTCACCCAGGAGCGTCTCGAAGACCGCGAGGGTGAGATCGAGGTCCTTGAACTCCTCCATGTCGAGGTTGAGGAAGGTCCCGGTCTCCTTCGCCACGCGATACAGCGGGCGCAGCGCCGCCACGGCGTCGGCGACGGCGGCGTCGAAGGCCCACGGAGTGTGCGGGGCGACGGTCGACGACACCTTGATCGAGACGTAGTCGACGTCGTCGCGGGCGAGGAGCTTGCGGGTCCCCACGAGCCGGCGAGCCGCCTCCTTCTTCCCGAGGATCGCCTCGCCGAGCAGGTTCACGTTGAGGCGGATGCCATCGCCCCGGCCGCGGACGGAGGTGATGGCCTCGCCGAGCTTGCGGTCGGTGGCGTCGACGATGAGGTGGCGCACCATCGAGCGCAGCGCCGCGCGGGCGGCGGGCACCACGACCCGCGGGAGGATCGGCGCGGCGAAGGCACCCAGGCGGATCGCGGCCTTCAGGTGCAGGGGCAGGAAACCCGGGATGAGGGGGGTGAGCGCCGCGAGGTTGCGCGCGGCCACGCGGAGGTCTTCTGGGCGCACGACGCCGTCGACGAAGCCGACGGTGAAGTCGAGGCCGTGCGGGTCGCGCAGCACCCCGGCCAGACGCTCGGCCGAGACGTCGACCGGCTCCCCGCGGCTCTCGGCGAGCCAGCGGCGCACGAGGGCGATCGCCTCGTCGGCGAGCTCGTGGGGCGAGACCCCGTCGCCCTGCGGGGCGGCGGCGGAGACATGCTGATCGGTGAGCGACATGGCGATCCTTCCTCGGATGCTCTCAGTGTGCGGCCGGCTTCCATTCGAGAAAAGCGATCATTACTGACGCATACTGATCGATAGAGCCGAAGGGATGTCATGTTCGATCTGCGCCGTCTGCGCCTCCTGCACGAGTTGTCGGTGCGGGGCACCCTCGCGGCGGTCGCCGAGGCGCTCTCGTACAGCCCCTCGACGATCTCGCAGCAGCTCGCCCTGCTCGAGAAGGAGGCGGGAGTCCCCCTGCTCGAACCCGACGGTCGCCGGGTCCGCCTCACCGCGCAGGGCGCCGCCCTCGCCGCTCACGCCGCCCGCATGCTCGCCGCCGATGAGGCCGCGCGCGCCGAACTCGAGCGCATGCGTCCCTCGCTGGCACCCGTGCGCCTCGCGGTCATGCAGTCCGCCGCGCACGGCCTGCTCCCCCGGACCCTCGACGCCCTGGCCGAGAGCGAGCCGCAGCTGCGCATCGAGGTCGCCGAACTCGCCCCCGAGGAAGGGCTGTTCGAGGTCGCGGCGCGGGGCTTCGACCTCGCCGTGGCAGAGCAGTACCCCGGTCACACGCGCGAGCACCGCGACGGCATCGAGCGGAGCCTCTTGGGGAGGGACGCGATCCGCCTCGCCGTCTCCCGCGACGACCCCGCGCGGGGCCTCGACGACCTCCGCGACCGCGCCTGGGTCATGGAACCGGTGGGCACCGCCGCCCGCCAGTGGGCGACGCAGCAATGCCGCGCCGCCGGGTTCGAGCCCGACGTGAGATTCGAGATGGCCGACCTCACCGCGCACGCCCGGCTGGTGGCATCGGGTCATGCCGTGGGGATGATCCCCGACCTCGTCTTCGCGGGCGACACCCCCGCCGTGCGCCTGGTCGATCTGCCCGGCGAACCGCGCCGCGAGGTGTTCACGGCCGTCCGTCGCGGAACGGCCGACCGCCCCGGCGTACGCGCGGTGCGAGCAGCACTGCAGGTGGCGTACGACCGGGGCGGTCGGTGAAGCTCAGCGCGTGAGCGCGATCTCGTTCGGCGCCTGGTCGAGCGTCACGCTCTTCACGACGTTCCCGGTGGGGAGATCGACCGCGTGCACCGCGTTCTTCGCGGGCTCCGTCACGTAGGCGATGTCGCCCGAGACCTTGATCGCGGGGTGGGCGTCCTGCCACTCGGCCGGCCCCTCCCACGCCCCGATCACGGGGTACGACGCGGTCAGATCCCCGGTCGCCGGGTCGAGCACGTGGATCGAGCCGTCGGTCGCGAGGATGTAGGCGAGTCCGCCGGGACCGCGCGCGATGTCGCGGAACGTGTACTCCACGCCCTCGGGCAGGTCGATCACGCGCTGGGTCTTCGCGGCGGTGTCGATCAGGGCGACGCGGTGCAGGAGGTAGCCCTCGGCATCCGGGTCGTCCTTGTAGTCGCCGACGATCAGCGCGCTGTCCTCGCTGACGTAGGCGTTGCCCATGCGCCCGTAGGGCTGATCCGGCGCGGTGAGCTTGGTGAAGGTTCCCGCGTCGTAGACGAGCGCGCCGTTCTCGCACCCGAAGACGACCACCTCGTCCTTCGCGGTGCCCTCGCCGTGAACGCCGGGGCAGTCGCTGCTCTGCGCGATGGTCGCCCCGGACGCGTCCTTCGCGATGACGCCGTTGCGCCCGTCGGCGTTGCCCACCGTGGTGAGGAAGGTGCCGTCCTCGAGCACGATCGACACCCCGTGGTGCGCCTCGACACCGGGGATCGTCTCGACGGCGGGAAGGGAATCAGTGGATGCCAGCAGCGCATCGCTGTCGAAGACGGTCGAGTCGCTCGTGCCGTCGGCGTACAGCACGGTCTTGCCGCCGTGCGTGACCACGTGACCCGGCTTGGCGGCCGGGAACACCAGGTCGGTGAGCTCGGGTTCGGCGTCGGGGGTACCGGCATCCAGAACCTGGAAGCCCTCGCTCGTCGTCACCATGACGTGGCGTCCATCGCCCGCGGAGTTCAGGCGCGTGAACTGCTCGGAGCTGACGTCGCCGAGGGCCTCGAGGCTCGCGCCGTCGAGCACGACGATGCCGCCGGGGTAGGAGAGGGCGACGCGGGTGCCGGTCTCGGCCGGGGCGTTGGACGCGGGGGCAGCGGAGCCGGGGGTGGCGGAGCCGGTGCCGCCCGCGCAGGCGGTGAGACCGACGGTCGCGCCGACCGCGAGCGCGAGCAGACTCGCGCGGAGGAAGGGTGTGCGCATGTGATTTCTCTTTCTTCGGTGGGGGCCGGCCGCTCAGGGCGACAGGCCGCGGGCGATGCGCTCCGTGTTGACGCGCATCATGGTCAGGTAGTCGGGGGCGTCGCCCGAGGCGTCGGTGAGCGACTCGGTGAACAGCTCGATCACCTCGACGCGGCGGTCGGCCTCGTCCGCGAGCGCCCGGACGAGGCGGTCGGGCGATGAGGACTCGGCGAAGATCGTCGGGACCCCCGCCTCATCGATGGCCGCGACGAGGTCGGCGAGATCGCTCGCGCTGGGCGCGGCGAGCGTGGTCCCGCCGGGGATCACCGCCCCGATCAGGCGAAAGTCGAAGCGGTCGGCGAGGTACCCGAACACGTGGTGGTTCGTGACGAGAGCACGACGCTCCGCCGGGATCGCGGCGAAGGCGGCGGTCATCGCGGCATCCAGGTCCTCGAGGTCGGCGCGATAGGCGGCGGCGTGCTCGGCGACCGCGGCACCACCGAGTCGCTCGAGGACCGGGGTGAGCGCATCGACGACCGCGATCATCTGCGCCGGGTCGGTCCAGAAGTGCGGATCGTCGGCGCCGCCGGCGTCCGTCGAGGTGTAGGGCAGCACGGTCACGGCATCGCCGGCGACGAACGTCTCCACCCCCTCGGATGCCGCCGCGTCGAGGTGCTGCTGCAGCCCCTCCTCGAGTCCGAGACCGTTCGCGACGAGCAGGTCGGCCGAGCGCAGGCGCGCGGCCTCCGCGGCGGAGATCTCGAACGAGTGCGGATCGGCCCCGGGGCGCATGAGCGTCAGTACCTCGACGTCGTCGCCGACGAGGTGCGACACGACGTCGCCGAGAATGTTGGTCGTCACGACGACGAGCGGGCGATCCGATGCCGCCGTGCCGGCGCACCCGGTGAGCGCGAGCAGGACGCCGGTCACGGCGAGGGCGAGGAGCTTCCTCATCTCAGCGTCCCGTCTCGGCGACGAACAGCGGCGTACGCTCGGGCGCGAACTCGCGGGCGACGCGTGCGCCGTCGGCGAAGTCGATCTCCCACATGCGCCCCTCCGTCGGACCGTTGAGGTACGCGCGCTGCTGGTCGGCGATCAGGCTGACCGGCTGACCCGCGGCGAGACTCGCCCCCACGAGCGGGACGGATGCCGCGCGCTCCGCGCCCGTCTCCCCGTCGAGAACGAGCACGCGTCCGTCGGCGGTGAGGGCGAGCACGTTCGCGTCCTTGTCGTCGACCGCGGTGACCTGCACGACCGGCTCGGGCGTGGGAAGCAGGGTCCACGAACGCGCGCGGGTGTCGAGCAGCCACGCCCCCGCTCCCCCGGCGACGGCGGCGACGGTCGGACGCCCCTCGCGATGGGCGAAGGCGGTGGCGCGGGGCGCGGACGTTCCCTCGGGGTAGGGGATGCGTTCGACGACGGGCTTGTCGTCCTCGACACTGATGAGGAGGGCGCCGTCACGGCATCCGATCACCGCTCCGACGCGGGTCGTGATGGTTCCCGCGGGCTCCGTGCACGCGACGGGATCCCCCATCGCCGCACCGTCGGCGGCATGCAGCGTGACCTCGTCGGCTGCGGCGATCGCCGCGAACGAGCCGGCGGGCGCCACGAGCCCCGGGCCGGGGGTGACCCGCAGCCGGAAGCTCTCGACGACTGCGCCCTTCGACAGCGCCTCGGTGTCGAGCAGGACGGCCTCGCCGGAGTCGGGGAAGAACACCCCGGTGCCGCCGGTGGTCGACGAGGTCGAGGTGGCGACCGTCGCGACACCCCCGCCCCGGACGTCGCCGAGGAGCTTCGGCTCCGCCCGGTAGTAGTGGAAATGATCGACGTGATCCCAGGTCCAGACGCCGCTGTCGACGATCGAGACACCGGACGCGTCAGCCGCGAAGAGATAGCGCCCGTCGGAATGCAGCGCCGCGGGCGTGCGGACCGCACCGAGGTCGGCGGTCGTCTCCTCGAGGAGGTCGAGGTGCGAGACCCGGCCTTCGCCGTCGATCGAGGTGAGACCGACCGCCGGTTCGGCGAGCTCGGCGGCGCCGGCGATCTCGCCGTGGGTGTCGACGGACGGCTCGGGGGAAGGGGAAGAGGGCGCCGACGACGAGCACCCGACGAGCGCGACGAGCAGGAGAGCGGTGACCGGAAGGAGAGGGCGGGGGGAAGAGCGGTGGAGCATGGAGACTTTCTGCGTCAGAGGGGAACAGGAACGGCGGGGGCGACACGGCGCCGGAGTGCGGTGACGGTGACACGCAGCACACCCGACGCCCCCGCGGCGGCGATGGCGGTGGCGGCTATCGTCGCGCCCGCGGCCGTGGCGGCGTGCCACGAGATCACGAGGCCCCCGAAGACCGCGGCCACCCCGATGAGCGCGGCGAGCGCCATCGTCGTGGGGATGCGGTGGGTCCACGGGCGCGCCGCGACGGCCGGGGCCACGAGCAGCCCCACGACCAGGAGCGAACCGACGGCTTGATAGGAGGCCACCACCGCGAGGGTGACGAGCCCGACGAGAGCGGTCTGCGCGAGGCGGGGCCGCAGCCCGAGCACGTGCGCGACGCGCTCGTCGATCGCGACGGCGACGAGGCTCCGGTGCGCGAGCACCGCCGTGACGAGGCCGAGCGCGACCGCGACGGCGAGCACGACGAGGTCATCGACCCCGATGGCGAGGATGTCGCCGAAGAGGATAGCCGTGGCATCCGTCGCGAAGCTCCCGGCGTGCGAGATCACGATGACCCCGAGCGCGAGCATGCCCACGAACAGCAGCCCGATGCTCGTGTCGTACGACAGGCGCCCACGACGCTGGAGCGCTCCGATGCCGAGGCTCATGACCACCGCGCTCGCGGCGGCGCCGAGGAGCACGGGCAGTCCGAGCACAGTCGCGAGAGCGACGCCGGGGAGCATGCCGTGCGCGAGCGCTTCGCCGAGGAACGCCATGCCGCGCACGATCACCCACGTGCCGGCGATCCCGCACAGCACGGCGACGAGCGACCCGCCCCAGAACGCGCGCTGCACGAACTCGAACGAGAACGGATCGGCGAAAAGGGACACGAGGCACGACCGTAGCGTTGTTGAGAACGATTCTCAAACTCATACAATGGATGCCATGCCCCCCGCCTCCGCCTCCCTCCGCGGCATCCGCGTCGACTTCCCCGGCACGCGAGCCGTCGATGACGTCGATCTCGACATCGCCCCGGGAGTCCTCACCGCGATCGTCGGCCCCAACGGCGCGGGCAAGTCGACGCTTCTCGAGGTCCTGGCCGGCACCCGGCGGCCGACCGCGGGACGCGTCGACGTCCACGGGCACTCCCGCGCTTTCGTCCCCCAGCGCGCAGCCGTCTCCGATCGCCTCCCCCTGACGGTGCGTGAGATGGTCGCGGTGGGGACCTGGGGTCGCCGCGGCCGCCTCCGACGGAGTTCACCGACGCGGCGCGCCGCCGTCGACGACGCGATGGCCCGTCTTGACATCACGCCCCTCGCGCGGCATCCCTTCACCTCCCTCTCAGGCGGTCAGCGGCAGCGGGCGCTCCTGGCACAGGGCCTCGCGCGCGCGGCCGACCTCCTGCTCCTCGACGAGCCCACCACGGGACTCGACGCGCACAGCGGCGCGCTCATCCGCGCCGCGATCGCGGACGAGACGCGACGCGGGACCTCCGTCGTCTGCGTGAGCCACGACGACGCACTCGTCGCGTGCGCGACACGTCTCGTTCGGCTCGAGGGCGGTCGCGTCAGATCGTCGCGCGCGCTCGCGCCGTGACGCGGCGCAGCATCTCGGCGAAGACGAGGGATGCCTCCGGCGATTCCGCTCGAACCGCCTGCCGGACCTCGATCTCGAAGCGCCGGAGGGCCGACCACGGCTCGACGTTCAGGTCGATCTCGAGATGGATGTGATTCACCCGACGATCGTCCGCGTCGAGCTCGCGCCGCAGGATCCCCCTGCCGACGAGCCGATCCACGAGCGTCGTCACCCCCGCAGACGTCACATCCAGGTGCTCGCGGAGCACCGAGGGGCGGATGCCGGGATGAGCGCCGACACTCTGGATCGCGCGCGCCTCGAGGTCACTGACACTGAGCACTTTCCGCGCCGCGACCAGGGCATCTCGGCCCGCGTCGACATAAGAGTCGAGAGCGTCGAGGAGGACAGATGACGCGTCGGACACGGCCCCCTCCCCCCTGCGGCCCCGGCTGGCCACTCTCCGAGCATATCCAGGGAGATGAATTATTCATGTACTTATTTAATTTCGTGAAATACCTGCTAAGTTAGCAGTTAGCCCCGCCCAACGACCCATTCGAAGGAGATCGCCATGGCCAAGCTGTATTACGGTTCCGACACCGCACCCGTCACCCTCCCCGACCGTCTGCTCGGATACATCAAGGTGATCACCGCGACCAAACTGCGCCGCGGAGAATCATTCACCCTGACCTGGTCCGGCGCAGAGGGCGAGAACGGCCGCTCCACCATCTGGCTCCAGCCGTCCATTCCCCTGCGCTTCGTCTTCGACTCCGCCGAGCCGGAGCAGCTGAGCGGCGAGTACCTTCGGGCACTGGCCGACCAGTCGAACTCCGCGACCGGCCTGAACGTCGATGTGCGCTCGTGGGAAGCCGCCGAGGAGGCCGTCCGCACTCCGGCGCGGGCCACCGCGTCGGCTCCGTCGCGTCCGTCGACGCGGTCCGTTCGCGCGGCCTGATAACACACCTCTTCGCCGACCCGTTCCACCCGCCATAATGGCGGTGGGAGCGGGTCTTTCTCGTTCTCTCCGCAGAGACGAGGTGCCGTGCCGGTTCGCAAACTGCTCGACAAAGAGACGCTCGACCAGTGGCTCGACGAATTCCTCGCGCGCGGATACTTGACCGGCAGCGAGATCCGCGTCCTCGAGCACGACGACGATCAGGATCCCGACGCGGGTCTGATCGTCGTCGACCTCAGCCGCGCCAACACCATCAGCTACCTGCAGCCGGTCACGGGCGGCCAGGGCACCTGGAAGGTCACGATGGAGCCTCGTGAGTCGGTGATCGAGCTCGGTGCGGCCGACCTCGTCAACCTCGGCCACGAGGTGACCGTGCTCGGCTCGCTCCTCTGCTTCCTCGAGTCGAAGTCCCGCGTCCTCCTCGAGCAGGCGCGCTGAGACGACCGTCTCGAAGACGCGACCGCACTGCTGTCGCACGACGCCGAGAAATGAGAAATGTCCCGCGACATGGAACTCATGTCGCGGGACATCACGCGGGTGGCGAGTGAGGGATTCGAACCCCCGAATGCAATGCAGTCTGATTTACAGTCAGATCCCTTTGGCCGCTTGGGTAACTCGCCAGGTGCGCACCCGCCCGGCTTTGGCAGTCGACCGGAGGCGCGATAGACCACTCTACTATCCCCGGAGGGATGCCTCCAACCACCGTGGGCGTCACCGCGCGATGTCGGCGACCTCCCGGACGCGGTCAACGAACTCCTCGGTCCGCCGCTTCGTGCCGTCGATCTTGCGATCCACGCTCGCGCGGATCTCGCTCGGGGCGAGGGGCGCCGCCAGACGCACCGTCTCGTGGCACGACAGATCGGCGCACATGTACGTGCCGACGGTGTCGCCCTGCTCCCCCGCGGACCCGGCCTTGCGGGCCGTGAACAGCGACACCTGGTCTCCGGGCTGCATCGTGTGGCAGAGGTTGCACATGGCCGATCGAGCGCGCGACTGGCCTTCCGCGGCGCGGAGCACCACCCCCGTGGGCTCACCGTCGCGCTCGGCGATGACGTAGCCGCGGCCGCGGGTCCGCGGGTCGCGCCACGCGAAGAAGTCGAGGTGATCCCAGTCCGTCAGGACGAAGTCGTGGGGCATCGCGATGACACGCAATTCGTCGGGGGTGGCGTTGATGAACGCGTCCCGGACCTCGGTCTCGGTGAGTGCTCGCATGGCATCCGAGTCTACGAGCGCATCGGTAGGCTGCGGCGATGACGCCGTTTTCGCTGCGCGACGCTCGTCTCGTCCTGAACCAGCCGACGCTCGCCGACGTCGACGACATCACCCGCTACTGCTCCGACCCGGTGTTCGAGCACTACCTCACGACGCCGTGGCCGTACACCCGCGACGACGCGGTCGGTTTCGTCGAGGGATACGTCGCCGACGGCTGGGCCGAGAACCGGGAGTGGACCTGGGCCGTCCGAGAGACGGATGCCGGACCCTTGCTCGGCGTGATCGGTGTCCGCGTGCCGTGGGGCATGGTCGGCTACTGGCTCGGGGCCGAGCACCGCGGTCGCGGTCTCATGCCCGAAGCCCTCGACGCGGTCATCGACGCCACCTTCGCGCGTACCGAGATCGACGCGGTGCTCTGGGAATGCGTCGTCGGCAACGTCGCGTCGATGCGGGTCGCCCAGAAGTGCGGGTTCCGCTACACCGGGGTGCGGCCCGGGCAGGTGCGCGGGCGCGACGGCGAGCAGTCGGCATCCTGGACCGGAGCGCTGCGGCGCGACGACGACCGCTCGCTCAAGGACGGGTGGCCGGTCGAGCCCTAACCGCCCGGGCAGTCGCACGTACTGCCGCTGTAGCAGGCGCAGTATCCCGGCTCGGGGGTCGACGGCGGTTCCGGCTCCCTGCGGAGAACGGTGTGATACCCGGTGCTGGTGCTCAGCACGACGACGAGCTCGGGCGCGCGGGCGTGGATCGCCGCGAGGTTGGGCGGCTCGTTCGTGATCGTCTCGCCGTCGCCCTCGGCATAGGTGAAGAACGTCGTGGTGTCGAAACCGGCCGCGGAGCGGAAGGCCACCCCGACCGTGCGCCCGTCGGCGCAGACGGCCGTCCCACCCGGGAGGTCATCGACCGTGTAGGGCTCCCCGTTGGCGTTCTGCCCGGGCACCCCGTACATCTGCCAGTAGTCGGCCGTCATGTCGAAGGCCGCCTCGTCGGGCGTGCACCCGAGACCGGCGAGGTGCGCGCGATAGTCCGCGATGAGCTGAGCGGGGTCGGCGGTCGCCGTCGAGACGACCCACGAGGTCACGTGTCCGCACGACCAGTAGTAGGGGTCGTAGGGACCCCAGGGTGCGCTGTACGAACCGCGCTTGCAGGTGTCCTGCACGCTCGTGGAGATCGGCTCCCCCAGGGCGGCCGCGGCGATGAGATCCTGCTCGGCCGCGGCAGCCGCGGTGCGAGCGGCGACCACGTCGGGATCCTGCGCTCCGGAAGGAGGAGCTTGCCCCGCCCCCACCGCGCACGCGGACAACGGCAGCAGCCCCATGGCAGCGATCACGACGAGCATCGTGGCGCGGAGGGGCGAAGAGCGTCGTCGCATGGCCCGACAGTAGGGCTCACCCCATACGTCACCGGGTATGCGTGACGATCTTCGTCGCCGAATTCAAGTCCCGGAGCCTTGATTTTCCGCGGTTGTAAACTCTTCGCATGGCAAGCGACAGCTCATTTGACATCGTCTCGAAAATTGATCGACAGGAAGCCGACAACGCCCTGAACCAGGCTCACAAAGAAGTTGAGCAGCGGTACGACTTCAAAGGCACCGATGCGTCGATCGCCTGGAGCGGCGAGTCGATCGTCATCAAGGCGAACTCCGAAGAGCGCGCCAACGCCGTCCTCGACGTGTTCCAGACGAAGCTCATCAAGCGCGGCATCTCGCTGAAGAGCCTCGAGAGCGGCGAGCCGGTGCAGAGCGGCAAGGAGTACCGGATCACCTCCACGCTGAAGGAGGGCATCTCGCAGGAGATCGCGAAGAAGATCGGCAAGATCATCCGCGACGAGGGCCCCAAGGGCGTCAAGTCGCAGATCCAGGGCGACGAACTGCGCGTCCAGTCGAAGTCGCGCGACGACCTGCAGGAAGTCCAGCGTCTGCTGAAGGCCGCCGACCTCGACGTGGATCTGCAGTTCACGAACTACCGGTGATCTTGCTCGCTGGCCTGGGCGCTTGGCGCTCCGATCCGCGAAGAGTCCACGAGAGCGGCGATCGCGGCCATGAGGTCGGCGCTCGCCGCTCTCGCCTTGTTTCCGCTCGCACCGGGCATAGGCATCGGCGTACAGCGTGGGTAGGGTGAGCGAATGAGGCGCGTGTTGATCCCCGGCGTGCTGGCTCTCCTGCTGGCGCTGTCCGGGTGCGTCTACGCGCAGGATGCCGCGGAGCAGTCGGAACCAGCTCCGACGGCGTTCTCCACCCAGGACGGAACGGACAGCGCGGTCTCCGCGGAGCCGACCGACGCACCGGTCGACGAAGCCGGCGGTGCGCCGACCGACGCACCGGTCGACGATCCGGGGATACCCGGGGCGCCGATCGCGGTACCCGACGAGGACACGTCCGGGCCATCAGACATGCTGACGGCGATTCGGCTCACGGTCGTCGAACTCGGCGGCGACGTGGGCGCGGAGCAGGTCGCGTCGGCGGCCGACTATACGTGCGATCAACTCGCCGCCGGCGTCGACCGGGGCAGCATCGTTGCCCTGCAGGGAGACATCCCCGCGGGTGCCAACGAGACACTCGTCCAGCTCGCCGCTGACGAGTACTGCCCGATCCGGTGAGGCCAGCTCGGCAACTCTGAGCGGTTCGTCCTAGCCATGCTTCGCGAGGAAGAGGCTGAGCGAGATCTCCCGCGTATCCGCCCAGCCGCGGCGAGCGCGGACGAGCGTGTAGCCCTCGCCGCGAAGGGCCTCCGCGTGGTCGGCGGTCAGCGCGTGCCGGTCGACTTTCTCCCACCCGCCCGGCATTCGATACGCGTGGGTGACGGTGCGTGGTCGAGACATGGGTGCTCCTGAACGGTCCGTTCGTGCGGGGAGCGCTGCGTCGTCGAAGCGGTAAGAGACCCACCGTACGGGGGCGAAGCGCCGTTGTCTGTCCCCTTTTCGGGTGGATGACGCCCGGGGCGTACGATGCACGCAGCACGGTTGCCCTGGGGAAACACGAATTGTCACCCCGGAGCATCTCTCGGACGAGGTTGTTGACCCCTGGCCAGGCGAAGGACCCGCCCCTCCCTACGGCTCACAAACGGTGGGCGAAGCGACGAGCGGCACAGACGGACTCGAGTCGAGTGTGTTGTCGCAGCCGAAGACATTCGCTGTGCCGTAGTTCTGCAGGAATCCGTACTCAGCGGGATCGATTTCACTGGTGAGCGTGATCGTGTTCGAGGCGAAGACATTGTCGTACCCCCAATCGCGGTCACCAACCTGCGTTGTGACCGATCGGATGCCGTACTTCAGCCCGCTAGTGATGTTGTTCCTGTAGACGAGATAGCCGTCTCCCTTGATCTGGAGGGCCGAGTAGATCGCAGCTTGGTGCGTCGATGAGAACGCCACCGTATTGTTGTAGATCAGGCCGCCGGTCGACTGCTCCTTAGCTTCGATTCCCTCCGCAGTGACGTCGGTGATCGTGTTCCAGATGATCACATTTCGGTCGCTCGCATCCGGAGCGCAATTTGGCTCACAGGTGTCATTCCCTTGGGAATTGCCGACATAGATGCCCTCGCCGTACCGGCCATCTTGATGCCAAATTCCTCCCTTGGGAATGCTTTCATCGAGGCCAGTGTGAGAGATCTGATTAGCGGCGATCAGGTTGTCGCTCGATCCGGTCTGGGCATAGATACCACCCTGCGACGTGTTCGTCACGCGAAGGCCATAGACGCGGGAATCACTGGTGGATGCCAGTGCAACACCCTTCTGTGCGTTCTGGATAGTGAAACCGTTCAAGGTGATGAAGGAGCTTCCTTGCACCCTCACACCGATTCCGTCGACCATGTTGAACGTGTCGGGGAAGGGACGGATGATGGCATCTCGGGTACCGCAAATCGAGATCCTCTGCTCTGCGGTGCCATGTTTGTCATTTACGACAAGCGGGCCGTAGACACCATCTGCGAGGCGAATCGTTGTGCCCGGTTGGGCGGACGCGATCGCAGCGGTCGCAGATGCCGTATCCGTAACCGTCACGGTCGGGGCCGGACATTCAGACACATCGGTCGCGCGCGGCTGCAGATAGGGCTGTTGGTAGCTGACACGCGATGACGGTTGGGATTCAGTCCCGTCTTTGGATACTGCTGTCACGTCGTACTGATAGCTCCGCCCGAACTCGAGCCCAGAGTCGAGCCACGCTGTGTTGTTGGATCCGCCGACGACCCGGGCCAGCGCCCGCGGTTGGCCGGACGAGGACCGATACACGTTGTACTTCACGGCTGAGTCGGCCTTCGGCCACGACACTGTGACGCCCGAGCGTTTCGCGTACGTGTCCGACTGTGCGGGGGTCACCAGACTGATGGGCTGACCCTCGAGGGCAGAGAAATCGAGGACCTTGAAGGCGTCGACATGGATACTCCGCACCGCTGAGGTAGAAGCGTTCGCGTCGGAGGTCCACTCGATCCTGAGAGTGTGAGTGCCGAATCCAGCGGGATCCGAGGCTGGTCCGAGCAGTTGCTGTTGGTACTGATCCGCAGCGGCGTAGCGGTCCACTCGCTCCGTTTCAGCTCCGTCGATCAAAACGCGTGCAATCCCGGAGCGGGGACTCTTGCGCCCGATCCACTCGATCGCCGATCCGGTGAATTGGATCTCGGCCCATCCTGGCGTTGTTCGGAAGCGGCTGGTGCCGCCGAGATCGTTCGGGTTCGTCAATTCCTGCCACGCATCCGGGCCGTAGGTGATGCGCCCGCTATCCTCCTGCACCACCTCCGCCGTTGGCGCTGCCAGCGCGGAACCCGTCGGGAAGCAAACTATTACCACCACACCCGCTACAACGGCAGCGGTCCACTTCGATCGACGGCCCACGATTCCCCCATCGTCCTCAGCCCTGTTTCTCGCAGCCTAGGGGAAGGACATTCCGGCCTCGAGCGGGCGATGGCCTCGTCATCTCCAAAGGGGGGCCATGATGAGGTACAACTGATTCCGCAAAGGGGATGCCATGGCCGTCCGCGTCGATCTGAACATCTCGCTCGATGGGGTGGCGGCACCCGCCGACCAGACCGCCGAGAACCCCATGGGCGAGGACTGGGGGCGTCTCGTCGCGGACTACATGGCGACGCAGACCTTCCGGGCGCGCGTCTTCGGTGACACCTCCGGTTCCGGCACGACGGGCGTGGACGACCGCTACGCCGCCGCGTACTTCGAGGGCATCGGCGCCGAGGTCATGGGCGCGGCGATGTTCGGCCTGCACTCCTTCCCCGACGACCCCGATTGGCGCGGCTGGTGGGGCGACGAGCCGCCCTTCCGCGTTCCGGTCCTCGTGCTCACGCATCTCGAGCGCGCGCCGATCACGTTCGACAACGGCACGAGCTTCGAGTTCATGTCATCCGGGATCACGGATGCCGTCGCCCGAGCGCGCGAGCTCGCGGGCGATGCCGACGTGCGTGTGGGCGGTGGGCTCTCGACCGTCCGCGCCGCGCTCGAGGCCGACCTCGTCGACCGTCTGCACGTCGCCGTCCGCCCGGTGATCCTCGGACGGGGCGGCCGCCTCTGGGACGGACTGCGCGGTCTCGACGAGCGCTACACCGTGACGACGGAGGTCGCCGAGAGCGGAGTCATCCACGTCACCTATGCCCGCTAGAACGGGGCGTCGGACGTCAGCACCCGCGTCACGCGGATGACGAGCAGACCGATCGACGTCACGAGGATCAACATCGCCACGATCCCCCCGGCGAGGACAACCCACCGCAGCGCTCCGGGGCGGAGCACCCCGCGGATTCCGAAGAACACGGCGGCCGCCGCGCACGCGGTCATGATGAGGTAGTCGATCACTCCCCCGGGCAGGGCGAAGAACGCGACGACAGACAGAACCGCCAGCATCAACGCCACGATGTGGAGCGTCCGCGAGTCGGCGGGGCGAGGGGCGTCCGTCATTCCCCGAGCCTATCGACCCCGCCCTTCCCCACCGCGCGTAGCGTGAGTGCCATGCGTCAGCGCACTCCCGACCCCCGTCGCTGCCCCACGTGCGGCGACCCGCTGTCGTTCGAGATCCTCGACGACGAGCGCTTCCTCGTCGCGTGGTCGTGCGTGAACTGCGGTCTCATCCGCACGACCGAACCGGTGTGAGCCGCCCGGTCAGTTGATGATCTCGGCGTTCTCATCGCGCATCTCGGTGAGACGCCGACGCCAGGTCTCGAGAGCCTCGGGGGTGAGCCGCGTCCAGTCGTCGCGTTCGGCGACGATGCGCAGAGGCGCGGCGCTGCGGAACGAGCGCGTCGGGTTGCCCGGGAACTTCTTGTCGGTCACGTTGGGGTCGTCCTCGAACTCCCCGGTCGGCTCGACCTCGTAGACGCGCGGAGGCCCGTCGCCGGGGATGATCTCGGCGGCCAGACCCGCCCCGTCGAGCCGCGAGGTGAAGTACACGTGGTTCATCAGTATCTCGGGCCGGTAATTCGACGGGAACCCGGGGGTCAGCAGGTCGCCGACCCGCAGGGCGGCTTTCGTGCCGTGGAAGAAAGGGCCGGCATCCAGGATCTCGCTCACCCCGCGATTCTCGGCATCCCGGCGGCGGAGCGCAACCGTCAGTGCGCGAGCACCGCCAGGACGGCGTCGGCGATCGCGCGGTGTCCCGCGTCGTTGGGGTGGAAGTCATCGCCCGCGCCGACGAAGGTGTCACGGCCCGCCGGCCCGTGGAATTCCGGCGTGGCGAAAAGGTCGGCGAGAGACACGTATCGTCCCGCGTTCGCGGTGCAGACCCCCGCGATGATCCCGTCGTACTCGGCTCCGTCGACCGTCCAGGTGCCGGTGCACACGATGGCGGCCCGCGGTGACGAGGTGCGGATGCGTCCGACGAGTTCGGCGTACTGCGCCTCGAAATCCGCGAGCGGGGTCGGGATGCCGACATCGTTGGTCCCCAACTCGATCACCGCGAGGCCGAGGTCGGCGGGAACGTCGGTCACACCGGCCACCGTGGAGAGCGTCTCGTGCGCGCGGGAGACCGTCGTCGGCGTGACTCGGCCCAAGGCCCCGGTGACGAGGGCGGAGAAACCCTGCGCTTCGGTGGAGGCGAAGAATCCAGCCGCGAGCGAATCACCGGTGATGAGCACGCGAGCGTCCCCCGCCGCGTCGCGCGGGATGCGGAGCAGCCCCGGCGTCGTCGGCGTCGGCGTCGGGGTCGCCGTCCGTGTAGGGCTCGGCGAGGGCGTGCGCGTCGGAGTCGCGGTGCGCTCCGGCGACGTCGAGGTCGCTGACGCGGCGGGCGTGGCATCCGTCCCTCCGCGGGTGAGCAGCAACGCCGCGACGACCACGATGGCGCCCCCGAGGACGGACGCCGCGACGATCCCGACGCGGCGCTTCATCCCCGCAAGGCGTCGTCGCGCCACTCCACCGGAGTGACCTCGCCGCGCACCACGGCCTCCTCGCGCTGGCGCAGCTCGACGCGACGGATCTTGCCCGAGATCGTCTTGGGGAGCTCGAGGAACTCGACGCGGCGCAGCCGCTGGAACGGAGCGAGCTTCTCCCGCGCGTAGCGGAGGATGTCGATCGCGACGTCCTCGCCGGGCTCGAATCCGGATGCCAGGACGACGTACGCCTTGGGCACGGACAGGCGCAGATCGTCGGGCGCGGGGACCACCGCCGCCTCGACGACGGCGGGATGCTCGATGAGCACGCTCTCGAGCTCGAACGGGCTGATCTTGTAGTCGGAGGACTTGAACACGTCATCGGTGCGGCCGATGTAGGTGATGGTGCCGAGGGCGTCGCGGCGCGCGACATCGCCCGTGTGGAACAGACCGTTCGCGGTCGACTCGTCGTTGCGCTCCGCGTCACCGACGTACCCGGTCATGAGGTTGAGCGGCCGCTCCGACAGGTCGAGGCAGATCTCGCCCTCGTCGGCCGGCTCCCCGGTCACCGGGTCGATCAGCACGACCGGGCAGCCGGGCAGCGGGCGTCCCATCGACCCGGGAACGAGCTCGGCGCCCGGCGTGTTCGCGACGACGGCGGTCATCTCGGTCTGGCCGTAGCCGTCGCGGATGTCGAGGCCCCACGCGCGCTGCACGGTCGCGATGACCTCGGGGTTGAGGGGCTCCCCCGCCGAAACGACCTCGCGCAGGGCCCCGCGACGCCCGGTGAGATCGGCCTGGATCAGCATCCGCCACACCGTCGGCGGGGCGCAGAACGTCGTCACCCGGTCGCGCTCGAGCTCGTCGAGCAGGCGCTCGGCCGAGAACCGGGAGTAGTTCAGCGCGAGCACCGTCGCCCCGGCGATCCACGGCGCGAAGAAGAGGCTCCACGCGTGCTTCGCCCACCCCGGCGAGCTGATCGCGAGGTGCACGTCGCCGGGCTGCAGACCCAGCCAGTACATGGTCGTGAAGTGCCCGACGGGGTACGACGCGTGCGTGTGCTCGACGAGCTTCGGCTTCGACGTCGTCCCCGACGTGAAGTAGAGGAGCAGGCGGTCGTCCGCGACGGTCCCCGGATGCCGCGCGGGCCCCGCCTCGGCGAGGAACGCCTCCTCGTACGCGGCCCATCCCGGGTGCTCACCGCCCACGACGATGCGGCCGAGGCCCTCGGGCAGATCGTCGAACTTGTCGGCATCCGCAGCTCCCACGATGACGTGCCGGATCTCGGCCCTCTCGATCCGGTCGGCGAGGTCGCGCGCACCGAGAGCGGTCGTGGTCGGGGCGATCACGCCGCCGAGCTTCATGATGCCGAGCATCGCCTCCCACAGCTCGACCTGGTTGCCGAGCATGAGCAGTACCGCGTCGCCGCGGCGGACGCCTCGGGATGCCAACCATGCGGCGACCTGATCCGAGCGGCGCGCGAGCTCGTCGAACGTGCGCTGGTGGTGGGTGCCGTCGTCGTCGACGACGATCAGCGCGGGAGCGTCGTTTCCGCGCGCCATGGGGTCGAACCAGTCGATCGCCCAGTTGAACGGTCCGTCGAACCGGGGCCAGGTGAACGCGGCCGCCCGATCGGGGTCGGTGCGCGCCGCGAGGAGCTCGTCGCGGGCGGCGCGGTAGCGCTCGGTGGCGGAGACGGTGGGGATCATGGGGCTCCTTCGATCGCGTTCTACGCTAGCCCTCGCACCCAGTTCCCGAGCGCCGCGTACGCGGCATCCTGTGCATCGGGCGCCGAGAGGAACACGTCGTGCAGAGCGCCGTCGATGCGCGCGATCGTGACCGTTCGCGCGATGCGGGTGGCGGCGCGGGCGATGTCGTCGACGACCAGGACCGAGTCGGTCTCACGCATCGCGTCGTTCCACGTCAACGAGGTGGTCGAGCGCAACGACAGGAGCACCAGGGCCGGACACCCCACGTCGACCCCGGATGCCACGCGCGCATGGCCCGCGATGACCGCGGCGAGCCACCCCGGATGGGTGGGGAACGCGCGGGGCGGACGCCATCCTTCGGGGCTGTCGGGCAGCGTTCCGACCTCACGCTGGGCCCGCCCGTAGAACCCCAGGTCCAGCGCCAACTGTCCCCCGCGGGGGTCCAGGCGTGCGCGGGCGTTCACGATCGGCGCGAGCGCCTGACGCCCCAACGGGCCGAGCTGGAGCTCGAGCCAGGGACTGTTGAGCACGAGGGCGTGCGCCCTCCCCCGATGCCGCGCAGCCCAGAGCGTCAGAGTCAGGCCGCCCGTGCTGTGGCCCAGCAGGACGAGACGGCGTCCGCGCGCCTCGGTGCCCATGACATCCAGCGCGGCCTCGATGTCCGCGTCGTACACGTCGAGCGCGAGGACGTACCCGCGCGTCTGCCCGGGCCGGATGCTGCGCCCGTACTTGCGCAGGTCCAGCGCGTAGAAGCGCGCGCCGCGGTCCGTGAAGAAGCGGGCGAGATCCGCCTGGAAGAAGTAGTCAGACCAGCCGTGCACGTACAGCACGTCGAGGTCGCGCCACGCCCCGAAAAGACGCGCCCCGGGGTGAGGCATCGCCCGGACGAGCGTCGCGACGACCTCCCCCTCGTCATCGCTGCCGAGCGGCAGGGTCTGCTGTTCGAAGCCCTCGCCGAGGATGTCCGGATGCCACTCCCCCATCGCCCCAGCCTACGGCGGCGATATCCGTCTCGAGGATGACACCGCGCCCACCCCCGGTGGACGCGCGCGCAGACGCCGATTCCTACCGTGGGAACGTGCACCCCCGAAACTGGCTCGTCCCCGCCCTCTCCGTCGCCGTCGGCTCGCTCGCCCTCGGGGGTTTGACGAGCTTCGGCCAGACCGTGCTTCCCGACGCGCTCGCGTCGTTCGCCAACTCGGCCGGCGGCTGGACGATCCTCGCGTTCGGTCTCGTCTGGCTGACGCGGGCGCGGCCTCCGCTGGCCGCGGCTCTCGGTGTCGTGTCTTTCGTGCTCCTCATCGAGGGGTACCGGATCGTCTCGGCCTGGCGTGGTTTCTTCTACGCCGAGCCGTTCCAGGACACGTTCACGATCATCGGGCTCTTCGCCGGCCCCGTCGTCGGCCTGTCCGCCTCGCTTCTGCGGTGGGGTCCCGGTTCGTGGAAGCCGTTCGCGGCCGCTCCGGTCGCGGCGGTGCTCATCGGCGAGGGCGTGTACGGGCTGACGGTCGTCGGCGCGACGACGAGCCCGGTGTACTGGATCCTTCAGACCGTGATCGGCGTCGCCCTGCTGGTGTCCACCGTCGTCGCCGCGCGTCCCCGCATCGCACCCGGGGTGCTCGGGAGCGTCCTCACCGTCGGAGGGGCCGCCGCGTTCCTCGGCTTCTACGCCTGGATGGGCCAGCTGGGCTCGACCGTCTGACGCGGGCGAAACTCCTGAGATAACGCCGTCTCCCGGCCCCGGGAGGTCGTGGAGAGCCCGTAGGCCCCGGAATCTCAGGAGTTTCGGCCCGCCGCTCCGCGCGACGCCGACGACGCTCAGCGCGGGGCCGACGCGTCCTCGCGCGCAGCCCGCTCCTTCGCCCGCTCCAGCGCGCGCTTGCGCGCGGCCCGGGCATCCTCCTCGAGCTTCTCGGCCTTCGCCTCGTCGCGCGTGAGGTTCACGCCCGTCTCCGGGTCGAACAGGTGCAGCGAGTCGGGCGAGAACCAGAGGCGCGCGGCATCCCCCGCGCGGATCGAGCTCATGGCATCCAGGGCCACGACGAGCTCGGTACGGAGGGATTCGCCGTCGAGGTCGCGGTCGAGCTCCGACAGCTTGTCCTTGACCGTGGCATCCGTCTCGTAGGGCACGTAGGCGTAGAGCACCTCGCCGAGCCACTCCGTCATCTCGATGTCGAGCTCGGCGGTGATGCCGCCGGAGAGGTCGCGCTCGGTGGAGTCGGCGTCCTCGAACGCGTCGGGGCGTACCCCGACGATCACGAGGTCGCGGCCCTCGACGGCCTTGCGCAGCCGGTCGTCGAGCGGCACGTCGGCGATCGGCAGGCGCAGCGTGTCGCCGTCGACCGTTCCGCTGAGGAAGTTCATGGGCGGCGAGCCGATGAACCCGGCGACGAAGAGGTTGACCGGCTGGTCGTAGAGCCCGCGGGGGCTCGCGACCTGCTGCAGTTCACCGCGGCGGAGCACCGCGACGCGGTCGCCGAGGGTCATGGCCTCGGTCTGGTCGTGCGTGACGTACACGGTGGTGATGCCGAGCGAACGCTGCAGGCGCGCGATCTCGGTGCGCATCTGTCCGCGCAGCTTCGCATCGAGGTTCGACAGCGGCTCGTCGAAGAGGAACGCGCTGGCGTTGCGCACGATCGCGCGCCCCATGGCGACGCGCTGACGCTGACCGCCCGAGAGGTTGGCGGGCTTGCGCTCCAGGTGCTCGTCGAGCTCGAGCAGCTTCGACGCCCGGCGCACGCGCTCGTCGATCTCTTTGTCGCTCAGGTCGCTCGACTTCAGCCGCATCGGGAACGCGATGTTCTCGTACACCGTCAGGTGCGGGTACAGCGCGTAGTTCTGGAAGACCATCGCGAGGTTGCGGTCCTTGGGGGCCTTGTCGTTGACGACCTCGTCAGCGATTCGCAGCTCCCCGTCGGAGATGTCCTCGAGGCCGACGATCATGCGCAGCAGCGTCGACTTGCCGCAGCCGGACGGCCCGACGAGGATCACGAACTCGCCGTCGGCGATGTCGAGATCGACGCCCTTGACCGCGGTGAAGCCGTCGTCGTAGGTCTTGACGATCCGGTTGAGGGTGATGGATGCCATGGACTCGCTCCTTAGCCTTTGACGGCGCCCTGCGTGAGGCCGGACACGATCCGGCGCTGGAAGATCACGACGACGATGACGATGGGGATGGTGACGACGATGGCCGCCGCCGAGATGGCGCCGGTGGGCTCCTCGAACTGCGAGGCCCCGGTGAAGAACGACAGGGCCGCGGGCACCGGCCGCGCGGCATCCGTCGATGTCAGCGAGATGCCGTAGACGAAGTCGTTCCACGCGATGAAGAACGCGATGATCGCGGTGGTGAAGACGCCCGGGGCCGCGAGCGGCACCACGGTCTTGCGGAACGCCTCGAACGGTGTCGCGCCGTCAACCTGGGCCGCCTGCTCGAGCTCCCACGGGATCTGGCGGAAGAAGGCCGCGAGCGTCCAGATCGAGATCGGCAGCGTGAGCGAGAGGTACGGGATGATCAGGCCGAGCCAGGTGTCGTAGAGGCCGATCACACGCCACAGGTTGAACAGCGGGGTGACGATCGACACGATCGGGAACACCGATACGGCGAGCGCGGTGGTGAGGATGATGCGCTTGCCGGGGAAGTCGAGCCGCGCGATCGCGTACGCGCACAGGGTCGCGAGCACCACCGCGACGAACGTCGCGATGAGCGAGATGCCGATCGAGTTGCGCAACGCGGGAAGGAAGAGGTCCTGCGCGCTGCCACCCGGGGCGAGGATCGTGGCGTAGTTGTCGAGCGTCCACTCCTGCGGGAGGAGCGTGCCCGAGAACAGACCCGCCTGCGTCTTGAACGACGTCATCGCGATCGAGAAGACCGGGAAGAGCGACCAGACGAGAACGGCCGCGATGATCACGAGCCACATGATCCGCTGGGGCCAGGTCATTGCGCGCATCAGGAGCACGTCCCTTCGGAGCGGATGCCGGTCGTCACGGTCACGAGCGCGCCCCTCACGAGTTCTTCCCGGCGGACAGATCGACTTTGAATCCCTTGATGAAGATCCCCGCGATGATCAGCACGCTGAGGAACAGCAGCACCGAGATCGCGGATCCCAGACCGATCTCGAGGCGCCCGATCGAGGTGTTGTACGCCAGGAGCGACAGGGCTTCGGTGTCGTTGGCCCCCGCGGTCATGATGAAGATGTTGTCGAAGATGCGGAACGCCTCGAGCGTGCGGAAGAGCACGGCGACCATGATCGCGGCCTTCATGTTCGGCAGGATGACGCGGCGCAGCACCTCCCAGCCGGTGGCCCCGTCGACCTTGGCCGCCTCCTCGAGGTCTCCCGGCACCTGCGCCAGTCCCGACAGCAGCAGCAGCGAGATGAAGGGTGTCGTCTTCCACACCTCGCTCAGGATGATCACGGTCAGCGAGGTGCCCTGATAGGCGAACCAGTTGAGGTTCTCGTCGAACCCGGGGATCCACGAGAGCCAGCTGTTGACGTATCCGCCGGAGTTGATGTCGAAGGCGTAGAAGAACGCGAACGCCGAGACGACGGTGATGATGCCGTAGGGAACGAGGATCGCCGTGCGCGCGAAGCCGCGCAGCTTCTTGATGGCCCGGTGCATGACGAGCGCGAAGCCGAAGCCGATGATCAGCTCGAGCAGCACGGTGACGACCGTGATGAACAGCGTCACCCCCATCGACTGCCAGAAAGCCGGGTCGCCGAGGATCACCTGGTAGTTGCGGAACCAGATGAACTCGCGGTCATCGGGAGCGGTGAGGCGCAGGCTGAACAGCGAGTCCCACAGCGCCTGCACGATCGGGTACAGCGTGACCAGCAGCATGATGCCGAAGGCCGGGCCGGCGAGCATCCAGCCCAAGCGAGCCTCGGCGCGGGCGCGGTCGGACCGCCGCTTCTTCTTCGGAGCCTCCGGCTCCTCGCGCCGCGTGGCGCGCGTGACGGTCGTGTCGGTCACAGCAGTCGCTCCCCTCTGAGCACCGCGAGGATGAAGTCGGTCGAGGACTGTGGCGTCGTGTCGGGGTTCACGGCGTTCGGCGGATGCCAGGTGCGCTGCAGTCCGATCGAGATCTCGTTGTAGTACGGCGTCTGGGGTCGCGGGGCTCCGAGCTGCAGCGACTCGGCGATGGTGTCGGCCATCGGGAACTTCTCGGTCACCTCCGCGTCGTCGTACGCCGCGAGGTTCGACGGCGGGTTGCCGTTGGTCACGAAGTACTGCGCTTGGTTCTCGGGTGTCACGATGCACTGCACCGCCTGCCACGCGAGGTCGACGTGCTCGCTGTACGCGCCGACGCCGAGGTTGATGCCTCCCACGGGAGGAGCGGCCGGGGTCCCGGCATCCACTCGGGGATACACCGCCCAGCCGAGGTCTTCCACGACGTCGGGAGCGGCGCCCTGCATGGCCGGGTAGACGAAGGGCCAGTTGACCATGAACGAGCCGTTGTCCCCCTGGAAGAGGTTCATGCTCGCGTTCTCATCCGCGGTCGGAAGCCCCGCGCCGCCCAGTCCCGACGAGCCGATGCGCCCGATGATCTCGGCGGCCTTCTTGCCCGCGTCGGACTCGAGCCCGAGCTGCATCTCGTCGGGCTTCGCCTCGGGGTCCTCGAGGATCTTCCCGCCGCCCGAGGCGACGAGCGCGTTGATCCACACCGTGAGCGACTCGGCGAGCGCTCCCTGCACGCCGAGCTGCTTGTTCTGGTCCTCGGCGGCCTGCATGATCTGGTCCCACGTGACCGGCTGCGTCATGTCGAGACCGGCGGCCTCGGCGACCGACTTGCGGTACCAGAGCAGCTGCGTGTTCGCCCAGAACGGCACCGTCACCAGCTCGCCGTTCCAGCTCGCCGACTGCACCGCCCCCTCGACGATGCCGTCGGTGTTCTGCAGGTCGTCGGGCACGGGAGCGAGGAAGCCCGGCTCGGCGAGCTCGGGGATGAACGGCGGGTCGAGGCTCATGATGTCGAGCGACCGGTCGCTCGCGGCGAGACGGCGCGCGAGCTGTTCGCGCTGCGAGGCGGCGTCGCGCGGCAGCAGCGAGGTCTCGATGCGGTACGCCCCGTCGGCGGCTTCGGTACAGGATGCCGCGATCTCGGCCTGACCGCCGTCGTCGGGGTTGATGTACCAGGTGAGGGTCGGCACCCCGTCATCCGCGGAACAGGCGCCGAGCGTCCCCGCGAGCACGAGAGCCGAGGCTCCGGCCACGATCCGTCCCAGCTTTCGCATCCGGCCCCCTCGCCTCGGTGCGCGGGCGTCGGTGCCCGGCGTCGTGCGTTCCATCCTGCCGATCAGAGGAATTTCACAGCATCAGGGTTGCCCCGGGGAGGGGCGGGTGGTAGTCGCGCGAACGACGAACCGCCCCGTCCGGAGACGGGGCGGTTCGAGGACATGTCACTCGCCGCGCGAGATCCGGATCATCTCGTCGCGCGGAACGGAGTCTTTTCGCCGGGCCCCTTTTCGGGCCCGAGGATCACTCGCCGCGCGAGATCCGGATCATCTCGTCGCGCGGAACCACCTTGATGCGCGCGCGCTCGTGCGGCGCGCCGAGGGCGACCTCGTGCTCGTCGAGGCGGTGCCAGCCGTCGAGGTCGGTCCACCGCACGCCGCGCTCGGCGAGCAGGGCGGGAATCGCCTCTTCCTCGGGGTGGGCGGGACGCCACCACTCGCTCTGGTCGTTGATGACGTGGCGCACGGTCTCCATGGCATCCGACTTCGTGTGTCCGATGAGGCCCACGGGTCCGCGCTTGATCCACCCGGTGGCGTAGACGCCGGGGATGCGCTCGTTCGAGTCGGCCGAGAGCACCTGGCCCTCGTGGTTCGGGATCACGCCGTGGCGCTCGTCGAAGGGGATGTCCTTCAGCGGCGAGCCGAAGTACCCGACCGCGCGGTAGATCGCCTGGATCGGCACCTCGCGGATCTCGCCGGTGCCGACGACCCCGCCCTCGGCGTCGGGCTTCGTGCGCTCGTACCGGAACGCGGACACGCGGCCCTCGGTATCCTTCACGACCTCGAGGGGCTTGGCCCAGAAGTGCAGGTGCAGACGACGGGATGCCTCTCCCCCGGCGTTGTTCACGCCCGGGCGGGTGCGCCACTCCTGCAGGACGCGGTCGATGACCTTGACCTGCTTGTTCGTCTGGATCGCCGCGAGCGAAGCCTCGTCGTAGTCGAAGTCCTCGTCGTAGACGACCATGTCGACGTCGCGCAGCTCGCCGAGTTCGCGGAGCTCGAGCGGCGTGAACTTGACCTGCGCGGGACCACGACGACCGAAGACGTGCACGTCCGTGACCGGAGAGGCCTTGAGTCCCTGGTAGACGTTGTCGGGCACTTCCGTCGGCAGCAGGTCGTCGGCGTGCTTGGCGAGCATGCGCGTGATGTCGAGGGCGACGTTTCCGTTGCCGATGACGGCGACCGACTGGGCCTCGAGCGGCCACTCGCGCGGCACGTCGGGGTGACCGTCGAACCAGCTGACGAAGTCGGCCGCGCCGTACGAGCCGTGCGCGTCGATGCCGGGGATATCGAGGTCGGCGTCACGGATCGCACCGGTCGAGAAGATCACCGCGTTGTAGTGCTGCTTGAGGTCGTCGAGCGTGATGTCCTCGCCGAAGCGGACATTGCCGAAGATGCGGATGTCGCCGCGGTCGAGCACCTCGCGCAGCGCTGTGATGACGCCCTTGATGCGCGGGTGATCGGGTGCGACGCCGTAACGGACGAGGCCGTAGGGGGCGGGGAGCTGCTCGAAGAGGTCGATCGAGACGTCGAACTGACGCTCGGCTTTCAGCAGGATGTCGGCGGCGTAGATGCCGGCGGGGCCGGCTCCGACGATGGCGAGGCGCAGCTTCGTCATGGGGTCCTCTCGATCGGGATCGGGGGGTGGTGGAAAAGAGTCAGGCCGAGCGATCGGCGACCGCGCGGGCGAAGCGCGTCAGCGCCTCGCGCACCGCGCCGTCGGGCAGCGGCGCGAGGGCGTCGATCGCCTCTTGCGACCACTGGTGCGCGAGGCGGAGCGTCTCGTGCGTGGTGTCGTGATCGCGCAGCTCGGCGAGCGGGGCGTCGAGGATCGCCGGGTCGGCCCCCGCGGCGATGCGCTCCTGGCCCTCGTCGATGCGCCCGCGCAGATCGGCGGAGGCGGCGTCCGAGCGGTGCCCGAGCAGCAGGTACGGCATGGTGGGCACGCCCGCGCGCAGGTCGGTGCCGGGCACCTTGCCGGTCTCGGAGGCATCCGGCGAGAGGTCGATCACGTCGTCGAGCAGCTGGAAGGCGACACCCGCCTTCTCACCGAAGACGACCATGGGCTGCTCGAACTCCTCGGGCGCGCCCGAGTAGATGACGCCGCACTGCGCGGCCGCGGCGATGAGGGAGCCGGTCTTGTCGGCGAGGACACGGAGGTAGAACTCCACCGGCTCGTCGCCCTCCTGAGGGCCGACCGTCTCGTGCATCTGCCCCAGGACGAGACGCTCGAAGGTGTCGGCCTGCAGCTGGATGGCCCGCTCGCCCCGCCGAGCCATGAGCTGGCTCGCGCGCGAGAACAGCAGGTCGCCCGTGAGGATCGCGATGTTGTTGCCCCACACCGTCTGGGCGCTGGGCACACCGCGGCGCTTGTCGGCTCCGTCCATGACGTCGTCGTGGTAGAGCGAACCGAGGTGCGTGAGCTCGAGGGCGGTCGCGACCTCGATGACCTCGGGCGTGGTCCCGCGGCCGAGCTGCGCGGTGAGGATCGCGAGCATCGGACGCACGCGCTTGCCGCCGGCCTCGTAGAGGTAGCGGGCGGTGACGTCGGCGAGCCGATCGGCGCTGCGGACCTCTTCTTCGAGGGTGCTCTCGACGCGCCCGAGGCCCGCCTCGACGGTCGACAACAGGGTGCGCGAACGGAGGCCGGCGAAGATGCGGTCACTCAGGCCCAGCTTGCCCGACAGGCGGGTGCTGGCCGCGGGCAGTCTCGGGGTCACGGTTTCAGCCTATCCTGGCGCGGTCGCGCCGTCCCTCGGCTATCTCGACGGTTGACAGGCCTCCGCGGGGAGGGGTCGAAAGCGGCGGGGTCGGTCGCGGCCTGCTCATTCCGCGGGACGGATGCCACGGTGCAGAGCGACGATGCCGAACGACAGGTTGCGGTAGGCCACGGCATCCCATCCCGCATCCCGCATCCAGCTCGCGAGGGTCGGCTGGTCCGGCCAGTCGCGGATGGACTCGTTGAGGTAGTCGTACGCCTCGGCGTTGGAGCTGACGGCGCGGGCGGCGAGGGGCAGGATCCGGTCGTTGTAGAAGCGGTAGAGACCGTTGAACGCGCGGGACGGCGGGTGCGAGAACTCGCACACCACGATCCGGCCGCCGGGGCGGGTCACACGGCGCAGTTCGCGCAGCGCCCGTCGCGGGTCGTTGACGTTGCGCAGCCCGAACGACATCGTCACCGCGTCGAACTCGCCGTCCTCGAACGGCAGGTCCGTGGCATCCGCCTGTACGAACTCGAGGTTCGGAACGTTTCCATGGCGACGGCGTCCCTCGGCGATCATCCCCCTCGAGAAGTCGGCCGCGACGACGTGCGCACCGCTGGGCACGAAGGCCATCGAAGAGGTTCCCGTCCCCGCCGCGAGATCGAGGATGCGCTCGCCCCGTTTCGGAGCCACGGCGCGCAGGGTCGCCGCACGCCAGAAGCGGTCGTTGCCGAGGCTCAGCACCGTGTTGGTGCGGTCGTAGGCGGGGGCCACCTGGTCGAACATCCCGCTGACACGCTGCGGGTCTTTACCGAGGTCGGCGCGGTTGGGATCGCTGCTCACCCGTCGAGTCTAGGCGGGCGAGGGCGCCGGGTCCTCGGGGGTTGCCAGCTCGGCGAGACGTGCGAGCCAGGGGCCGGTCACGGCGTCCGAGAACGGGGCGATGCCCTCGCGCACGCGGTGTTCGAGATCGACGGCGGTGGCCTCGAGGTGCGCGACGATGTCGGCCGGGTAGCCGTAGCGCACGCGATGCTCGTCCCACTCGTCGCGGTCGTCGATCCACGTGCCGCGTCCGTCGGTGCGGCGCACCACGTCGAGGTCCATGTCGATGCCGAGGGGAACGCCCTCGTCGCTCCACCGGATGTCCCACGCGAGGTCGATGTAAACCGCCACGGGGTGCGGGGCCGCGTTGTGGGTGAACGCCCAGTCGCCGCTCGCGGGAACGAGCGTCACGTTGGGCTGACGGCAGACGAACTCCGCACCCGGGCGGGCACTGCGCCACCCCACCTGCTGACCGAACCAGTCGCCCCAGTGGTCGGAGCCGAGGTACACGCTGTCCTGCACCCAGTGCGGCGAGCCGTCCCACTTCCGCCAGCGGAACATCAGGCGCGTGCCGGGAGCGGGTCGAACATCCATGTTCCGGAGTCTAAAACGGGCCGCGCGGCGCGGGCTGCTCGGCGGAGAAACCCGCGCGTCCTCCGTTATGTCGACGGCGAGGGGATGCCGAGAACCCCCGCCGAGACCGGGTCTACGCTCGAAGGCGTGATCGAACCCGCGGATGACGTCGTGCCGCGCCTGCGCGTGGTGACGCGCGAGCTGCCCCCGATGGACGATGTGCTCGCGTACACCACCCCTTACGACCCGCTCCTCTGGAGCCGTCGGGGAGAGTCGCTCGCCGCGTTCGGCGACCTCCTGACGCTCCGCTACCGCGGCGCCCGGCCGGGCGACGCGAGCGTCGCCGACCGCTGGCGCGCCATCGCCGCGGCCGCCGAGGTCGACGACCCCGTGCAGCTCCCCGGCACAGGCCTGGTGGCCTTCGGGTCCTTCGTCTTCGACCCCCGTTCGGAGCGCGAGAGCATCCTGCGCGTTCCGGGCACGATCGTCGGCCGCCACAGCGGGCGCGCGTGGGTCACCCGTCTCGCGTTCGACGACACCCCCGACGAGCCGGAGCCCGAGCTGCCCCCGCGCTCCCCTTTCGGACCGCACTGGTCGGCGACCCTCGGGCCCGGCCGGCAGACCGCCGAGGGGTACCAGGATGCCGTCCGCCGCGGCGTCGAAGCGATCGACGCGGGCGAGGTCGGCAAGGTCGTCCTCGCGCGCGACATCACCGGCACGATCCCCGCCGGATCCGACCTCCGGCGACTCGTGCGGTCGCTGCACGAGGGCTACCCGGACTGCTGGATCTTCGCCGTGGACGGACTCATCGGCGCAAGCCCGGAGACGCTCGTGACGGTGTCGCGCGGGACGGTGACCGCGCGGGTGCTCGCCGGGACCGTGGCCCGCGGAGCCGACGCCGACGCCGACGCCGCGGCATCCCTCGCCCTGTCCGAGAGCACGAAAGACCAGGAGGAGCACCGGTTCGCGGTGCAGAGCGTGCTGACGGCGCTGCGCCCGCACACGTCGGCCCTCGCCGCGGCCGAGCAGCCCTTCACCCTCAAGCTGCCCAACGTGTGGCACCTCGCGACCGACGTCGAGGGCGTGCTCAGCGAGGCGGCCTCGTCACTCGATCTCGTGGGCGTGCTGCACCCGACCGCGGCCGTGGCCGGCACGCCGACCGACGTCGCGATCGAGGTCATCCGCCGTCTCGAGCCGTTCGACCGCGGGCGCTACGCGGGTGCCGTCGGCTGGATCGGCGCCTCGGGCGACGGCGAGTGGGCCATCGCGCTGCGGTGCGCGCAGATCGATCGCGCCGAGCCCTCGTCGCCGACCGCGCCGATCACCGCGTACGCGGGAGCGGGGATCGTGGCCGACAGCGTCCCCGAGTCGGAGCTGCTCGAGACGCGCGTGAAGTTCCGCCCGATCGTCGACGCCCTGGCGTGAGGCCCTCGGCGCATCGGGACGGCCCTCGCGCGCGCCCTCACGACGCGGCGAGGCGGCGCTTCTCCTCCTCGACGTCGTAGTCGGCGGTCGGCCATCGGGGGTCGATGTCGGTCAGCGCGTCGATGAGCAGGCGCTGCACGGCGAGGCGCGCGTACCACTTGCGGTCGGCCGGGATGACGTGCCAGGGCGCGAGCGGCGTCGACGTTCGCTCGATGGCCGCCTGGTAGGCATCCATGTAGTCGTCCCACAGCTCGCGCTCGTCGACGTCGGACGGGTTGTACTTCCAGTGCTTGTCCGGACGCTCGAGTCGCTCCGCGAGGCGGGCCCGCTGCTCGTCCTTCGAGATGTGCAGCATGACCTTGACGACCCGGATGCCGAGATCCGCCGCTTCGGCCTCGAATCCGACGATCGCGCCGTACCGGCGTTCGATCTCGTCCGCGGGGGCGAGCCGGCGCACGCGGCCGATCAGCACGTCCTCGTAGTGCGAACGGTCGAAGACGCCGATCCGTCCGGCATCCGGGAGGCGTTTGCGGATCCGCCAGAGGAAGTCGTGCGAGAGTTCTTCGGCGGTCGGCTTCTTGAAGGAGGCGAGCTCGACGCCCTGCGGGTCGACCGCCCCGACGACGTGCCGCACGATGCCGCCCTTGCCTGCGGTGTCCATCGCCTGGAGCACGAGCAGCACGGAGCCGGTCGCGGTCCCGGCGACGCTCTGGGCGAAGAGACGCTCCTGCAGGCCCGAGAGCGGCGCGATCCCCGCTTCGAGGTCGGCCTGGCCGTCGGCCTTCTTCCCGTCGTAGCCCGGGGTCGCGCGCGTATCGAGGTCGGCGAGGCGGAATCCGGGCTCGACGCTCAGCGCGACGGAGGGGGGAACGGACCATCTGCTGCTCGTGCTCATCGCGCCATCGTGGCGTGAACCACCGACATCGCGCCACGCCTTGACGGGCGGGCTCGACGGCACGCGGGGTTCGCGGGCGGGCAGGTCAGCGCGGCTGCTGGTCAGCGGGGCAGCGGCGCTGCGTGACAGCCGGTCAGCGCGGCCGCGGCTCTGCGCGGGATCAGCGGGGCAGGGGCACCTCGATCAGCTGCCGCCCGCCGCCCGGCGCCGTGAGCACCTGGTCGAGCGCGACGCGCGTGGTGACGCGGTGGTACTCCCAGCCGAATGCGAGCGCCAACGGCTCCAGGCGCGTCGTATGCGGGGTGTACTGCACGCGATCCATCGCGTCGTCACCGGCCACGGACGCGACCTCGAGACCGTCGAAGATGGTTCCGCCACCGTCGTTGCCGACGACGACCTGGAGGCGCGGCTCGTCCTCGCCCGGAGGCAGGAGCAGCGCCCCGAGGTCGTGGAGGAACGCGAGGTCGCCCAGCAGCACGCGGGTGACGCCGGGGCGTTCCTCGACCTGACTCGCGAGGGCGATCCCCGTGGCGGTGGCGATCGTCCCGTCGATCCCGGCCAGCCCGCGATTGGCATGGACCGAGACCTTCTTGCCCGAGAGGAGCTCGTCGGCCACGCGCACGAGCCGCGACGAGCCGAACATCAGGCGGTCGTGCGGCCAGGTCGCCCGCCACAGCGCATCGACCAGCGCGGCGCGATCGAGGGGCGCGCGGATCACCTCGACCTCGGCGTTGATCGCGCCCAGGCGCTCGTGCGGCACGGCGGAGGCCAGCCCGTCGGCGTCGGGAGCGGGCGGCGACAGGTCCACCGCGGCGGCGCGCGACGCGCGCATCCACTCCCCGAGCCATGCGCGGTCGGTCTCGCCGGACGTGACGCGGACGGCATCCACTCCCTGGGTCGTCCCGTTGAGGTTCACGGGTTCGCCCGGGCCGCGCACAGCGATCACCTCGACGTCGTCGCGGCCGAGGAGGAGCGCGACCTCGCGGCTGAGGGTGGGGTGCCCGAGGACCACGACCCGCTCGATGCGACCGCCCAGGTCGGGGTCGCGCAGCAGCGCGCGGTACCCGTGCACGACGTTCCGACCGAACCGGGCGCCGCTCACGATCTCGGCCACGAGCGGGAACCCGCCCCGGTGCGCGAGCTCTTCGGCCGCGGGCCCGGCATCGGCGCCCGCGACCACGATTGTGCGAGCCCCGAGCTCGAGGGGGAAGGCGGCTTCGGTCTCGGGGGCGACATCCGCCACGCCGATTCCGCCCCCACCCTGATAGAGGGCCCCGGATGCCTCGGCCTCGGGGTCGCTCTCGATGTCGGAGGCCGCCGCCACCGGTCGCGCGGTCGCCCGCTCGAGCAGCCACCCCGGTACGGCGCCCGCGAGGGGCTCGCGGAGGGGCACGTTCAGGTGCACGGGGCCGGCCGCGCGCGCGCCTTCGCCGAGCGCGGCGGCGAGGGCGGTCGCGGCCACCGTGTCGAACTCGGCCGTCTGCTCCGCGGTTCCGTCGTGATCGACCGCGTCGGGGACGGGCAGGTCGGCCTCGAACCGGGCGGCCGCGCGGAAGAGTCCGGGCTGGCGCGTGGTCTGATTCGCGCCGACGCCGCGCAGCTCGGGGGGACGGTCGGCGGTCAGCAGCAGCAGCGGCACACCCGCGTGGTGCGCTTCGAGGGCCGCGGGCAGCAGGTTCGCCACCGCGGTGCCCGAGGTGCAGACGACCACCGCGGGCATGCCGGTCTCGCGACCGATGCCGAGGGCGGTGAATCCGGCCACGCGCTCGTCGATCCGCACGTGCAGGTGCACGAGGCCCGCGCGTTCGAGGTCGGCCGCGACGAGGGCGAGGGCCTGCGAGCGCGAACCGGGACTGATGACGAGGTGGCGGACGCCCCGCGCGACCAGGCCGGCGAGGAGGGCGGCAGCAGCGTCGGTGGACGGCGCCGCGGCGCGCTCAGCGGTCGTGCTCACGGTTCAGCTGACGGCGCCGCGCTGTCCGCGGGCATCGTCGTCGCCGGGGTCGTCCCCGGTCTTCGGGCGCGGGTCGCGCGGGTCGTCGGCCTCGGAATCGAGCTGGGCCAGCTCCTCTTCGAGACGGCGGATGCGTTCGTCCTGGTCGGCGCGCGCCGCGGGCGAGAGCCGCCCGAGGAACTCGGGGTCGTCGTCCGGAGCGCGTCGCAGCACCGGACCGCCCGCCCGTCCACGACCGACGATGAACCACAGGATGCCGCCGAGCACCGGCAGCAGGATGACGATGACCATCCACGCGCCCTTGCTGACACCGCGGTGTCGCGTCGAGGGCTGCACGGCGCAGTCGACGATCGTGTAGACCCAGAAGGCGGTCGCCACGAGCGCCAGTATCAGAAGCAGCCGTGCCATGGACCAATCCTACGTGCGTCGGCTGGACACGGGCCGGGCGCCGGCGGGCCACGACCGCGCCGTAGAATGGGGAAATGCGTGCTCGCTCGGCCCTCGTCTACACGGTGCTGCGATTGCTCGCCTTCGTCATTCCGCTCGGCATCCTGCTGCTGTTCCCGGTGTTCCAGGAACTGCCCTGGCTCGCCGCCGTCTTCGCCGCGCTGATCGGGCTCAGCCTGTCGCTGCTCTTCCTGCGCCGCCCGCTCGACCAGGTCACCGGTGGTCTCGCCGAGCGTCGCGCGGCCCGGACCGCGACCGGTCGCCGCTCGGGCGCCGAAGCGGACGCCGACGCGGAGGACGCGGTGCTCGACGCCTCGGCACCCCCGACCGACGCGGCTGCGGAACCCGCGAAGCCCGAGACGACCGAGCGCTGAGCCTCAGGCCAGGAACGCCCAGAACAGCAGCGCACCGTAGGCGACCGAGGTGAAGCTCGTGACCTGCAGCGCGGTGATGAGCTCGCGCGGCGTGCGATAGGTCCAGACGATCAGCACGGACGACAGCGCCCCCAACAGCGCGATCAGCGTGAGCCACGCGACGGGGTAGAACAGCGCCAGGAACGCCGAGATCACGAACGGCGCGATCACGAACAGCGTGAACAGCACCTGCGTCGCCCGACGGCCGATGAGCACCGAGAGCGTGCGCTTTCCGGCGAGGCGGTCCTGGTCGATGTCGCGGAGGTTGTTGGCCAGCAGCACCGCGCACGCCAGCAGCCCCGCGGCCACCGCGCCGAACCAGGCCTCCTGCGGGATCGACTGCACCTGCACCCAGGTGGTCCCGAGGGTCGCGACGAGACCGAAGAACACGAAGACGAACAGCTCACCCATCGCGTTGTAGCCGTAGGGGCGCTTGCCGCCGGTGTAGAACCAGGCCGCGACGATGCAGACGGCCCCTACCGCGAGCAGCCACCACTGGCCGGTCCGCACGACGATCGCCAGCCCCACCAGTGCGGCGAGCGCGAAGAACGCCAGCGCGACGAGGAGCACGGTGCGCGGCTTCGCCTTCTTGCCACCGGTCAGCCGACCCGGGCCCACGCGCACGTCATCCGTCCCGCGGATGCCGTCGCTGTAGTCGTTGGCGTAGTTGACGCCGATCTGCAGCGCGAACGCCACCGCGAGGCACGCGAGCGCGAGCGCCCAATGAAGCTGGTCGTCGACGAGGCTCGCGGCACCCGTGCCGATCAGCACCGGCGTGATCGCGAGAGGCAGCGTCCGCAGTCGTGCGGCGGCGATCCAATCGCGCGCCGTGGCGGGGGCGACGGCCTGCGGCGCCCCGCTCTTGTGCTTCTGGGGGTTGCCGTGCGGGCGACGCTTCGGGGCCGGACGCGAACGCTTACGAGACTGTGCTGCCACGGAGGGTCATCCTAAGCCCGCCCCGCCGTACCGCCGTGCCAGCGCCGTGCGATCGGGCTTGCCGGACGACAGCATCGGGAGCTCGTCGACCGCGATCACGCGCGCCGGGCGTGCCGCCGGCCCCACCTGTTCGGCCACGGCGTCGCGCACGCGCGCGAGCGTCTCGGCCGCGGCGTCGGGAGCGAGGCCCGGGAGGACCACGGCAGAACCCTGCCCCCAGGTGGCATCCGGAATCGCGACGACCACGGCCGACTCGAGACCCCGGATGCCGCGCACCGCCGCCTCGACCCGATCCAGCGAGACATTGACCCCGCCCGAGACGATGACGTTGTCGAGGCGGCCGGTCACGCGCAGCACCCCGTCGACGATGGCGCCACCGTCCCCGGTGCGGTACCAGCGCCGTCCCTCGTCGTCGATCGGAAAGACGGATGCCGTGCGCTCGGGCTCGCCGAGGTAACCGTCGGCGAGGGTGGGCCCGGACAGCCGTACCTCCCCGTCGACGATCGCGAGCTCGACGCCGTCGAGCGGTACCCCGTCGTAGACGCAGCCGCCGCTCGTCTCGGTCGAGCCGTACGTGCGGACGATCCGGGCCCCGGCGGCCACGGCCCGCTCGTGCACCGCGGGGGCGAGGGCCTGCCCCCCGATGAGGATCGCCTCGAACGAGCGCAGCGCCTGGGCGACCGCATCGTCGTGCTCCGCGGCATCCAGAAGCCTCTGCAACTGCGCGGGGACGAGCGACGTGTAGCTCGGAACGCGGGCCCCGTCGGCGTGCGAGGCCATGCCGAGAGCGGCCGCCGCGAAGGGCTCGGGACGGAAAGGGCCGGCGACGACGGCCGGCTCACGATCGGCGAGAAGGGCCCGCACGATCACCTGGACACCGGCGACGTAGGTCGCGGGCACCGCGAGCAGCCAGGCGCCCTCGCCGATGCGGGAGGCGGTGGCGTACGCGCTGCTGATGAGGGCGTTGCGGGAGATCACGACCGACTTGGGCACGCCGCTCGAGCCGGACGTCGTCACGACGGCCGCGGTCCCCGCGGGCACCTCGACGGGCAGGTCCGTTCCCCCGAGCGCGACCGCGGGACCGGCGCCGAGCACCGCCGCCCGCAACGCCCGCAGGACATCGCGCGGATCGCCGGATGCCGGGGGCTCGAGCTTCACGCCCGGACTCCGACGCTCAATAGTGCCACGGCACGTCGGACCAGTCGGGGTCGCGCTTCTCGAGGAAGGAGTCGCGCCCCTCGGTCGCCTCGTCGGTGCCGTACGCGAGGCGCGTGGCCTCCCCCGCGAACAGCTGCTGTCCCACGAGTCCGTCGTCGACGGCGTTGAAGGCGAACTTCAGCATGCGGATCGCGGTCGGCGACTTCGTCAGGATCGTGCGGGCCATCGCGATGGCCTCGCGCTCGAGGTCGGCGTGCGGCACGACCCGGTTGACGGCGCCGAGCTCGTACGCGCGCTGGGCGGAGTACTCCTCCGCGAGGAAGAAGATCTCGCGCGCGAACTTCTGGCCGATCTGACGCGCGAAGTAGGCGGAGCCGTAACCGGCGTCGAACGAGCCGACATCGGCATCCGTCTGCTTGAAACGCCCGTGCTCGGCACTCGCGATCGAGAGGTCGCACACGACGTTGAGCGAGTGTCCCCCGCCCGCGGCCCAGCCGGGGACGACGGCGATGACGACCTTCGGCATGAAGCGGATGAGGCGCTGCACCTCGAGGATGTGCAGGCGACCGGCGCGGCCCGGGTCGTGCACGACGTGCTCCTCGTGCGAGTACTTGTACCCGTCGCGGCCGCGGATGCGCTGGTCACCGCCGGAGCAGAACGCCCAGCCGCCGTCCTTCGGGCTCGGTCCGTTGCCGGTCAGCAGCACGACGCCGATGCGGTGGTCCTGACGCGCGATGTCGAGGGCCGTGTAGAGCTCGTCGACGGTGTGCGGTCGGAAGGCGTTGCGCACCTCGGGGCGGTCGAACGCGATCCGCGCGATCCGTCCGTCGGTGCTGACGTGCGCGGTGATATCGGTGTATCGCTCGGCACCGGGCGCGAGGGTCCACTCGGCGGGGTCGAACAGCTCGGAGACGGTCACCGTTCCAGCCTACGACCGGGTGCGATGAGCGGTGCGGCGCGCCCGTCCTTCGGTGGATGAGCGCGCCGCCCGCGTCAGGCGTTCTTGGCGTCGCGCCAGGTCAGCCAGCGCTCGATGAGCGAGTAGTCCCACTCGGGACCCGAGAAGCCGAGGGTGAACAGGCGCGTGCCCGCGTCGAAGAGGGCGTCGGCGTCGGACTCGTCGCGGTCCTTGAGCTCGTTCGAGACGATCAGTCCCGACAGGTCGCGTCCCTCGGTCTCGGCCCACCTCTCGATCACGCCGAGCTTGTGCGGCAGTTCGTCGGGCGTGACGAAGCTGTGCCAGATGTCGGCGTGCTTCGCGACGATGCGCAGGGTCTTCTGCTCGCCCTTGCCGCCGATCATGACGGGGATGTGGCGGGTGGGCGCGGGGTTGAGCTTGCCCCAGCGCGCGACGACGCGGTCGAGGTCGGTCGCGAGGGCGTTCAGACGCGAACCGGCGGTACCGAACTCGTAGCCGTACTCGTCGTAGTCGCGCTCGAACCAGCCCGACCCGGTGCCGAAGATGAAGCGACCCGTGTCGCCGCCCTTCTTGCTGATGTGGTCGATCGTGCGGGCCATGTCGGCCTGCAGGTCGGCGTTGCGGTAGCTGTTGCAGTTGACCAGCGCACCGAATTCGACGCGCTCGGTCTGCTCGGCCCACGCCGCCAGCATGATCCACGACTCGAAGTGCTCGCCGTCGGGGTCGCCGTAGAGGGGGAAGAAGTGATCCCAGTTGAACAGGATGTCGACGCCCATCTCTTCCAGACGGAAGACGGCGTCGCGGATGTCGGAGTACTGGACGTGCTGCGGCTGGATCTGGACGCCGAGGCGGACCGGAGTGTCGAAGAGCATGGCGCCAGCCTATTCCCGGCCGCCGACACGGGGGCCAGGATGGAGCGATGAGCACCGCACCCCTCCCCCCGCTCGACGACATCCTCGCCACGGCCCGGGTGGTCGCCCTCCCCCTGGCTGCGCGCTTCCGCGGCATCGAGACCCGCGAGGCGGTCGTGTTCGAGGGGCCCGAGGGGTGGACCGAGTTCTCGCCCTTCGTGGAGTACTCCGACGCCGAGGCGGCGACCTGGCTCGCGGGCGCCCTCGACTTCGGCTGGAACCCCGCGCCGACGCCGCACCGCGACACGGTCCCGGTCAATGCCACGATGCCGGCCGTGGCGGCATCCGAGGTCCCCATGATCCTGGCCCGGTACGACGGATGCCGGACGGTCAAGGTCAAGGTCGCCGAGGCGGGACAGGTGCTCGACGACGACGTCGCGCGGGTGCGCGCGGTCCGCGAGGCGATGGGCCCCGAGGGGCGCGTGCGCATCGACGCGAACGGCGCGTGGAACGTCGACGAGGCGGAGCGGGCCGTGCACGCCCTCGCCGTCTTCGACCTGGAATACGTCGAGCAGCCGTGCGCGGAGGTCGACGAGCTCGCCCAGCTGCGGGAGCGCATCGCCTACCTCGACATCCCGATCGCCGCCGACGAGAGTGTGCGCAAGGCCGACGATCCGCTGCGGGTCGCGCGGATGGGGGCGGCCGACCTGCTCGTGATCAAGGCTGCACCGCTCGGCGGCGTGCGCGCGGCGCTCGACATCGTCGCGCAGGCCGGTCTGCCCGCGGTGGTCTCGAGCGCGCTGGACACCTCGATCGGTCTCTCGATGGGCGTCGCGCTGGCTGCGGCGCTGCCCACGCTCGACTACGACTGCGGGCTCGGCACCGCGTCGCTCTTCACGGCCGACGTCCTGGCATCCCCTCTCCGCGCGCGGGACGGAGTCCTGCCCGTCGAGCGCCCCCGCCCGTCGAACGCCGATCTCGACCGGGTGGCGGCGGGTGATGACCGTCGCGACTGGTGGCTCGACCGCCTGCGGCGCTGCCACGCCGCGCTCGCGCTCACTCGAGGATGAGACCGACCACCTGAGACAGCCGCTCGGCCAGTTGTCCGCGCGACACCGTCGCGGCCTGATTCGTGAGCAGAGCGGTCTCCGACGTCGAGATCCACACCGCCAGCAGCAGCTCCGTCGCGACGTCGGCGGGCACGCGCAGGGCCAGCCCCCGCGCCTCGGCGATGTCGCGCACGAGCTGCGTGACGCTCTCTCCCAGCCCCTGGTTGAGGGTCAGGTAGGCCTCGGCGAACTCGGGATTGCGCAGCGCCTGCAGCCGCGTCTCTGCACCGAGGAGCACGTCGAGGCGGTCCTCCCCCGTCGCCTCGAGCACCTCCTGCACGAGCTGCATGACGTCACCGGCTCCGTCGAGCCCCCGGTCCTCGATCGAGGTCACGCGATCTCGGACCGCCGCGATCGTCGTCTCGGCCGACCGTGCGCACAGCGCGAGGAAGAGCTCCTCCTTCGAGGCGAAGTTCGAGTAGAACGCGCCCCGCGTGAATCCCGCGCGCTCGCAGATGGCCTCGACCGAGGCGGCGTCGATGCCGACCTCCGCGAACATCTCGGCCGCGGCATCCATGAGACGCGTGCGGGTGTTCTCTCGTCGCCGTGACGGCGCCGGGGCCGTATCGGTCATCCGCGTCCTCCTGCTTCACACGCGAGACTCAGGTTGGAGTCCGCTTCTCCCGATTACGATACATTGTTGTATCCGATACGGCGCTGTATCGACTGTCCGCCGATCGTGGGAGCCGCCACCGTGTCAACCTTCCTCTACACCCTGGGTCGCTGGTCGTTCCGCCACCCCTGGCGTGTCCTGTCCGCGTGGCTGCTCGTCCTCGTGCTCGCGGGTGGCGGTGTGGCCCTGCTCGCCAAGGGCACCGACAACACCTTCAGCATCCCCGGCACCGAGTCCCAGGCCGGCCTCGAGATGCTGGACCGCACCTTCCCCCAGGTCAGCGGGGCCAGCGCCGAGATCATCGTCGTCGCGGCCGACGGGGCGAGCGTGCGCGATCAGGCGTATCAGGATGCCATCCAGAAGACGACCGCCGAGATCGGCAAGCTCGACTTCGTCGAAGCCGTCACCGACCCCTACGACGCGAACATCTCCGGCAGCATCGCGGACGACGACCGCGCCGCGATCGTCCGCATCCAGTTCACCGGCGAGGCCACCGCCGTCCCCTCGGCGACCGAGGACGCGCTCCACGAGGAGACGACCGCGCTCGGCTCCGCGCTCCCGTCCGGCTCGCAGGCCATCCTGGGCGGTCAGCTCTTCGCCAGCGAGGTGCCCGGAGCATCGATCACGGAGGCCCTCGGCGTCGTGATCGCCGCCCTCGTCCTGATGGTGACGTTCCGCTCCTTCCTCGTGGCCGGGATGCCGCTGGCCACCGCCCTGCTCGGCGTCGCCCTCTCGGTGGCCCTGATCTTCATCGCCACCGGCTTCGCCACCGTGTCCTCGACCACCCCGCTGCTGGCGGTGATGCTGGGACTGGCGGTCGGCATCGACTATGCCCTGTTCATCGTGTCGCGACATCAAGATCAGACGCGCGCGGGGATGGACCCCGAGGAGTCCACCGCCCGCGCCGTCGGCACCGCCGGCTCCGCCGTCGTGTTCGCCGGGATCACGGTCCTCATCGCCCTCATCGGCCTGGGCTTCGCAAACATCCCCTTCCTCACCACGATGGGCATCGCCGCCTCCGTCGCCGTCGCCATCGCCGTGTGCGTCGGGCTCACACTCACCCCCGCCTTCCTCGGCTTCGCCGGGCACCGCGTGGTCGGGTGGGGCTTCAAGAAGCCGCAGAAGGTCTCGCGCCGCGCCCGCGCGGCCGCCGGCCCCGCCGACGAGGCGTCGGTCGCCGCCGCCGCTGCGGCGGACGCCGCCGAGCGTGAGAAGAAGGCGGAGACCGCGTCGATCCGCGCCCAGCGCAACGGCCCGGCGCGTCGCTGGGTGGGCCTGGTGACCCGGCATCCCGTCGTCACGACCGTCGCGATCATCGGGCTGCTCGGGGTCACCGCGATCCCGGCCACGAGTCTCGCCCTCACCCTGCCCAACGCCGGCCAGCTGCCCCCGGGCAACCCCGCCCGCGTCGCCTACGAGTTGACCGACGAGTACTTCGGTCCGGGCGCCAACGGCCCGCTCATCATGACCGGCACGATCGTCACCTCGAACGATCCGCTGAACTTGATGAAGGACATCGGCGACGAGATCGCGAAGATCCCGGGTGTCGCCGAAGTCGCGCTCGCGACCCCGAACCAGACCGCCGACACCGGCATCGTGCAGATCATCCCCGAGACGGCGCCCGACGACCCGCGCACCGCCGACCTCGTGCGCGAGCTGCGGTCGCAGGAGCAGCGCCTGTACGACGAGTTCGGCGTGCGTCTCCTCGTCACCGGGTACACCGCCGTGACGATCGACATCTCCGATCAGCTCGGCGCCGCCCTCCTCCCCTTCGGGATCTTCGTGGTCGGCCTGTCCCTCGTGCTGCTGATGATCGTGTTCCGCTCGATCTGGGTGCCGCTGACCGCGGCCGGCGGCTACCTCCTCTCGGTCGCCGCCTCCTTCGGGGTCGTGGCCGCGGTCTTCGAGTGGGGCTGGTTCGCCGACGCGCTCCACGTGGCCAAGGTCGGCCCGATCATCAGCTTCATGCCCATCGTGGTGATGGGCGTGCTCTTCGGCCTCGCGATGGACTACCAGGTGTTCCTCGTCTCGCGCATGAGAGAGGACTACGTCCACGCGAAGCGCGAGGGTCGCACCCCGCGCGAGGTCGCGCTCGGCGCCGTGCGCAGCGGCTTCGTGGGCTCCGCCCGCGTGGTGGTCGCGGCCGCCGTCATCATGTTCGCGGTGTTCGTGGCGTTCGTCCCCGAGGGGGACTCGAGCCTCAAGCCGATCGCCCTGGGCCTCGCCGTGGGTGTCGCCGTCGACGCGTTCCTCGTGCGCATGACGCTCGTCCCGGCCGTGCTCGCCCTGCTGGGCGACAAGGCCTGGTGGATGCCCCGCTGGCTCGACCGTCTCCTGCCGAAGCTCGACGTCGAGGGCGAGGCGGTCGAGCGCGAGGTGCGCCTCGCCGAGTGGCCGAGCGAGCCCGCGATCGCCGTCGCCGCCGACGAGCTGAGCGCGGCCGGATCCTCGGATGCCGAGGAGCCGGTGTTCCGCGACATCTCGCTGCGCCTCGGCTACGGCGGAACCCTGTTGGTCACCGGTGAGAGCCGCACGACCCGCACGTTCCTGCTCGCCGTGTCCGGCCGGTTGGCCGGGATCGACGGGCGGCTGCGCGTCGACGGCCTGCTCGTGCCCGAGCGTGCGGGAGCCGTCCGAGCCCGCGTCGGCGTGGCCCTCCTCGACGACTCCGCCGACGCCGCACGCACCGTGGCCGACGCCGTCGCCCGCGGCACGCGGATCGTGGTCGTCTCCGACGTCGACCGTCTCGACGACGACGCCCGCGAAGAGGTCGCCCACGTGCTGCGGCGCGCCGCGACCGAGGCGCGCGAACGCTCCGGCGATGCGTCGTCGCCGTTCACCCTGATCGTCTCGGCCCGCGACGAACGGCGGGCCCTCGCGCTGCTGAGCGAGGCGCTGCGTCCCGACGTGGCATCCCTCGCCCTTCCGACGCCGCGCCGACACCGCACCGAACCCGAAACCTTCGCCGATCTCTCCGAGGTGTTCGCATGACTCTCCCCGTCGAGCGCTCCCGCTCCCGCCGTCCCGTGACCTGGCGCACCCTCATCGGGGTGCTGCTGCTGCCCGCTGTGATCGGCGGCATCCTGGTCGGTGCGCTGTACAACCCCACCGACCGGCTGCAGAACATCACGGCCGCGATCGTCAACGACGACAAGGCCGTCGAACTCAACGGCCAGCTCGTGCCACTCGGCCGTCAGCTCACCGGCGGCCTCGTCAAGGGTGCCGACGACCAGGCGAGCAACATCGACTGGGTCATCTCCAACGACTCCGATGCGGCCGCGGGGCTGAAGGACGGCACCTATACCGCCGTCGTCACGATCCCCGAGAACTTCACGGCCGCCTCCCTCTCGACACGACCGGGCGAGACCCCGGAGAAGGCCACGATCGATGTGGCCACGGCTCCGAACGCGCGCGTGGTGGACGGCGCGATCACCGCCACCCTGGCATCCACCGCCACATCGGTGTTCGGGACCGAGCTCTCGTCGCAGTACCTCAAGAACGTCTTCCTCGGCTTCACGACGCTGAGCGACCAACTGGGCAGCGCCGCGAGCGGAGCGCACCAGCTCGCCGACGGCGCGGGCCAGGCCGCCACCGGCGCGAACGGCCTGCGTGATGGGTTGGGGCAGCTCTCCGATGGTGCGGGGCAGCTGTCGAACGGCGCCGGGCAGCTCGCCGCCGGGGCGGGGCCGCTCGCGGACGGGGCGTCGCAGATCGCCAGCGGCGCGACCGCCCTCGCGGGCGGAACACGTGAGGCGGCGAGCGGCGTCGGGAAGCTGGCATCCGGAGCCGATGGCATTGCCGCGGGCAATCAACAACTCGCCACGCAGATCAACGGCCTCGCCGACCAGATCCCGCAAAAGTACATCGACGACGCGCAGAAGCTCGCCGACGCCGCCCCTCAGGTCAACGCCGCTCTCGAAAAGGCGACGGCCGATCTCCAGAAAGCCGCGGAAGAGTGCACCGGCACACCCGAGCAGTGCCAGGCGCTACGGGAGGCCGCTCAGGCGGCGAAGGATGCTCTGCCTAAGGCCACGAAGACCGTCACCGACATCGGCGATCTGGCGGGGCAGGCCGCGCAACTGCCCACCGGCATCCGCAAGATCGCGGACGCGAATCAAGCGCTCGCGAACGGCGCGTCGGGCATCGCGGGTGGCGCGCGCGACGCGGAATCCGGTCTCAATACGATCGCCGGTGGCATCGACGGCCTCGCCGGCGGCGCAAACCAGCTCGCCGACGGCGCGCGGCAGTTCGGCACGGGGGCTTCGGCGCTGAGCTCGGGCGCCGCGCAGCTCGCGACCGGAGCGTCCAGCGCCGAGGACGGCGCCGGTCAGCTCGCGGACGGCGTGGGCCAGGTGGCATCCGGAACCTCGTCGTTGGCCTCCGGGCTCGACAGCGCGGTGGCGCAGCTGCCGAAGTACTCGGACGCCCAGGCGACGACCCTCGCCGACGTGGTCGCCGACCCCGTGTCGGCCACCGGCACGAGCGACTCGCTGTTCGGGGGCGCGGCCGTGCCGCTGCTCGCGATGGCCGTGCTGTGGTTCGGCGGGTTGGCGTCGTTCGTGGCGTTCCAAGCGGTCTCGGCGAGAGCGCTGACGAGCCGTCGCCCCTCGGCGCTCGTCGCCCTCCGCGGCTTCGCCCCGGCGGCACTCGTCGGAGCTGTGCAGGGTCTGCTGGTCGCGAGCGTGGTGCAGGTGGCATCCCAGTACAACTGGGGCGACTGGGCCTTGTTCGCTCTCGTCGCCGTCGCGGCCGGTGTCGCGTTCGCCGCGGTGCACCAGGCACTGGTCGCGCTGTTCGGCGGAGCCGGACGCTGGATCGCCGCCGTCATCGGCAGCTTGGCGCTCGCGGCGAGCATCGTCTCGACGGTGCCGCCCGTGCTGGCGGCCCTGGCGTCGCTGCTGCCGACCTCGCCGGCGTACAGCGCCATGCTCGGCGCCCTGACCTCGGCCGGCGGTGTGGGGGCCGGTATCGCCGGGCTCGCGGTCTGGGCCGTGCTCGCGCTGATCGTGACGACGCTCGTCGTGGTCCGGCGCCGCACGACGTCGGCACGCGCCGCCGCCGGGCTGGTCGCGGCGTAGGCGGGGGCGCGGGGCCGCGCGGCCGCGCGGGCCCGCGCGCCGCGCGCGCCCGCCCGCCCGCCCCCGTCTCCCTCGTTGAGTGTCCAAAACACCCGGACGTTTTTCGGAACGGTCCGGGTGTTTTGGACACTGAGCTGCGTGGCGCCCCGGAGCATCGCACGATCGGCGGGGGCGCTCTTCCTCCCCAGCGCGCGATGTGGAGGACTCATCCACGGATGACCCAAACGCGCGCTCGGTGAGCCACTCAACGCGGTGAGCTGGACGGATGCGCCGCCGCCCTCTCCCCGCTGATCTCGGGTCCGCCTTCACCGTCCGGGACGCCCGCCGGCTCGACGTGCCTCGCGACCGTCTGTCCGCCCGCGACCTCACGGCACCCTTTCACGGCGTCCGTACTCTTCGCCGGCTGAACATCTCGGTGCGGGAGATGTGCGAGGCCTACGCTCCGAGACTGACCTCGGCGCAGTTCTTCAGCCACCACACCGCCGGGGTGCTCTGGGAGATGCCGCTGCCCGCCCCGCACCCCGACCGGCTGCATGTGTCGGCGATGGCGCCCGCGCGGGAGCCGCGCACGTCCGGCGTCATCGGTCACCGCGTGACGATCTCGGCCGACTCGCTGACACTCCGTCACGGCCTGCCGGTGACCACCGCCGCAGAGACATGGGCGCAACTCGGCGCGACGACGTCCGAGGACGACCTCGTGGCGATGGGAGACCATCTGCTGACGGCGGGGCTCGCGGATCGTGATGATCTCGCCGAAGCATGCGCTCGGCTCCGTCGCCGCGGAGCAAGGGATCTCGCTCCAGCTCTGGCATCCGTTCGTCAGGGCGCCGAATCACCGCGTGAGTCGAAGGTGCGGCGCATCCTCGTGCGCGCGGGCGTGCCCGAGCCGGAACTCAACTGGACGTTGCGCGACGCTCGAGGCAGCTTCGTGGCGCGTCTCGACATGGCCTACCCGGATTACCGCGTCGCGGTGGAATACGACGGGCGCCAGCACGCCGACGTCCGTCAGTTCCGCCGTGACGCCGATCGGTGGCCGGCCATCGCGGGGCAGGGATGGCTTCTCGTCCGCGTCGTCGACCACCACCTGCGCGATCCCGAACGCTTCATCGTCGCGCCGACGGTCGACGCGCTGCGTTCGCGTGGTTGGCGCCCGTGAAGGATGTCGAGTGTCCAAAACACCCGGAACGTTCAGAAAATGTTCCGGGTGTTTCGGACACTCAACGGGCGCGGCAAGGAGCGGGCACGGCAGCGCGGGCGCGGGCGCGGCAGCGCGGGCGCGGGCGCGGCACCGCGGGCGCGGGCGGGGCCGCTCGGCCGCGGGCGCGGCAGCGCGGGCGCGGCAGCGCGCGGACGCGGCAGCGCGCGACGCCGGCGCCGCAACGCGCGGCGCCCCGCGACGCACCTACTGGGTCAGACCGCTGTACGCGTGCAGGCCCTTGAAGAAGACGTTGACGATCGTGAAGTTGAACAGCACGGCCGAGAAGCCGATGATCGAAAGCCAGGCCGAACGGGTACCGCGCCAGCCGCGCGTAGCGCGGGCGTGGATGTACCCGGCGTAGAGGACCCAGATCACGAAGGTCCACACTTCCTTGGTGTCGAAGCCCCAGAAGCGGCCCCACGCGTCGTTGGCCCAGATCGCGCCGGCGATGAGCGTGAAGGTCCAGAAGATGAACCCGATGATCGCGAAGCGGTAGGCGAGCGACTCGAGGGCATCCGCCGAGGGCAGCGTCCGCAGGAAGCTGCGGCGGCCGGCCGCCTCCACCGACGCACCGATGAGCTTGCGCTCGCGGCGCGTCTGCAGGAGCTGCACAACCGACAGGCCGAAGGCGAGGGCGAACAGAGAGGTCGCGAGGATCGCGACGAAGACGTGGATGACGAGCCACACCGACTTCAGCGGGTCGGCGAGGGGCGTCACGTCGACGTGATACGCCAGGGTCGCTCCGCCGAGCAGCACGATCGCGAGGCCCGAGATGAACGAGCCGAGGAAGCGCAGGTCGTACCGCGTCAGCGAGATGAGGTACACCATGACGATCAGCAGCAGGCCCGTGAGGGCGAACTCGTACATGTTCGACCACGGCACGCGCCCGGCGGCGAGACCACGAAGGACCGTCGCCGCGAGGTGGAACAGGAACGCCAGCGCGGTCAGCGCAGTGCCCATGCGCGCCCACAGGTATCGCGGCTTGTCGGTGAAAGAGGGACCGGATGCCGAGGCCCCGGCCGACGCATCGAGGACTCCCCCGCCGCCCGCGGTGACGAGCTCGCGCGCGACGACCTGGTCTTTCGCCTTCAGCGCGAGGTCGGAACGGCGCGCGAGGTCGATGGCGTAGGCGATGAAAGCCAGCACATAGACGCCGACCGCCGTCCACACCAGGAGAAGGGAGATCTCGTCGAGGAAGATCGAGTTCGGTCCGGGCATGGTGTCAGTCTACTTTTCCGGTGTCGGGGCGGGACGGGTCGGTCGGGGCGGATTCGGCGCGGGCGCCCGGAGCATCGTCTCCCGGCGCGGGAGCCGCTGCCGGAAGCGAACCGCGGTGCTTCTCGACCATCTGGTCGACGGCCGCGGCGAGCGTCGGATCCTCTCCGCGAGCGAGTCCGGCGTACTCGAGGTGCACCGCGCCCCCGCGGGGCGTCGCCTTGACCCACATGCGTCGACGCGGCACGAACAGAGCGGCGAGAAGGCCGAACAGGGCGAGCAGCGCGAACGCGAGCACCCACGGTCCCGCGAGGTCGCGGTGGATCGACAGCGACACGAAGCGCTTGACGGAGCCGTCGTACCCCGAGGCTCCGGCGGGAGCCGTGTTGTCGAAGGTGATGGTGCCGAGCCCGTTCGGCAGATCCTGCGTCTCGCCGGGCATGAGCTGGATCGCGGGCGTACCGCTGTCGCCACCCGCCAGTTGCTGCATGTTGCTCGGGTCGAGCGTGTACACCGAGCGGGGCGTGCCGTCGTCGATGCCGAGGTCGCCCGCGTACACCCGCAGCGTCAGGACGGGGTACTCGAGGGCGCCGTAGGTCGAGGTCAGGGCACCCGAGTCGAGCACGTTCATCGTCGGGTAGAAGAAGCCGATCAGGCCGAGCTGTTCCGGCATCCCGTCCGCGACCTTGATGACGCCGAGCGAGGTCATGTTGGCATCCTGGGGCAGGAACGCGACCGAGTCGTGGAACACCTCTTCGCCCTGGGCGTTGCGGATCGTCACGGTGGGGGCGTAGCCGTTGCCGAGCAGGTAGACCCGGTCGCCCTGCACGTCGAGCGGGTGGTTGACGCGGATCTCGCCGTCCTGCGGCTGGCCGCCGGGAGCCTGCGTGGTCATGTGCGCGACGAAGTCGCCGGCCTGTCCTCCGCCGGGCTGGCCGGGGGCGACGTAGTTCACGTCGAACTGGTCGAGCGTCATCGAGTACGGGGTGAGGGTGTCGCCGTTGACGAAGCGACCGGGATTGAACGACGAGTAGTCGAGCAGGCTGTTCGCGAACGCCTGCCCCTCGACGAGCACGCGCTGGCCGGTGTAGGTGAAGCCCCCGCCGATGCCGACGGCGAGCAGCACGCCGACGAGCGCGGCATGGAAGACGAGGTTGCCGGTCTCGCGCAGGTAGCCGCGCTCGGCCGAGACCGAGAACGTGCCCCGCCCGTCGTAGCGCGCGACGCGGTAACCGCTCTTCTTCAGTTGCGCGGCGGCGCTCTCGACGGCCGCGGCGGCGACGGCCGCGGCATCCTGGCCCTCCGGCACCGGCACGGTCACGTCGCGGTGGTCGTCGAGGCGACCGAGCCGCGCGGGCGTGCGCGGGGGCTGCGAGCGCAGCGCCTTCCAGTGGTGCTTCGTGCGCGGCAGGACGCACCCGATCAACGAGATGAACAGCAGGATGTAGATCGCCGAGAACCACGGCGACGTGTACACGTCGAACATGCTCAGCTTGTCGAGCACCGGCGCGAGGTCGGGGTTGTCGGTGAAGTACTGGGTCACGCCGTTGGGGTCGGCGCTGCGCTGCGGGACGATCGAGCCGGGCACGGCCGCGATCGCGAGGAGCAGCAGCAGCACGAGCGCGGTGCGCATGCTCGTCAGCTGTCGCCAGCCCCAGCGCATCCAGCCGACCACGCCCAGGCGCGGTTGTGTGATGTCGTCGCCTCCGTCGCCGGAGGGCGCGGAGTCGGCGTGATCGGACGGGCGCAGAACGCCGTCGGTCGGCTCGGTCACGGTGCCACCTCGATCAGAGCGGGAGCTGGACATTGAGCATCACCCCCTGCAGGGTCGACATCCAGGTTCCCCACACGCCGACGACCATGAGCAGGCCGAGCACGATCAGCAGCACTCCGCCGATGAGGTTGACCAGGCGGATGTGCTTGCGGATGAACGCCACGGAACGCGTCGCCCAGCCGAAGCCGAGCGCGAGCAGGATGAACGGGATGCCGAGACCCAGCGAGTACGCCAACCCGAGCAGCGCGGCCCGCCAGGGGTCGCCGAGGTTGTACGACACCGAGATGATCGCGGTGAGCGTCGGGCCGATGCAGGGGGTCCAGCCGACGCCGAGGGCGATGCCGAGCAGCGGGGCTCCGATGAGCCCGAGGTTGCCGCGCGCCTGCATGCGCACGGAGCGCTGCGCGATCCCGAACAGCCCGATGAACACCAGGCCCATGAGGATGATGACGACACCCACGACCCGCGTGATGACGTCGGCGTAGCGGGTGAAGAAGGCCCCCGCCGCCCCGCCGAGCACGTTCAGCGCCATGAACACGACGGTGAATCCGGCGATGAAGAGCAGGGTTCCGCCGAGGAGGCGTCCTCGGCCGGTCCCGGATGCCGAGCTCCCCCGGGGAGCCACGGCACCGCCGATGAAGCCAAGGTATCCCGGCACGAGGGGGAGCACGCAGGGCGACAGGAAGGAGATGAGACCCGCGGCGAGAGCGACCGGGACCGCGAGCCACAACGCCCCGTCGAAGACGAGAGCGCCCGGATTCACGCGTTCTCCTCGAGCACGGTACGCACCATGGACTCGAGGATCGACGCCTCGGGGAGCTCGCCGATGATTCGGGCCGCCACGCGTCCCTGCTTGTCGAGCACGAGGGTGGTGGGCGTGGCGTTGAGGGGGGTCTTGTCGTTGAAGGCGAGCTTGAGCTCGGCGTCGTTGACCGCGAGCGCGCTGGAGTACGACACCTTGTTGTCGCGCGCGAACGACAGCGCGGTCGGACCCTGGTCGTACGTGTTGATGCCCAGGAAGGCGACGTCCTGGCCTTGGAACGACTGGTACGCCTGCTCGAGACGCGGTGCCTCGATGATGCACGGGCCGCATGTCGCGTACCAGAAATTGACGACGAGGACCTTGCCGGCGAACTCGTCGCTCGAGACGGGCGAGCCGTTGTCGAGCGTGCCGGAGAACTCGACTGGTTCTCCGCGCTGATCGGGCGCGATCTCCTGGGTCTGGAACCCGTTGGCCGCGATGTAGCCCTTGTTGTCGCCCGCGCGGTACTGCTCGGCCAGCGGGTCGGTGGTACACGCGGCCAGGCTCACGGCAAGGACGGCGACCACGGCGGCGGACAGGATTCGGCGCATCACACGGCTCCTACGTCGACGGCCCCGGCGGTGCTCGCCGGTTCCGCGTAGGCCACTTCGACCCAGCGGCGGGAGCCGTCGGCGTCGTCGCGCCGTTCGAAGCTCGTCACGCTCGACAGCGCGCAGCGGCGCTTGCGGGGATCGTGGCGGGTGGGCTGGAGGGAGAGGGCGAGGTGGGTCACCCAGATGGGGAGCTGGTGCGAGACGACGACGACGTCACCCGCGGGCACGCGGTCCCAGGCGTCGTCCATGGCGGCCGTGACGCGGGCGACGACCTGGGCGTAGGGCTCGCCCCAGCTCGGGACGTCGGGCTGGCGCAGGTGACGCCAGTTGATCGGGTTCGCGAGAGCCCGCTTCATGCGGCGCCCCTCGAAGACGTTCGTCGGCTCGATCACGCGCTCATCGATCACCGGCTCGATGCCGAAAAGCGCCTCGAACGGCTCCGCCGACTCGCGCGTGCGCTGCAGTGGAGAGGCGATCAGGGCCGAGACGGGCCGATCGAGCCCGTGAACGTACTCGGCGGCCTGGCGCGCCATGCGCCGCCCGTCGACGCTCAGACCGAACCCGGGGAGCCGACCGTAGAGCACGCGACGGGGGTTGTGAACCTCCCCGTGGCGCACGAGATGAAGGCGATCCGCGGGCACCGATTCAGTCTACGTGCGGGTTCTGTGGTCTGACTGAGCGAGGGACCCGGTTGTTTCGACGTGGAGATACCGCGGAGCGCGTCGGCTCGGAGGCTTCGGCGGGCTCAGCCACCGGGGCGACGCCGACGCGAGGTCCCTGAGCCCGTCCAAGGGACTGAGGCGACGCCGACGTGAGGCTCACGAACCCGACGAAGCGCGCCGGCGCGAGGTCCCTGAGCCCGTCGAAGGGACCGCGGGGGTCTCAGACCTCGCTGTGCCGCGAGGCAAGCAGCGACCGGATCCGCGCGTACAGGAACCAGGCGACCCCGATCGCGACCGCCGCGATCACGACGTACTGCAGGATCGAGGCGTACTCCTCGACGATGTGCCAGTTCTCCCCGAGCAGGTAGCCCGAGAGCACGAAGATCGTGTTCCAGATGAGGCTCCCCGCGCCCGTCAACAGACCGAAGCGCCACATCGGCATCTTCGACACCCCCGCGGGGATCGAGATGAGACTGCGGAAGATCGGGATCATCCGCCCGAAGAACACCGCCTTGCCGCCGTGGCGTTCGAACCACGCGACGGTGCGATCGACGTCCTCGGGGTGCAGGAGGGGCATCTTCTCGGCGAACGTGCGCAGGCGCGCGGCTCCGAGCCAGCGGCCGAGACCGTAGAGCATGAACGCGCCGACGACCGATCCGATCGTCGTCCACAGCAGAGCCTCGAAGAGCGTGAACGAGCCGCGGCTCGCCGTCAGCCCGGCCATCGGCAGCACGACCTCGCTCGGCAGCGGCGGGAACAGGTTCTCCAGGGCGATGGCGACACCCGCGCCCACGGGGCCGATGATCTCCATGAGCGAGACGGTCCAGTCGGCGAGCGACGTCAGCCAGGACTGGTCCTCGGAGGAGGGGGCCGCCGCGGGGGCGACGAGGGTCATGTCGGTCATCGGGTGCCTTCGCGCTCGGTGATCGGCCACCCGACCGGGCGCCCGTCCCAGGCTACGGCCCGGTCAGGCGCGAATCCTGGGGGTTGCCCGCGAGCAGGTCACGGGTTCAGGATGCCGAGACACCCAGACTCACGATCGCCGCGGAGACGAACCACACCGCCGTCATGAGCGCCATGCCCGCCAGCGGTACCCAGAAGGCCAGCCGCCGCTTCACGAGCAGGACGATCGAGACGACGACCGCCGCGAGGAGCACGACCCAGGGCGCGATGACGGCCGACCACAGGCCGACGTTCATCAGGTCGGTGTTGCACGTGGTGGACCCGCAGGCGTCCGCCGCGAAGGCGAGGAAGAGACCCAGGTACGACGCGGCGAGCGCGGCCAGAGGCAGGAGCACGAGGAAGACGATCGTCAGCACGACGTCCCACGTGCGCACGGGTTGCCGCACGGGCTCGGGCCGGAGCGTCCGGAACGAGTCCGGAGGCATCGAATAGGTCACGCGGCCATCCTAGGGAGCGCCACGCCGCGGGACGTCACGAAGTGGCGGTCGAGGCCGTCCGCGCCGTACCGTCGAGGGCGTGTCGTCCTTCCGGTCCTTCACGCCCGACAGGATCGACGCGCTGCTCCCCGTTTCCCTCCGCCTCCACCGGGAGTGGCGCAGTGCGCTCGATACCCTGTCCTACGGCGGTGCCCTGCCTCCCCTCCCGCTCGCGCTGCGGACGTCGCTCCGCGACGTCGCGGGCCTCGACCTCGCCCACACCCTCGACGGCGTCGATCCGTTCGCGTCCCCGGCCTTCGGCATCCTGTACTCGCGCCTCCGTGCCGAACAGGTGCTGCGCGCGGTGTCGGCGCGCACGAACCTCACGCTCGCGGGAACGACCGTGACCGTGGTCGGAGACGGTCTGCTGTCCGAGGCGCTCGCGACGTCGCTCCGCACTCTCGGCGCGGCGGTGATCCGCGCGACGGACGCTCCGGTGGCGGCCCTCGCGGCGCGCCTCGACGGATTCCGCGTGCAGCCGCTCGAGCAGCTCTCCGCCCGCGACGCCCCCGTGCACCTGACCGTGCTGAGCGGTGAGGGGCGCGGCATCCTGCCCCTCGAGGCGCTGGAGGGCCTCGTCGCCGATGCCTCCCCGCGCGGAGCCGTGACCGAGGGGATCCGCACCTCTGCGTCGTCCCGCCCGTTCGTCGGTCGAGCGGGAGCGACCTCCCTCGTGGAGATGCCGTCGCCCCTCCCCGAGGCCGAGGTTGCCCCCTCGTCGACGCAGTGGCGCCTCTTGGACGCGCTGATCGCGCTGCTCCTGCTCGACCGGCACGACGCCGGCGACGACGACCGCTTCGCCCGAGAGGTGACCCCGTGACCGGCCGCATCGCCGACCCCTCGCTCTGGCGCGCGGGCCAGGACCGCATCGAATGGGCCCGCGCGCACATGCCCGTGACCATCGCTCTCTCCGACCGCCTGCGCGCGGCCAGCACCGTCGCCGGCGTGCGGATCGGGGTCTCCGACGTCCTGGAGCCCAAGACTGCGACGGTCGCCCTCGCCCTCGCCGAGGCGGGGGCTGAGGTCACGGTCACGTCCGCGGGCCGCAACACCGACGACGAGGTCGCGGCCGCCCTCGCCCACGCCGGGCTGCCGGTGTACGCGCGAGCGGATGCCGGCCGCGGGGAGGACCGCGAGAACGCCCTCGCGCTGCTCGATCACCGCCCCGAGGTCATCGTCGACGACGGTGCTTCGACGATCCGGCTCGTCCACCTCGAGCGTCCCGACGTCGTCGCGCGGATGCGCGGGGCCACCGAGCAGACGACGAGCGGCGTCCGCCCCCTGCGGCGCATGCACGCGGAGGGGGCCCTGCGCATCCCGGTGGTCGCCGCCAACGACGCGCGGTCGAAGTCGCTGTTCGACAACCGCCACGGCACGGGGCAGTCGGTCGTGTTCGCCGTCGCCGACGTCGCGGACCGCTCGCTCCGCGGCGCGACCGTCGTCGTCGTCGGTTACGGCCGCGTCGGCTCCGGGATCGCCGAGCACGCCGCGGCCCTGGGGGCGCGGGTGATCGTGACCGAGACCGACCCCGTGGCGGCGCTGCAGGCGGCGTTCGCGGGTTTCGCGGTGCGCACCCTGGCCCAGGCCGCCGCCGAAGCCGACGTCGTGATCTCGGCCACCGGCATCCGGCACACCGTCGACGTCGCCCATCTCGACGCCCTGCCCACCGGGGCGATCGTGGCCGTCGGCGGCGGGGTGTCCCAGGAGATCGCCCTGGATGCCGCCCGCGCGGCCGGCGCGATCGAGATCGCGCGCGACGGGGCGGTGTCGACCCTCCGGATGCCGAGCGGTTCCCTCGTGCACGTGCTCGACGACGGCAACTGCCTGAACGTCAGCGCGGCCGAGGGCAATCCCGTGCAGATCATGGACCTGTCGTTCGGCGTGCAGCTGGCCTCCGTCGAGTACCTGCTCACCACGCCCGCACTCGACGCCGCGGTGCACGAGCTGCCCCGGGCCGCGGACGACGAGGTCGCGGCGATCGCGCTCGCCTCCTTCGGCGGCACGGTCGACACCGTCTCGACCGCCCAGCGGGAGTTCCTCGCCTCCTGGATCGCCGAAGAAGAAGGCGACGAATGACCGTCACTGTGCACCGGGCGCGCGTCGTGCTCTCTCCGGGCGCTCCCGCTCTCGCCGACGGAGCCGTCGCCGTGCGCGACGGGCGTATCGCGGCGGTCGCCCGCTTCGACGAGGTGCTCCGCGGGTTTCCCGACGCCGACGTGCAGGAGTGGGACGGGGCGCTCACCCCGGGCCTCGTGAACGCCCACACCCACCTGCAGTACACCGACATGGCCGCGGTGGGACGCGCGGCGCACGACGGGTTCGAGTCGTGGATGGGGGCGTTCATGGAGCTGTATCCGCTCCCCCGCGACTGGAGCGCATCCGCGGCGGCGGGAGCGGCCCTGTGCCTGCGCGCGGGAACGACCGCCGTCGCCGAGATCGTCACCGACGTCGAGGCCGGGAGCGCCGTGCACGAGGCGGGGCTGCACGGCATCGCCTTCTGGGAGGTGCTCGGGTGGACCGACAGCGCCTGGCGGCTCAGCGGACCCGACACCGTCCGCGCGCAGCTGAGCGCGCTGCCCACTCCCCCGGCGGTGGGCCTCTCGCCCCACGCGATCTACTCGCTCGACACCGAGGTCATCCGCGACCTGTCGCGCCTCGCCGCCGAGTGGGGCGTACGTCAGCACATCCACGCGGCCGAGTCCGCGTGGGAGGACGCCTACGTCCGCACCGGCACCGGTGATCTCGCCGATCGCTGGCGCGCCAACGGCCGCGGCGAGTTCGCGCTGCTCGGCGGCGGCGGCGTCGGCACGGGGGTCATCCCCTACCTCGACTCCCTCGGCGCTCTCACGCCCACCACCCACCTCGCGCACGGCATCTACGTCGACGCGGACGACCGGCGCCTCCTCCGCGACCGCGGCGTCAGCGTCGCCCTCTGCCCGCGGTCGAACGCCGTCATCGGTCTCGACCCTCCGCCCATCGCCGCGTACCTGCGCGAGGGGAACGCGATCGCGGTCGGCACCGATTCCCTGTCATCGTCGCCGAGCCTGTCCATCTGGCACGACGTCGCCGCCCTCCACCGGCTCGCGCGCGAGCAGGGCTACACCGACGCGGACCTGCACGCCCGCCTCTTCCACGCCGCCACCGCCGGAGGGGCTCACGCCCTGGGACTGGATGCCGCCGACCCGACCGGCATCCTGCGCATCGGCGCCCGCGCCGACCTCGCGGTCTTCCCGGTGTCGACCACCACTCCCGAGGACGCGCTCGCGGAACTCGTCGAGGGCGGCCCCGCCGAGGCATCCCTCACCGTCGTCGGCGGGGACGTCCGCTGGCGCACCCCCGCCCGAGAAGAACGGATCACCGCGAATGTCTGACCCCCGCCCCCTGCTGTTCGGCCTCTACGAGCAGGCGTGCGTCGGCAACGGCTCGTCCGCGGCGAGCATGTGGACCCACCCGGCCGACGATCGCCTGTCCGCGACCTCCCTGCGGTACTGGACCGACCAGGCCCGCCGCGTCGAGGCCGCGGGCATGGACCTGTTCTTCTTCGGCGACGTGCTCGGGATGTACGACACCTACCGCGGCTCCGCGGCGACCGCGATCGAGACGGGCGTCGAGCTGCCCGCGCTCGATCCGATGCTGCACATCCCCGCGCTGGCCGCGGTCACCGAGAACCTCGCCTTCGGCACGACGGTGTCGACGACGTACGAGCACCCCTTCGCGCACGCGCGCCGGTTCTCGACCCTCGACCACCTCACCGACGGACGCATCGGGTGGAACGTCGTCACGTCGTACCTGCCCGGAGCCGCCGCGAACTTCGGTCTCGACGTGCTCGCGCACGATCAGCGCTACGACCGGGCCGACGAGTTCCTCGAGGTCGCCTACGCGCTGTGGGAACGCAGCTGGGAAGACGACGCCTTCGTCGGCGACAAGGCCTCGGGTCTGTTCGCCGATCCCACCAAGGTGCACCGCATCGACCACGAGGGCGAGCACTTCCGCGTCGCCGGGCCGCACCTGAGCACGCCGTCCCCGCAGCGCACCCCGGTCATCATCCAGGCCGGGTGGTCGCCGCGCGGACGTGAGTTCGCCGCGCGGCACGCCGAGTTGATCTTCGTGGGCGACAGCGACCCCGTCGCGATCCGCGAGGGGCTCGCCGGCATCCGTCGTCGCGCCGAAGAACTGGGCCGGGATGCCTCTCAGATCCGCGCCGTGGTCGGCATGAACCTCGTGGTGGCCCCGACCGACATCGCCGTGCAGGAGAAGATCGACTCGCTGCAGCAGCACTACTCCCCCGAAGCACAGCTCGCGGCCTACGCCGGGTGGGGCGGGATCGACTTCTCGCGGTACGCCGACGATGAGCCGCTGGTGAAGCGCGCGACGAACGCCACGCAGACGAAGGAGACCCGGTCCGACGCGCCGACGCTCACCGCGGGCGACGTGCGCCGGCAGTTCGCGAGGGTCACCGCGTTCGCCGACGATCGCTTCCTCGGGACGCCCGATCGCGTCGCCGACGCGATCGGCACCTTCGTCGAGGAGGCGGGCGTCGACGGCTTCCTGCTGCACCCGTTCCTGTCGCCCGCGTCCGTCGAGGACTTCGCCGAGCTGCTCGTGCCGGCCCTCACCGAGCGCGGCCTGTACGGCGGCTTCCCGAAGGACGGCACGTTCCGCTCGCGCCTGCGCACCGACCGCCGCGACCGGCTCGCCGACGACCACCCCGCCCGCGCCGGCGCGCGCTGACGCCGACGAACCCGGGGTCCGGGCCTACCGCTCGGCCGGACCGCCGGCGAGCGCCCGGACGAACAGACGACGGAACAGATCGCCGTCGAACGCCGTCACCGCGCGAACGCTCGGGCCTTCGGGAGTCCCCCACACCAGCGGCAGGCCGTCGTGGGTCAGCGCGATGCGCGTCGCGAGCGACCCGCCGTACGGCGTGTAGTCGACGGGCCCCTCGGTCCAGGCCGTGACGATGTCGGGGCGGTGCAGCACGACCGTGGCGAGGCCGTCGTGGGCGGACGAGATCCGGCGGCCCCACTTGTACTGGTAGAAGTCGTTGTACGCGTCGAGCACCTCGCCCGCGAACGTGCTCCACGGCGTGCCCGTTCCGCGCAGAACCGCGAGAACCTGCTCGTCCAGGATCGCCGTGGCGGTGACGTTCACGCCCACCATCACGACATTGCCGTTGTTGCGCGCGCCGAAGACGATCTCGGCCGCCCGCCGATCATTGGCCGTGTTGGCATCCGTGAGCGTCGCGCCGCCGGGGACCGGGTACGGCCCCGCCCCGCCCATGATGACGACCGAACGGAACTTCAGGAACAGCTCCGGGTCGCGCTCGAGCGCCCGGGCGATGTTGGTGAGCGGGCCGAGGGGGTGGAGGTCGACCTCGCCCGGGTTCTCCGCGGCGATGCGGACGATGGCATCCACCGCGCTCTCGTCCTCGACGCTCAGCTCCGCGCGATCGAAGCGGTCGCCGAGACCGTCGGTGCCGTGCACGAAGTCGGCGATCGACGCCTCGCCCTCGATCGGGGCGGCTTCGCCGAGGTGCACGGGGATGTCCTCGCGGCCGGCGAGACGGAGGACGGTGCGGACGTTGCGCGCCGAGTCCTCGACGGGCGTGTTTCCGTAGATCGTGGTGATCGCCTCGATCTCGACGTCCGGCTGGGCGAGGAGGTACATGAGCGAGTGGGCGTCGTCGAGCCCCGTGTCGGTGTCGACGAGCACGCGCTGACGAGCCCGGGCCGCGTCGACGGAGGGGAGGGGAAGGGATGCCATGAGCGCTCCTGGTGCAGGGATGGGGATGCTCTCAGCCTGCCCGTCCCCGAGCGCCCGCGGGGGCAGGTGTTACACCGCGTGACGTTCTTGTTCCCTGTTCGTCATGTGCAGGCAGCAGAGTGAGCATCGTCGCGGGCTCCCGACCCGCTCCCCCACACAGCACTCAGCGATCGGCGATGGCGAGCCGGTCGGGAAACGGACCACGAATGGCTCTCTCCTCGTCGCGGCTGCGCCGCCTCGCTCTTCCCACGGTCGGACTCGTGGGCGCCCTGACGTTGGCCGGGTGCGCGGGCGGGCAATCGGCCCCCGCCCAGACGGACGGCTTCCAGGGCGTCTCGCTCACGGTGTGGAACAGCATCGACTTCGAGCCCTACCAGGGCCTGCAGAAGACGTACTTCGAGGACTGCGCCTCGCAGCTCGGCATCACGGTCGACGTCCAGACGCAGTCCGGCGACTACACGACCAAGCTGCTGCAGGCGGCCGGCGCCAAGGCCCTCCCGGACGTGGCCCTCCTCTCCACCGACACCCAGCTCCCGCAGCTCGCCTCGCAGGGCGTGCTGGCCGACCTCGGGCAGTACGACGTCTCGACCGACGGGCTCGCCGAGAGCGTCGCGGGCCTCGGCGACTACGACGGCACGCTGTACGGCCTGCCCGTGCAGGTCGAGGACTACGCGATCTTCTACAACAAGGCCGCCTTCGCCGCCGCGGGCGTCTCCGAGACGGCCCCCAAGACCTTCGACGACCTCGTGAAGCTCGCCGGTTCGCTCACCACGGCGAACCAGAAGGGCATCATCCTGCCCGGCATCGGCGGCGACGGCTCGACGGCGACGTACTTCCTCCCGTTCCTGCTCTCGGCGGGCGGCGACCCGGCCGACCCGACGAGCCAGGGCGCGGTCGACAGCGTCGACCTCTACAAGAAGCTCGTCGCGAACGGCTCCCTGTCTCCGGAGTTCGTCAACCAGGGCTGGAAGTCGATCGACCAGTGGACCTCGGGCGCGGCCGCCATGACGGTCTCGGGTCCGTGGAACCTCGTCGACACCTCGATCCCCTTCGAGTACGGCACGTTCCCCTTCCCCACCGCGAAGGCGGGCGAGTCGCCTCGCGCCAACCTCCTCGGCTACGTCTACGGCGTCGCCGCCAACGCCGACCAGCAGAAGGAAGCGGCCGCCGCCGCGCTCGTGAAGTGCCGCGCGTCGGAGGACAACCAGGTCGACACGGCGAAGAAGGGCGGGTACATCCCGGCTCTCACCAGCGCTCAGGCCACCTTCGTCGAGCAGGTTCCCGCGGCCGCTCCCTTCGTGGATGCCGTGGACGGCGCCTACAACACCGCCCAGCTGGGCACGGAGTGGAACACCCTCCAGCAGAAGTACGTGGATGCGATCCAGTCCGCGACGGTGGGCGGGGAGAGCGCGGAAGCCGCGCTGAAGCAGGTCGCCGGTCAGTGACCGCCACCGATGTGAGAACGGCCGGCCGGCCGGGGAAATCGTCCCCCGGCCGGCCCCGGCTGTCTCTGGCGGGCCGCTCGCGCGCCGAGTTGGCGGCGTTCCTCGCGCCGGCCCTGGTCTTCTTCCTGCTCTTCTTCCTGTTCCCCTTGGGCTACGGGGTCTTCATGAGCACGACGGAGTTCCGCACCGGGACCTTCATCACCGGGCGAGCCCCCTTCGTCGGCACCGCGAACTTCGAGGCGATCCTCGCCGAACCCGTGACGACCCGAGCCCTCATCAACACGGTCGTGATCACGGTCGTCTCCGTCGTGGTGGAGCTCGTGCTCGGCCTCGCTCTGGCCCTGCTCTTCTCGCGTCGTTTCCCGGGGAGCCGCTGGCTTCCCACGCTGATCCTGCTGCCGTGGCTGCTTCCGGCCGTCGTCGTCGCGACGGTCTGGAAGTCGCTCCTCGCCGGGGAAGGCCCCATCAACGAGGTGTTGAAGGCCTTGCGCCTGCCCGCCGAGGCGTGGCTCGCCAACCCGGCGACGGCTCTTCCCGCGGTCATCGTCGTGGCCGTGTGGGCGAGCCTGCCGTACTGGGCCACGATCCTCGGTGCGGCGCTCAAGCAGGTCCCCGCGGAGCAGCTCGAGGCCGCCCAACTCGACGGGGCGGGAGCGTGGCGTCGGCTCACGGCGATCGTCCTGCCGACGATCTGGCCCGTCGTCTCGGTCCTCGTCGTGATGAGCGTCGTCTACACGCTGCTGATCGTCGATCTCGTCCTCGTGCTCACCGCCGGCGGACCCGCCAACAGCACCGTGACCCTCGGGCTCCTGTCCTACCGACAGGCGTTCCAGCAGTTCGAGTTCGGCCTCGGCGGGGCGTACGGCATGCTGCTGCTCGGCATCAGCATCGTGTTCGCGATCGTCTACACCATCCTGTCGATGCGCAGGGAGCGTGCCGAACGATGACCACTCTGCAGTCCACCCCCGTCTCCCCGGCTTCGGTCTCCGCCGCCCCGGTCTCGGAACCCCGCCCCCGCCGTCGTCGCCGCGGCTGGGTGTGGACCCTCCTCACGGTGATCGTGCTGGCGGTCTACCTCTTCCCGGTCTACTGGATGGTCTCGGCGTCCTTCCAGCCCTCGGCGAACTCCGCCGACACCGCCTGGTTCCCGACCTCGCCGGGGCTCGGCGGCTACGAGACCGCCCTGAACGACGCCGGTCTCGGCGGGCTGCGGGTGTCGGTGCTCGTGTCGCTGGGGTCTGTGCTGGTGACCCTGGTCGTCGCCATCCCCGCCGCGTACGCACTCAGCCGCCTGCGCTCGCGCGCGGTGAGCCTCGCGCTCATCCTCCTCCTGCTCGCGCAGATGGTCCCGAGCGTCGTGCTCGCGACCTCGTTCTACGCGATGTTCAACTCGTGGGGGCTGCTGAACACCTTCCTCGGCCTGATCCTCGCCAACTCCACCGCCGGTGTCCCGTTCGCGATCATCGTGATGCGGGCGTTCATGCTCCGCCTCGACACCGAGGTCATCGAGGCGTCCACCGTCGACGGGCTCGGGCCGATCGGCACGCTCTGGCGCATCGTCATCCCGCTCTCACGCAATGCGATCGTGACCGCCGGGGTGTTCGCCTTCCTCTTCAGCTGGGGTGACCTCCTCTTCGGGCTGACCCTCGTCAACCGCAACGAGATGTACCCCGTCTCGGTGCTGATCTACGCCCTCAGCAGCTCCAACCTGAACACGTGGGCGGCGACCATGGCCGCCTCCCTCATCGCGAGCGTCCCGGCGCTCGTCGTCATCCTCGCCGCGCAGCGGCACGTGAAGGCGGGCCTCTCGGCCGGCGCCGGCCGATGACCGCACGACGGCCCGGATCCCGCACGTAGACTGGTCGATCGTGAGCGAACGCGTCCTGGTCAACCAGCTGAAATCCCTCCCCGCCGGCCCCGTCGAGGTGTCGGGATGGGTCGAAACCGTGCGCGATCAGAAGAAGGTGCAGTTCGTCGTCCTCCGCGACGAGACCGGCGCCGTGCAGCTGGTCAACCCCGCGACCCGCCCGTCTGAGGACGCCACGGATCAGGATGCCGCCGCCCTCGCGCTCACCGAGACGATCGGCGCGCTCGCGACGGGCACGTTCCTCACCGTTCGCGGTGAGCTCAAGCACGACGAGCGCGTGAAGCTCGGCGGCGTCGAGATCAAGGTCGGCGAGCTCGTCGTCGCGGCCGCGGCGAACCCGGAGACCCCGATCGCGGCGGACAGCAGCCCCGACAAGCGCATGGACTACCGGTTCATCGACCTGCGCCAGCGCCGCAACAACCTCATCTTCCGCGTGCAGACGACTCTCGAGCACGCCATGCGCACGTACTGGGTCGAGCGCGACTACATCGAGATCCACTCCCCCAAGCTCATGGCATCCCCCTCCGAGTCGAACGCCGAGCTGTTCGAGGTGCCCTACTTCGAAGACAAGACGGCCTACCTCGCGCAGAGCCCGCAGTTCTTCAAGCAGATGGCCCAGGTCGCCGGCTTCGGGAAGATCTTCGAGATCGCGCCCGCCTTCCGTGCCGACCCGTCCTTCACCAGCCGTCACGCGACCGAGTTCACCTCGATCGACGCCGAGATCAGCTGGATCGACTCGCACGAGGAGGTCGCGCGCATGCAGGAGGAGCTCCTGCACACGGCGTTCCAGGCCGTCGCCGACAAGCACGGCGCCGAGATCCAGGAACTGTTCGGTGTCGAGGTGCAGGTGCCGACCCTGCCGTTCCCGCGTATCCCGCTCGCCGAGGCCCGCGAGATCGTCGCCGCCCGCGGTTACGAGATCCCGCGCACCGACGGCGACCTCGACCCCGAGGGCGAGCGTCAGATCGCCGCGCACGTGGCCGAGACGTACGGCCACCAGTTCGTGTTCATCACCGACTACCACCCCGAGATCCGCGCGTTCTACCACATGCGCAACGAGGAGACCGGTCTGACCAAGTCGTACGACCTGCTCTTCAACGGCGTCGAGATCACGACCGGCGCTCAGCGCGAGCACCGCGTCGAGGTGCTGATCGAGCAGGCGAAAGAGAAGGGCCTCGACCCCGAGCACCTGGACTTCTACCTCGACTTCTTCCGCTTCGGCGCCCCGCCGCACGGCGGTTTCGGCATGGGCCTCGCCCGCGTGCTGATGCTCCTGCTCGGCGAATCGTCGATCCGCGAGGTCACCTACCTCTTCCGCGGCCCCACCCGCCTCGCTCCCTAAGGTTCGAGCGACCGACGCCCGCGGTTCACACCCCGCGGCGTCATCGTTCAGGGTTCGAGCGACCGACGCCCGGGGTTCACTCCCCGCGGCGTCATCGTTCAGGGTCCGAGCGACCGACGCCCGGGGTTCACTCCCCGCGGCGTCATCGTTCAGGGTTCGAGCGACCGACGCCCGGGGTTCACTCCCCGGGCGTCGTCGCGTCATGGCCCCTCCCTATCGTGAGCGCATGATCGCCGTGCGCAACGTGGACCCGTCGCCCTCGATCGGCGACCCCGCGCACGCGGGCTGGGCGATCTCACTCCGCGGCGTGAACCGGACTCGCGCGGGCTCGCCGGTCCTGTGCGACATCGATCTCGAGATCGATCCGGGTCGCATCGTCGCCTTCGTCGGTCCGCCCGGCTGCGGGGCATCGACGCTCCTCCGCGCGGTGACGGGAGCCGAGCGTCCGGACACCGGCGTCGTCACGGTCGACGGCCGCTCCGGGATCGCGTCCCCCCGTGTCCCGGAGGTGCGCGATCGGACCCCGGTGGCGCGGTTCGGACGCGTCCTCACATCCGTCGCCGCCGCCGCGCGACGCGCCGGACGACCGGATGCCGACCGCGAAGCGCGTCGTCTGACGCAGGTCGTGGGTCTCGGCGCGAAGGAGAGGCTCGTCCACCGACTCGCGCACGGCGACCGACAACGATGGGCTCTCGCCCGTGCTCTCGCGTCGCAACCGGGGGCCCTGGTCCTCGACGACCCGCTCGCCGCTCTCCCGACGGTGGCGCGGGCCGAGACGCGGGACCGCGTGGTGCGGGAGCTCCGCGCCCGTCGCGTGACGACCCTGTGGTTCACGCGCGACACGGCGGAGGCCGCAGCCGTCGCGGATCGGCTCGTCGTCATGGACCATGGGCGCGTGGTGGCCGAGGGGTCTCCCGACGAGCTCTACTCCCGCGTCGACGACGCGGTGGTCGCCGAAGTGCTCGGCCCGGTGAACGCGCTTCCCGGGATCGTGGAGGGCACGATCGTCGAGGTCTGGGGGCAGGAGCTCCCCCTCGCCCGCCCCGCGGCGGACGGCCACTGCGAGGTCGTCGTCCGTCCCGAGAGCGTGATGATCGTCGGGGCCGAAGAACCCGGGACGGATGCCGTGGTCGAGGCGACCACGTTCCTCGGGAGCGCGCGTCGGTCCACGGTTCGCACCGCCGACGACGTCCGAGTCGTCGTCGAGCACCCGTCCGAGCAGCGTCTCGGTCTCCGGGACCGCGTGCGGGTGGCCCTCGCGGTCGTTCCCGCGACCATCCGCCCGATCAGCTAATCGGGCCGCTCACGACACCCGCTCCCGAGAGGCAGCGCGCGCTCGGGCTCAGGCGGGGTAGTCGACGCAGGCGCGCTCGGCCACGACCGAGCGGACGAAGCCCACGACCTCCTGGTGCGCGGGGTGCACCTGATAGCGCTCGAGGGCCTCGGCATCCGCGAACTGGCTGACGAGCGCCACGTCCCAGTTGGCCTGCGGGTACGCGACGTTGCGGCCGATCTCGAGGTGCTCGATCTCGTCGATGACTCCGCGCAGCGCCAGCAGGCGCTCCTCGATCTGCTCGGCGTGCAACGCGCGGGTGTCGGCGTCGTCGGCGGCCAGCTTCCAGAGGACGATGTGTCGGATGCTCACGCAGAGGCTCCTTCGGTGTCGGCAGCCAGCAGGGTGGCGCGCAGTCGATCGGCCGACACGCGCCAATGCGCGTGCAGTTCGCCGTCGACGAGGATGACGGGGATCTTCTCCCACCATTTTTCGTACAGCGCCGCATCTTCCGCGATGGAGGCGTGGTCGATGGTGACGCGATCCGCCACCTCGGCGGGAAGCTCGGAGACGACCGTCTCGACGATCTGCTCGGCGACCTCGCAGAGATGACAGTCGGGCTTACCGATCAGCGTGAGGGTCGTCACGTGTTCATCCTATGAGGACGAAGCAGAAGGTCAGACCTCGACGTCGTAACCCGCCGCGATCCACTCGCCCGTCCCGCCCTCGACGTTGGTGGCGTCGTGGCCGCGCGCCGAGAGGGCTTCGACCACGCGAGCAGAACGGCCACCCGCCTGGCAGATGACGTCGAACGGCTCGGCCGGGATCTCGTCCAGGTGCTCGCCCAGGGTCGACATGGGGATGTTCACGGCGCCCGGGACGTGGCCCGCGGCGAACTCGTGCTCCTCGCGCACGTCGATGAGCGGACGGTCCCGTCCGGCGCGCAGGTCGGCGATGGTGATGGACTGCATGCTTCCTCCGAAAGGCGAACGGCGCGACGGGATACACGAAGCGCCCGTCGCAACAGGACAGGCGCTCGGTGTGGTGGCCGCGTTACTTCTTGTTGCGGCGCTGGTGACGAGTCTTACGAAGCAGCTTGCGGTGCTTCTTCTTCGCCATGCGCTTACGGCGCTTCTTGATGACAGAACCCACGGAAAACCTCACTAAGTCGGGGTCTGGGTGCCGATTTCGGCCCCCGGGAACAGCAGGCGTTGGAAAAAAGCCTCGGATCAGTCTAGCCGACGTCGGACACCGGGCGTTGCACAGCCTCGGCGACCGCGGATTCGGGCACGCGATAGCTGCGTCCGAAGCGCACGGCGGGAAGTTCTCCGGCGTGCACGAGACGGTAGACCGTCATCTTCGAGACGCGCATGAGCTCCGCGACCTCCGCGACCGTGAGGAAGCGCATGTCGGGAAGCTCTGCCATCGTTCACCCTTCGTTCCGGGTGGACTCACCCTTCGGTGCTGCACACTCTAGGGTCTGGGTGCGACGGCTGTAAACCTATGTGGCCACTGTGACTCGAATATGTCCGGAACCGGCCCGTGCGAGGGCTCAGCGACCCGGAAGCTTGCGGAACGCCGTGGTGACCGAGTGCTTGACCGACGCGGCCGCGCGGCCGACGACCTCGGCGTAGTGCATCGCCGATTCGGGGAGAGCGGGCTCGTTCTCGGCATCCACCGAGAAGAACGGCACCAGCCAGTCGTCGACCTCGTCGAGGGGAGCGACGGCCAGGCTGTAGTACCGGTGCTGTCCCTCCTCTCGGACTGTGACGAGCTGCGCCTCGCGCAGCACCTTGAGGTGCTTCGAGACGGTCGGCTGACTCACACCCAGCGCCGACACGATCTGCGACACGCTCGTCCCGCGCTCGCCTCCCGTCGCCCGGTCCAGGAGCAGCTGAAGGATGTCGCGACGCGTTCCGTCAGCGATCACGTCGAAGATGTCCGCCATGGCATTAGGTTAGCCGCGCCCTCGCCCGAGTACCATGATTCGGGTTCGGGCACCGAAGGGAGCGGCGCATGGCAGCGACGCCGAGCGAGGTGCGGCTCTCCGTGCGCGCGCGACGCATGGCGGCGGAGGCATGGGACCGGCTGCGGAATCTGACGACGGCATCCCCCGCTCGATTCGCGGTCCTCGTGTTCGTCACGCTCATCCTGCTCTTCACCGCGCTCTTCTCCCTTCCGCAGGCTTCGGCGACGGGTCAACGTACGCCGTTCGCGGACGCCCTCTTCACCGCCGTCTCGACCATCTGCGTCACCGGGCTGTCGACCGTGAACATGTACACGCACTGGTCGCCGCTCGGACACGTCATCACCTACGTGGGCGTCAACGTGGGAGCGCTCGGCGTCCTGACGCTCGCGTCGATCCTGGGCCTGGTGATCTCGAAGCGCCTCGGGCTGCGGGCGAAGCTGATCGCCGCGGGCGACAGCAATCCCCTGCGCGCCCACGGCGGCCCCGTCAACGAGGGCCAGACCGTGCGTCTCGGCGAGGTCGGCCAGCTCCTGCGCACCGTCGCCCTGTCGACCCTGGTGATCGAGGCCGGTCTCACCGTCCTCATCTACCCCTCGCTGGTGATCGGCGGCATCGACCCGCTGGTCGCCCTGTGGGAAGCGCCGTACTACGCGGCGATGGCCTTCACGAACACGGGGTTCGTGCCGAACGCCGACGGCCTGACGCCGTTCGCGCAGGACTACTTCCTGTTGACGGTCCTGATGATGGGCGTCTTCCTGGGCTCGATCGGCTTCCCCGTGATCTTCACGCTGTGGCGGCACTACTGGCGCTTCCGCCAGTGGTCGCTGCACGCGAAGCTCACGATCATCACGACCGTCATCCTCTTCTTCGCCGGGGCCGGCGTCATTCTGCTGCTGGAATACGACAACCCGCTGACCTTCGGCAGCATGGATGCCTGGGACACGACGTTCCAGGCGTTCTTCCTGTCCGCCATGACGCGCTCCGGCGGATTCTCGGTCATCGACATCGGCGACCTGAACGGGGCGACCCTGATCGTCGGGTCGATGCTCATGTTCGTCGGCGGCGGCTCGGCATCCACCGCCGGAGGCATCAAGGTCACGACGCTCGCCGTCCTCGCCCTCGCCGTGTTCTCGGAGGCGAAGGGGCGGCCGTCGGTGCAGGCGTTCGGTCGGCGCATCCCCAGCGACGTGCAGCGGGTCGCCCTCTCCGTCGTGGCGTGGGGCGCGACGATCGTCGCGATCTCGACGGTGACCATCAGCCGGATCACCGACGCGCCGATCGAGCACGTCCTCTTCGACGTCATCTCGGGCTTCGCGACCGTGGGGCTGTCCACCGGCCTCACGGCGGAGCTGCCCGACCCCGCTGTCTACGTCCTCGCCGCGACCATGTTCATGGGACGCATTGGTACTGTGACACTCGCCGCCGCGGTCGCGGCCTCGTCTCGATCGCAGCTGTACGCGCTGCCCGTCGAAAGGCCCATCGTTGGTTGAACGCATCCGCAGTGACGCCCCCGTCCTGGTGATCGGCCTCGGGCGCTTCGGTGCCGCGTGCGCCGGAGAACTCGACCGACTCGACCGCGAGGTCCTCGCCGTCGACGGCAACCTCGAGCTCGTGCAGAAGTGGTCGGAGCGCGTGACCCACGCCGTCCAGGCCGACGCGCGCAACATCGACGCGCTGCGTCAGATCGGGGCGCAGGACTTCCAGGTGGCCGTCGTGGCCGTCGGCTCCCTCATCGAGGCATCCGTCCTCATCACCGCGAACCTCGTCGACCTCAAGGTGCCGCAGATCTGGGCGAAGGCCGTCTCGCAGTCGCACGGCAAGATCCTCGCCCGCGTCGGCGCGAACCACGTCATCTACCCCGAGGCCGAGGCCGGAGAGCGCGTCGCGCACCTGGTGAGCGGGCGCATGCTCGACTTCATCCGGTTCGACGACGACTTCGTCCTCGCGAAGATGTACCCGCCCAAGCTCATCCGCGGCGTGGGCCTCAACCAGTCGGGCGTGCGCACGAAGTACAACGTCACGGTCGTGGGCGTGAAGAGCCCGGGCCGACCGTTCCGCTACGCGGAGGCCGACACGGTCGTCACCAACCACGACCTCGTGATCGTCTCGGGCACGAACTCCGACATCGAGCGCTTCGCCGCCCTCGACCGCTGAGGATCAGCTCGCCTCAGCTCCCCGCGGCGAGCTCCTTCGCGCGAGCGAGAGCGGCTTCGGCCGCAGTCGTGAAGGTGTCGTCGAGGTGCGCGTCCTGCAGCACCGCGACGGCCCGCTCCGTGGTGCCCTTGGGGCTCGTCACCCGACGGCGGAGTTCGGCCGGATCCACGTCCGAGGCGGACATCAGTGCGGTCGCCCCCGTGAAGGTCTCCTCCGCGAGCAGGCGGGCCTGGGCGTCGTCGAAGCCCATCCGCACGGCGGCCTTCGTGAACTCCTCGACGAGCAGGAAGACGTAGGCGGGCCCCGATCCGGAGATCGTCGACAGCGCGTCGATCTGCGCCTCCGGAACCTCCAGCACCACGCCGACCGTCTCGAACAGCGCGCGCACGACGGCGACGTCGTCCGCGGACGCCGCCGGCCCGGCGGCCAGCCCCGTGACGCCCTTCCCCACGAGCGAGGGGGTGTTGGGCATCGAACGCAGCGTGGCGACCCGATCGCCGAGGTGCCTCGCGAAGGTGTCCAGCGTGACGCCCGCCGCGAGGCTCACCACCACCGCCCCCGGGCGCAGGTGCGGCGCGATCTCGTCGAGGAGGTCGGGCACCATGGCCGGCTTCACGCCGATGAGGACGATGTCGGCGTATGCCACTGCGGCGGTGTTGCCGTCGGGAGCCGCTTCCAGGGCGACGCTCGTGACCCCCTCGAGGTCGGCGAGCTCGGCGGCCTTCGCGATCGAGCGGTTGGTCGCGGTGACACCGCCGCCGGTGAGCCCGGCCGCGACGAGTCCGTGGAGGATCGCTCCTCCCATGGAGCCGGCGCCGAGGATGGCGATCGGGGGCAGCGAGGTCGTGGCATCCGTCATGTCCGACAGTCTACGAAGCGCACCGATCGTGTTCGGGGCAACCCTGAGTGCGACCGAAAGGGGCGCGCGTTAGAGTCGGATCGCGGGCGTACCGGGGCACCCGCGAGCGACACGGAGGACCCTCTCATGACTCTCTTCGACGGCATCACCGCGCGTCTCGTCGACACCGATCGCCTCAGCGTGAACGTGCTCGAACGAGTCGGCGACGACCCGGCCACCGCGCCCGAGCACACGGTGGTCTTCGTGCACGGGAACGTGTCGTCGTCGCTGTTCTGGCAGGAGATCATGCAGGATCTGCCGAGCGATCTGCGGGTCCTCGCGATCGACCTCCGCGGCTTCGGCGGCACCGAGCACATGCCCGTGGACGCCGCGCGCGGCGTGCGCGACTTCAGCGACGACATCCACGCGACCCTCGAGGTCCTCGGCATCCCCTCCGCCCACCTCGTCGGATGGTCGATGGGCGGCGGCGTCGTGCTGCAGTACGCCCTCGACCACCCCGTGCTCTCGCTCACGCTGCAGTCCCCCGTCTCGCCGTTCGGCTTCGGGGGCACGCGGCGCGACGGCTCGCGGCTCACCGACGACGACGCCGGCACCGGGGCGGGCGGGGCCAACCCCGACTTCGTCCAGCGGCTGACCGATCGCGACACCACCGCCGACGCGCCCACCTCGCCGCGATCGGTCTTCCGGTCGGGCTACGTCGCCGCGGGCTACACGAGCGAGAACGAGGACGTCTGGGTCCAGTCCATGCTGTCGACCTCGACCGCGGGCGGAAACTACCCCGGCGACGCGGTCGCGAGCCCGAACTGGCCGGGATTCGCCCCGGGAACGAGCGGCGTCCTCAACACCATGGCGCCGAAGTACTTCAACGTCTCGGGGATCGTCGATCTCGCCGACAAGCCCCCGATCCTGTGGATCTACGGGACGGCGGACGCCATCGTCTCGGACGCGTCGTTCTACGACCTCAACCACCTCGGCGCCCTCGGCGTGATCCCGGACTGGCCCGGCGAGGAGGTCGCTCCCGCTCAGCCGATGGTGTCGCAGACCCGCGACGTGCTGTCGGCCTACGCCGCGGCGGGCGGCGAGGTGACCGAGGTGCCGGTCGAGGGAGCCGGTCACGCCGCGCACCTCGAGCGCCCCGCGGCGTTCCGCCGGGCTCTGCTGACGCACATCGGCTACGTCGGTCGCCCGGCGGACCCCGCGCCCCCGACCGAGGCGATCATCCTGCGCTCCGCCGACTGAGGCGTCCGCGCGTCTCCCTCGCTCCCGTCCCGCGAGCCGCCTCGCGTCGACCGCCAGCCCGCCTCCCGCCCGAAAGGCCACCGTGGAATACTGCCTGTTCACCGAACCCCAGCAGGGCTTCTCGTACGACGACCAGCTCGCGTTCGCGCGCTCCGCCGAGACGCACGGCCTCGATGGGTTCTTCCGCTCGGACCACTACCTGCGCATGGGTGAGGGCGACCCGCGCCCCGGGCCGACGGACGCGTGGACGACCCTGGCCGGCCTCGCGCGCGAGACCTCGCGTATCCGGCTCGGCACCCTCGTCTCCTCCGTGACGTACCGCGTTCCGGGGATCCTCGCGATCCAGGTCGCGCAGGTCGACGCGATGTCGGGCGGACGCGCAGAGCTCGGACTCGGAACGGGCTGGTTCGAGCGCGAACACGAGGCCTACGGCATCCCGTTCCCGGCCAAGCGGTTCGATCTTCTCGAAGAGCAGCTCGCGATCGTCACGGGCCTGTGGGCGACCCCGGATGCCGAGACCTTCTCGTTCGACGGAGAGCACTACCGGCTCGACGCGGCGCCGGCCCTGCCGAAGCCCATGCAGGAGCGGATGCCGGTGATCGTCGGCGGTGGCGGGCCGAAGCGCACGCCGGCGCTCGCGGCGCGCTACGCGACCGAGTTCAACATCGGCTTCGTGCCCGAGGAGGTCGTGGCGCAGAAGTTCGATGTCGTGCGGGCCGCGTGCGACGACATCGGGCGCGACCCCGCCACCCTGAAGATGTCGGTCGCCCTTCCCACGATCGTCGGGACGGACGACGCCGAGATCGAGCGACGCCTGACCGCGATCGGCCAGACCCGAGAGCAGTTCGACAACGGCGCGAACATCATCGGCACCCCCGAGCAGGTCGTCGAGAAGGTCGGCCGCCTGCGGGATCTCGGCGCGAGCCGCGTGTACTTCCAGCTCATGGACCTCCGCGACGTCGACCACGCCGACCTCCTGGGCACCGAAGTCGTCCCGCACCTTCCGCGCTGACGCGCGCGCGGGGGTTCGCGCTGCGGGTCAGTTTGCGTCGCGCCGGACGTCGAAGAACGCTCGGAGACGAGTGGATGCCTCGCCTTCGGCGACCCCGCCGACCACCTCGACCCGGTGCGGCAGACGCCGATCGCGCAGGACGTCGTACATCGACCCGGCGGCGCCGGCCTTGGCATCCCATGCTCCGAACACGACCCGCGGGACGCGCGCCTGCAGCACGGCGCCGGCGCACATGACGCACGGCTCGAGCGTCACCACGAGCGTGCAGCCGGCGAGGTGCCACGTGCCGAGGGACTCGGCGGCCCGACGGAGGGCGACCACCTCCGCGTGGGCGGTGGGGTCATGCGTGGCCTCGCGGAGATTGCGGCCTTCGCCCCGGACCGTCCCCGACGCATCGACAACGACCGCTCCGACGGGTACGTCGCCCTCCGCAGCGGCCGCGTCGGCCAAGACCAGCGCGCGCCGCATGGCGGAGAGGTCGAGGGCGGTGGGGGTCACGGGTGCTTCCGAAAGTTCCGGCGGAGTCGTCAGGGTCGAGCGACTAGCCTTGAGCCTATGCGTGTCCACGTCGCCGATCACCCGCTCATCACCCACAAGCTGACCGTGCTGCGCGATGAGCAGACCTCGTCGCCCGTCTTCCGCCAGCTCACCGAGGAGCTCGTGACACTCCTGGCCTACGAGGCCACGCGGAACGTCCGGGTCGAGACGATCGAGATCAAGACCCCCGTGACCCTCACCGAGGGCGTGAAGATCAGCGAGCCCCGCCCGATCGTCGTCCCCATCCTGCGCGCCGGCCTCGGCATGCTCGAGGGCATGGTGAAGCTCCTCCCCACCGCCGAGGTCGGCTTCCTCGGCATGGTCCGCGACGAGGAGACGTTCCAGCCCACCACGTACGCCGAGCGCCTCCCCGACGACCTCAGCGACCGTCAGTGCTTCGTGCTCGACCCGATGCTCGCGACCGGCGGCTCGCTCGGCGCGGCGATCAAATTCCTCTTCGCGCGCGGGGCGCAGGACGTCACCGCCATCTGCCTGCTCGGTGCTCCCGAGGGCGTCGCGGCGATCGAGAAGCAGGTCGAGGGTCACGACGTCACGCTCGTCCTGGGTGCTCTCGACGAGCGACTGAACGAGAAGGGCTACATCGTGCCCGGTCTCGGCGACGCCGGCGACCGCCTCTACGGCACGGCCTGACGCGGGCTGCTGACTCATCGCCCCGTTCGGGGCGCGTGCCCCGTGCGGGGGCGAAGGGTGCCTCAGTCGGCCTCGGCGACCAGCCGCGCGAAGGCGCTGAGGCGCGCGACCCCCTCGGGCGTTCGGGGGAGGTCGTCGAGAAGCGACATGGAGTACACGACGTACGCGGCCTGCATCGCTCGCGAGATCGCGACGTTGATGCGGTTGCGCAACAGGAGGAACTCCAGGCCGCGCGGCGCTTCGCGTCCCGATGACGCGGCGAGGGTGAGGATCGCGACCACCGCTTCCTTGCCCTGGAAGCGGTCGACGGTCCCCACGGGGACCTCGGGGAAGCCCGCGGCCGAGAGAGCCTCTTCGACCGCGACCTGCTGGGCGTTGTACGGCGTGATGACGATGATGTCGTCGGCCCGCAACGGTCGAGGTTCGAGCGCGGTCGCCGAGTCCCCCGCTCCCCCCTCGGCGCCGGCCCACTCGCGTCCGATCAGGTCGCGGACGAGGCGCGCGACCTCGGCGGCTTCCTCCCCCGAGCACGTCGAATTGCCGCGGTGCCGAACCGGCACCACGTGCACGCCGGGATCGATGCCCTCGAGCCGACGCAGCGCGGTCGACGGGTGGGCCGCGAGACGCCCCTCATAAGACAGGCGCGAGACCGGCCCCGCCACCGCCGGATGCATGCGCCGTGTGCGCGCGAGGAAGTAACCGAGCTCGGGCGGCACGACTTCGGCGCCGTCGATGATCCAGCCCAGCGCCGAGGTGTCGACCGGTTCGGGGTGCGTGCCCTGGCTCACCTGCGGCAGCTGCTGCGGATCGCCGAGGAGAAGGAGCCGCTGCGCCGAGAGCGAGACCGCGATGGTCGAGGCCAGCGAGAACTGCCCCGCCTCGTCGATCACGAGCAGGTCGAGGCTACCGCGCGGAATACGCGTCTCGTGGCTGAAGTCCCAGGCGGTGCCTCCCACGACGAAGCCATGGGCCGCGTTCTCGGCGGTGAAGGCCGCCACACCGTTCTTCGGCAGCACCGTGAACGCGTGCGGGGCGTTCGGGTCTTTGGGCGCCTTGCCGACACGGGATGCCGGCACCCCGGCCGCGATGACCTGGTCGAGCATGTGCTCGATCGTCGCGTGCGACTGCGCGACGACTCCGATGCGGTATCCGCGCTCGGCGACGAGGCGCGCGATCACGTGCGACCCGACGTAGGTCTTGCCGGTGCCGGGAGGGCCCTGGACGGCGAGGTAGCTGTGCTCGAGGTCGGCGACGCTGCGGGAGATCGCCGCGACCTCGTCGTCGCCGGGTCGACCGTCGATGGCCGTGACGGGTGCGAGGGCACCCGAGCGGGTTCGCGGAGGGACGCGCCGCAGGATGTCGGCCGCCGGGCCGGAGGGGATGGACGGGGCGGATGCCAGAACGGCATCGGCCCATGCATCGATCGCCTTCTGCTGGTTGCCGGCTCGGGGCGGTGCGGGCGGCGTGAGCGCGAGCGGAAGATCGTCCCACGTCACGCCGTCGGCCGCGATCTCCTCCACGATCGCGCCGTCGTCGAGGACTTCTCGCACGGTCACGCGTCGAGCGCCGTGGATCCACCGCGGGCGGGTGTCGAGCGGGAACGGTGCCGGGAGGTCGTACACGGCGAAGGGCTCGGCATCCGGGGTCAGGCGTGTTCCGGGAGCCGGCTCACCGCGCAGCTCGACCAGGCGGCGTTCGGAACCGCGCCCCGATTCGGCGATGTGCCAATCGGTCACGACGCGCGAGCGGGCGGTGTCGACCACCACGACGTCGCGGGTCTGTTCCCAGACGGACACCGGCTCGCGCAGGCGCAGGAAGTGCGTCGCCCAGTAGGTCTTCTCTTCGCGCGGGTAGTAGTCGATCGCGGCTGCGGCCAGCCGGAGCGCGGTCGCGTCGGGCTCGGGGGCATCGGCCGCCCAGCGCTGCAGGGCCGTCGCCCGCGGGGACGGCTCGTAGGCCTGCTCGTCGGGCTCCGCACCGCGCGCCGGCACGGCCCCGGATTCGCGCGCGCGGTCGACGAGCCAGTCGCGCAGGCGCCGGGTCGAGACGCAGTCGTAGCGGTTGTAGTCCGCGAGGTCGTCGAGCACGCGCTGGGCCGCCTCGGTGTCGCCGTCGACGGAGAGCGCGCGCGCCTCGACGTACTTCACGATCGAGTCGTCGCCGCGCTGGACGTCGCTCGTGCGCACCTCGTCGCCCATGTACAGCGGCTCGAGCTTCTTGATCGAGTAGGACCGCGATCCCACGCGGAGTGCCCGTCGCACGACGGGGTACAGGTCGACGAACACGCCATCGCGCAGCAGCCGGTCGACGTCGGCCTCGCGCACGCCGTAGCGCGCGGCCATCGTCAGCAGATGCGTCGGCTCGTACGGGGCGTAGTGGTAGATGTGCATGCCCGGGTACTGCTGACGACGCAGCGCCACCATGTCGAGGAAGCGTTCGAGAGCGGCGCGTTCCTCGGCGAAGGTGTGCGCCCAGATCGCGCCATAGGTCTCGCGGGTGTCGACCCAGCCGAAGAGGTAGTCGATGCCCCAGTGCTCGCCAACACCCTCGGTGTAGAGCGGGTCGCCCTCGAAGTCGAAGAAGAGATCGCCGTGGTCGGGGCGGGGCAGCACGCCGAGGGACTTGGGCGCGACCACCTCGAAGGTGGGCACCGCGTGGGCGGGAGCGTCGTCGGACGGCACCCCCGCCGGGCTGTCGAGTTGAAGCCGCGCCTGGGTGCGCAGCGACGCGAAGGTGTCGGCGCTCAGGGAGGCGGGCGCCTCGGATGCTCGCGCCAGATCGTCGATCGTCAGGATGCCGCCCGCCCGCAGCCGATCGCGCTGCACGGGACGCATGCCGGCGACGAGGAGCAGGTCGCGATGCGCGATGACCTCGATCTCACACGTCGCGCACCGACCGCACGCGACGACGTCGAGGTCGCCGCGCACGTCGCCCCAGGCGATGACCGGCCCGGCGACCCCGAGCTCGACCCGGCGGTCGGCGATCAGGGAGCGCAACCGCGTGCGGCGCAGCCCGAACACGGGGAGCAGGTCGTCGACACGGTGCGTACTCGTCGTGCCATCGCCCAAGAGCAGTTCGACGTCTCCCGACCGCGCAACACCGAGTCGGTCGAGCTGGTCGACGTAGGCGGCCAACTGCATGAGCGCGGTGACACGAGCCCGGCGGGCCAGCTTGGTGTCTTGGACGATCCAGGGGCGCGTCCCGTCGACGCGTGCCTCTCGCTCGCGCACGAGGAAGTCGGCGAACCCCACGAACTCGTCGGTGGCGAACGCCGCTTGATAGACGACCTCGGCCCCGGGGTCGGCGAGGGCCTCGTCGGTCAGGCGCACGGCCTCGGCGAGCGCTTCGGCGTCGGAGGAGCGTGCCGCGGGGATCTCGCGCACGGCGGCGCCGAAGCGCTCGCGGTACTCGTCGAGCACGCGCAGCTCGTGCGCGGTCCCGAGGCGCGCGGCGCGCTCGAGGGTGGCGTCTTCGGGGTCGTCCACGGCGGCGATGCGCCCGATCTTCGCGTCGATGGCGCGCAGCCAGGCGAACTCGCACTCGGCCGCTGCCTTGAGGTCGCTGGCGCTCCAGACGATGCGCGCGTCGCGCTCGATGTACCGCATGCCTCCACGCTAACCGCGACCCCCGACATCGCCCGCCGAGCGTCCACAGGCCCGTCCCCGGGGTGATCGGACCGCCGCAGTGTCGCCAGGGGCCTGCCAGACTGGAAGGGTGATCACCGACCTGCCGTTCGAGAGCGTCTACCGGCACGGATTCGCGCGCGTCGCCGCGTGCACGATCCCCGTGGCGATCGCCGACCCCGCCACCAACGCCGATGCCGTCCTCGAGTCCGCACGAGCATGCGACGCCGAGGGCGTGGCGGTCGCGGTCTTCCCCGAGCTGTGCCTCACCGGGTACGCGATCGACGATCTGGTCATGCAGGATCCGCTGCTGGACGCGGTCGAGACGGCGCTGGAGCGCGTGGTCTCGGCATCCGTCGACCTTCTGCCCATGCTCCTCGTGGGGGCTCCGCTCCGACACGGCAACCGCCTCTTCAACTGCGCCGTGGTGATCCACCGCGGCCGCGTGCTCGGCGTCGCGCCGAAGGCGTATCTGCCGACCTATCGCGAGTTCTACGAATCCCGCTGGTACGCCCGCGGCGACGATCAGGCCGGTCAGCACATCCGGGTCGCAGGCGAGACGGTGCCGTTCGGTCCCGACCTGCTCTTCGACGCCGTCGATGTGCCCGGGCTCACCGTGCACGCCGAGGTCTGCGAGGACGTGTGGGTGCCCATCCCCCCGTCATCGGGGGCGGCCCTCGCGGGCGCGACCGTGCTGGCAAACCTCTCCGGCAGCCCGATCACGATCGGGCGGGCCGACGACCGGAACCTGCTGTCGCAGTCGCAGTCGATGCGGTGCCTCGCGGCGTATGTCTATGCGGCGGCCGGCCAGGGCGAGTCGACGAACGACGTCTCGTGGGACGGCCAGACGATGATCTACGAGGGCGGGCAGCTCCTCGACACGACCGAGCGCTTCCCGGACGGGCCGCGCCGCAGCGTCGCCGACATCGACCTCGATCGCCTGCGGCAGGAGCGCATCCGCCAGGGCACGTTCGACGACAACCGCCGCACGACCGCGCCCGCCTTCCGCACCGTGTCGTTCGAGCTGGCCCCGCCCGCGGCCGACATCGGGCTGCGCCGCGCGCTCGACCGCTTCCCGTTCGTCCCCGACGACCCCGCCCGCCTCGCGCAGGACTGCTACGAGGCGTTCAACATCCAGGTGTCGGGCCTCGTGCAGCGACTCCAGGCGATCGGCAACCCCAAGCCCGTCCTGGGCGTCAGCGGCGGCCTCGACTCCACGCACGCGCTGCTCGTCATCGCCCGGGCCATGGACCGCATGGGCCGGCCGCGCAGCGACATCCTCACCTACACGCTCCCCGGCTTCGCGACGAGCGAGAAGACGAAGCGCAACGCGATCGCCCTCGCCGAGGCCGTCGGCGCCTCGATCGAGGAGATCGACATCCGGCCGGCGGCATCCGAGATGCTCTCCCGCATGGGCCACCCCTTCGCCTCGGGGGAACCGGTCCACGACGTGACGTTCGAGAACGTGCAGGCGGGGCTGCGTACCGACTACCTCTTCCGTCTGGCCAACCAGAACAACGGCATCGTCGTCGGTACCGGTGACCTGTCCGAGATCGCGTTGGGCTGGTCGACGTACGGCGTGGGCGACCAGATGAGCCACTACTCGGTGAACCCGGGTGTGCCGAAGACGCTCATCCAACACGTGATCCGCTGGGTCATCTCCTCCGGAGAGCTCAGTGCGGAGACCGTCGGGGTGCTCCAGGCGGTGCTCGACACCGAGATCAGCCCCGAGCTCGTGCCGGCCGGACAAGACGGACGCATGCAGTCCACCGAAGACCGCATCGGCCCGTACAACCTGCACGACTTCACGCTGTACCACGTGCTGCGCTTCGGCTTCCGGCCCTCGAAGATCGCCTTCCTCGCCGCGCACGCCTGGTCGGATCCGGATGCCGGGACCTGGCCGCCGGGTTATCCCGAGGGTGAACGCCCCTCGTACGATCTCGTCACGGTGGCGAGGTGGCTCGAGGTGTTCCTGCAGCGCTTCTTCGGATTCGCACAGTTCAAGCGCACGGCCATCCCGAACGGGCCGAAGGTCTCGCCGGCGGGCTCGCTGTCGCCGCGAGGGGACTGGAGAGCTCCCTCAGACGGGAACGCGCGCGCGTGGTTGGCCGACCTGCACGCGGCGGTGCCGCAGGCCTTCCGGCCCTGAGCGCGTTCATCGCGATCGACCTGACGCGGCGGTGACACCGGCCCTCTCGAGCGCGGACCGCCGCGGGCTCACCAGCCCATCGACCCCGGTACGCCCTTGAACGGGCCCGCGAGATCGCTCGTGACCCAGCCGCCGTAGAAGCCACCCGGCTGCGGTTCCACGGTCTCCCCGCCGAGGATGACGCGATCCATCGGACCGGCGTAGACGGCGACGCGGTCGGCGAGCTCCTCGTACCCCGGCATGGGGCTCGGGTAGTTCCACGCGGCGCGCGGAGCGACCGCTCCCCCGCCGCCGTGCACGTCGAAGTAGCGCGCCCCGCCTTTGAACTCGCAGAACGACGCGCCCTGCCCGAGGGTCAGCGCGTCGCCGAATGAGGCGATCGGCAGGTAGTACACCGGCGGATGACTCGTCTCGAGCACGCGGATGACGTCGTCGGTGTCGGCGATGCGCACCCCGCCGAGATCGATCTGCGCCCTCCTGCGGACGCGCTCCACGCGCGGCGGCCGCGGATAGTCCCAGACGGATTCCTGGCCGGGGCGGACGGGGTCGGGAACGGGGCGTGCCATGCGCTTACGCTACGCCTCGCGAACCGTACTCGGATCGAGATCGGATCGTGCGCTCGCTGTCTCAGGAGACACCCAGGATTTCGGTAGGTTGGAGGACAGGGGGTCGTCGTGAGCGAACAGGAAGTCCAGCACGGTACATCGCGATATCGCGTGTATCAGGTGATCGGCATCGTGCTGGGTGTGCTGTTCATCGCTCTCGGCGTCGTCGCATTCCTGTCGGGCGGGGGGCCCATCATCGCCGCCATCGCCGCCATCGGAGGTCTCGCCGTGCTCATCACCTCGATCATCACCATGGTGCGTTCTTGACCGCGCCCGAGGGCCCGAACGGTGAGAGCCCGGGCGAGCAGGTCCCGAACGAGAAGGACCCCCGCGAGAAGAAGAAGTACCCGGCCGGAACGGTCGTCATCTGGATCGCCGGGGCCGGCATCGGCCTGTGGTTCTTAATCAGCGGGCTCATCGGCATCCTGTCCGGCGGTTCCTGACCCGCGCACGCGACGCCCGACCGACGACGTTCCGAACTCGGACCCCGAGGCGCGTCTCGGGAATGCGAGTGGACGCCGGTCGTTGTCTCTGAGGTCACCCAGAACCACGACAGGAAGGCCACCATGACGCGCATCGGACGCAGCGACCTCGACATCCTCCCCCTCTCGCTCGGCGGGAACGTCTTCGGCTGGACGGCCGACCGCGACACCTCGTTCGCCGTCCTCGATGCCTTCCACGCGGGCGGCGGAAACTTCATCGACACCGCCGACGCATACAGCGCGTGGGTGCCCGGCAATTCGGGCGGCGAGAGCGAGACGCTGATCGGCGAGTGGCTCGCGTCGCGCAAGCCCGAGAACGTCGTGGTGGCGACGAAGGTCAGCCAGCACCCCGAGTTCCGCGGCCTCCGCGCGAAGAACATCCGCGCTGCCGCGGAAGCCTCGCTCCAGCGCCTCGGCGTCGACTCCATCGACCTCTACTACGCCCACTTCGACGACGCCGAGACCCCGCTCGAAGAGACCGTCGCCGGCTTCGCCGATCTCGTCACCGATGGTCTCGTTCGCTACGTGGCGGTCTCGAACTACACCGGCGCACGCATCCGCGAGTGGATCTCGCTCGCCGAGGCCGGAGGCTTCGACCTCCCCGTCGCCATCCAGCCGCACTACAACCTCGTGCACCGGACCGAGGTCGAGCGCGACATCGTCCCCGTCGCCGAGCAGTACGGCATGTCGCTCGTCCCCTACTACGCGCTGGCGAGCGGGTTCCTCACGGGCAAGTACCGGACCCCGGATGCCACGGGCGACTCGCCGCGCGCCCAGGGGGCCGCGAAGCTCGCGACGCCCGCCGGCATCGCGCTGATCGATGCCCTCGAAGAGGTCGGGCAGGCGCACGGCGCCTCGATCGCGACCACCGCGCTCGCGTGGCTCCGCGCCCAGCCGACGGTGGCCGCCCCCATCGCGAGCGCATCGAAGGTCGAGCAGGTCGCGGATCTGCTGGCCAGCACCTCGCTCGAGCTCAGCGCCGACGAGATCGCCCGTCTGTCGCAGGCGTCCGAGGCCGCGCAGGACTGACCTGTCCGCGGCCCCGGGCGCGTGTGGCGCTCGGGGCCGCGGCGTTCCCGCACCCGCCCACGTGACCGCAGGAGGATCAGGGGCGGACGGAGGATGGATGCCGAGCGCCGGTCCTCCCCTCGTCCCTCGCCCTCCGCTCGCCCCGGTCGACCGGCACCGTACACCGCGCGGAGGGAGGACCTCACCGCGTCGGGGAGAATGGGAGGGTGAAGCTTCTCGTTGCCGCCCACGCGTCCGAACTCGTCGCCTTCGAGGACGACATCCCCGGTTTCGAGCGTCTGCTCACCGGGGTCGGAAAGATCCCCGCGGCGTACGCGCTGACGCGCGCGCTCTGCGAGGGCGAGTACGACGAGATCGTCGTCGTCGGCACCGCGGGCGCCATCGACGACGAGATCGAGGGCGGAATCTACGACATCGCCGCGGCCATCCAGCACGATGTGAAGGGACTCGACGGCACGTTCGGCGAACACGTCGCCCTGCCGACCCGCGTCGAGACCGGCCACGAGGGACGGATCATCGCGACCGGCGATCACTTCGTCGACGACCCCGAGGCGGTCCGCCTCATCCGCGGGCTCGGCGCCGGCCTCGTCGACATGGAGACGTACGCGCTCATCTGGGTCGCCCAGCAGTTCGACGTTCCCATCAGCATCCTGCGGGCCGTGTCCGACCGTGCGCAGGACGGCGCGACCGAGCTGTGGGACGTCGTGGTCGAGCGGTGCAGCCACGAGCTGCGCGCGGAGTTCCGCGCGCGTTACGGGGTCTGAGACCCCGAGCGCGCCCGACCCGCGAGATCGGCCACGCCCACGAGCAAGGCGAGCGCGAGGAAGATCCCGACGGTGATCATGCCCGAGGCGTACGCGTCGTGGTACACCACGGCGGTGTCGACGTCGCCCTGCTCGCGATAGATCGTGGCGTAGAACAGGGCGAGGGCGATCGCCGTCCCGACGGCTGTTCCGATGCGCTGGCCGAGTTGGCCCACCGATCCCGCCACTCCCCCGCTCGAGACGGGGATGTCGGCGAGCATGAGCGTCTGGTTCGGGGAGATCACGAGACCGCCCGCGAAGCCTCCGACGACCATGACGCCCGCCATCGCCCACGGCGTCCACTCGGGCGGGGTGAAGAGCGCGACGAGGACGAGTCCGCCGGCGGTGGCGACCATGCCGACGATCCCCCAGACCACGAGGGGGCGTCCGAGGCGGGTGACGAGGTTGCCACCGATCCACGAGCTCCAGGCCGAGGCGACGGCGAAGCCGATCGTCACCATGCCGGCGAACACGGGCTCGAGCCCGAGGCCGCCCTGCAGGAACAGCGTGCCCAGGAGGAACATGGCGGGGATCGCGGAGAAGTAGGCCGTAGAGATGAGCACGCCGTTGCGGTACGACGACAGCGAGAAGATCGAGAACGGCATGAGCGGTGTGCGCCCGAGGTCGGCGTAGCGACGCTCCCAGAACACGAAGATCGCGGCGAAGACGACGGATGCCACGAGGAACCACCAGCGGCGGGGATCGTCGCCCGGAGACCCCGTGGTGAAGAGGAAAGGCCACATCAGCGCGAGGATCGTCAGCGCGAAGAGCAGCACGCCCACCGGGTCGAGATCGAGTCGCCGGCGGGACTTCGTGCGGGTGTCGGGCAGCAGCCACGCGGCGAGGGCGATCACGATCGCGACGAGCGGGATGTTGATCCAGAAGATCAGGCGCCACCCGTCGGTGTCGCCCCCGAGAGCGATGAGCAGCCCCCCAAGGGTGGGGCCGAACGCGGTGGCGATGCCGACGGTCGCACCGAAGAGGCCGAAGGCTCGACCGCGCTCTTTGCCCTGGAAGAGCTGCTGGACGAGACCCAGCACCTGCGGCATCTGGATGCCGGCAGCCACCCCCTGTAGCAGGCGAGCCCCCAGCAGCACGGTGGTGTTGGGGGCGAGCGCGCACGCGAGACTCGTGACGAGGAACAGCGACAGCCCGACGAGGAACAGCATGCGCCGCGAGCGCAGGTCGCCGAGACGCCCCGCGGGAACGAGGACGAGACCGAACGTCAGGATGTAGCCCGAGACGACGAGCTGGAGTTCGGTGGGCCCCGCGTTCAGCGCCGTTTCGATCGAGGGGAGGGCGACGTTGACCTTCGTGAGGTCGAGGATCGTGAGCGCGGCGACCGACACGGCGACCCAGTAGGCCCGCCAGCGGTGCTTCGGCGACAGCACGATGTCGCGCGTGGGGGGATGAGCGGCGTTCGGCGAGGGCGCGTGATCAGACATCGGGGCCGACGCTACTCCTGGCCTCGGACACTCCGAGCGGGCTTGCGCCGAGCCCTGTCGTGTACCCCGGGCGGGCCCGCCTGAACCCGACCCTCAGTCGACGTCACGCCGCGCGAACACCGCGCGCAGCACGAGGAAGACGATCAGGGCGACCACCGCGACCACGACGAGGCGGAACACGAAGGTGATCAGCGAGAACACGACGTTCACGATGATCCACGCGATGATCACGGCAGCGACGACACCGAGGATGGTCCAGAGGGTGCTCTTGCGCATGACTCCAGCCTAGGTGTTGTGGCTCAGGAGGCCGGGGCGCGTGAGGCGGGGCGCCGTTGATGGCGGTGTGGGTGCGGGCGCGATCGACGGGTACCGCACGGCGCTCACACGGCCTGCAGAGCGGCATCCTGCGAGATGACGCTGGGGCCGCGTGGGGTCGCGACGACGCGCAGCTGGGCCGGCAACTGGTCTTTCATCGAGGCGACATGGCTGATGACGCCGACCGTTCGGCCGCCTTGACGCAGTTCGTCGAGCGTGCGCATCGCGAGATCGAGGGTGTCATCGTCGAGCGACCCGAACCCCTCGTCGATGAAGAGGGTGTCGAGCCGGATGCCGCCCGCCCGCGCCGTCACGACCTCGGCGAGACCGAGGGCGAGGGCGAGAGAGGCGAGGAAGGTCTCTCCCCCGGAGAGCGAGTGCGGCGGACGGCACTGACCGGTGAAGGAGTCCATCACCTCGAGACCGAGCCCGCTCGCCGCTCCCCGCGCCGCCAGGGCGTCGGTGTGCTGCAGGCGGTACCGACCGGACGACATCTGTTCGAGGCGCAGGTTCGCGGCGGCGACGATCTCTTCGAGTTCGGCAGCCAGCACGAACGTCTCGAGCGTCATACGGCGGGTGTTGGGCGCGCGACCGGCGAGGGTGTCGGCCAGGCGCGCGACGACGGCGTGCTCGTCGGCGAGCGTCGCCACGGCCGCGTGTCCGGCATCAGCGCGGTGGGCCAGACCGCGCAGGCGATCCGCGAGATCGCGCGCCGAGGCGAGCGCGGCGGCGGCGCGCTCCACACCGTCGCGCGCCGCCACGACGGCCGCGGTGAAGGGGGCGAGCTCGAGGGGCTCGTCTTCCGCGTCGACGAGCAGGAGCTCGAGGTCGAACAGACGCTGACGCACCGAGGCGACCGCGGCGTCATGCGCGGCGATCGAGCCGTCGAGACGGTGTCTCTCCGGAGCGGAGCGCAGCGCGGCGACGACCTCTTCGACCTTCCCGAAGGGACTCTGCGCGACGAGAGCGGCCAGAGCGGCTGCCGCGTCCTCGCGTGCGACGGCTGCGGCGGCGTGACGGACCCGCGCGGCCGTCAGCGTCCGCACGGCGGCGCGACGTGCACTCAGGTCGGCGTGATGATCGGCGACCGTGGCGAACGCTCCCCGCGCGGCGACGACGTCGCCACGGAGGGCTTCGGCTCGTTGGTGCGCCAGTGCCTCGTCTTGCCGGGCAGCCGCGAGGGCGGCCGTGAGGCTCTCGATCTCGGCGGCGATCTGGGTGTCGAGCTCGGTGGCGCGAGTGCGCTCAGCCTGAAGGCGTTCGTACTCGGATTCGTCCGCCTGGGCCGCGGCCAGCGCCTGCTCCGCGTGTGCGAGGCGCGCGGCGAGCGTCTCGACGTTCTCGCCGCCGGCGCGGGCCGAGGCGAGAGCGTAGTCGTCTCGCGCGATCCGCGCCGCGTCGGACGCGAGCCGGTCCTCCTCGACGGCGGTGTTCTTGCGCTCCTCAGCCTCGGCCAGCTGCTCGTCGGTCACCGGGGCGTCGTTCCCCGTCGCCGGATGCGGGTGCTCCCGCGACCCGCAGACCGCGCAGGGCTCCCCATCGACGAGGTCGTGAGCGAGTTCTGCGGCGGCTCCGGCGAGCCGGCGGCGCAGCAACGCCGTCCACGCGTCGGTCGCGTTCTGCATCTCCTCGCCCCGGACGAGCGCCGCCATATCGGCTTGCTCACGCTGGGCGAGCAGGTGCTCGGCCTCGCGGGCCGCGTCGAGGCGGGAGCGGGTCTCCACGCGGCGGGCCGCGGCCGTCTCGCGGCGTGCGGCGGAACCGGCGAGCGAACTGAGCTGATCGCCGAGCGTCTGAAGCATCTCGGGGAGCTTCGCTCGCCCCTCGAGCAGGGCGGCGCGCTCGGTCTCGAGCGCGGCGATGCGCGCAGCGGCCCGAGCCTCGTCGGCGTCCGCCGCCGTGAGCGACGTCTCCGCGGCGCGCACCGCTTCGCACCGGGACAGCAGGGCCGTCAGCTCGTCGTCGCGGACGCGGAGCGCCTCGGCGTCACCGACCGCGTCCTCGCCGACGGCCTCCGTCTGTTCGACCGCCGCGGCGAGGTGCGCCTCTGCCGTCGCCGAATCGGCCGCCGTTCGACGTTCGGCGTCGATCGCGGGGCGCAGCGCCTCGGCTTCGGTGGCAGCGGCGACTTCGGCGCGAGCCGCGGCGATGCTCTCGGCCTCGGCCTCGAGGGTCGCGAGCTGCTCGCGGAGCCGGATCCGATCGCGCTGGCGTTCGTGCAGGGTTCGCGCGTCGCGCTCCGCCGCCAGAGCACCATCGAGCAGGGCATCGGCGGCGTCGCGCTCACGGGCCCGAGTGTCGACACGGTAGTCCGCGCGCTCCACGGCCCGCACGACCCGCGCCAGGCGCTCACCCACCGAGAGCGGTCCGGGGGGAGAGGGCGTGTCCGCGGATGCCACGGCGTCGAGGACAGCGGCATCCTCACCCTCCGACCCCGCCGGATCGGCGTCCAGTTCGGCGGCGAGTCGCTCCGCCTCGTCGAGCAGCGTCGAGACCTCGACGCCCTCCGCGGCAAGGCGCTCCTGCGAGCGCTTGCGCCTCTCGTCGAGCTGGACGGCGTACTCCTCGAACGACCGCGTTCCGAAGAGAGTGCGCAGCAGACCGAGCCGCTCGTCGTTCTTCGCGAGGAGGAATCGGGCGAAGCGGTTCTGCGCCAGCAGGATCACCTGCAGGAACTGCTGCTGGCTCAGGCCGAGGATCTCGTCGAGACGGGTACCGACGTCGACCGGACGCGCGGCGACGCCCTCCCACCCCGCGGCGGTGCGCAGCTCGAGCAGCGCTCGATGCGGCTCTTTCGTCGTTCCCCCGCCGCGACGCTTGGGACGCTCGAACTCCGGCGAGCGGGTCACCCGCCAGCGCTCCCCCTCGGCGCTGAACTCGAGCGTGACCCGGGTGGGGTCGTCGGGCCCGCAGTGGTCGCTGCGGAGCCGGCGCTCCGCTCCGTCGTACCGCGGGACACCGCCGTACAGCGCGTAGCAGACACCGTCGAGAACGCTCGACTTGCCCGCTCCAGTACGCCCGGTGATGAGGAAGATGCCGTCGTCGGCGAACGCGTCGAAGTCGACGACCTGCTCATCGAGGAAGGGACCGAAGCCCTCGAGCTCGAGCCGGTGGAGCTTCACGAACGGGCCTCGGTCAGGGCGCGGGCGTCGAGCACCTCGCGGATGAGCTCGCGCTCCGCCTCGGAGGCGCCCTCCCCTTCGCGGACGTGCGCGAGGAACGCGTCGATCACCTCGGCGTCGTCGCGCGCCGCGCGCACCCGCCGGGCGTAACCGATCCCGTCGTCGGGCCGCGTCGTCGCGGGCGCGTGCACGACCGTGGCGCACCACGGGAACCGCTCCTGCAACCGGCGCATCGGATCGGGCTGGGGGGTGGCATCGGTGTACTCGGCGCGCACCCAGTGCTCGTCGTGTCCGTCGAACGCCGGGTCGCTCAGAAGGCCGTCGAGCGGCGCGCGGAGCGTGACGAGCGGGCGCGGGACGGGAAGGTCGATCCAGGTCACCGACGAGAGCCCCTCGGCGTCGAGGTCGACCAGCCACGAGCCGCGCGGCTTGCCCGCCTCGCCGAAGCTGTAGTGCAGGGGCGCACCCGCGTAGCGCACGCGGTCGGACAGCTGCTGGCGGCCGTGGATGTGCCCGAGAGCGACGTAGTCGGGCCCGTCGAACGCGGGGAGGGGCACCACGTCGAGACCGCCCTGACGGATCTCGCGCTCGACCCCGGGGGTGGCCTCCACACCCGCCGCGAAGCAGTGCGCCGCGACGACGGATCGCCCACCCCGCTCGGCGAGGTCGGCGCGGACGAGATCGAGCGCGTGCTGCATCGTCTGCGCCTGGCTCCGCAGCTCCACGCCCGCCCAGGCATGGCGCACGATCGCGGGCTCGAGGTACGGGATGCCGTAGACGTGCACCGGTCCGTGCTCGTCATCGACGGTGATCGGGGTGCCGATCGACAGCGGGTCGGTGATCACCGAGATCTCGGGCCGGAGGAGCGCGGACTGGAACCCGAGCCGCGCGGCCGAGTCGTGGTTGCCGCTGGTCACGACGACACGGGCACCGGCGTCGGCGAGCGCCCCGAGCGTGCGGGAGAGGAGCGGATAGCACGCCGCGGCCGGCGTCGCCGAGTCGAAGACGTCGCCGGCGACGAGGACGAGGTCGACCCGGTGCTCCGTCACCTGCGCGACGAGGACGTCGAGCACACCGGAGAGCGCGTCGAGGGTCGAGTGCCCGTGGAAGGAGCGCCCGATGTGCCAGTCGGAGGTGTGCAGGATGCGCATGCAGACACGGTACGTCGCCCCTCCGACATCGGCTCGCAGCAAACGCCCCGGCCGCATGATCGCGCGCGCGGTGACGCCCCGCTCGGACCGACCGAGCGGGGCGTCACCGGAGGGGGCTCAGGAGGCGTTCACCTCGGCGGCGAGGGCGCGGATGCGGTCGTCGCCCAGCTCGAGGCCGATGTCGGCGAAGCGCTGGCGCAGGACGTCGGCCACGCGCTCCTCGCTCTTGCCGCCCACGTCGGCGCGCGTCTGGACGACGACGCCGGCGATGCGCGCCTCGTCGTCCGTGGGGTGGGTGTCCATCTTCGGTTCCGACTGTTCGCCGGGGCGCGAGACGTGCTTGCTCTCGTCGTGCAGCGCGCCGCCGACCGAATCGGCGGGCGAAGCTCCGCCATCGGGACCGGCGGAGGGTTGCGGGGTGCGGGTCTCGTCCGACATGTCAGTCCTCCGTGCTCATATCGGGGTCGATGCCCTGGCTGGCGGCATCCCCCTCGATGGGGTCCGAGGGAGCCGCGTCGTTCAGCTGCGGCGACCCCTTGGCGTTCTCGTTCTGCTCTGCGTTCTCGCCGTCGGCGACGGCGCCGCTCTCCCATCCACCGGGCGGGTCGGCGTTGATGACACCTTCGGGCAGGTCGCGGTCGTCGGTCATGACTTCCCCTTTCGACGCATCCAGCTTCCTCGCGCCGAGCGGAGAGCGGGCAGGGGTTGACGCCCGCATCGGGGCTGCGTACGGCCCGGCTCAGGCGCGCTGTTTCAGGATGCCGGCCCGCTCCGGGTGCGCCTCGAACCACTCCCCCACGTACCAGCAGACGGGGAGGATCTGCCGGTCGCCGGCGGCCTCGATCGCGTCGACCGCGCGCTCGGTGATCACGGCCGCGTAGCCGTGCCCGCGAAACGTGGGGATGGTGAAGGCCCGGGTGAGAGCCACGGTGCGTCCGTCGTCCCGGTAGTCGAGCACGGAGACCAGATCGTCTCCCCGGTGCAGGGTGAAACGGGACGCGGCCTTGTCGTCGGCGAAAAGCAGGTCAGCCATGACGAGAGGGTACGCCCGGCACGCGGACCGGGACGCGGGAGCACAGAATGCACGGTCGGCTCCCACCTTCACGCCGTTCGACTGCGCAGAATGCCCGAGGGGGTGGCATCCGGTGCGATTTGACGCGATCGGACTTCCTGCGTCATAATCCCCCCATGACTGTCAATGCGCGTTCTCTGTCCGCCCGGGAGGCGAACGGGACTGCCGGCATGATGATGCCCGGCCGCGTTGTCATGTGTTGTCGAATGTGCCGCTAACAGCGACCCTCGTTCCGACGATCTCGAGCTTCTGAACGCCGACATCGTCGCCCGGTCGTCTGCGTCACGCGTCGATCACGCGTGTCCGGACACCGCGCACCGGCCCTTCGGCCCTCACCTCCCGTCGAACCCCGCCTCCTGACGACGCCCGGGTTCACACACCCAAGGACTTCATCCTCATGTCGATCTCCGCTGTTCTCGACCGCCCCTCCACCTCCGCCATCCGCCCCGCCGCTGCCCGCCCCGTCGCCCCGGCCGCCGCTCGCCCCGTCACCCCGGTGCCCGCCGCTCCCGCCCCGGCTCCGGCAGCCGCCGCCCCGGCCGCTCGCCCCGCGCTCCCCGCCGGTTCCGCCCCTCGCGGCTTCGCCCTCTACGTCGGCATCGACGAAGCCAAGGCCGCCGCTGCCGGTGTAAGCCTCGGTACGCTCGTCGAGGCCCTGCGCCGCACGCTCGGCGAGCTGGCCCCCGCCGCCGAGACCTACGCGACCGTCGCCCTCGCCCCCACGGGTGCCGGCGGCCGTGACGTCGACGTCGTGCGCCTCGCTCTGCACGAGCCGTCGGCGGTCGCCCGCACCAAGGACGAGCCCGCCGAGGAGGACCGCGCACCCGGCGGCGTGGTCGTCGACATCTCGCGCAAGCGCGTGCTCATCGACGGCGAGTCGGCGGCGTTCACCTTCAAGGAGTTCGAGCTGCTGCAGTACCTCGTGCTGCGCGAGGGCCGCACGATCGAGCGCGCCGAGCTCGTGGCATCCCTGTGGGAAGGCTCGACCGACGACGACGCTCCCGGTGAGCGCACCATCGACGTGCACGTGCGCCGCCTGCGCGCGAAGCTCGGCGCCTACGAGGACATCGTGCGCACCGTGCGCGGCGTCGGCTACCGCTTCGATCGTCACGCGGACGTCTCGATCCGGTACGGCCACGGTACCCCCTCGCCCGACCGCTTCTGACCGACCACCGCGGGCCGCGACACCGCGCGCCGCAACACCGCAGGTGCGACACCGCGGGCCGCGACACCGCGCGCCACACCGCGCGCATCGCACCGCGCGCATCGCACCACGCGCCCGCGCCGCGGGTGTCCCCACGCCGACCCCGCCGCGAGCGCCGCACCGTCGGCGAGCGGGCGGATGGGGCCGGGATGCGGCGATGTCGGTGGGGCGACGTAGGGTGTCGGCATGAGGTCGACCGGGGTGCGCACGCGGCAGACGCCGCGCGAGCTGGCGGCGCCCGCCGAACGCCCGCTCGAGAGCGAGTACCGCCCCGCGCAGCCCGTCGACGTCGGTCACGCGGTGGCCGCGCAACGGCACGGCCGCAACGATCCGACCTACTTCTCGTCCACCCCCCTGGGCGCCGGCGGCATCGTCTGGCGCGTCAGCCGCACCCCGCTGGGGGTCGCCACCCTGGCGCTGCGCCAGAGCATCGGGGGCGCCGTCCGCGCGGCGGCCTGGGGCCCGGGTGCCGCGTGGGCGCTCGATCAGCTGCCGGCGCTGTGCGGAAAACTCGACGAGCCCGACGGCTTCGATGCGTCGCGGCATCCCTCGGTCGCGGAGTGGCATCGGCGGCATCCGGATCTGCGCATCGGGCGGACCGACCTCGTCTTCGACGCGCTGGTCAGCGCGATCATGGAGCAGAAGGTCACCAGCCTGCAGGCGTTCTCAGCCTGGCGCAGCATCGTCACCTGGTACGGCGAACGGGCGCCGGGCCCGACGCCGCGACCGATGTTCGCGCCGCCCGACATCGAGGGCTGGCGGCACGTGCCCTCGTGGGCCTGGCACCGCGCCGGGCTCGAGCCCCCGCAGTCCCGAACGATCGTCGAAACGGCACGGAGAGGCGGGTCCGTCGTGCGCGCAGCCAGCGCCGCCCCCGACGGCGAAGCCCGCGACCGCGTGTTCATCAGCCTGCGCGGGGTCGGGATCTGGACAAGCGCCGAGACGCGCATCCGCGCTTTCGGGGATCCGGATGCCGTGAGCGTGGGCGACTACCACCTCGCGCATCAGGTGGGCTATGCCCTCACCGGTCACCGCACTGACGACGACGGCATGCTCGAGCTGCTCGAACCGTTCGCGGGGCATCGTCAGCGTGTCATCCGCCTCATCTACGTCGGGTCCGCGCTGGAGCCGCGCCGCGGCCCCCGGCTGCACCCCGAGGACCACCGCGACCGCTGAACCGTCCCGGCCCCGGGCGACGAGAGCCCGAAGGTCGACGAGGTCAGTGACCGCGCGGCGCGCGCCAGTATCCCGTGAACGAGATCGCGCGCTTGTCGACGCCCGCTCGCACCCACTGCCGCCGCATCGCCGCCACGAGCGACTGCTCCCCCGCGACCCACGCGTACGCGGGCACCGCGGTGTCCCCCTCGGTCGCCGCGTCGCGCACGGCGATCCCCGGGGTCGCGTGCGGGTCGACGCGGACGACCCATCGCACGTCCACACCGGCCGGCGCGACGAGGTCTCGCACGTCGCCCGCGTCGGGGACCTCGACGAGCGCTGTACCCGTGGCATCCGCGCGAAGGGATGCCAGGATGCCGCTGATCGCCGGCAGAGCGGTCTCGTCGCCCACGAGCGCGAAGGGGCCCGAGACCTCGGCGGCGGGGGTGAACAAGATGCCCTCGTCGAGGATCGCGACGGCGTCGCCCGGCTCGCAGGTCTCGGCCCAGGTCGCCGCCGGTCCCGCGGTGCCGTCGGCCGCGGAACCGTGGATCACGAAGTCGACGTCGAGCTCGGGGCCGTCCGGACCGGTGGGACGGAACCCGGCGACGGTGTAATTGCGCAGCACCGGACGCTCGGTCTTGGCGATCGCCAGGTACCGGACGTAGGCGAGGGTGTCGAGCCTCTTCGGCAGACGTGCGAGCGTGCCCTCCGCGACGGGCAGGAACAGGCGGAACCATTGGTCCCGACCGAGCGGCACGAATCTCGCGAGGTCCTCACCGACGAGCGTGACGCGCGCGAACGACGGCGAGAGGCGTCGTCGCTCTCGCACGCGGAGGGTGAGGAGGGTGCTGTCGAGGGGCTTCTGCCGCGTCTGTGCGGCATTCGTGCGGGCCATGTCGTCCTTCGGGAAGAGGTGGGATGGAGGAATTCCGGGGGAAGGAAGGGGCGGCCCCTAGGCTGGGGCCATGACGCAGACAGGGACCGGTTGGCCGCGCGGACGCACGTACTGGGTGCTCGGCAGCGTGCTGCTGCTGGGTCTCGGCATCCTGTTCGGATTGATCTGGCAGAACGTGTGGCTGGGCGTGATCCTCGCCGCGGCCGTGTCGGTGGGGTGGCTCATCGCGTACGAGTCCAGCCGCGGCCGTAACGTCGGCGTGAACGACGAGGACAACGGCATCCAGCTCTGACGGCTCATCGGTAGTACACCGCCAGCGGGTACGGTCCGTCGTTTCGCACCTCGACGGGGGTGCCGAAGACCTCCTCGAGAGTGTCCGACGTCATGAGGTCGCCCGGGGTGCCGACGTGCACCACCCGCCCCTCCGACAGGGCGACGATGCGATCGGCGTACGCCGCCGCGAAGTTGATGTCGTGCACGACGATGACGATGGTCTTGCCGAGTTCGTCCGCCGCGCGGCGGAGCTGGCCCATCATCGCCACGGCGTGCTTCATGTCGAGGTTGTTGAGCGGCTCGTCGAGCAGGATGTAGTCGGTGTCCTGCGCGAGCACCATCGCGACATATGCCCGCTGGCGTTGACCGCCGGAGAGCTGGTCGAGGTAGCGACCCGACAGCGCGGTGAGGTCGAGGAAGGCGATGGCCTCGTCGACCTTGGCATGATCGTCGGCGGTGAGGCGGCCCTGCGAGTGCGGGAAGCGTCCGAAACCGACGAGCTCGCGCACGGTGAGCCGCGTGACGAAGTGGTTCTCCTGCCGGAGGATCGACACGATCTTCGCGAGCGTCCGCCCCGGGGTCGTCGTGACGTCGTTGCCGGCGACGGTGACGCGTCCGCTCGTCGCGGTCGTCAGGCGCCCGACGATCGTGAGAAGGGTCGACTTGCCCGCACCGTTCGGACCGACGAGCGCGGTGACGCCGCCGGCGGGGATGTCGAGGGTCACGGGGCCGAGGACGGTGAGGTCGCCGTAGGTCATGGTCACGTCGGTGAGCGAGATCACAGCGACCCCTTTCGGAGCAGGTAGATGAGGAAGAAGACGCCGCCGACGAACTCGATGATGATCGAGAGCATCCCCGCGGCGTAGAACACGTGCCGCAGCACGAAGTACCCGCCGAGCAGGGTCGCCATGCCGAGGAGCACCGCGAACGGCAGCACCACGCGGTGCTGAGACGAGCCCGCCAGCTGGTACGCGAGGGTTGCGACGAGGAAGCCGAAGAACGTCATCGGACCGACCATCGTGGTCGACACCGAGATGAGCACGGCGACGAGGACGAGCACGCCGATCACCTCGCGGCGGTACGCGAGCCCCAGATTGACGGATGCCTCGCGGCCCAGCGCCAGCACGTCGAGACGGTGTCGCGCGCGCCAGACGAGAACGAGCACGACGGCGACGACCAGCGCTCCCCACGGGAGGTACTCGGCATCCGAGTTCGAGAGGTTGCCGAAGAGGCGGGCCGAGAGGATGTCGAAGTCGCTGGGGGTCAACAACCGCTGCATGACGGTCGAGAGCGAGCCGAAGCCGACGCCCAGCACGACGCCGACGAGCAGCATGATGTGCAGGTTGCCACGGCGCCCGGCGAAGAGCCAGCCGTACAGGAGGGTCGCGAAACCGACCATCAGCGCGCTCTGCACGACGACCTTGAGCAGGCCGTCGGTCGCCGAGAGCGCGGCGCTGCCGAAGAAGAACACCAGCGCCGTCTGCATGACGACGTAGAGCGCGTCGAAGCCCATGATCGACGGGGTGAGGATGCGGTTCGCCGTCGCGGTGTGGAAGAGCACCGTCGCGACCGCCTGACAGCAGGCGACGAGGGCGATCGTCGCGACGCTCACCACGCGGAGGTTCACGGCCAGCCAGAAAGCGCGCGAGCCCGGCTCCCCCGGCACGTTCCAGGTGAGGACGCCGACGGCGGCGACGATCACCACGAGAGCGAGGATTCCGAACCGCAGGGCGATCCGTGGGCGGCGGAGCGCGAGCGCCGGAGCGGGACGGGTCAGGACCTCAGGCACGGGCACGCATCCTCAGCAGCAGGGTGATGAACACCGCGGACCCGACGACCCCGAGGATCATCGAGACGGGGACCTCGAACGGCATCCGGATCACCCGCCCGACGATGTCGCACACGACGACGATGGCCACTCCGCCGAGGCACACCCACGGCAGGTTGGCGCGGGCGTTGTCGCCCCGCCACATCGAGACGAGGTTGGGCACGACCAATCCGAGGAACGGCAGGAAGCCGACCACGACGGTGGTCACGCCCGTCGCGACGGCGACAAGACCCGCACCGATGAGCATCACGCGGGTGTGGTCGACGCCGACAGTGGTCGCGATGTCGCGGCCGAGACCGGCCACGGTGATGCGGTCGGCGGAGAGGAAGACGAGGACCACGACGATCGCCACGACCCAGAGCACCTCGTAGCGTCCGCGGACGATCGAGGTGAAGCTGCCCATGAACCAGGTGCCGAGCATCTGCAGGGAGTTCGTCGAGACGGCGAGGTACGTGGTGAACGCCGACACCACCGCTCCGAGCATGATCCCGATGAGCGGCACGACGAGCGAGGAGCGCAGAGAGATCCGACGCAGGATGCCGATGAAGATCATCGTCCCCACGAAGGCAGCGACGGATGCCACGACCATCCGCACGATGAGGGGCGCGGTCGGCGCGAGGAGCACCGTGACCAGCAGGCCGAGGGCGGCCCACTCGGACGTGCCGGTGGTGGAGGGCTCGACGAACCGGTTCTGCGTGAGCAGCTGCATGATCAGGCCCGAGACGGCCATCGCGCAGCCCGCGAGCACGAGGGCGAGGGTGCGGGGCACTCGCGAGATGAAGAACATCTCGGTGCCGAATCCCTCGCCGGCGATGTCGTAGACGCCGACGAAGAGCGACACGACGACGAGGGCGGTGACGCCCGCGGTGGCCGCGGGCAGGGCGAGGCGATGCCCGAGCGTTCGGGGGGAAGGAGCGGTGACGATCATGGCGAGGGTGGGGGCCCGGCATCCGGACCCCCACCGGGGATCAGGAGGCGAACGCCTCGGCGGCCGAGCGGTAGAGCTTCGTGTAGGCCTGGATGCCCTCGTCGAGGTAGAAGCTGCCGTCGAGGTAGACGATCTGGTTCTTCTGCACCGCGGGCACGTTCTTCAGCGCCTCGGCGTTCTCGATCAGGTCCTTCGCCGAGACGTAGCCGTCCTCCCCGAACATCGCGTCACGGTCGAGGACGAACAGCCACTCGGGGTTCGCGGCGGCGATCGCCTCGACGCTGATGTCATCGCCGTGGGAGGCGTCCTCGGCCGCGCGGTCGAGCGCGGGGGTCAGGCCCAGCGTCGGGAAGAGGTGGCCGACGCCGCGCCCTTCTCCGGGGGCGGCGTAGGAGATCTTCCCCCCGGACGTGATCAGCCCCATCACCGTCTGCGACGGGTCGTACGCGGCCTTCGCGTCGGCGATCGCGGCATCCAGGTCGGCGGAGAGCTTCGTCGCCTCGTCGTTCTTGTCGAAGACCTGGCCGAGGATGGCCGTCTGACGCTTGAGCTCCGAGGTGTGCTCCTCCCCGTCGCGCGGACTCGTCTCGATCGTCGCGGGCTGGATGTCCTTCAGCTGGTCGTAGATCTCGCGGAAGCGGTATCCGCCGACGATCAGGTCGGGGTCCGCGGCGAGGATGTTCTCGATGTTCGGCTCGCGGTGCAGGCCGGCGTCGAGCACCTCGTCGCCGCCCGAGAGCGAGGGCCACAGGTCGTACATGAGCGGCTTGGGGGCCGCGACGAGCGTCACGCCCCACTCGCTGAGGGTCTCGAACGTCGTGTTGTCGAGGGCGACGACGCGTTCGGGGTTCACGGGAACCTCGATCGAGCCGTGGTTGTCTTCGACGGTCACGGTGGTCGCGGCGGCCTGCTCGGCGGGAGCGGCGGCCCCGGAGGCGCAGCCGGTGAGGGCCAGGGCGGCCGCCAAAGATGCGGCGGCGAGGGGACGGATCAGACGAGTGCTCATGCGGAATCTCTCCAGTGCTGTATGTGCGAGGGGGATCGGCCACACTCCGGGGCCGGTCGCGAAGTTAGGTTAGCCTTAGCTATGTGAAGATGTCGAACCCGGCCCTCGGTGCCCGTCTCGAACCCCGTCGCCACGAGCTGGTCTTCCGCTCGGCGACCCTCGCCGCCCGCACGTTCCTGACCCCGTCGTACGTGCGACTGCGCCTCGAGGGGGCCGACCTCCGCGGTTTCGACTCCCCCGGCGCCGACGATCACATCCGGGTGTTCTTCCCCGACGACTCCGCCGACGATGCGCGGTCCGCACCGAGCCGCGAGTACACCCCGGTGAGCTGGGATGCCGAGCACGGCTGGCTCGACATCGACGTGGCGCTGCACGGCGACGGCGTCGGCAGCCGCTGGTCCGCGTCCGCTCCCCTCGGCGCCCGCGTCGGCGTCGGCGGGCCGCGCGGGTCGATGGTGCTCGTCGGGCGCCCGGATGCCTGGCTCCTGGTCGGCGACGAGACGGCCGTTCCCGCGATCCGCCGCTTCGCCGCGGCGATGGACGACGAAGCCATCGGGCGCATCGCGATCGAGGTCCCGGATGCCGCCCACGACCTCCCGGTGGCCGCACCCCCGGGCGTGCAGGTGATCCAGGTGCACCGCGGCGACCGACCCGCCGGAGAGGAGCTCGCCGACTGGCTCGACGCGCTCGACGTCGAGGAACAGCCGGAGGGCTGCGTCTTCGGCTTCGTCGCCGCCGAGCAGTCGATCGTCCGAGCGGGGCGGGCGCTCCTGCTCGATCGGTGGTCAGGAGACCCCGCCGCCACCGTCGTCAAGGGCTACTGGAAGCGCGGAACGGCGGAGTACCACGCGCCGCATTGACGGGAGGGCGGGCCCGCTACTCGCGCTCGACTCCGGCCGCGAACGCGAGCACACGCGCGCGCAGGAACGGCGTGGCGTACACCGCTGACGCCCCGGGAGCCGGCGCCGCCGTGGCGGTCGCGGTCGCGTCGGCCAGGGCTCCGCGGACGAGAGCCACGTCGGCCCCGGCGTCGGCGAGGGCGTCGACCGCGCGCACGGCGTACTCGTCGCCGACCGCGATCCGCTGCCGTACGGCCGCCGTCGGGTCGACGCCGTCGGGCACCCGCACCGACTGCTGCGCGACGAGCGGCGGGACGGTGCGCGAGAACGACGTCGTCGCGAGGGCGAGGCCGAGCCAGGCGTCGTCGGCGGCGAAGGCCTCGAGGTCTTCGCGGGCCGCGTCGAAGGCCGCGAGCCGAACCGCCGGGAGATCGCCCGCGCGGACCGGCGCCTCTCCGGCGCGCGACACGTACGCGTCGGTGGCCGCGATCGCCGCGCGACGCAGGAGCGATCCGAGCCCGTCGAGATCGGCATCACGCGACAGGGCTCCTGCGCCCGTGCCGAGCGCGTCGCGCAGGTCGACGCCCTCCTGCGCGCGGGCGAGCGACGACTGCGCGAGAGCCGCAGCGGGCGGCCCCGCCTCCTCGCCGTCCGCGAGAGCGGTCTGCGCGTACGCGGCGAGCGCGTAGGCGTCCGCGGCCGCTCCCAGAACTTCGAGCGAGACGTCGGCCACGTCGAGCGTGTCGGGGGCGTCCCGCGCGGCATCCATCAGGATCTGCTCGGCCGCTGCGCGTGTGGCATCGACCGCGGCCGAGTCGACCGAGTCGGCGGCGGCCACCGCGGCGAGATCGGCGGCGCTCGCGGCGGCCGCGAACGCGCCGCTCCCCTCTCCGGTCTCGCGAAGCGCGCGTGCCCGGTCGCCGGCGACGCGCGATCGCTCGGCGAGGGACGCGTCGATCGCCGCCCCGAGAGACGCGTCGGCACGGGCGAGGGCGCTGTCGACGGCGGCGGCGAATGCCCCGGTCTCCGCCTCCGCCGGGCCTCCCGTGGCGGTCGGAAGGGGTGTGGGCGAGGCGGCCGGAGTCGGGAAGACCGCCTCCGGAAGCTCTTCGCCGGTCATGATCGCGTAGGCACTGGCGACGTCGGCGACCTCGGTGATGGTCATTCCGCCGGTCGCCGCGACCTGGTCGAGGTCGACCGGTCGGCCGTCGGCATCCGCGGCGATACGTTGCCCCGCGGGGACGAGGATCGTGTCGATCCCGCCGGCCTCGATCGCCGCCGACACCTGTTCGGGAAGGCCCGCGACGGGGCTCACGGTGCCGAACGGCGTCACGCCGCCCGCCAGGGCGACGCCCGGCTGCACCTCGGTGCCGTAGTACAGCGCGAGCACGCCGACCGCGGTCACGGCCCCCGCGGCCGGGGTGTTGATGCGCGCGTCGAAGCCGAACGTGTAGGCCGTGTCGGGGCGGGCGCCGGTGAGCAGAGTCGCCGCGGTGACGGCCGTCCATGTCGCGGACTGGGTGACCGGCGCGACGCCGCTGACGTCGTTCTCGGTGATGTCGATGCGGAGGTCGCCGCCGTCGGCCGCCTCGGCCGTGATCCGCTGCGAGGCCACGCCCCCTTTGCCGCCGCTCACGTAGAGAACGGGCACGGTGAGCTCGCTGCCCTCGAAGTGCCCGTCGGATTTCCCGCCGAACCCCAGCGAGAATCCCAGGTCGCACCCGGTCAGCACGAGCGTGCACGCGAGGGCCAGGGCCGTCGCCGCCACCCCGCGGGCTCTCACGCGCCAGGCTCCCCGATGTACAGCGCGCAGGTGGTGTCGTAGTAGTCGACCGTCTCCCCGGCGGGGCGCAGCCCGATGCGCTGCGCGACCGCGCCGGATGCCGCGTTCGCCGGATTCGTGACCGCCACGAGCTTGCGGATGCCGTTCGCGCCTGCGAGCGCGAGGACCGCGGCAGCCGCCTCGGTGGCGTACCCGGACCCCCACGCGTCGGGATGGAAGTGCCAGCCGATCTCGATGTCTTCGGGTCGCCCGTCGCCGACGCCCGCCGACCAGGGGATGTGCTTCAGCAGCACCGACCCCAGTCGGTGGCCGTCGTGTGCCTCGACGGCCCGGACGCCCAGGATGCCGTCGGCCAGGCTCGTCCAGCGGTCGAGCGTCGCGTCGACCTCGGCCGGATCGGTCATCACCTGCCCATTGCCCAGGTAGCGCCGAACCTCCGGCCGCCGGTACATGTCGAACAGGAACGCACGGTCGTCGTCGGACCGGGTCCACTCGCGCAGCACCAGACGCTCGGTGGTGAGGCGCGTCCGCCGCATCGGCACGTGCGGAATGCCGTCCTCGGCGAACGGTGCCCCCGACACGACGAAGCCGAAGCGTCCGTACCAGGACGCCAGGTGCGCTTGGGCGTCGAGGAGGATCGGAATGCCGGGGGTCTCGGCATCCAGGATCTCCACCGCCGCGCGCATGAGGTCGGCGGCGAGGCCACGGCCGCGAGCCGCGGCGGCGGTCGCGACCCGACCGATGCGCGTGTTCGTCGACTCGCGGAGGACACGGAGCGTCGCGAGGACCTCGTCGCCCTCGCTCATCCACATGAGCTCGGCACCCGGCTCGATGTCGCGACCGTCGATCTCGGGGTACGCGGCCTCCTGCTCGACGACGAACACGGTCACGCGCAGCCAGAGGAGGCGGTAGAGGGTGCGGGGGTCGATCTCGGCGACGGGCGCCCGGTGCAGGGTGACGGCCATCCTTCGACCGTACCCCGGGGTGCCGACATCGCTCACGCCTGGCCGCGCCCGATGCGTAGACCGTGTCGGCGGGTCGCGCTAGCCTCCGGTCATGTCCTTCCAGGCGTACCTCGACAACATCGAAACCAAGACCGGGCTCACCCCGCGGCAGTTCATCGCGCTCGCGGACGAGCGGGGGTTCGGCCCCGGCACGAAAGCCACGCCGATCCTGCAGTGGTTGAAAGACGACTACGACCTCGGTCGCGGTCACGGCATGGCTCTGGTGCACGTGATCACGAAGGGACCGAACATCGGCGACAAGCACGTCGGCCGATCCGGTCCACACGGCGACAAGAGCGACACCCTCTGGCTCGACGGAGCGGCGACCAACCCGGAGCCCTGAGCCCGCCGCGGGTCAGCCCGTGCCGAAGCGCCGCGAGGCGGCCACCTGTTCCGCGACACGGCGGAGCGCCAGGATCAGCGGCTCGACGAGCGCGGTGCCGAGCACGACATAGCGCACGGCGTCCTCGATCGACGTGTCGGGGGTCGCGGCCAGCTCCGCCTCGGCGATCGCGGACAGGTGCTCGAGGTAGGACGCCATCACGGGCTCCGGCACCGTGAACCCGGCGCGCTCCAGCGTCGAGAGGGCATGCGCGACCGCCGCGAGCTGGTCGGGGAAGCACGTCTCCGGGCTTCCGCCCATGCGCTCCAGCAGCGCGGTCGCCTCGGTCAGATCGGGGTCGCCCACGATCGCGGGGGTCACGGCGGCGTTCGCTGCGCCGAGCAGGTCGTAGGGGTTCTCGGGCGGCTCCTCGAGCACACCGACCACCTTGCGCACTCCCGCGATCCCGACACCGGCGTCGACGAGCGCTCGGATGACCCCGAGTCGCTGCACGTGGGCGACGCCGTAGGACGCCTGCGTGGGCGAGGAGCGCTCGCCCTCCGGCAGCAGCTTCTCGCGCAGGTAGTACTTGATCGTCGCGACGGGAACACCGCTCTCGGCTGACAGTTCTGAAATCCGCACGCCGACCCCCTTGACTCGATAGCCCTACTATCTAACACTGGATAGCAACACTATCGAGTGAGGACGAGCCCATGGCATCCATCAATCCGGGTCGGATGACCCACCGCTACGACGGCGAGCTCGTCGTCTTCCACATCGGGATGACGGTCAACAAATGGTGGCGGCCGGATCAGTGGATGCCGTTGATGGGCGACATGCCCCGGATGCTGCGCGAGCTCAGCGTCGATCCCGAATCCGGGCTCCTCGGCTTCACGATGCTGCTCGGTTCGCGAGGGCCCTACCTCGTGCAGTACTGGTCGTCGCTTGAGAAGCTGTACGCGTACGCCTCCGCTCCGCAGCAGGAGCACCGCCCGGCGTGGACCCGCTTCAACCGGCGAGCGCGGAAGACGCCCGGTGCGGTGGGCATCTGGCACGAGACGCACGTCGTCGAGCGCGCCGAGACCATCTACGTCGCGACCCCTCCGATGGGGCTTCCCCGTGCCACCGAGACCGTGCCCGTCACCTCCCGCCACGATCGCGCGCGGGCGCGCGTCGCCGACGGACGGACCCGGGGTCCCGCCCCGGTGAGCTGAGGGCCAGACTGGGACCATGGCCTCGATCCTCACGACCGCGCCCGCCCTGCACGACGCCCTCGCCGCGGGGGCCTTCCCCGACGGTGGACCGGTGCGCGTGCTCGACGTCCGCTGGCGCCTCGACCGGCCCGACGGGCTCCCGGAGTACCGCGCGGGGCATATCCCGGGCGCGCAGTATGTCGACCTCGACCACGATCTGGCCGCCCACGGCGAGCCGACCGAGGGCCGGCATCCGATCCCTCCGGTCGAGACGCTGCAGGCGGCGGCCCGACGATGGGGCATCGACGCGGGCGACACCGTCGTGGTCTACGACGACCTGAAGAACATGTCGAGCGCGCGGGCGTGGTGGCTGCTGCGGTACGCGGGGGTCGCCGACGTCCGGCTGCTCGACGGGGCGCTGGCGGCCTGGACCGGGGCGGGCTTCGAGGTGGAGGAGGGGGATGCCGAGACCCCGGCGCCCGGAACCGTCGAGCTGTCGTACGGGGCGCTGCCGACGCTGGAGCTCGACGAGGTGGGCGCGTTCGCGTCGTCCGACCTGCTGCTCGACGCCCGCGCCGGCGAGCGTTACCGCGGCGAGGTGGAGCCGATCGATCCGCGCGCTGGCCACGTACCCGGAGCGGTCAGCGCGCCCACGACGGAGAACGTCGACGGCGACGGACGCTTCCTCGCGCCGGACGCGCTGCGCTCGCGCTTCCGGATGCTGGGAGCCGAGGACGGCATGACGGTGGGGGTCTACTGCGGCTCGGGGGTGACCGCCGCGCACCAGGCGGTGGCGCTCACGCTGGCGGGGTTCGCGCCGCGGGTGTTCCCCGGGTCGTGGAGTCAGTGGTCGAACCACGAGGAGCTGCCGGTGGCCACGGGGCCGGAGCCGCGGTAGCGGATTCCCCCGGTCCCTTCGACAAGCTCAGGGACCTCCGCCCCGCTCCTGCGTCCCTCCGCCGCGACCCAGGTGGCTGAGCCTGTCGAAGCCCCCGGCCCCTTCGACAAGCTCAGGGACCTCCGCCGCGACCCAGCGCCCTCCGCCGCGACCCAGGTGGCTGAGCCTGTCGAAGCCCCCGGCCCCTTCGACAAGCTCAGGGACCTCCGCCGCGGCCCGGCGCCGAACCCTACGACCAGAGCGCGCTCAGCGGGATCTCGCGCCCCAGCACGTTCTCGGCGGCGCGGTGGCCCGAGAGCATCGCGCCCGGGACCGTCGCGGGGTCGTCGCCCCACGTCGCCTCGCCCGCGAGGTGCAGCACCCCGCCGACCGGAACGGCCAGCTCGTCGTGGTCCGCCCCGACCGAGCCCGGAAGCATATAGGCGTACGAGCCGCGCGCGAACGGGTCGTCCTGCCAGCGCGTCACGACCGCGCTCTCGGGCTCGGGGACGGCATCGCCGTAGAGCCGCCGCAACTGCGCCAGCGTCGAGGCGACGATCTCCTCGTCCGACCACGCGCGGGTCGCGACCGCCGCGGGTCCCGCGGCGAACGTCAGCAGGGCGGGCTCGTCGTGGATCCGCCCGAGGTCGTACCAGGAGTGCCACCACTCCCCCTCGGCACCGAGCTGACGGATGCCGTAGACCTCGGCATCCCAGAATCTGTCGGGGAAGCGCAGCACGACCTTCTCGAAGGCGTTCATCCGCAGCAGGCCCAGGGCGCGGCGGTGGGTCGCGGGCAGCTCGGGCTCGATCGCGAGATCGCCGGACTGCAGGACGCCGACCGGCACCGTGACGACGACGTTCGAGGCCGAGAGCGAGCCGTGGTCGGTGTCGACCTCGACCCCGTCGGGCGACCAGCGGATGGCCGACACCACGTGCGACAGACGCACATCCACCCCTTCGGCGAGGTTCCGCGCGAGCTCGTCATATCCGCGCGGGAAGACGACCTCGTCGCCGTTCACGGTGTCGTCGTCGAGGCCGTGCGCCCCGAGCCCGGTCATCGCGACGCCGTACTGCTCCTGCGCGCGACGGTCGTTGTACTCGCGCACGCGCGCCGCGCGCGCGTCATCCCAGTCCTGCGCGGCGAGGGCCCGGTCGACGACGTCGGCGTAGGTGGCATCCGGAGCGGAGTCGGCGATGACGTCGACGAGAGTCGCGTTCAGCGCGCGGATGTCGGCGGCGTACTGCGCGACCTCCTCGGCCGAAAGGCGCGACCCGTCCTCACCGAAGTACGTCAGCGGCCGCCCGGCCGGCTGGTATCCGCCGACCGTGAACTCGACCATCGGCATCCCGAACGCATGTGCCGCCTCGGCGACCGGGCTGCCGTCGATCCCGTGGATCCAGGAGGCCCCGCGATCGGTGACGTGTCCGCCGGAGCGGTCCGTGTACGTGCGTCCGCCGATGCGGTCGCGCGCCTCGAGAACGACGACGCGACGGCCGGCGCGGGTGAGCAAGCGCGCCGCGGCCAGACCGGAGACTCCGGCTCCCACGATGATCGTGTCGACGGTCTCCATGGATGCCTCCCCGGCCTCGGACCCGCCCCGGCGGGGCTGCGTCGCCTTTCCGGGAACCGTACTGGGTCCCACGCGCGGGCGACAGTCACCCCGGCGTACGGTGCCGCTGACCGCGATCGACGCCGCGTATAGCGAGCGCCGGGCTCAGGCGACCGGCGCCTCCTCGTCGAGAGCCTTCGGCGCGACGCCCTTGCGGCCGTACCGCCACCAGAAGAACAGGTAGCAGAGGCCGACGAACGGGATGCCGAAGTACAGCGCCGGAGCCTGCTCGGGGTCGAACGCGATCGCGACGATCGAGGCGGTCAGCAGGACGAATGCCAGAATCGGCACGAGCGGGTAGAACGGCGTGCGGTAGACGAGAGTCGCGACGTCTCCCCCGCCGCGGACGAACGCGCGCCGGTGGAAGTACTGCGCCGCGACGATCGACATCCACACGGCCACCGCGGCGAAGCCCGCGATCGACACGAGCACGAGGTACACGGTCTCGGCGGCGATGACGCTCGAGATGAGCGAGACGAGACCGATCGCGAGGCTCACGAGCAGGGCGATCATCGGGATGCCACGACGGGTGAGCCGCGTGAACGCGCGCGGCGCGTATCCCTCCTCGGCGAGAGAGAACAGCATCCGGGCGCACGAGTACAGGCCGCTGTTACCCACCGAGAGCAGCGCGGTGATGACGACGAAGTTCATGATGTCGGCGGCGTAGGGCACTCCGACGTACTCGAAGACGTCGACGAAGGGGCTCGAACTGAGTCCCGCTTTCTCGTACGGAAGGAGCGCCGCGATCACGGTGATCGAGCAGACGAACAGCACGAGCAGACGCAGCACGGTCGATCGCAGCGCGCGCGGGATGTTGCGGCCGGGGTCCTTGGTCTCCCCCGCGGCGACTCCGACGAGCTCCGCGCCGCTGAACGCGTAGAAGACGGCGAGAGAGGTGATGAGCACTCCGCCCAGCCCCGCCGGCAGCACACCCTCCGGCGTCTCGAAGTTGCTGAGCAGCACCGCTTCGTGCGGGCTGGTCGACAGCGGGGTGAAGCCGAAGATCGCCATCGTCCCCAGCACGATGAGCGCGAGGATCGCGATGACCTTGATCGCCGCGAACCAGAACTCGGTCTCGCCGAACACCCGCGCCGAGATCGCGTTGAGGGTGAACAGGATGCCGGCGAACACCAGGCACCACACCCACACGTCGACGTTCGGGAACCACCGCTGCATGAGGATTCCGGATGCCGTGAACTCCGACCCGAGGGCGACGACCCAGCAGAGCCAGTACAGCCACGCCGTGACGAAGCCGGTGGCCGGCCCCATCGTGCGCGCTGCGTAGATGTGGATCGACCCCGAGACGGGGTAGACCACGGCGAGTTCGCCCAGGCACACCATGACCAGCCAGACGACGAAGGCTCCGAGCAGGTACGCGAGCACCGCCCCGAGCGGACCGGCCTGGTGGATCGTGTAGCCCGAGCTGAGGAACAGCCCCGACCCGATCACGCCGCCCAGAGCGATCATCACGAGGTGGCGTGCGCTCATCGCGCGGCGCAACGTCCGATCGGGGGTCTGCGTCGCCTGCGCCTGTCCGTCCACGGGCGGTCTCACTCTCGTGCTCGAGCCGGAAGCCCGCGGTCTCGCGTGCGCCGCGAGCCAGAGTAATGGATGCCGAGCAGCACGCGGTCGCAGCCGGGTGGCCCTTGCGCGAACCCGTGGAACGGGCGGCGTCCCCCTGGGCCGCTGAATTACTCGCAGCCGATCCCATCTCCGTCGCGGTCGAGATGAGACGCGTACCCGGGGTCTCCGCGGCGCACGGGTGCGGCCCCCGCCTCGCGGGCGGCGGTGCAGTTCTTGTAGTACACGGACTTCTGGGTCTCCGGCGCGGCGACCTCGACGACCGGCGGGGCGGAGTCCTTCGCCGCGACCTTGCCCTGCAGGTCGGTGATCGTCGCGGCGCGGGCATCGAGTTCGGCCTGCGCGGCCGTCGCCGCCGCTTCCAGCTCCGCGACGCGCGCCCGGGCGGAGTCGCGCTCCTTGGTCATCGCGTCACTCGCGGTCGTCGCCGTCGCCAGAGTCTCCACGGACTCCTCCGCCGCCGTCTGCGCCTCGGCCACATCCGACTGTAGACCGGACACTTGAGCCTTCAGAGCGGCTACCTCGGACTGGGTGCCGGCCCCGCCGGACACGCCTCCGACGATGAGCCCCAGCACGAGGGCCGCACCCGCGACGAAGGCTCCGGTCCGCCGGGTGACCGGCTTCTTCATGAACGGCGTCGTCGGCTCCGCCTCGGCGGGCTCGTGCCACGCCGTGCCATCCCAGTAGCGCTGCTCGCCGTTGGCGTGTGGCGCCGCGTACCATCCGGCCGCGGGCAGGTTGATGTGCTCCATCGATCCCCCAGAACCGCCGCGTCTTCGCGGTCGGTGAATGTGTGTGCGCTCGGGTAGCGCTCCCCGCGGTCATTGTGGCGGAGCGGGAGAGGCAGCGCACGCTCCTCCGGGAGAATCTGCGTTTCTCGTCTCCTGCGGCTTCACTCCGAGAGCGTCAGTGGCCACCGGGCAGCTGATCCACCCACTCCGCGTAGGTCTGCCGTCCCTGCCGCGAGGCGTCCCGAGACCCCCGGAGCCGACCCGAGCTCATCGCTTCGCCCATCGACCCCGGGAGCGGAATCTCGACCACCGGTCGGCGACTTCCTCGTCGAGCCAGAAGCGTTCGAACCATGTCGGCGAGGATCTCGTCCCGCGGCCCGACCAGATCGGGTGCGTCCCCGGCCGGGCCGGCCTCGGCGAGATCCACCAGGGCCTCGGCCACCTCGGCAGCCGCGATCGGCCGGACGCGCGCGCGGGGCGCCAGAACGAGAGGCCCCACCGATCCGCGCTCGATGGTCTGCGCGGCGAACTCGTGGAACTGTGCGGCGCGCAGCAGAGTCCACGGCAGCACTCCGGAGCGGACTGCGCGTTCCTGCTCTCCCTTGGCCCCGTAGTACGAGGACGTCACGCCGTCGATACCGACGATCGACAGTGCCACCAGGTGCGAGACCCCCGCCGCGGCCCCGGCCGCCTGGAGGGTGCGCGACACACTGAGGAAGTAGTCGGTCGCCCGCTTCCGGGAGAGCGTCTGGATGCCACTGACGTCGACGATCGTCTCCACCCCGGCGAGCGCGTCCTCGGGCAGCCCCTTCGTCAGGTCGTGTCCGGTCGATCGGGTCAGCGGAACGACCTCGTGTCCTCGCGCCTCGGCGGCCCGGCGAACATGCGACCCGACGACACCCGTTGCCCCGCAGACAGCGAGCTTCATGGCTTCCTCCCCCGGCGCACCCGCCCCTCGCGTGAGCCCTCGCTCAGAGTGGCACGTCCGGGTTCACGGGTGCGGGCGGGTCCTTCGAAGGTGGACGAACCGGAGGGCGGGCAGCCGATGACTCACGGCAGGGTGACCGGCCCCGCCGACCCGGTCCCGAACAGGACGTGGGCCACGTCGTCGGGGACGGCGAAGTCGGCAAGACCGAGCCGGAGGGCGGTGACCGCGTACTCGGCTGTGGACCGGGAAGTCGGGGCGACGAACGGGTACCCGGGCGGCGCGTTCTGCTGGTCGGGTTGGACGTTGACCATGACCGAGACGACCGTCGGCAGCGCGTTCAGTACCCCGGCCAGCACGTTCACGACGGGAACCGACAGCGTGGACAGCGTGGCGCCGAGCGTGGTGACCCGGTCGAGCAACTGCGTCGTGAGCAGATTGGCCACAGCCGTGGTCAGCGCCGAGCCGGATCCGGTGAGAGTGGTCAGGATCGAAGACAGGGTGGGAAGGCCCGCCAGGCCGAGGGCCGTGTTGATGGTCGTGACGATCAGCCCTGTCGGCTGGTTGGAGAGGGTCACTCCGATCGTCGCGTTGCCGTCGACCACCGCGCCGATCGTCGAATTCAATCCGAGGGTCACCGTGGCGAGGTTGTAGCCGACGGCCGAGACGGTCGTGGACAGAGCGATCTGCACCTGTGCGTTCCTGATGGCCGCGCGAAGCGCATCCGTGACGTCGACGGCCCACTCGTCGAGGAGTGTCCCGGCCTCGGCCACGATGGCGTTGATGATGCCCGCGTTCAGCACGAGCTCGGTGTTGGGTGCGGCACCGTTGAGTGGACCCGTGAGCCGTTCGACGTCGACGAGGATGCGTCCGTTGGCGAGGTCGATCGTGAACCCGTCGCCCTGGAGTTGGAGGCCGAGGAACGGAGCGACCGTCGACTGCAGGTCGAGCCCGCTGATGATGACCGTGCCCGTCATACTCGCGGCGGCGATCCCGGGAACCCGGAGGGCGAGGGCGGTGCGCAGGTTCTGCGCGATCAGCCCGTTCTGTCCGACGAGCCCGGCAACAGCGATTTCCAGCTGCCCCCCGGTCGTCGTCACGGCGCCGGTCAGCGCGCCCACCGCGGGAGCGTCCAGCGCCAGCCCGAGAGAGGCGATGCCGTAGTCCCGCTGGACGATCGGCTGCGCGGGGGCGATTCCCCAGACCTGCTCCCGGAGCGCGGCGCACCCGTCGAGTTGAGAACTCGCCGCGACGGCACCCACCTCGAGCGTCGCCGCATTCAGACCCGCGATCGTGGGAAGCAGAGCGGTGAGATCGATCGTCGCCGGCTGCGGAAGCTGGTCGTCGGGCGTGGAATCGGAGACCAACACCGCTCCGGAGTCGTTGATCAACCCGGACGCGCCCGCGGCTCGACCGCTCGTCGATCCCTGCGCCCATTGATTCGCCGCCCCCAGGGCAGCACCGGGGAGGGCGACCGTGAACCCGGTGAGATCCACTTCCGCGATACCCAGGGCCGTGACGTCCAGCGGATTCGCGAAGGTATAGGCGGGTGGCGTGGATCCGAGGTCGATCGCGTTCGCGGGATCCGGCACCGCGACCCCATCCGCCTGCACCGTGAGGCGCATGTCCTCGAGCTGGGCGAGGGAGTCGAGGTCGATCCCCAGCAGTTCGCCCGCGAGGAACGTGCCGCGCGAACGGCTCTCCAGGGCGGGATTCTGCGCGCAGTCGAGCGTGCCCGTTCCCAGAGCGTCCTCGTGGACCCACTCCGCGTCATTCCAGCTGGCCGTGGTCGCGGTGATCCCGAGCGGCACCAGGAGCACCGCCCCCATCGACGCGGCCAATGCCGCGCGCATCCATGTCCTCACCGTCGTCCCCCCTTCCTCGCGATGCGGAGCGACGCCCCGAGACCCAGGAGGCCGGCCCCGAGCGCGCCGACCCCGATCAACGCCGTCGGGTCGAACCCGGTGACCGGCAGGCGGTCCGGCGGTCGGACCGGCACGTCGTCGATCGACATGGCCGTGAGGCCGACTCCCATCCGCCCGCGCAGTCCCATCAGCGAGGTGTCCTCCTGAGCCTCTGCGGAGTCCTCCACCGAGAGGGTCACCAACAAGAACTGGGGAGCCGAGGGCGTGAGCGGTCGCAATTCGAACGACGGGGACGACGAGGTGTAGTCCTCGGCCGGTGTGGCCAGAGTCACCGGACGACTTCCCGACACGCAGAACGGCTGGTCCGGGAACCCCGCCCACGGCGCATCGCACACGTCCACCTGCATGATCAGACCGCGCGGAGTCTCGGCGAGCGGGCCGCTCTTGCGAAGTTCCAGCGCGAGGGTTGCCCGGGCGGCGTCCTCGAGACGCGCGCGGATCTGCCAGAACGCGGGGTCTCCGGGGCTGAGGTCGAGGAACTCGGCGGGATAGGGGTCGGCGGAGAGCACCAGCCGACCCGGCGCGCCGGTGGGCGGGACATCGATGAAGGCCGCGCGGGCGGCGTCGGCGACGAACAGGCCTCCCGCTCCGACGAGAGCGAGGGAAGCGGCGGCGGCGAGGACCGCGCTGACGCGCCGGCGACCGGCGCGGGGAGAGAGGGACATGGGTCTCCTGAGATCAGCGGGAGGGGTGAGACGGGGCGGGCTCGTCGCCGTCCGGGGATGTCCGGGTCGACGGGGGCCACAGCGCCCACGCGATCACGGCGGCGATGAGCACGGATCCCCCGAGCATCGCCGCAGGCGTCTTCGCCGCAGTGATGATTGATCCGGCGAGGGGCGCGCCGATGAGGACGCGCGGTGCGCTGGTGACGATGTAGGGCCGAAGGTCGGCGGAATCGTTCGCGTCGCCGCGGAGGGTGAGGCTACGTGCCTGCGGGTCTCCCGCGACGGGGGCGATCTCGACGATGCGGTGGGTCACCTGGGCACCGTTGCCGGGACGCCGCACGGTCACGACGTCTCCGACGGCGAGATCGGCGGCGTCGACCGTCCGGGTGATCGCGGCAGCACCGGTGGGAAGCGTGGGGGACATCGACCCGGTGACGAAGACGATGATCCCCAGCCCCCACACGGCGCTCGCCACCAGCCAGGCGACGATGAGGATGCCGAGGCATCCGACGAAGGTGGTCACGGCATCCCGAACCCGCTCGATCGGCGTGACCGTCGTGACGACGGATGCTCGCGCGGATGACCGGTGCCGGGAGTCCGCGGCGTGCGCGGCGACCGGGCGGGATGCCGTGACCAGTTCGTTCACGAGGTGGCCACGAACTCCCACGCCGGGGCGATCGTACGGCCCATGTAGTCCTCGACGGTCGTTCCGCCCGCCAGCGGGATGGGGTCGGGGAGCGTCACCTCGAAGCAGTAGTACTGCACCGAGCCCGACGCAGCCGAGAGCGACTGCGTGACGGATCCGCCGGTGCCCGACAGCGTGCCATCGGCGATGATGGTCGCGCCGCCCGTGAACGCCGATCCGTCGCAAGTGAAGGCCGTGGCGCTGGTCGCCACACGGACATCGAGAGCGTCGAAGAGCAGGTCGCCGGCGTCGGCGGTGGTGATACCCGCCGCGGGCACCGCCGGCTGGAGCTCGACGTCGCCCGCGATCGACGCGGCTTTGGTGCGCAGCGCCACGGCGGCGTAGACGCTGTCGCCCGGGGTGAGTTCGGTGCCGACGAGCCCGGCCGCCGTGAAGACCATCTCCCCGCCGGGGTTGTCCGCCTCGTCCGTCCAGGCTGCGGCGTCGAAGCCCGGATCGGTGTTCTGCTCGATCGCGAAGGTGGACGTTCCGACGCCCGGTCCCCCCGCACCGTCTCCGCCGAACACCCATTCGGTGTCGGTCCAGGCCGCCAGGGTCGCGGCGACGCCGACCCCGAGAGCCGCGCCACCTGCGGCGACGGCGAAAATGCGACGCCGAACGACCCGGCGCTTCTGGTTCTCCATGGAAACCCCCATCAGGTTCGATCCACTCGGCCGATACCGAGCGGGCGGGGCGACCCCGCGTTGGTGAGCCTTCTGGCCGGAACGGGGCACGCCAAGGTCTCGGGGCGCGAATCAGAGCGAACCTCAGTGGATGCCGAGAACCGGGCGACCGTTCGAAAGTGAACCCTTGAATCCGCTCGACTACTGAGCAGCAAGCTCGGTAGTACGGCGGGAAGGACAGCCGACTCGATCTGCGTGTGTGCGGATATGGTGAAAACGGGGAACCGAATCCACGAGGGGGTGGTGATGGGGTGAGTGCACATTTCCTCGGTGGGGAGAACACCCTGAAGATCGCCGGACGCGCTGCCGATCCGGAAGGAATAGCGAGGCATCTGGCAGCCGGAACGCCGGTGGTGCTGGTCGGGCCCGTGGGCGTCGGAAAGACCGTGACGATGAGCCGTGTCGCACACGCGCTCGCACGGCGGGATGTCCCCACGCAGCTCGTTCGAGGAGTGGACCTGCCGCCGGATACGGGGTCCCCGGCGATGGAGGACCTCCCGGCACCGGGGACGACGTTGTTGGTGGACGACGCCCACGCGTTGGACGAGCGTTCCGCGGCCACCCTCCTGCAGGCCGTATGCCTTCACCGCGTCACGGCCTGCATCGCGGTGGAGACACCGCTGTTCTCCCGTCCGGCGTCCGATGCATGGACGCACTCACTGCTGGAGCTCGGGAGCCGGGGCTTCGCGGTCCGCATCGACATCGAGCCCCTCGAGGAGACGAAGGCATCCGTGTTCCTCCGGGAGTGCGGGGCCGACGCTCTCGACGACGTGACCACGGACGCGCTGGTGTGGATGGCGAACGGCTCGCGCGCCCTCCTGTACGAGTTCGCGGAGGTCGCGAACGACGCGGCACGGCGCGGGCGAGACCCGCTCGCCGCCCTGCGACATGCCCCGGTCTGGACGCGCCTCGGCGACGCGGTGCACAAGAACCTTTCGACTCTCGAGCTCGAGCACCTCACGACCCTGGTCACCCTGGGCCGGTTCTCCGGTTTGGCCTCGACGCACGCCGCGCGCATCCGCCCGTTCCATGAGATCAAGGAGCTGCGGGCGCACGGTTATGTCTTCCAAGACGACTCGGACGCCGGCGCACTGTGGGCCAATCCTGTGCTCGCCGCCGAGGCCGCGCGCGTCCTCGGGGACGACCGCGTCCGCGCCATCGTCGACACCGCGGTCACGCGCATGCTCGACGCGGACGGTCGGTGGTGGAGCCCGCCGATCGCGACCGTCGTGGCCGAATCGCTCCTGAGGGGGGACCCGCTGCCGGTCCCGACGGCGGACGATCTGCGCCGGAGGGCTCTGCTCGACGCCGCGAGGCACGCCAACGACCAGGGTCGTTTCGCGACGGCCGAAGCGTTCGCCTCCACCGGCATCGCCGGGGAACCGGACGACGTCGCCCTCCGCTTGGAGCTCGCGTACGCGCGGGTCTCCGCCGGCGACCCGCGGGCGCAGAGCGAGGTTCCGCCGGTGGTCGCGGCCGACGCGGATCGGCATCGGGCGCAGCAGATCGCGACGGCATGGGAGATGCGCGGCTTCTTCGCCGCCACTCGGGACCTGCACGCCGCGCTCGACCGCGGTCGCCCGGAGGATGCGGAGCCGGATTCCTCCGCGGCGCGGGTCGACGCCCTCGCCTTCGCGCTGCAGTGGCCGCTCGCGCGGGACCACGCGCAGCAGTCGTCCCGCACGTCCTGCGGGTACTGGCGCGTCTGGGCCTGGTTGCGCGAGGCATATGCCCGCGCGCAGCTGGGGGATGCCGAGGGCACGAACCGGCTGCTGACGCGTGTTCAGGAGTTCGTGTACGAAAGCGGGATCGCCGGCCTCAACACCGCCGAACGGCTATGGGCACTGACGGTTTCGCTGGTGACGCATCTCATGCTGGGCAGCGATGCCCCCGTGCTCCACGCACGGATCGCCGACGAGCGGCGTCGCGCCGTGCGGGAGGGCGACGACCGCGCGCTCGGATGCGCCGGTCTGGCCGCGTCGTTGTCGGCGGCCGTCGCCGGGGAGAGCGACGCCGCCCTTCGGAACCTCGAAGCGGCACGGGCACGGTTCCACCCGATCCGCAAGGACATGGCGGTGGCGGGCGTGAAGCTGCTGATCGCCCAGTTCATCGCCGCGCGCGGTCGGGTCCCGGAGGCGCGACGCATCGTCGACCGTGTCTCCAGCCTGTGGGCGGACGGCCCGTTGAGTCTCCGCCACGATTACGTCGCCGCGCGGTCGATGATCGACGCACTGGACGAGCGTTACGACGACGCCGCCCACGCGGCCCAGCTCGCACTCCGGTTGACGGCGGAGCGGCCGGCACCGATGCTGCGTCTGCGGGACCTCCACCGAGCGGTGACGCTCGGAGTGGCGGAGCGCGACGCGCTCGACGAGATCGGTCGCCTGCTATCCGGGACCACCGCCTCCGTTCGCCGGATGTGGGACGACCCGCCTACCCCGTTGGTGACCGGTCGGCGACACACCGAACTGCGGGCGGCCCTGCTGCGCACGTTCGTTCCGCGCTCGCCGTCCTCTCCGACGGAGTCGACCCCCGCCCCCACCGCGGCAGCGATGGTCGACTCGATCTCCCTCACCCGACGGGAGAGAGAGATCGCCGGTCTGATCGCCGCGGGGCTGTCGAACCGCGACATCGCCGCTCGCCTGTTCCTCTCGGTCCGCACGGTCGAGTCCCACGTCTATCAGGCCCGCGCCAAGCTCGGCGCGGAGTCTCGCCGCGAGCTCGGTCGCCGGGTCGCCGCCGCATCCCAGCCCGGTTCCGCTCCCCTGCCGTGAAGGGATTTAACGGAACCGCCTATGAATCACGAAAAGATAACGCCGCCCTCTTCCCTTCCGTTATCTCACCGTTATAGAGTGCTCGCACGGTAGTTGTTTTGCTGTGGCGACTACCGGCATGTGATTGCAGGACACTCTGGTGCAGAGATGGGCCGGTCGAGATTTCTCGGCCGGCCCTTCGTCATTTCCATCGCCCGTTCCCCACCCGAAACACCGGGCGAGGCAGCAGGATGAGGGGGTGAACGATGCAGACCTCACCGAACCCGACGGACGCCTCGTACTGGTGCGGCACGGCGAGACCGAGTGGAGCCGAACCGGCCGCCACACCGGGCTCACCGACATCCCCCTCACCGAGACGGGGGCGTACAAGGCTGAGCTCGCGGGGACGCTGCTCGCGACGCGGCGGTTCGATCTGGTCCTGACGAGTCCTCTGCAGCGCGCGGTCGAGACCGCCTCCCGCGCCGGCTTCCCCGACGCGCAGCCCGAGCCCCGACTCGTCGAATGGGACTACGGCGCCTACGAAGGCCTCACCACCCCCGAGATCATCGACCAACTGGGCCACCCCTGGACGATCTGGCAGGCGGGCGCTCCCGCCGGAGCCACACCCGGCGAGAGCATCGAGCAGGTCACCGCGCGCGCGGCATCCCTCCTCGACGACCTCCGCCCCCGCCTCGAGAACGGCGAACAGATCCTCGTGTTCTCGCACGCGCACTTCCTGCGCGCGCTCGCGGGGGTGTGGCTCGGGCTCACCGCGGCGGGCGGGCGCTACTTCGTGCTCGGCACCTCCGCCGTCAGCGAGCTCGGCTTCGAGCACGGCAACGCCGTGATCACGCAGTGGAACCACGTGCGCGGGCGCTGACCCGAGAGTCGATCACGAAAAGATAACGCCACCCTCTTCCCTTCCGTTATCTCACCGTTATAGAGTGCTCGCACGGTAGTTGTTTTGCTGTGGCAACTACCGACATGTGATTGCAGGACACTCTTGGTGCAGGGACAAGGGCCGGTCGGAAGCCTCTCCGACCGGCCCTTACTCTGTGCCGCGCCCGCCGTCGACCTCGCCGCCCGAGCGACCCGCCCCTCTATCGTGGAGACATGACCGATCGCCGCCTCGCCGTCCAGGCCTGGGAGAGCCTTTTCCGGGCGCAGCACGAGGTGTTCGAAGAACTGCGAACGGACTTCGACGGCTCTGAGCTGACGCAGGCCGAATACGACGTGCTCCTCACCGTCACCCGCGCTCCCGACATGACCGCGCGCTTGCGCGACGTCACGGGCAACATGCTGATCAGCCAGCCGAGCGTGTCACGCCTGGTGGAGCGCATGGTCGCGCGCGGCCTGCTGACGAAGTGCGCCGACCCCGACGACGGTCGCGGCTCCCTCGTCACCGCCACCGAGACGGGTGCCGTCGTGTTCCGCCGGATCGCCGCGGCCCACGGGCGCTCGATCGCGGACCGCATGGCGCGCCTCGACGACGACGAACTGGCCCAGCTGCACGCGCTGACGTCGAAGCTCCGCGACTCCGCCTGAGCCGGCGGCATCCGCGCCCCGCGCCGAGATCACACGATCGTGACGAGATCGCCCGCTTCGGCGGCGCAGCGACACGTGATGTCGCGCGGATCGTGTCATCTCGCTTGGCCGCGCGCCACGGACCGTCGGGGAACGGCCCGACGGATCAGCACTCGATGACGTTGACCGCGAGGCCGCCCTCGCTCGTCTCCTTGTACTTCGTCGACATGTCGATGCCGGTCTGACGCATCGTCTCGACGACGGCATCCAGTGACACGTAATGCGACCCGTCGCCGCGCAGCGCGAGCCGGGCCGCGGTCACCGCGGTCGAGGCGGCGATCGCATTGCGCTCGATGCACGGGATCTGCACGAGCCCACCCACCGGGTCGCAGGTGAGCCCGAGGTGGTGCTCCATCGCGATCTCGGCGGCGTTCTCGATCTGCCGGTTCGTGCCGCCCATCACCGCGGTCAGGCCGCCCGCCGCCATCGCGCACGCGGAGCCGACCTCGGCCTGGCATCCGCCCTCGGCGCCCGAGATCGACGCGTTGGCCTTGAACAGCGAGCCGAGCGCCGTCGCCGTCAGCAGGAAGCGCCGGATGCCACGGCGTCGGTTCGCCTCCGCGACGTCACCGTCGTCCCAGTGCGAGACCTCGGACCGGGTCACCGCGTGCCCGTCGTACCCGAGCAGCGCGCTGCCCACGAGCTCGCCGTGCGGGGTGACGGCATTGCCGACGCCGAGCCCCGAGTCGGCGAGGAACCGCCACCAGTACATCGCCACGGCCGGAAGAATGCCCGCGGCGCCGTTCGTCGGCGCCGTCACGACCCGCCCTCCGGCGGCGTTCTCCTCGTTCACGGCGAGCGCGAACGCCCCCAGCCACTCCCCCGGCAGCTCACGGTGCCCCTCGGCCTCGATGGCCTCGAGCTGCTCCCGGATCACCGCGGCGCGACGCTTCACCTTCAGGATGCCGGGGAGCACACCGTCGTGCGCGAGTCCCGCGTTGACGCACGCGGCCATGGCATCCCAGATCCGGTCGAGGCCCGCGGCGATCTCCTCGTCGGAGCGGAGGGCCTCTTCGTTGCGACGCGCGGCCTCGGCGATCGTGATGCCCTGCTCGTCGCACAGCGCGATCAGGGTCGCCGCGTCGTCGAAGGCGAGGGGGAACGGTGCGGCCGAGACGCGCGGCGGCTCGCCCTCGCGCCGGATGAACCCGCCACCGATCGAGTAGAACGTCTCGTCGGCGAGCACACCTCCGTCGGCATCGCGCGCGACGAGCGTCATGGCGTTGGGGTGACCGGGCAGCCGGGTGCGCGGGGCGAGCACCACGTCGTCCTTCGAGAACGCGATCTCGTGCTCGCCGGCGAGCGCCAGCGCGCGCCCCTCGGGCCAGTCCGACCACGCTCGGCGCACGGCATCCGGATCCACCGTCTCGGGATGCAGGCCCTGGAGGCCTGCGACGACCGCATCGGGGGTGCCGTGACCGATGCCCGTCGCGCCGAGGGAACCGTACAACGCGCAGGAGACGGATGCCACGCGCCCCAGCAATCCGTCGGAACGAAGGCGGGTCGCGAAGTCGGCGGCGGCCCGCATGGGACCGACCGTATGGGAGCTCGAGGGTCCTACACCGATGGAGAACAGCTCGAACGCCGAAACGTAGGCGCTCATACCCCCAGCGTACGTCGGGCTCCCGACACCGGCCGGCAACCCCTGCGCCACGCCCGGGATGCGTGCGGTTCGGGGCCGATTAGACGTCTCCGTCGGTCGCGGCTATGCTGGACCACGGCCTGCGCGCCGTTTCGCGCGGAGGCCCTGCGCCCGTAGCTCAATGGATAGAGCATCTGACTACGGATCAGAAGGTTAGGGGTTCGAGTCCCTTCGGGCGCACACTGTGTTGAGACAGTGAAGGCCCGGCCCGGAAGAAATTCCGAGCCGGGCCTTGTCTCATTTCTGGCGACCTCGCCTCGCCACCGTGAGCCGGTGCTGCTCTCCCCTGACGACGCGGGGAGAGCAGCACCGACGTCACACCGTCGTGCGGCGCCTGCGCCCCGCGAGCAGAACGCCGGCCACGATCAAGATGCCCGCGAGGGGAACCAAACCAAGCCACTCCCCCGTGCCGCTCTGCGCGAGCGCGCTCGGGCCATCAGACGCCGTCGGGACGGGGGATGCCGTCGGCTTCGGCGAGACGGTCGGGTCCGGTGACGCGGTCGACTCCGGCGACACCGTGGGGAGAGGCGCCGGGTCGTTCATGGCGGCGGTCATGGTCGCGAACCACTGCCACGGTGCCGCCGCGCCGCCCGGCACGGCATTGGCGTACTCGTCGCCCCGGATGCCGCCGAATCGCGGCTCGGCGGCGACGATGTCCTGCAGCGAACGGGCGAACTCGTCCGGTGCGGTGAACGCCGCACCTGCGGGGCACAGAGCGGGCGAGGTGGTCGCCGACAAGACGACTCTCTCCGGCGGCATCCCGAGCTGGGCGACCAGCTGGCGGTACTCGGCGCCGGTCGGGACGGCGTCGCACGACAGACGGAGAGCGAACCACTCCACGTCCTCGCCGCGCGCCGCCGCGACGGCGGGATAGTCGGGAGCCGCGTCGCTCCCTCCCGCGAACGCCGCCGCGTCACCGACGAGCGAAACGGTGGAAAGGGGGCCGAGGTCGCGGCGGAGAGCGTCGATGAGCTTGACCACCGTCCCGGTGTCGAGAGGCGAACGGATGTCGAGTTCGACGGCGTCGAATCTGTTCGTCAGGAGATAGGAGCGAAGGTTCGCGTAGTAGCGATCGAAATCTCGGCTCAGGAGCGACCAGATCGACGCAGACTCCCCACCGAGGGTCGCGACGACGGGGATTCCGTCCGCCCGAACCCTCGCGAGCTCCGCCCGCGCGCCCGGATCGGTGTCGGCGAAGAAGAGCTCACCGTTGCGCACGAACGCCCCGTCCTCCCTCACGTCGAAAGTGCCGAAGGCGACGGCATCCACTCCCGTGTCCCGGGTGACGAGGTCGTCGAGCGAGACGACCCGCGTGCCGTCCTGCGTGGTTCGGTACAGGGCGATCGTCTTCTTCGCCGAAATCGGGCGCGGGGCGATCGACGAGGCGTCCAGCCGCACGACGTCGACGTCTCCGCCCGTGCTGTCCACGTGGACCGAGACCCCCGTGGCCGCATCGGTGTAGGTTTCGCCGGCGCGCAGCGGGGCATCGCTCAGTGTGGTCTCATCGCGGACATCGGGATGCCGGCCATCGGCGAACCCGACCTGGATCGGGCCGTCACCGGTGGTGCGCGTCACATCGACGGTCGAGACGAGGACGCCCTCACGGGGAATGCCGATGTCCCATTTCTGGGCACGCCGCGATTCGACGGTCAGGACGCGCGAGGCATCGAGTCGCACGGCGGCGAGCAGGGTCGGGCCGTCGGACTGCACCGGCGAGAGTGACACGGTGCGCTCCTGGCCGGGCAGCACGCAGGCGACCTGCGCATCGCTCGCCCAGCCCAGCATCCATCGGTGCCAGGCGAAGTACGCGTGTCCGGGCCCGGACGTCGAGGCCATCAGGTCCCACGGTCCCGTCCAGCGCGTCGTCGGTCCCCCGTCGTTCGAGGTGTCGTACAGGTCGGGCAGTCCGAGGACATGACCCATCTCGTGCGTGGGCACCCAGTGCCCGCCTCGGCTGAGGTCGATCTGTCGCATCAGCGAACCGTGCGTCAGCGTGCGCCCGTCCGCCACGACCTGGTAGTCGCTGCCCGCGTGAGAACGGAACGCGTCTCGCGGGGTCGCCGTCATCCAGACGACCCAGACGACATCCACGTTCGAGAAGTCCACGACGTCGTCCGCCCCGGCGACGGCGATCGCGAGGTCTCGTCCGCTGTCCTCCCACTCCGCGGACGTCCCGGCCAGGCGCGTCCATACGGGATGGGACTGGCGCTGAAGCGTCAGCGCGCCACCCGACGCCTCGCCGAGCGCCTTCACCGAGACATCGAACGTCTCCTCGATTCCCGGGATCTCACGAGGGTCTCCCGGCGCGTCGTCGAAGTCGACATAGATCGTCTGAACCACCGGGGCTCCCGAGGCGGGAAGTGCGTTCGCCGGCAGGGGAAACCCCTCCCTGAGCGGGCTGTCGCCCGCGGGCGCTCGGCAGGCTTCGATTCCGGATGCCGGTGGAGGGTCGGCCGTTGCCGCGGACGCGACCATGCCACCGGGGACAAAAGCGGATGCCGTCACAGCGAGCGCGGCAAGAACGGACAGGAATCGAGAGGGGCGACGAAGCGTTCCCAGCTTTTTCACAGGCGAAGCTTATCGAAACAGAAGAATGCACTCCGTCGCGCGGCGAAACACGCGAATGCCGTCGCGCGACCGCCTCACGTCCGTTCCCAGTCCCCCACCCACCAGTCGCTGATCCGGGCCATTCTTTCCCCGACGGCGCGGTGTGCGTCGCTCACGCGCCACTCGTCGAATGCGGCGCGATCGACGAACGTTCCGTCCTCGACGATCATCCGTCCTTTGCGCGTATCGAGCGACAGCGCGATATCCCACGAAAGAATGCCGGGGCACTCCCCCACCGCCTGCAAAGAAGCGAGGGCCGCCGAAACGTCCGGGTCCGCGACATCGTCACGGACCCGGAACAGCACGACGTGGCGGAACACCTACTGCCGCAGGGCGCCGACGTTGTCGCGATACCAGGCGACGGTGCGCTCCATGCCCTCTTCGAGCGAGATCTTCGCCGTCCAGCCCGCCTCGGCGAGCTTCGACACATCCAGGAGCTTCTGCGGGGTGCCGTCGGGCTTGGACGTGTCCCACTCCGTCTCGCCCTCGAACCCGGTGACGTGCGCGATGGTTTCGGCGATCTCGCGGATCGTCACGTCCGAACCCGTGCCCACGTTGACCTGGTCGGGCCCGTCGTAGTGCTCGAGCAGGTGCAGGCACGCGTCGGCCATGTCATCGGCGTGGAGGAACTCACGTCGCGGCGTTCCGGTCCCCCAGTTGGTGACGCTCTGTGCTCCGGATCGCGCGGCCTCTTCGTAGCGTCGGATCAGCGCGGGCAACACGTGCGATCCGTGCGGCGAGAAGTTGTCGTTCGGACCATAGAGGTTGGTCGGCATCGCGCTGATCCACGGCAACCCGTACTGGCGGCGAACCGACTGGGTGTGCAGGATGCCGGCGATCTTGGCGATCGCGTACGCGTCGTTCGTCGGCTCGAGGTACCCCGTGAGGAGCGCGTCCTCGCGAATGGGCTGTTCTGCGAACTTCGGATAGATGCACGACGACCCGAGGAACAGCACCCGCTCCACGTCATTGGCGAGAGCCGCATCAAGAACGTTGACCTGAACACGCATGTTGTCGCTGAGGAAGTCGACCGGATAGGTCGAGTTCGCGAGGATTCCACCGACCTTCGCGGCGGCGAGCACGAGGTACCTCGGCTTGATCTCGGCCATGTAGGCGAAGACGGAGTCGCGATCCTTGAGGTCGAGCTCGCTCGACGATTTACCGACGACGTTCTGAAAGCCCGCGGACGCGAGCTTGCGCGAGATCGCCGACCCCACGAGACCGCGGTGACCGGCGACGTAGAACGTCGCGTCCCGGTCCAGCTCGTGGGCGGTGTAGCTCACCCCGTCGACCGCGGTGCTCATGCGCGTGCTCCCAGAAGCTCGGCGTTGCCCCACGTCGGAAGATCCACGGTGTCGATCCACTCGGGACCTCGATCTAATGCCGTCATGTCGGCGTCGACCATCAGCCTCGCCAGCTCGTCGCCGCGGACCGAAGGAACCCAGCCGAGCTTCTCCGCAGCCTTGGTCGGATCTCCGATGAGCGCGTCGACCTCGGTGGGCCGCAGATAGCGCTGATCGAACCTCACGAACTCTTCCCAGTCCAAACCCGCGTGCCCGAACGAGGTCTCGAGGAACTCGCGAATTGTGTAGCCGACCCCGGTTGCGAGCACGAAATCCTCCGGATTGTCCGCCTGCAGCATGCGCCACATTCCTTCAACGTACTCGGCCGCGTAACCCCAGTCGCGGATCGAGTCGAGATTTCCGAGGTAGAGCTCGTTCTGCAAACCGGCTTTGATCCGCGCCACGGCCCGCGTGATCTTGCGCGTGACGAAAGTCTCGCCGCGGCGGGGAGACTCGTGATTGAACAGGATGCCGTTCACCGCGAACATGTCGTACGCCTCGCGGTAGTTCTTGGTGATCCAGTAGCTGTAGAGCTTCGCCGCGGCGTAGGGAGAGCGCGGGTAGAAGGGCGTCTCCTCGTTCTGCGGTGGGGGTGTCGCGCCGTAGAGTTCCGAGGTCGAGGCCTGGTAGTACTTCGTGTCGATGCCCGACAGACGCACCGCTTCCAGGAGGCGAATCGTTCCCGTGCCGGTCGTGTCCGCCGTGTGCTCGGGCTCGTCGAACGACACTCTCACGTGGGACTGAGCCGCGAGGTTATAGACCTCGTCAGGATTGATTTCCGACATCAGCGTGACGAGTCGTGCACCATCGGAAAGGTCGCCGTAATGCAGGAAGAGTTTGGCGTCCGGATCATGTGAATCGATGTAGAGGTGATCGATCCGGTGTGTGTTGAAGGTCGAGGCGCGACGGACGATGCCGTGAACTTCGTATCCCTTCGACAGAAGCAACTCAGCGAGATACGAGCCATCCTGGCCCGTGATACCGGTTATGAGAGCGCGCTTGGTCACCATTTAGCCTGTCTTGATCGTTGGCAGAAAACTACGCGGAAGGACTCTCGGCGTCTTTGGCGATCAGATCCGCGAGCAGACTATCGAATCGATCAATGGCACGTGTTTCGTTTAGCATCGTCTCTTTGTAACGTTTGCCGCTTTCACCGAGGCGGGTCGAACCTTCCCGATCCGCGGCGAGCGCTTTCGCTCCGTCAAGAATGGCCGCGGCGTCGCCTGCAGCGACCGCGAGGCCAGCTCCTGCGTCTCGGATTACCTGGGCCGTGATGCCCCCGACATCTGTAGCTGCGAGCACTGGTCGACCTGAGGCGAAGTATGAGGTCAGTTTGCTGGGAACGGCCATCTCCGCGACCCCCGGCAGTTCATTGACCAAAAGAACATCAGCAGACTGCAGAACTTGTGCGAACGCTTCATCGTCGAGGGGAGGAAGAATTTGGGTAGTTGTTTGGGCATCGTTCACTCGCTGTCGAATCTCCTCCCGCTGCGAACCATTCCCGACGAGGACGAAGCGCACCGGTTCGCCTCTCTCGAAGGCGAGGCGTCCGGCGTCCACAACGTGATGCAGTCCTTGTTTCACTCCCATGTTCCCCGCATGCACGACGACGATCTCCCCCTCATTCCACCCGAATGACGCTCGTACAGCGGCAACATCGGCCACCGGAAATGGGGGAAGGTGGTTCCAGTTTCGGACGACAGTGATGCGATGAGGCGACACGCCGAAATCCTCTTGCAGCCTGTTGGCGAACCGCTCATGGATCACCACCACGGATGACGCCGAGCGCAGAAGCCAGGCTTCGAGTGCGTGGATGACGCGCGCAGGAGCCCCGGCCCCCTGGCTCGTCTCCGAGAGGCCGACGCTGTAGAGGTCCTGGACCCACACGATGAACGGCGTCTCTCGGTGCGTCATTTTCGCGCGCAACCGAACAATGAGTGATGCGATCAGACCGGGCGAGACGGCGACGATCACGTTCGGTTTACCCCAACGAACAATCGCCTGCCGCACACCGAGCGTCACCTCGGACAGCGCTCGACGGATCAGGGAGGGCTGACGCGGCACGTAATGACGCAACCGCTGGACATCGACGCCGTTGATTCGTTCGTTTCGCGACCACTGCCCGTAACCTGACGTGATCTTCCACTCCGGATAATGAGGGTGCGCGACGACCGCCCGCACCTGATGTCCTCGGCGCGCGAGACCCTCCGCCATGGCACCGGTGTACGGGGAAATTCCCGTAGTCTCCGGAGGGTAGTTGAGCCCGAAGATCAGCGTTCGCGGTTGGTGCACAAACTGACATTACATCCGCGACCGTTACAACACAGTTACAAGAAAGGGACACCGTGAGCGACATTCCGGTGATCGATCTTTCGCAGGCCCCCGGCGAGCGTGCCGCCTGGGATCGACCCGCTTGGCAGGTGTACCTGTGGGCCATTTTTGAGTTGATATTCATAACAAATCCTTGGCAAATCAGCTCAGGCCTTCGGATTCGTGTGCTGCGCGCTTTCGGAGCCGACATCGGACACGGCGTCGTTTTTCGACCGAGGACCCGCGTCAAGTTTCCGTGGAAGCTGCACATCGGCGACCGGTCCTGGATCGGCGAGGGTGTCTGGTTCCATAATCAGGACCACGTCCACGTCGGGCATGACGTCGTCATCTCGCAGGAGACCTTCATCACCACAGGAAGTCACCGCCACCGGGTCGACATGGCCCTGGTCACGAGGCCTGTCGTGATCCACGAAGGAGCATGGATCACCAGCAGATGCATGGTCGTAGGGGGAACGACGGTGGGCCGATCCGCTCTTATCCAGCCAATGTCCGTCGTCAGCGGCGACATTGGAGCCGCGGAGGTGTGGGGGGGAGTCCCCGCGCGTCGCGTCGGTACGAGATTCGAAGGACTTCGTCAATGAGTTCGAAGATACCCATCACGGCATTGGTGCAAACGAAAAACGAAGAGGTGGGCATCACTGCGTGTCTCGCGGGCCTCTCAGACTTCGATGAAGTGATCGTCGTTGACTCGAACAGCACTGATAGGACGGTCGCCCTCGCTGAACAACACGGCGCGCACGTCGTCAACTTCACATGGGACGGAAAGTACCCGAAGAAGAAGCAGTGGCAGCTCGAGCACGTCACAACGCGCCATCCTTGGGTCTTCTTCGTCGATGCGGATGAGGTACCCAGCGAGCGCCTGAAGGCAGAACTCGTAGACCTGATTTCGCGTACGGACGCGGCAGCGATCGATGTCGATCTGGACTACGTGTTCGCGGGGCGCATCCTCCGTCACGGTCACCGGGTGACGAAGCGGTGTGTGGTTCACCGTGATCGAGTGCGATTCCCGGAGATGAACGACCTCGGCGCTCCAGGGATGGGAGAACTCGAGGGTCACTACCAACCGCGAGCGAACGGAGTGGTGGTGAAGGCACGGGGTCGGATACTCCACAACGACTTAGACCCCGTGTCGAGTTGGTTCTCCCGACACAATCGATACTCGGACTGGGAAGCGCACCTTCGGTCGAACAGCGCGCTGCGGGCTGACATCGCCAAGAAGCGCACGAGAAAAGGACGGTTCTTCGACGCCGTGCCGTTCAAGCCCGCACTGTTCTTCCTCTACGCCTACGTGGCGCGGCTCGGTTTTCTCGATGGACGGGCCGGCTTCGACTATGCCACTGCGCTTGCGATGTACTACTGGCAGATCGGGGTCAAGTACCGCGAGCTTCAACGCAATGCGACAGTGGCCGCAAAATGAGGGTGCTCCACGTCACCCCGAGCGTGGCGCGATCGGATGGCGGGCCGGCCGAGGTCATCCGCGGCTTGATACCGGCTCTGCACCACCGAGGGGTGGCGGCGGATGTTCTTACGACGGACAAGGGACTCGCCCCCAGTGACAACGACCTCATCGTGGCTGATTGGGTGCGCGTCGTCACGAGTGCCGGGCCCTCGAGCGTCACGTTCGCTCCCCACTTCGCGTCCGCGATGTCGGATGGTCTCTCCCGGTATGACGTCGTCCACGTCCACGGGTTTCAGAGCTACCCGGGAACCATGGCCATGCGCATCGCCCGACGGGCGGGAATCCCCTACCTGATCGAACCGCATGGTGCCCTGGATCGATATCACTGGAACACAAACGTTCTTCGCAAACGGGCTTGGCTGAGAATCGCCGACGCGAAGAACCTCGCGGGCCTGAGCGGGGCCATCTACTCGAGTGAACTCGAAGCGCAACAGGCGCTCGATGTCCTCCCCGACACTCGAGCGTTCCGCATGAACCTGGCTGTCGACGAGCAGCTGTTCGCGATCGATAGGACGACGAAACGCGAAGGGCCAGCCAAGATCGTCTACCTGGGGCGGCTGACCAAAAAGAAGCGAGTGGATCTCGTCGTCCGCGCCCTCGCTGAGACACCGCTGCGAGAACGAGGGGCCAGGCTGTTCATCGCCGGCGGCTCGGACGGCACGATACAAGATCCCAACGCTCTCGCTCACGAAATCGGTGTCGGCGATCAGGTCACCTCGCTAGGCCCAGTGAACTCCGCTCGTCGACGCGATCTCCTCAGCGAATGCGATGTGTTCGTCCTCCCGAGCGAAGATGAAAGCTTCGGCGTCGCCGTCGCAGAGGCCATGGCGGCCGGAGCTCGGGTCGTCACCAGCCAGCACGTCGGCATCGCCGCACCTGCATCGGAGAATCGCGCGCTCAAGGTGGCTCGCAACGACCCGGCGAGCATCGCGCAGGCAGTCGTCGATGCTCTCGAGGACGCCGAGCTCCCGGGGCGCGCCCGCGCGCACGCTGAGCGCGAGTTCCGGTGGAGCATCGCCGCTGCACAAGCAGAGAACGCATATGAGATCGCCCGCGCGGGAGACACCCCATGAGCGCCGGTCCGCTGGTGGTCGTCACGCAGCCCTACGTGCCTGCCTACCGTGTTCCCCTTTTCGAGAGCGTCCGAGAGAAGCTCTCACGCCAGGGCATCCGGTTCCTCGTCGCCGCCGGGCATCCCGTCGGTGCCCAGGCTGCCCGAGGTGACCGAGAGAGCCCAGCGTGGCGTATAGACATCAGATCGAAAGGAGTGCACCTCGGCGGGCGGACCGTCGAGTGGCGCGCGCTTCCGTCGGACCTTCAGCCCGACGTCCTGGTCTCCGAACTCGAGGCCCTCAACAACCTCGCGTGGATGAGGTCATTCGGGAGAAGGAAGCTGGTCCTCTGGGGGCACGGTCGTCCGTATGTCAACGACGCCGGAGCCCTGTCCGACCGCATCGAGTGGACACTCGCGCGGCGAGCCGATGCGGTCATGACCTACGCCGATGGCGGCCGCGACTACCTCGTGGAGAACGGCAAGCTCGATCCCGACAGCGTCGTCGCCATCGGCAACAGCACCGATTCGGCGTCCCTGCGAGCGGCGTACAAGGCAGTGGACGCCGCCGAGATGGAGCATCTTCTCCGCCGCTGGCCGCGCGCCCCCCGTGCCTTGTTCGTGGGTGGACTCGATGCCGCCAAACGTATCGATTTCCTCATCGACGCAGCGATCGCGGCGCGTCAGATGGATCCGCGGTTTACGCTCATCGTCGTCGGAATGGGCGAGATGCAGGACGCACTATCCCGCGCGGGCGATGCGATCGAACACATTCCTGCCGCGCGTGGGGTTGAGCTCGCGCGGCTCGGACATGTCGTCCAGGCGATATGGATGCCGGGGCGTATCGGCCTCGTGGCGGTCGACGCGTTGGCCCTCGGGCTTCCGATCTTCTCCACCTCGTACCGCTATCACGCGCCCGAGGCCGAGTTCCTGCGGGCCGGAGAGCGAATCACCCTTCCGGACGATCCACCGGCATTCGCGGAGCGAGCCCTCAGTCTGATGGCGGAAGAGCTGGTCGGCAATCGAATCCTGCGTTCAGACATCCCCACGATCGACTCGGTTTCTCAGAATTTCGCCGATGTCGTCATCAAGGTGCTCGATCGATAGCTTCGGGAGCGCGCCCGAACGTCCATACACAAAATCCCAGAACCGATCCGCGGGTCATCACTGTCGCAGCGAAAGGGCTCTTGCGACTCTCATACCGACGCGGTCCGAGCGTCCTCGTCACGATGCCCGGCGCACAAGGCCATGGCGATCAGAATCGGCCAGTACGTCGCGCGCTCCATGAAAACCGGGTTGAAGAAACCGAAGCTGACCAGCGCCGCAACGGTGATGAGCCCGTAAGGCGCGATCGGCGATCGCCTACGCCTCCACAATGCGGGAACGGGCGAGAAAACGAAGGCGTAGTAGCCGATGGCGAAAAGGATCCCCCCCGCCGTCAGCACGGTCAGGGGGACGGACACACCTGCCTGGCTCTCGAAACCAGCTCCCGTCAGCGGGTTCCGAAGAAAAAGGTTCAGGGCACTCTCATTGAGGGCTGACCGCCCCGCATCGCTGAGTGCCCCCGCGCCACCCGCGAGACGCGAGTCCGCAAGCACGAGGGGCACGACGAACCATGCCCCCACCGCGCCGACGATCAGTATGGGCCAGGCGATGGAGTTCCAGCGCGAGCGCGCGATGGAGACGACCGTGGCCAGCGCGAGAGCCGGGAGACCGACGAGCAAGGCTGCTCGCGACTCACTGAGCATTCCTCCCCACAGGATGAGAACGAGGCAGATCACCCACAGGATCCTGCCGCGCTCCCGCGCGACGAGGAAAATGCAGGGCGCGATCGCCAGGCTGACCGAGAAGGCCAGGGAGTTCGGGTGCGACGCTAAACCGCTGAGCCGGTCACCTGTTGCCTGAGTCAAGATCCCCGCGAAGGAAACGACACCGAACGAGACGGCAAGCGCGGCGAGCCCATTGAACGCTATGCCGGCGACCCACACCTTCAGGAGTCGACGGAGGTAGTCGCCACCAAACCATGACTGAAAACCGAAAACGATCATGGCCACCACGAACATGGTGAGGAAGATGCGCAGGAGCATCACCACATCGAAAGGTGCATCTTTGACGATCGTGTTCCAAGCCGACACGACCGCCGCCGCGCCCAGAGGCAGGAACATCCAGCTGCGGATCTGCAGGGACCTTCGCTGGAAGAAAGCGGTTGCGAAGAGAAGAACGACGGTCATCCCGAGCGCGTAATCGACGACGTTGAAGCCCCCGAACGTCGCACCGGTCCAAGACGAAGAGAATGCCGCAGCGTACGTGACCCACCGCAGAGTGGTCGTGCCGCGCGTGTCAGTTCCGGCGTTGCCTCCCTCACCTCCGGACGGCGGGCGTATCACCATGCCCGGAGTGAGCGTTCGACCCCATTCTCGAGAGTTCATGATCCACCGCCTTTCCGCAGCGCTCAGATTCGCTGCGGCGCTCAGTGCCCTTCCCCGCAGCGGCGGCGTACCTGATCATCCCAATCCGTGGTCGCCTCGTCAGCGGAAGCCTCCCATACGCGAGCGTGCGGACGGTAGGCGTCGCCCCCCGTCTGGACCACCATGGGGACGTCCCCGAGGAAGGCCCCCCACGCGCTGAACGTCGAGCGGCTGCCGACGATTCCGACCGAATGGGACATGAAAACCATGTCATCGAGTGCGTTCCGCCCCGTGGACCGGTAGACCCCGTGTTCGTCGAGAAGGGGTGCCAGCTCGGCGTCGTCGCCGTCGGAGCAGACGAACAGGCGAACGCCGGGATGCGCGTCGCGAGCTGCCCTCGCACGGGCGACGAACCACTCGATCGGGGAACTGGTGTTGTTCTTCGATACTCCGGATTCGGAGGCCCCCACCCGGGAGAAGTCGCCCAGGCGGACATGGAACGCGATGTACGGCTCCCGGGGCGGAGACGAAAGGACGCCCCGGCGGGCACGGGCGAGCAGAAGGTCGCGAAACTCGGGACCACTGATGTTCACACCGTCGAAGTAGCCCTTCATACCCTGAACAGTCACGTAGCGGTGATTTGAGCTCGCTCCGTCGTGCGGGACTCCGCGAGCCTTCGCCCAGATGAGCCGTAGCAGCGAGATCAGGTCGGGTGTCCGGAAGAGGGTCCAGTACATCCGCTTGTCACGTTCCCGGCGGAGAATCGGACCGATCTTGAGCTGGAACCAGGCCGGCCAGAGGACCACTCGCGATTCCTTGGCGGCGATATCAGCGGCGCGAAGGACGGGAAAGAGTTCGTTGCCGAGCCCCGCTCGCCCGATCAGAGGAGCGACGAACTTGCTCACGGCGCAGATTCCTCTTGGTCGAGCCTTTTGATCAGACGAGCCGGCACACCCGCGTAGAGGCAATTCGCCTCGGTCGAACGCGTGACGACAGCGCCCGCCGCAATGATGTTACCTTCTGCGACAGATACCCCCGGGAGGATCGTTGCACCGCTGCAGATCCACGTTCCGCGCCCGATCGTGATCGCCGCACTGCGGCCGGGCCCAGCCCTGCGGCCGGATGGTCCGACCTCATGATCGGACGTGACGAACCGGACGTGATTTCCGATTCGGACCCCGCTCTCGATACGAATGAGAGCCTGCATGTCGAAGTGGCACGCCTGATTGACAAAGACGTCGTCCGCGATCGAGAGGCGCATTTGTGAGTGATATGTGGAGCCGCCGTAGATCAGCACGTTATCGCCAACGGAGGCACCCGCACGCCGCAGGAGAGCCGGGCGGAGGCGGTGAGGCAGAAGAGAGAGAGCCGATATCTCCGAGAGCACGTCCTGGAACCACTTCCGACCGGGCATCATGAATTCCCTTCGATGCGGCTCCGCTTGCCGACGCCCCGCAGCGCACCGATCGCGGGCCAGATGGTGATGGTGAAGGCGATGACCTCCGCCAGCAGGTAGGCCGAGGCGACACCGCCGACTCCGAAGGCGATACCCCCAGCGACCATTCCGGAAAGTCCCACGATCGAGGCAACAGTCGCCGCCAGCGCGAGGGTCGCGGTCTTCTTGAGGGGAACCAGGCAGGCGCGTCCGACCAAGGACGACATGAGCGCCATTCCCATCGCACCGCCCAGGGAGAAGGAGATCCCGTACGGAACTTCGATCGCTCCGTGCGACAAGAGCGTTCCCAGGACCGGCGCCAACAAACCGAACCCGATCAACGTCGCCACTCCCAGTCCAGCTCCGACGCCGATCGTCCGCCGAATACGTGACAAAAGCTCATCGTGCGATTTCGCGGCAGGCACATACCCCTGGGCCACCTGCGTCACCGGGGCGAGCGCAAGGGCAGCGATCCGGAAGAGTCGGTCCGCCATGGCATACGTTTCGACGCCGGAACCCGCGAAGTTCGTGACCACGACAAGGGGCGAGTTCTGGTAGAGCGACGTGAGGATGGCGTTCCAGAAGCCGGCACCTCCCGCTGCAACGGTGCCGGTGATGTCGCGAACGACGACCCGCTCACCGCGAGGGTAGCGCCGGCGGATCGACATCCACGAAAGCGCGAGAGCACCGAGCTGCCCGGCAAGCTGGCCGATGACGAACAGGAGGATGTTCGAGGTCGCGAGGATCAACGCGATACCGATCACCGTTCCTCCCGCTCTCGGGAGCACATCGAGCGAGTTGAGCTTCGAGGGGCGCGACTCCCCCACGAAGAACCACGACGCCGTGAGTCCGCCGACCACCGGCGTCAGACCGGCGACCAAAGCAGCGGCGGTGGTCGGGGACCATCCCACCGACACGAGGATCACGGCGATCGCGACCGCGGCGGCCGGTACGAGGATCACCGCCCTCGAGATGAGAGAGATAAGGAAGATCCGGCCGCGTTCAGAATCCGGGGCGGCCGCGACGGCAGCCGGGCCGATCACCGGCCAGCCGAAGGCGACGACCGTCGCCGCTATGGCACCCGCAGCCTGCGCGACGGCCAGGGCAGACCACGCGGCTGCCCCGGCCACCTGAATCACGACGGGGACACTGACGACGCCCACGAGCGCACTGATGGCTACCGAAAGGAAGTACCCCGAGCCCGACTTGACGAGATGAGGAGCTTTCATCCTTGACCGTTCTGGGAGGTCAGCTCCCGCACGACGCTCGCAAGCCTCTGCGGGTCGTCGCCCTTCGCCTTTCGAGCAAAGAACTCGAGGGATCCGCCAATGTGTCGCAACTCGTCCGGTGACAGATATCGAGTGAGCGATCGATCGATGTGATGGAGATTCGCGAAATCTGCGGTGCGTTTGTCGCCCTTGGGCTGCGGCGGTGCCGAGGTGGTTCTCGACGCCCAGTCGCCGCTGTGGATGAGCGTGTGGAAGTAGATCTCGTCCGGAGCGAGGGCATGGCGGAGAAGGCGCGCGAGGCGCGACCGCGCGCCCACATCCGACATCATCGCCTCCACCGCCGCCGCCGTGAGCGCTGTCCACTGACTGCCCGCGACCATCCTGAACCCAGCGAAGTCGCTCTTCTTCTTCTGAGGGGTCATGAGCTGTTTGATTCTGCGAGCGACAGCGGCACCGCGACCTCGAAGTCCCCGAGAGCGCGCATCGAACCTATCGAAATGCCACTCGCGGAGAATCCGACGTTCGTTCATCTCATAACCGTCCAGCACAAGGCCTGCCCGGCAGTAGAGCACGCCCGGCCTTTCGGCAAAGAGTGCTTCGAGGTCGGCGAGAGGTCGGATGGGCACACATTGGCCAGAGAGCAAGACGATGTACTCGTCCGGCGATGCGCACTTCTGCAACGCCAATGCATAGAGCTTCTCAGTCGCTTCGACGACCGAGAATCCTCCCCATTTGACGTTGGTGCGGTCTTCGACGTAGGTGATGTTCGCGGCTCGCGGATACTCGTCCTGCTTCGAGGTCGCATCGACGTGAACCACAATCTGACAAGGGCTGAGAGCCTCCGCTGCGATGCGGAAGACCCGCGAATCCCCATGTGTGAGAACGGCGAAGACGGTCACCGACTACGGCTCGATCCGACCATCGAGCGGATAACACAATCATCGACTCCCCGCACCGGGAGCGGGTCGAACGGATCAGCCGAGAACAAGGGGATGTCCTGGACTGTGCGGTGGACTGCCACGGTTTCCCTGGCCCCTCTCGCCCGCGCGGTGTTTCCTGCTGGCATCGGCTGAACACTAACAGCCCGACATGACCCTCGAAATCATCATCGTGTGAACATCGAATTTCGAGCCCGCCGTCATGAAGCACTGTGACAGGCACAAGGAGAGCGCGAGCCACTACGCCAAGATTGTGCCGACGACCGCCAGCGCCATGAAGCTCGCGTTGTAGACCAGGTGCGCCAGGACCGCCCCCCAGATCCGTCCGCTCAACAACACGACCAGAGCGCATGCGGCACCCACGGCAAAAAACTGAACGCCGTCTGCCAATGACAAAGAGCTGAAGGCGGAGTGCAAGAGCACGAAACCGCCAGCCGAGGTAAGGAGCGCAGTTGTCGCGGCGGCAAGAGGACCGACACCGCGCCGGAGTAGCTGGTAGACGCCGACCAGGATCACCGCACGAAAGAAGAACTCCTCGATCACCGGAGCGACAAGGATAGAGGGGACACCGTAACTCCATAGCCAGCCCCACGCCGTTGAGTCAGGAGAGCTCGGAAGGCTAGGGAACGTCGAGTAACCTGCCCCGCTCAGCCAGCCCTGGAGAAGACGGAGCCCGCCTCCGACTCCCAAACCCCAAAGGAGGTCGATCGAGCGCACTCGGAGCAACCCCGCGGGGCGCGCTCGCCGGAGCGCGACGACGACCGGAAGTCCGAGGCCGGCCCACAGCGCCATCGACGACGCGAGCGGTGCCCATGGACCACCCAATCGGCTCAGCGTCACGCTCACGACGAGCCCCCCACCGATTCCGATGAGAGCGGTCGTCAGAACGGTGAGGTTCCACTGTCGAACGGCCGTGCCACCCTGTCGCCAATCCGAACGCCTTCTCCTCCGCCGCCCAGGCGCACGAGGGGGATCAGCGGAAGAGGCCGGCGCCTCAGCGCCACGACCCCCATCCACCAGAACGGCATCGCTCGGCTTCTCGGGCACGGTGGCCAACCTATCGCCCGTGCGTCGCTGAGAGAACTCCTCGACCTCAGCGATACCGCAGGCGTGAAGACCGAAATTCTGACGAACGAATTCCTTCACCCGCGCACGGACACGGCGTATTCGGAGGGCCCGAACCCGAAGCGCTAGCCGTATGTCGTTGTTGCGAATCCGGAAACAATAGGTGTGGCACACTGAGTGGGATTCTCCGACCTCTGCAACGCAGGTCGACAGCGCGTCTTCGAGAGGCACCATGGAGCTCAGTGATCACATCCGCACCCTGCGCAAGAACTGGCTCCTGATCGTCGCGCTGACCTTCTTGGGGTTGGCAGTGGTTGCGGGTTACACGCTGACGCGAACCCCCATCTACGAATCGTCGAGCACCGTCTTCGTCTCAACCCAAGCGGGAAGTACCGCTGCAGAGCTCCAGCAGGGTTCTTCGTTCGCGCAAGCACGAATCAATACTTATGTCGGGCTGGCGACCATGCCTGTCGTCCTGGATCCCGTCATCACGGAACTCGGCCTTCCGACATCGTCGGATTCTCTCGCGAGTTCCGTGAAGGCCTCCGCGGGGCTGAACTCGACGTTGATCACCGTGACGGTGTCGAACGCGGATGCGGCGCGAGCCGCGGAGATCGCCAATGCGGTCGCCGACAGTTTGGCGACGAAAGTCCCGCAATTGGAGCCCGAGGCGGGCGACGGGACCAGCCCGGTGCGCCTCAGCCGCGTGAGGGATGCCCAGCCGGCAGCGCAGCCGTCGAGCCCGAACGTCGTTCTGAACCTCGCGCTCGGCACACTCATCGGACTCGCGATGGGCCTTGGTACCGCTGCGCTGCGGAGCCGACTGGACAATCGCGTCCGTACCCCGCGCGACGCGGAGCAAATCACGGGCGCACCGGGCATCGGCGCGATCGCCTTCGACACGAAGGCGAAGGATCGCCCGCTGATCGTTCACGCGGATCCGCTGAGCCCCCGAGCGGAATCGTTCCGCGCGCTGCGCACGAACCTGCAGTTCCTGGACATGGGAGGACGATCGAGCTTCGTCGTGACGAGCTCGGTCCCCAGCGAGGGCAAGTCGACGACGACCATCAATCTCGCCATCGCGCTGGCCGACGCCGGTAAGCGTGTGGCACTTCTCGACACGGACCTGCGCAAACCGAAGGTTGCCGAGTACCTCAGTATCGAGGGTGGGGCCGGACTGACCGACGTCCTCATCGGACGAGCCAAGATCAACGAGGTCATGCTCCCCTGGGGCGGACGCAGCCTCTACGTCCTGCCCGCAGGGAAGGTGCCGCCCAACCCGAGCGAGCTCCTCGGCTCGCGACAGATGGGGACATTGCTCGAGATGCTCGAGCGCGATTTCGACGTCGTTCTTTGCGACGCCCCTCCTCTCCTCCCCGTCACCGATGCCGCGATCCTCGCACGAGCCACCAGTGGGGCGCTGATGATCGTTTCCGCCGGGCGCACAAGCCGCCACCAGCTCACCCTGGCGACGGAAGCGCTGAACACTGTGGGAGCAAAACTCGCAGGCTTCGTCATGTCCATGGTGCCAACTCGTGGACCTGACTCGTACTACTCGGCTTACGGCTACGGATACGGCTATGGCTATCGCTACGTCGAGACGCCTCCGGCGAAGAAGAAGGCCACACGTTCGGCCGGAGGACAGCGGCGGCGCTCAGGTTCTGCGAGCGATGCCCCCGAGTCCCCGACGCTGGAAGAGCTCGGGCTCGCATCCCGCCGGGCGACGCGCGAGTCCAGCAGAGACTCCGATGCGTAAAACGACGACGTGAGCAACGCGGTGCTTCCCCGCCCGGCCCAGATCGCGGGACGCGTCTTCGCGTGGGTTCTGGCTGGCCTCATCGTCGTGACGTTCCTCGCTGCCGTCTGGATCGGCGTTCGCGGCACCCTCGCTTATCAGCATCTGCTTCGCGTTCAAACGGAGGTGGGCCAGAGCACTTCCGCTCTGGCATCCGATCCGGCGAGCGCCGTTCCCTCTATCGCACGAATCGCAATGGAGGCGTCGGAGGCGCGTCAACTCACGTCCGATCCGATCTGGAGCGCAGCGGAGGTGGTCCCCTGGGTCGGACCGCAGCTTGCCGCGTTCGGCACGGTGTCCGCCTCCGCCGACGAACTCCTCAGCGGAGCCATCCTTCCGCTCGCGACAGCGGCCAAGGACGTCTCGTTGGACTCACTCCGCCCCGTCGGGGGGCGTATCGATGCAAGCTCTCTGACGAGCCTGGCCGAACCCGCATCCGCCGCCGAGACGCGTGCGAGGGAGGCAGCCAACAACGTCGAGACCATCGATCGCACACCGCTGGTAGGGGTTGCCGCCTCTGCAGTCGACAAGACCGGCGAACTCCTCGACCAGTCAGCAACCGCCATCGACACTCTCGCCGGCGCCGCTCGCCTCCTCCCCGAGATGCTGGGGCAAGACGGGGAACGCAACTATCTCCTTCTCGTCCAGAACAACGCGGAATGGCGATCGCTGGGAGGAATCACGGGAACGGCGATTCTCCTCCACACGAACCAGGGCGCCGTATCTCTCCTCGACACTCAGTCGGCGGGCGCAATCGTGCGCGACCTGCGCGAACCGGTCACCACCTTGCCGGACGAGGTCGTGGACATCTACGGCACTCGACCGGGACGTTACTTTCACAACCTCACCCAGATTCCTGTTTTCTCGATCGACGGTCCTCTCGCGCGCGAGATGTACCGAACGAAGACCGGACTCGACGTAGACGGCGTGATCGCCGTCGACCCAGTCCTGCTCTCGTACGTACTGGAAGCGACGGGACCCGTCACGCTTCCTTCCGGGGAGCAACTCAACGCGGGTAATGCGACTCGAATCCTGATGAACGAGGTGTACTTCCGGTATTCCGACCCCTCGGCACAGGATGCATTCTTCGCTGCCGCCACCGGCGCTGTCTTCCAAGCATTGATCGACGGCCGGGGATCCGCCCCCTCGCTGATATCGGCGCTGTATCGCGCCGGCGAACAGCACCGCCTTCTCCTCTGGAGTGCCGACCCCGCCGATCAAGCCATCCTCGCCGATACGACGGTCGCCGGGCCGCTCCCCGTCACGGACGATCGAACGGTCCGCTTCGGGGTTTACCTGAACGATGGAACCGGCTCGAAGATGAGCTACTACGTCAAGCCGGACGTCGCCGTCGAGTGGACGTCGTGCCAGCCCCTCACGGCGACCGGGCTACGCTCTCTCACGCTCAGCCTGACGTTGACAAACGACGCACCATCGGACGCCGCTACATCACTACCGACATACATCACGGGCGAAGGCGCCTACGGGACGGCTCCCGGAACAGCTAAGGTCGTCGGCAATCTCTATCTGCCCGAGGGTTTCGAGGTGGTCTCCTCGGCCGCGTCCAACGGAGCGAATTTCGCCGACGCGACGTTTCAAGGACGACAGGTCCTGACGTTCGGCGTTGATCTGACGCCTCAAGCCTCCACGCGCATCACCGTGGAAGTGCGGGCGCTGACAACAGCGACGGACGCAGAAGCGTACGTGACGCCGACCGCAGATTCCTCTTTGGATCCCGTCATCCGCGCGTCCTGTGGTTCACCAGGACCGGGAACCTTGACCCTGCGCTGATCACACAGCCGACCACCGGCCATGGGCTTGCGAATGGCTGCGCTTTATCACGTTGCGAAACATTTACCTGAAAGAAATGACGGTGGTTTGCAATAAGGCGTACCCCTACGGAATACTCAGGTAGGTCTCAACACACCATTCCGCTCTTTCTTCCTCGATGTTCGCGAAGGACTCGCCTACGAGGCGTGCGGAACCATCAAACGACCGGCAGCCCGGATTCGAAAGCAGGCACTCATGAAGCACAAGATCACCAAGGCAGTGGCGTCGTTCGCCGCCGCGGGCGCGTTGCTTTTCGCCGCCCCCGCGGTCGCACAGGCGTACGTCCCCACCGGCCCCAACACCGTGACGATCACCGTCACCTCGAACGGTCCGGTTCCCGTCGCAGGCTTCCAGCCCGGCGCGGAAGTCACGTTCACGCTCGTCGGCCGTGGCGTCACCGGTGCCAACATCGCCACCGCGAACCTCCCGGTCACCTCGGCGTCCGTGAACAAGACGGCCGACTCGTCGGGTACCGCCACCGCCACGGTCACCCTCCCCGCCAACCCGAGCGGCACCTACACGCTCGCGGCGTCCGGCGCCCGCGCCGACAGCAACACCGGCGGCGGCAACAACAACGGTGGCACCAACGCTCTCCCCGAGACCGGTGTCAACGGCGAGTCGCTGATGGGCATCTACATCGGTGGCGGCGCGCTCGTGCTCGCCGGTGCGACGGTCGCGGTCGCCGCGAAGGTTCGTCGCAACCGCGCCGAGAACAAGGCGTAAGCGCACACAACTACGAGAGAGCCCCCGTCGACTTCGGTCGACGGGGGCTCTCTCGTTCGTCACTGCACCACGAAGTCGCCGACCCGTGTCACGCCATCCGACAGGTGCACCGGAACGACGAAGGCCTGGCCCGCGCGCTCGCCCTGCCACCGCAGAGCCTCGTCGGGCGACGCGACCTTCTGGCTCGAGCCGGTGGCATCCGCCAGCTCATCGGCATCCACGTATCCTTCGCGTCCGTTGGTCGCGACGACGGCAATGAGGTCGGGTTCCTCCCCCGCCCCCGAAGAACCGTAAGTCTGGCCGCGGTCGTTGACCGCGAGAGGCACCGGCTCAGCCTCGAGGAAGGTCGCGGTCAGGCGCCAGCTCTCGCCGCGACCCGCTGACACCGCCACCTCGGAGCCGACCGACGCGAGAGGGACGTCGATCCACGACACCACCCCCGCGGGATTCGCCGCGAGGTCCGCGGCCGTGCAGGTGGCGGAGCCGCCGGGGAACGTGAACGTGCCCGGCGTGAGACAGCGCACCTCCACGCGAAGCTGGTTCGCCCTGTCGGGGCGAGGGGGCAGAACCAGATGCACGAGCGTGACCAGCTGGCGGTCGACGGCACCCAGCGGAGCGAGCACCGCGAGGGCGTTCTCATCGGCGAAGGCGTCTTCCTCGGCGGATGCCGCGTCGTCGGCGCGGGGCAAGGTGTCGAGCAGGCGCCGGTATCGGGCGGCCGCGCGCTGCAGATTGCGCAGCGCGTTCGTCGTCGTCGCGAGCAGCCACGGCAGCGGCGACCCGTCGACGACACGCACCGCGTCACGCCGGCGCCACAGCTCGAAGAAGGCCACGGCCGTGGCATCCTCGGCATCCCGTCGATCCGACGCAAGTCGAGCCGCGTGACGGAAGACGCGGTCCACGTGCCGCTCGTACAGCGCGCTCAGCGCCCGGTCGTCGCCGTCGGCGGTGACGCGGCGCCACAGCTCGGCTTCGTCCATACCCGGGAATGTCCGGCCGGCACCGTCGTGTGACATGCGACCGCGAAGAATCCGGTGTCAGCGAGCGGCCGACTTCTTCTTCTTGCCGCCCGAATCTTCCGCATCGACGGGCTCGGACGCCGCCTTCTCTTTCGCCTTCCGTTTCGCCTGCGAGGCGAGCCGGGCGAGGTCGACCATGCGGAGGGCATCCATCCGGGCCCGGCGCATGGTGGCGTAATCGGGATCGGCATCCGCCGTCATGCCTTCGACGTCGAGGCGCTGGCTCAGGTTGGCCTCGACATCGCCCCACGCGGCCATCCGGGCGTCGGCGACGAGGGCGTTGACGCGCGTCGCGTCGTCGGCGAGGGCGCGCAGCTCTTTCGCGACACCGCGCGACTGGTTGGCACGACGACGCAGATTGCGGGTGTCGCGGTCGCGGTAATCGTGCGTCCCCGATGAGTCGGAGAACCGTCCCCACGCGCGCTTGCGCTGGTTCGTCACGCGCTCGGCCGCTTGATCCTGCTCGTCGGCGAGGTCGCGGAGCGTGGCGCGGGCGAAGTCCGCGAACACCTCGCTGTCGAAGTGGCCGCCGCGGGCGATCGTCTCGACGAGGATGCGGTTGCGCACCGTGAGTCGCGCTGCCGCCGTTGCGATCGACAGCCCTTCGGCAATGGCATCCTTTGTGCGGCCCACGAAACCCTCCCGCTCCAGGTTATCGGTCGGGACGTTCCGACGAGCCGGTCGGACTAGACGAGCTTGGCGACGATCGCGGCGATGCGGCGGGTGCGGGTCTCGGCCGTCTTGGCCCCCTCGACGTTCGTCACGTGCGCTTTGCGCGCGCTCGGCGCGAGGGCGTCGAACGCCGCTCGCGCGCCCGCCTCCGCGAGGGCCGCGGCGAGGTCGTCGGGCACCTCGACCGTGCGCGGGGCCGTGTCGAGTTTCAGGTCGACGGAGATGGCATCCCCACCTGAAAGGCCTGATGCGGCGCGTTTGTCGGCCGAGAACGGAATGAGCGTCTTTCCGGCCATGGCGCCCAGGGTGCTCGAGAACACGTACCCGGCGACGTCGACGATGACGGCCGCGCGCTTTCCGCCGCCCAGCGCCTCGACGACCTCGACCGGCACCTCGATGCCGGTGTTGTTGCCCATCTGCAGCAGAGTCGTTTCGAATTCCATGAGCCGATCGTGGCAGAGCGCGCGCTACGTGAACAGCGTGTGAAATGCAATCCCCCGAGGAGGGGTCGGGTCGCTTCGTATGGTGGGCTTTGTTGCGGAGGGCCTCGGAGAGTACTCGGGGGCCTTCTGTCGTTTCCGGGGGCGGGCATTTCGCGAACCGCTTCTACCGGAGAACGTGCGGCGACGCAAAGCCCAATCCGAACCACTCATTGTCTCCGAAGATGTGACGAAGGCGGCCACGAGGTCGCTGCTAACTCACTGGGAGGTTCATCATGAGCTCTTCACCCAACCGCCTCGTCGCCACCATCTTCGGGGCCGTCTACCTGCTCGTCGGTCTGCTCGGCTTCGCCGTGACCGGCGGCGTCGGCTTCATCTCGAACGAGGGCGGCCTGCTCCTCGGCATCTTCGAGGTCAACCCGCTCCACAACATCGCTCACCTCCTGATCGGTGGCGCCCTGCTCGTCGCCGGCCTCGCCAACGCCCGCGCGGCGAAGGGCGTCAACACCACTGTCGGTGCCGTCTACCTGCTGCTCGGCATCGTCGGCTTCTTCCTCATGGGCCCGGCCAACATCCTGGCTCTGAACGTGCCCGACCACTTCCTGCACCTCGCCAGCGCCGTCGTGCTGCTGGGTGTCGGCCTCGGCACCGAGCGCAGCATCCCCCGCACCGCGGCGGTCTGAGCATGACTGCTGCGACCTTCGTCCGGTCGTGGCCCTCCGTGTTCGCCTGGGGGGCCGGCCTGATCACCGCCGCCCTCGGTGCGGGCGCCATCACCCGTCCCGATTCCGGGGCCGTCGCCGACGGCCTCGGGATCGGACTGGTGGCTCTCGGACTCGCCGCCCTCGCGTGGGGTGGCGTGGTCCTCTGGGCGGGACGCCTCGTCGTTCCGGCCCTCGTGCTCGGCGGAAGCCTCATCACGATCTTCGGTGTCACCGCCCTGCTCTTCGTCGTCCCGGCGCATACGAGTGTGCTCGCGGTGGCTGCGGCATCCCTTCTTCTCGTCATCGTGGGCGCGAGCGTTGCGGTGCATCTGCGTCATCAGCGCCGCTCCGCGAGCGCGACGCGTACCGCGCAGCCCATGAGCGTCGTCGGGCTCCTCGTGGCCGCCGCCGTGATCGCGGTCGTCGTGACCCCCGCCCTCGGCGCGACGCAGAATGCTGTCCTGCTGCGCGACGACGGCACGGTGCCCGTCATCTCGCACGAGGGGCACTGACTCTCTCGATGCCGCGACACCTCGGCGCCCGTGGGGCGCGGCGGTGGCACGCTGGAGAGGTGAGCGACTCCCCCTCCCCCGCACCCGGCTGGATTCCGTCGCTGCGGGGGAAACTCCTCGTCGCCCTCGCCGGAGATCCGACCGGCATGGCCCCCTACGTGCGGGCGATCGCCGAGGGCGATGACGCCGGGTACTTCGCCGAGAACGGTCCCGCGTGGACGGTTCACGCCGGGACGGGGACCCTGGTCGCCGGCATCCGGGCCCTGCTCCTTCAGGCTCTGCACCCGGGCGCCCTCGCGGGTGTGCACGACTGGTCGCGGTACCGCGAGGATCCGCTCGGGCGCCTCACCGGTACGGTGCGCTGGGTCGTCACGCTCACCTACGGTTCACGGACACAGGCGGATGCCGAAACCGCACGCGTCGGCCGGTTCCACCAGCGGGTGAAAGGCGAGTACCGGGCGGGTGACGGGCACGAGCGCTCCTACTCCGCCGAAGCGCCCGACCTCGTGCGCTGGGTGCACCTCGCCTTCACGGACGCGTTCCTGTCGGGACACGAGGTGTCGCGCCGGCCCATCCCCGGTGGCCCTGACGCGTACGTCGCCGATTGGGCCACCGCGGGGCGCTTGATGCGCGTCGTGGACCCCCCGCTCACGCGCGCGGCTCTGCACGCGGAGCTCGACGGCTTCCTCGAGCGCGGCGAGCTGCGCCACGACGAGCGCGTCGACGAGGTCGTGCGGTTCCTCAAGAAGCCGCCGTTCCGCGGGCTCATGGGGCTGTCGTACCGCGTGCTGTTCGCCGCGGCGGTCGCGACGATCCCGCCGCGATTCCGGAAGATGCTGGGGCTGCGCCGGTCGCCGCTTCCGGTGCTGACGGTGACGCGGCTGGTCCTGCGCGTGACGGAGCGGGCGCTCGGGTCGGGTCCGCGCGCTCAGGACATGGCGCGGGAGAGGCTGCGGCGGCTGGGTGTGTGAGGGGGGCTCGGCGACCGTGCGGGGCTCCGGTGTGGGGCGCGAGGTGTGCGAAACTCCTGAGTTCTTGGCGTGGTGACGCCGTTTTGGGTGCGTGCGGGGGCCGTGGCATCCGGTTCTCCGGAGTTTCGCACGCTGCGCCCGGTCCGCGCGTGGCACCCAGCCCGCTCGCCGTGCCCGGGCCGCGCGTCGGCGCCCGGCCCGCGGAGGCGTCGTAGCCTGGAATGACCGGAGGTGCCCATGAGCGACGACCCACGCCAGTCGGCCGAGCGCTACCGGCTCGACCGCGAGCTGCGCGAGAGCGGGCTCGAACCTGAGCCCGCGGCGACCGGACCGGAGCGCGGATCGACCGCGGCCGAGCGCGCCGCGTACGTCGAGACGTCGATCCAGCAGGCGATCCGCCGCGGGGAGTTCGACGACCTGCCCGGTGCCGGCAAGCCCCTCCCCGACCTCGACGGGGCGCATGACCCCGACTGGTGGATCCGGCGCAAGATCGAGGCCGAGCAGCTCACCGGTCTCGGGCCGCCGGCCCTCACGCTTCGGGTCGAGTACGCCGAGCGGGCGGAGCGAATGGATGCCATTGCACGCGAGCCCGACGTCCGCGAGGCGCTGCACGACTTCAACCGGCGCGTGATCGAGGCGCGGCGGCAGCTGCAGGGCGGGCCGCCCGTGGTCACGCCGACGGTCGACGTGGAGGCCGAGGTGGCGGCGTGGGCCGAGCGGCGCCGGGCGCGGGAGGAAGCGGCGGCTGTCGCGCCGGTGGTGCGCCGGCGGTGGTTTCGGCGGAGCTGAGCGCGCCGGGGTCGCGGCGTTGAGTGTCCAAGACACACGGACGCTTCAGAAAACAGTCCGGGTGTTTTGGACACTCAACGCGGGAACGCGGGCGCGCGGGCGCGCGGGCACGCGGGCGCGCGGGCGCGCGGGCACGCGGGCTGGGGGGGGCTACAGCGCGGCGAGGGCCTCAGCGCGGGTCACCAGGGCGCGGGCGCGGGCGAGCGTCGGGGCGTAGGAGCCGTCGACCGGGCCGTCCGGCGTCGCCGACAGCAGCGCCCGGGCGCGCTCGACCTCGTCGGGCGCGGGCGTGAAGCCGGCGTGCGCGCCGGGGACGGCGGCATCCTGTAGCGCGAGAGTGCCGGTGAAGCCCATCGCGACGGCGTGGACGGCGGCATCCCGAGCCTGATCCACCGGGCCGCACGGGCCGTCGATGGGACCGGCGATTCCCGCCGCGGCCGAGGCGACGACGAGCTGCGCGCGCGGCCACGACAGCGCGAGGCGGTCGGCCGACATACCGGTGTCGCGACGGAAGTCGCCGGTGCCGAACGCGAGGCGCCGCGTCGCGGGGTGCGCCGCGATCGAGGGGGCCGAGAGCAGGGCCGCGGCCGACTCGATCATCGCGACGATGGGGACGCCGGCGGGGAGGGATGCCGCGACGTGCGCGACATCCGCGGGACCGGCGCACATCGCCAGGACGACCCCCGCCAGGCGATCGTCGAGCTCGCGACCCAGGGCGAGGTCGTCCTCCCCATCGCGCGTACCGGCGGCGCTGATGCGGAGCCACACGGGCGCGTGGTCGGCCGCGCGGCGCGCGCGGTCGCGGCCCTCGGCCTTGCGTCCGGAGGGGAGGCCGTCCTCGAGGTCGAGCACGAGCACGTCGGCCGCGGTCTCGAGTCCGCCGGCGAGGGGCGAGCGGAGCATCCAGGTGCGCGCGAGGTCGACACGCGCGGGGGCGGGGGCGGCCGAAGCCGCCCCCGCCGGAGAGTGCGCCAGGGTCACGAGCGACCCCGGGCCGCGGCCTCCGCCTCGGCCTGAGCGCGGAAGGCGTCGAGCGACTTCGTGTCGACCGTGGGGCCGGTGCCCGCGTCGAGCGACGCCTGCTCCTTGGCATCCGTCGCCGGAGTCGCCGAGTGGTCGTGGCCGGTGAGCAGCGACTCGTCGAAGGGGATGTTGCCGGCGAGGACCTCACGGACGCGCTGGCCGTCGTACTGCTTGGTCCAGACGCCGATCAGCATGGTCGCCACCGCGTTGCCGGTGAAGTTGGTGACCGCGCGGGCCTCCGACATGAACCGGTCGATGCCGACGATCACGCCGACGCCGTCGACCAGGTCGGGGCGGTAGGCCGAGAGGCCGCCGGCGAGGGTGGCGAGACCGGCGCCGGTGACACCGGCGGCGCCCTTCGAGGCGATGATCATGAAGATCATGAGGCCGATCTGCTCACCGATCGACATGGGCGAGCCCATCGCGGTGGCGATGAACAGCGACGCCATCGTGAGGTAGATCGCCGTGCCGTCGAGGTTGAAGGAGTATCCGGTCGGGACCGTGATGCCGACGACGGGCTTCGAGACGCCCAGGTGCTCCATCTTCGCGATCAGGCGGGGCAGAGCGGCCTCGGACGACGAGGTGCCGACGATGAGGAGGTACTCGCGGCCCAGGTACTTCATGAGCGTGAAGATGTTGACGCGGGTCACGACGTAGAGCAGCGTTCCGAGGACCACGGCGATGAAGAGGAAGCACGTGATGTAGAACGCGCCCATCAGGATGCCGAGGCTGATCACGGCCTGGAATCCGGTCTTTCCGACGACCGCGGCGATCGCCCCGAAGGCACCGATCGGCGCGAGCCACAGGATCATTCCGAGAATGCGGAAGACGAGCGCCTGGAAGTTGCGGATTCCCTCGACCATGCGCGCTCCGCGCTCGCCCATTCCCTGCAGGGCGAAGCCCACGAGAAGAGCGATGAAGAGCACCTGGAGAATGCTGCCGCCGGTGAATGCGGAGAAGAACGTCGTCGGAATGATGCCGAGGATGAAGTCCTGCGTCGTGGTCGCCTCGGTGGTCGGGGCGTCGTAGTGGGCGCCCGCGATGCTGAGGCCCTCACCCGGGTGGATGATGTTGCCGACGACGAGGCCGATGATCAGCGCGAACGACGACATCACGAGGAAGTAGATCATCGCCAGGCCGCCGATCTTGCCGACCGTGGAGGCCTTCGCGATCGAGCCGATGCCCACGACGATCGTGCAGAAGATGACCGGGGCGATCATCATCTTGATCAGGCTGACGAAGCCCTTTCCGATCGGCTCGAGGGCCGTCGCGAATGCCGGGGCGACGAGGCCGACGATCACACCCGCGATCACCGCCACGATGACCGAGATGTAGAGCCAATGGTTGCGGTCGATCTTCCTGCGGGGCCGACCGTCACGCGTGGTGCGGAGTGAGAGTGCCATTGGGAGTTCCCCTTTTCTAACGCCGTCGTTGAGTCCGGCGGGGGCGCCGGTCGATGTGACGACTTTGATCGAGGCGGAACGGCGGAACCATTTGTGGTCGTATTGTTCACGGCAGGCGCGACGAAGGGTGTGGCATGCGACTGAGCGTGGGTGGGCGGCTGGCGCTCGTCTCTCTCGGCGTCGTCGTGCTCGTCGCGGGTGTCCTCGCGGTGCTGCTGTCGTTCCAGCTCACCGACTCGGGACAGCGTCAGGCCGAGCAGGTCACCCGGTCGGTCGCCGAGACCCTCGCCCACGAACCCGACGTCGCCGCCCTCGTCGAGCGACGCGATTCCGACACCCTGCAGCCCATGGTCGAGGCGATCCTGGGCGATGCCGACCTGTCGTTCGTCACGATCATGACGCCCGACGGCATCCGTCTCACCCACCGCAATCGCTCCGAGATCGGCCAGGAATACCAGGGGTCGCGCGACGAGGCGCTCGCCGGTCAGACCTACACCGAGGTGTACGAGGGGACCCTCGGGCCCTCCGTGCGCACGATCGCGCCCATCCGCGAGGGCGGCGACGAGGACGGACCCATCGTCGGTCTCGTCTCGGTCGGGGTCACGCTCGGCGCCGTGCAGCAGGACCTCGCCGCTCGCGTGCCGCTGATCGCCGTGGCATCCGCCGCCATCGTCGGTGTCGGCGTGCTCGGCGCGCTGTATGTGCGGCGCAGCGCCCGCCGGGTGACCGGGTCGTACACCCCGGCCGAGCTGTCGCGCCTGGTCGAGAGCTACGAGACGGTGCTGCACTCGCTGCGCGAGGGGCTCGTCGTCACCGACCGCGAGGGCCGCATCGTGCTGTACAACGACGAGGCCGCCGACCTGCTCGGGCTTCCGCCCGCGAGCATGGGCCAGGTCTCGCTCGACCCGAACGAGGTCGACATGGATGCCACCCTGGCCGAGGCCATCTCCACCGGGCGCCGCATGGTCGAGGAGACGGTGGTCAACGGCGACCGCGTGCTGCTCGTGAACCAGGAGGACGCGCGCGACCTGAACGGACGCCGCGCCCCCGAGCGCGGGCACGTCATGACGCTCCGCGACCGGTCGGAGCTGCAGGCGCTCCTCGGCGAGCTCGAGGGCGTCCGCACGCTCAGCGACACCCTCCGCTCGCAGACGCACGAGCACGGCAACCGCCTGCACGCGCTGCTGGCGCTGCTCGAACTCGGGCGGATCGAGGACGCGCGGCGGTTGATCGTGGCATCCACCGGCGAACGCCAAGAACTGGCCGACCGACTGGTCTCGGATGACGAGGATGCGGTGGTCGTCGCCCTGCTGCTCGGCAAGCTCGACGAGGCGGCCGAGCGCGGGGTGCGACTCGACCTCGACGTGTCCGAACCGCGGCCGACCCTGCCGCTCGCGCCCGCCGAGGCGGTGACCGTCGTCGGCAACCTCGTCGACAATGCTCTGGATGCCGCGGCCGCGGGCGCGGAACCCCGGTGGGTGCGCGCGGCTCTGGCGGACAACGGCAGCGACGTGGTGATCGAGGTGTCGGACAGCGGGGGCGGGTTCGATCCGTCGCTCGCCGACCCCTTCGCGTTCGGGGCGTCGACGAAGGCCGAGCACGCCCCCGGCGGGCGCGGCGTCGGACTCGCGCTCGTGCGCGATATCGTGGCCGCCCGGGGTGGAACCCTGCAGGTCACCGCCGACCCGACGAGGGTGCGGGTGTTCCTGCCGTCGGTGGAGGAGGCGTCGTGATCCGGGTCCTGGTCGTCGATGACGACGCCCTCGCCCTCGAGCTGCACACGGCCTACGTGGAGCGCGTGCCCGGATTCGAGGTCGCGGGGCAGGCGTCGGGAGCTCGGGCCGCGCTCACGGCGATCGCCGACCCCGAACGCCGGATCGACCTCGTGCTCCTCGACATGACGATGCCCGACGGCAACGGCCTCGACGTCGCGCGGCGCGTGCGCGCGGCCGGATCGGGCGTCGACATCATCGCGGTGACGGCGGTCCGGGATGCCGCGACCGTCCGCGCCGCGGTGTCGATCGGGGTCGTGCAGTACCTCATCAAGCCGTTCGCGTTCGCGGCCTTCCGCGAGCGCCTCGAGGCGTACCGCGCCTACGTCGAGGGCCTGGATCGCGCGGCGGGCGACGCGACGCAGTCCGAGGTGGACGCGCTGCTCGGATCGCTGCGCACCGTCACGTCGCCCGGGCTGCCGAAGGGCTTGAGCGACGAGACGCTGCAGGCCGTCGCGGAGCGGGTGCGCACGGCATCCGGAGCCGTCTCCTCGACCGAGGTGGGCGAGAGCGAGGGGATGTCCCGGGTCACCGCCCGGCGCTACCTCGAGCACCTCGCCGACGTGGGCCGCGTGCGCCGCGAGCCCCGCTACGGCGGCCCCGGCCGCCCCGAGATCACGTACGCGTGGGTGCGGGCGTGACCCGACGCTCGTGAGCGTTGAGTGTCCAGAACACCCGGACTCCTCGAAAAATCGTCCGGGTTTCTTGGACACTCAACGGTGCGGGCGGGGCGGGGCGGGGGCGCGCGGGGCGGGGGCGCGCGGGGCGGGGCGGCGCGGGGCGCGCGGGGCGCGCGGAGCGCTGAGGGGGCGTCAGAGGGCGAAGGCGGCGCGGACGCCCTCGTTCGTGACCTCGCCGGCGCGGACGTTCAGGCCCTTCGCGAGAGCGGGATCCGCGGATGCCGCGGCGTCCCAGCCCGCGTCGGCGATCCGCGTGATGTAGGGCAGGGTGGCGTTCGACAGCGCCCGCGTCGAGGTGTGCGGGACCGCGCCGGGCATGTTCGCGACGCAGTAGTACAGCGCTTCGTGGACGCGGAAGGTCGGGGCGTCGTGCGTCGTGGGACGCGAGCCCTCGAAGCATCCGCCCTGGTCGATCGCGATGTCGACGAGCACCGAGCCGGGCTTCATCGCGGCGACCATGTCGTCGGTCACGAGCTTGGGGGCCGCCGCTCCCGGGATCAGCACCGAGCCGATCACGAGGTCGGCATCGGCGAGCTGCTCGGCGATCTCGAGGCGGGTCGAGGCGCGGGTCTCGATCGCACCCCCGAAACGCTCCTCGAGCTGGCGGAGCTTGGGCAGCGAGATGTCGACGACCGTCACGCGAGCACCGAGTCCCAGGGCATTGGCGGCCGCGTGCTCCCCCGCGACACCGCCGCCGATCACGACGACCTTCGCGCGGGGCGTGCCCGGCACCCCGCCGGGCAGCAGGCCGCGTCCGCCCGAGGCGCGCAGCAGGTGGTGCGCGCCCTCGATGATCGACAGTCGACCGGCGACCTCGCTCATGGGCGCGAGCAACGGCAGGGCGCGGTCCGCGGTCTGCACGGTCTCGTACGCGACGGCGGTGGTGCCGGCGGCGATCAGGGCATCGGTGAGCGGGCGGTCGGCCGCGAGATGCAGGTAGGTGAAGAGCGTGAGATCGGGACGCAGGAACCCGTACTCGGGAGCGATCGGCTCCTTGACCTTCACGAGGAGCTCGGCGCGCGCCCAGGTCTCTTCGGCGGTGGCGACGATCTCGGCTCCCGCGGCGCGGTACTGCTCGTCGGAGAACCCGCTGCCCTCGCCGGCACCGGCCTGGACAAGTACCTCGTGGCCGCGGTGGACGAGGGAATCCACGCCCGCGGGCGTCATCGCGACGCGGTTCTCGTTGTTCTTGATCTCGGTCGGCACGGAAACGCGCACGGGTTCCTCCTCGAGCGGATGAGCGATGCGGAGAGAATCGCAGAAACGAGTGTTTCGGTGGCGTTACACCGTTGATTCTTCGAATGGATGCCGCCTGGCGCGCGTATTCTCGAACGTGAACGCCCCGATGACCGCCGACGGCCGAAGGATCTGCGATGCCCGATGACGAGTTGCACCCGCACGATGCCCGCATCATCGAGCTGCTGTCCGCCGACGCGCGCATCACGAACGCCGCGATCGCCGAGGACCTCGGCGTGGCCGCGTCGACCGCGCACGCCCGCCTGCGTTCGCTCGTCGAGCGGGGCCTCATCACCGGCTTCCACGCGGCGGTGGATCAGAGCCGACTCGGCCGCGGACTCCAGGCGATCGTCGGCGTGACCCTCCGCCCCGGGCAACGACAGGAGAGCATCCACGCGTTCGCGCACGACGTGCGGCGGCATCCGGACGTCATCCAGCTCTTCTTCCTCGGCGGCGCCGACGATTTCCTGGTCCACATCGCGGTCGACGACTCGTCCGCCGTCCGCCGCTTCGTCGTCGATCATCTCTCCGCGCGGCACAGCGTGGCATCCACACGGACGAGCATCATCTTCGAGTACCACCGGAACGCGGTCGCGGCCGACTTCGACTGAGGAGCCCGCGCCCCGGCTCACACGGAGAACCGCGCGTCAAGCGGGCGCTCGAAAACAGCCCGCCTTTCCGGAACGGCTCATGATGAGAGCCGGGGGAGAGATGCTGCTGTCGATCGGAGTCGTGGTGATGGGCGTCGGGCTGGCGGCCGGCGTCATCCGCGTCGTGCTGCCGCGGATCGGCGATCCCACACCGCTCGGGGTGTTCCTGCGGCTGGCCTCGGTGTCGGGTGCTTTGGCCGTAGGCGCCGGGGCGATGTACATCGTGCGGTTCAGCGGCGGCGAGATCGGGACGCTCGTCGCCGCGGACACCGCCATGGTGCTGGCCTCGTCGCTCGTGTGCGTCGGGCTGGCGAAACCGCGCGCGGGACGTAGCGCGTCGCCGCGCGCGCTCGGTGCCGCTGTCGCCCTTTCCGCGGTGGTAGCCATCTCGTCGGCCCTGCTCTCGCCCGACGTGTCCCTCGTCGTGAAGAGCGTCGCCCTCCTCCTGGTCAGCGCGGTGGGTGCCACCCTCGCGCTGCGCAACCGAGTCCTTCCGCAGGCGTCCATGCGGGTGATCGGCGCCACGATGATCACGTACGGCGTGTACGCCGCCCTGCGGGTCATGGTGTTGGCCACCCCGGAGTCGCTTCTCACGCAGACGCTCTTCTCCTCCACGGGCGCGGGGATCGCGGCCGTGGGGACGATGCTGATGACCGGGGTCGCCGTCGGGCTGGTGGGTCGACCGGCGGCTCGCCCCGACGACGACGAGGATCGTCGCCGCACGCTCGTCGTCATCGGCGATTGGAAGCTCGCCAACGCGGCGTTCGGGACCGACCGCGTGCTCGGTCTCCTGCTGGAGCTGCGCCTGGCGGCCCGTGACCTCGACCCGTCCGCCGTCGACAGCCCGCGCGGCGTCGAGGTGGCAACGCCCTCCGCCGTCGCCGCGCTCCGCGAGCGCATGCGGTCGAGCTACGGCTGGCGCCCCGAGGAGACGGAGCTCATCACGGACGGGACGGTGTTGCGGAGGAAGCCTCGGGCGGCGGGGTAGCCCGCTGATCACCGCCGCGCGACGGACTCCACCACGTCCCCCGCCGTGGCCGGGTCACGGTCGAGCAGGTCACGGAGCGTGGGCGTGGTGCCGGCGAAGAAGCCGCCCGCCGCCGCCTGGAAGATCCCGAGCGTGAACCGCGCCGCCCCCTCGGGCTGTCCCGCCTGGACGGCGCGCTGCATCCAGCCCCGCTCGTCGATCACCTCGAATCCGACGGCAAGCCCGGAGGCCTCCGCCGCCCAGCGCGCGAGGTCGGCGAAGGTCGGCGCCTCGGCGGCGGTCAGGGTCACCGGCCCCCGCGGGGGCTCCGGCTGCAGGAGGAGCAGGGCGGCCGCCTCGGCCGCGTCGTCACGCGAGGTCCATGACACGGGCCCCTCGGCGGGAACCGCCACGACGCCCGTCTCGCGCCACGGACCGAGCATCCACTCGAGCGCGTGGGCGTAGAACCCGTTGCGCAGCGACGTCCACCGGAGCCCGGAGGCGGCGAGAAGCTCCTCGGTCGCGGCGTGGTCGCGCGCCGGGGAGAACGGCGAGTCCGCGTGGGCGCCCTGGTGGCTCGTGTAGAACACGTGTCCGACGCCCGCGGTGACGGCCGCGCGGATCGCCGCCTCGTGCAGAGCGACCGCGTCGGCGCCCTGGTCGTTGGACGAGACGAGCAGCAGTCGATCCGCCCCCTCGAAAGCGGCGGGGAGCCTCTCGGCATCCGCGTAGTCGCCCTGACGGACGGCGACCCCGCGACGCGCGAAGGATTCCACTCGGGCAGGGTCGCGGACGACGACCGTGAGGTCCGACGGATCGACCTCCCGCAGGAGGTGCTCGACCGTGCGGCCGTTGAGGGCGCCTGTCGCCCCGGTGATGGTGATCATGGTGAAGCCCCTTTTGTTATCAATGGAAACACGAGGAAGCTAACAGCGATTACCACCGATAACAAGTCTTTGTTATCGTCATTCCATGACCGCCCCGCCGCCCCGGCACGACGTCCGCGAACGGATCGTCGGCGCCGCGGCCGACCTGCTCCGGGAGGAGGGTTCCGCCGCCGTGACGACGCGCGCTGTCGCCGAGCGCGCGGGAATACAGGCGCCGACCATCTACCGGTTGTTCGGAGACAAGGAAGGGCTTCTCGACGCCGTCGCGGAGCATGCGATGGCGCGCTTCAGCGCCGAGAAGGTCGCCTCCCTCTCACCCGCGGCCGCTCCACGCGACCCCGTCGAGGAGCTCCGTCACGGGTGGAGCGAGACGCTGAGGTTCGGCGTCGACAACCCCGATCTCTACGTCATCCTGAGCGATCCCCGACGCGGTCGCGACTCCCCCGCTCTGGCCGCCGGGATCCGTGCGCTCGAGGAGCGCGTCCGACGCGTCGCGGCGGCCGGCCGTCTCCGCGTGACCGAGGCCCGCGCGGTGAACCTCATTCACGCCGCGGGTACGGGAGCCATCCTGTCGCTGATCCAGCGGCCCGTCGCGGAGCGCGATCCCGATCTCGCCGAGACCCTCTTCGACGCCGTGCTGGACCGGATCCTCGACCGCACGGCATCCCCGCTCCCCTCCCCCGACGACGCGGGTCACCGCACCGCCGCCGTCACTCTGCGGGCCGTCGCGTCCGATCTCGGTGCTCTGTCCGCCGCCGAGCGCGCGCTGCTCGCCGAGTGGCTCGATCGCGTCATCGCGGAAGGCTGAGGCGCGACGCGGGCGTCAGCCCCGCACCGCGGCCGCGATCGCCGCGATGTCGGCGGGCAGCGAGCGGCAGCATCCGCCGACCAGGCGCGCCCCGGCCGCGACCCAGTCGGGGGCGGCGTCGGCCAACGGGGCGGTGGCGCCGCGCCAGGTACGGGTGGTGGCATCCCACCGTTCGCCCGTGTTCGGATACGCGACGAGCGGGATGCCGGGAGCTCCGGCGAGCGCGGGAAGGACCGTCTCGGGAGCGCAGCAGTTGACCCCGACCGCGATGACGCCGGGAGCGGATGCCGCGGTGCGCAGCGCCCTGTCGAGAGACCCCGCGGACGCGAAGCCGGTGCTGTCGGCGGAGAGGCTGAAGAGGGCGGGGATGCCGAGCCCCTCGAGCTCGAGGGAGAGCGCTTCGACCTCGAGCTCGGCGGGGATGGTCTCGATCGCGAGCAGGTCGGCGCCGGCGTCCGCAAGGACGCGCAGGCGGCGACGGTGCCGGTCGCGCAGCTGTTCGAGGGTCAGGCCGTACTCACCGGTGTACTCGCTGCCGTCGGCGCGCAGAGCCCCCATCGGACCCACGGATGCCGCGACCGCGACGTCGCCGGCCTCTCGGGCGAGCGTCACCGACCGGCGGAGGAGCGTGTCGACGTCGGCATCCGGAATCCCGACTCCGAAACCGACCTGGTAGCTCGAGGTGATGACGACCTCGGCTCCCGCGTCGATGAAGGCGGCGTGGGCGGCGCGGACTTCGTCGGGATCGTCGCGGAGGATGCGCGCGGACCACAGGGACGACGACACGTCGTTGCCGCGGGCCTCGAGGAGGGTTCCGAGGCCGCCATCGAGCACGACCGCCCGCGCGGGGAGGGTCGACGCCAGGTCGATCACGCCTCGTGTGTCTCCCCGGCGGCGAGGACGCGCAGGGCATCGGCAAGCAGGGCCTGATCGGCGCGGCTGACTCCGCGGAGCGCCTCGGCCTCGAGGCGGACGAGCTCGGTCATGGCGGCATCCACGCGCTCGATGCCCTCGGGCGTGATGGCCACGAGGATCGCCCGACCGTCGGAGGGGTTGGGGCGGCGGTGCACGAGCCCCCGCTCGGCGAGCTTGTCGAGGCGGTTCGTCATCGCCGCGCTGCCGATCATGGTCGCGGCGATCAACCGGGTGGCGCTCAGCTCGGTGCCGGCGCGACGGAGGACCGCGAGGACGTCGAACTCCCACAGCGCGATGTCGGCGCTCGCGAACGCCCGCGCGCGGAGCTTCGAGAGATGGAAGGCCGCGCGCCGCAGACGCGACATGACGTCGAGCGGCGTGAGGTCGATGTCGGGGAGCAGTCGCGACCACGCGTCGATGAGGAGATCGACCTCGTCATCTTTGTTGCTAGCGGTAGTCACATGAAAGACGGTACCGGAGCCGCGGGGCGATGGCGGTGTTTCGGCGGGGGTGGCTGAGCTCGTCGAAGCCACCGGGTCCCTGCGGCGCAGGTGGCTGAGCTCGTCGAAGCCACCGGGTCCCTGCGGCGCAGGTGGCTGAGCTCGTCGAAGCCACCGGGTCCCCGCGGCGGAGGTGGCTGAGCTTGTCGAAGCCACCGGTCCCCGCGGCGGAGGTGGCTGAGCTTGTCGAAGCCACTGGGTCCCTTCGACGCAGGTGGCTGAGCTTGTCGAAGCCACCGGTCCCTTCGACAAGCTCAGGGACCTCCGCTCGCGCAGGGACCTCCGCTCGCTCGGGGACCTCCCCTCGCGCAGGGACCCCGCTCGCTCGGGGACCGCCGCGGGGTCAGGACGAACCGAGCCGCTCGGCGAGCACGTGGCCCGCGGCGCGCAGCCAGCGGACGGGGTCGGCGAGGGCGGCGGCGGGGGAACCCGCGAGGTCGTCGAGCGCGATCGTGGTCGTGAACGCCGAGGTGTCGGCATCCGGAGCGATCCGTCCCGCGACGAGCGCGACCGGACGGTCTGCGGCGAGCGCCGCGAGACGGACGGGGACCTTTCCGGCCGCCGAACTCGCGTCGAACGCCCCCTCCCCGGTGACCACGATGTCGGCGCGGGCGACGGCCTCGCGCATCCCGATGAGCTCGGCGACGGCCTCGGCTCCGGGAACGAGCTCGGCACCCCACGCCCGCAGGGCCGCCCCGGTTCCGCCGGCGGCTCCGGCTCCGGGCGCGAGGGGGTCGGTGTCGAGCAGCACGGCGGCGCGGGCGAGGGCGGCATCCGCCCCGGAGATGTCGATGAGCCCCTTCTGCGGACCGAACACCGCAGCCGCGCCCGCGGGCCCGGTGAGCGGACTCCGGACGTCGGTCAGCACCACCGCCCCGCCCGGCGGGGGTGGGCGCAGGCAGGAACGGTCCAGGTGGACGGCGGTGCGCACGCCCCGCAATCCGGGCGCGGCGTCGGTGCCGGTGGCATCCGTGATCCGCGCGCCGAGGGCGGTGAGGACGCCGAAGCCGGCGTCGGTCGACGCGCTCGAACCAATGCCGAGGACGAGTCGCGAGACGCCGTGCTCGATCGCGGCGGCGATCGCCTGCCCGAAGCCGCGGGTGTCGGCGTCGAGCGGGCGGAGGCTGCTCCCGAGGAGCTCGATGCCCGACGTAGACGCCAGATCGACCACCCCGGTGCCGTTCGGCGCGGCGGCGGTCGGTGGGAGGAGGATCCAGGATGCCGCGACCTCGCGGCCGTGCGGACCGGTCACCCGCATGGGCATCCGGCGCGCGCCGGGAATCGCCGCGAGGAAGGCGGCGGCGGTGCCCTCTCCCCCGTCTGCCATGGGGCGGGCGATCGTGACGTCGTCGGGACGCGCGTCGAGCCACCCGGCGGCGAGGGCTGCGGCGGCATCGGCGGCGGTGATCGAGCCCTTGAAGCCGTCGGGCGCGAGCAGCACGGTGGTCACGCGCCGACCTTAGCGGGTGGGCGCCGGCGCGTCGGGTGCTCGGGGCGGTACGCAGGTTCGGACGTGTTGAGTGTCCAAGACACCCGGATGCCACCTCCACGGCATCCGGGTGTCTTGGACACTCGACGAGCCTCTGGCCGCGCGGTGCCCGACCGGGCCGAGCCCGGGGCCAGCGGCGCACTGCGGGGACCGGGCCGGGCCTGGGGTCAGCGGCGCACGGGACCGAGCCCGGGGTCAGCGGCGCACGGCGGGGACCGGGGCGTCGCGGCGGGCGGCGGCCTCGAGACGCTCGCGGCGGGCGTGACGCGCGTGCTGCAGGACGCTCACCGTGACGATGATCGCGAGCAGCGCGTACAGCACGACCGTCAACGGCGACGAGACGAAGATCGTCGGGTCGCCCTCCGACACGGCGAGCGCGCGACGCATCTGCGTCTCGGCCATCGGTCCGAGGATCGCGGCGATCAGCACCGGCGCGAGGGGGATCGAGAAGCGCCGCATGACGAAGCCGATCACGCCGATCGCAAGAGCGAGCCACAGGTCGACCACGCGCGAAGCGATCGCGTAGACGCCGAGCATCGCGACGACCGTGATGCCCGCGTACAGGTAGTGGCGCGGGATCAGCAGGAGCTTCGCCCACACCGCCGCGAAGGGCAGGTTGATGATCAGCAGGATGATCAGGCCCAGGAAGAGGCTGGCCAACAGCGGCCAGACGAGGTCGCCGGAGCGTTCGAAGAGCAGGGGGCCCGGTTGCATCCCGTACTGCTGGAAGGCAGCGATCATCATCGCGGCCGTCGCCGAGGTCGGAAGGCCCAGGCCCAGCAGGGCGCCCATCGCCGAACCGGCGGTCGCGTTGCCCGCGGCCTCGGGGGCGGCGACGCCCTGGATCGCCCCGCGCGAGCCGAAGTCGGTGTCGCCGCGGCGGCGGGCGAGGCGCTTCTCCGTGCCGTACGCGAGGAACGTCGGCACCTCGGAGCCGCCGACCGGGATGGCGCCGAACGGCACACCGAACGCCGTGCCGCGCAGGAACGCGGGCAGAGCCTGCCGCCACTCGCGCTTCGACAGCAGCGGCGAGCCGCTCGGGGCGACGAGCTTTCCCGGGCCGCCCGCGCGGCGGATGTGACCCGCGACGTGCAGGACCTCGCCGATCGCGAGCAAACCGACGGTGATCACGATGATCGAGATCCCGTCGAAGAACACGGGGCTGCCGCCGGTGAAGCGTTCGGCTCCCGTCATCCCGTCGATCCCGACGAGGGCGAGGGCGAACCCGAGACCGAGGGCGACGAGGCCGCGGACGATCGAGTCCGCGACGACGGCCGAGATGGCGACGAAGGCGAACACGGCGAGCGCGAAGTACTCCGCGGGCCCGAAGACCTTGGCGAGCTCGACGATGTACGGGGCGAAGAAGACCACCAGCACACACGCGATCGTGCCGCCGATGAACGCGCCGATCGCGGAGGTGCCGAGTGCCTTCGCGGCTCTGCCGTCCTTGGCCATGCGATGGCCCTCGAACGTCGTGGCGATCGCCGACGAGTTCCCGGGGGTATTGAGCAGGATGCCGGCGGTCGAGTCCCCGAACAGGCCCCCGAAGTAGATCGAGGCGAACATGATGAACGCGCCCGTGGGGTCGAGGCTGAAGGTCACGGGCAGCAGCAGCGCGACCGCCATCGCCGAGCCGAGGCCGGGGAGCACACCCACGGCGGTGCCGAGGATCGCTCCGATGACGAGGAACAGGAGGTTCTGCGGCGTGAAAGCGACCGCGAATCCGTCGGCGAGGTTGATCAGCTGATCCACGGCGAGAGTCCTTCCAGGATGCCGGCAGGAAGCGAGAGGCCGAGCCCCGCGCCGAAGGCGAGCTGCACGAGGGAGGACACGATCACCGAGACCCCGATATCGAGCAGCGGCCGGCGGCTGCCGAACGCCCACGAGATGACCCAGAAGAGGGCGGCGGCCGAGAGGATCCACCCGAGGACGGGCAGCACGACGATGAACCCGGCGAGCGCAGCCACGGTGATGCCGAGCGTGCGCCAATCGACGGCGGCCGGCTTCGATGTCGACGCGACGTCTGCGGGCGAGACGATGCGGATCTCCCCCGTCTCGTCGATCGCGCCGAGGTCCTCGAGCATCTCGTTCGAGATCTCGACGGGGTCGTCGGCGACATGGGAGCGGCGGCTCGTGCGCAGCACCTCGATCAGCAGCCCGATCCCGGCGAGCCAGAGGAAGCCACTGACCAGCATCGGGAAGAACTGGGGCCCGGGGAAGGCGACGTCGGCAGGCACCTGCATGGTCGCGGTGCCGTACGTCAGGAACGCGGCGAGGACGAAGACCCCCGCGACGACCACCAGCTCGCTGCGGCCGGTGTACCAGCGGGGCGTGCGCTGCACGCGCAGCGACCCCGTGGTGAGGGTGGACGGTTCGGTCACAGACCCAGCTCCTTCATGATCGCGGTGGTGCGTTCGGTCTCTTCCGACAGGTAGGCGGCGAACTCGTCGCCGGCGAGGAAGCTGTCCTCCCAGCTGTTGCGGGCGAGCACCTCCTGCCAGGCCTCGGTCTCCCGCATTTCGGATGCCATGGCCACGAGCTCCGCGTGCACCTCGTCGTCGATGCCCGGGGGCGCCACGAGCCCGCGCCAGTTCGACATCGCGACATCGACGCCCTGCTCGCGGAAGGTCGGCACGTCGACGTCGTCGAGGGGCTCCTCGGCCGAGAGCGCCAGGGCGCGGAGGTTGCCCGACTCGATCTGGTCGCGGAAGTCGTTGTAGCCGGAGAGCCCGGCCTGCGTGGTGTGGGACAGGAGCGAGGTGACGACCTCGCCGCCACCCGGGTAGGCGAGGTAGTTGACGCGCTGCGGGTCGATGCCGCCCTGCTGCGCGAGCATGCCGGCGAGCAGGTGGTCGATGCCGCCGAGCGATCCGCCCGCGATCGCGGTGCCCTCGGGGTCGGCGAGGAACGCCTGCATGAAGTCGTCGAGCGTCTGGAACGGCGAGTCGCCCGGCACGACCAGCACGTTGAAGTCGTCGGCGAGGCGCACGATGGGTCGCACGTCCTCGAGGCTCACGGGCGAGCGGTTCACGATCACGCCGCCCACCATGACCCCGCCCGTGACGAGCATGATGTCGTGCCGGTCGCCCATCTCGGCGACCGCGCCGAGGCCGATCGTGCCGGCGGCGCCGGGGATGTTCATCACCTGCACAGCCCCGGCGATGCCCTCCTCCCGCATGACCTGCTGGGCCTCGCGGCCGAAGGTGTCCCAGCCACCGCCCGGAGCGGCGGGAGCGACGATCGTCAGCTTCGTGCGCGGGTTGGCGACGCCCCCGGTCGCGGCGGCGCTGAGACCCGCGGTCACGAACAGGCCCGCGGCGACCACTCCCACGATCGTGCCGGTGATCCGCCGTCTTGCTGATGGCTGCATGCTCGTCGCCCTCCCGGGACATCGTCGTTGCCGGATGAGAAGCTAGGTTGTCAGCGCCTCTCCCCCGGTGGCGCGCTCGGGAGCCTTTGCGCTCTTTGATGCTCACGACGATCCGCTCACGAAGCGCGCGCACGAGGAGGTGCCCATGTCGACCACCCGGCCCGACCGCGCTCCCGTGCGCGTGCGCCTCGCCGTGCTGCTCGCGTTGCAGTGCACCGTCGTCCTCGTGTGCGTGCTCGCGACGACACTCGTCGCCATCTCGGTGCAGGAACGCAGTATCCGTGCCGCGACTGAGGAGCGCGTGCTCGACGTCGCCACGAGCCTCGTCGAGCTCGACCAGGTGCAGCGCGCGGTGCTGCTCGACACCGCGGCCGCCACCGCGGAACTGCAACCGCTCGCCGACGTCGTCGCCGCGGCATCCGGGGTCGACTACGTCGTGGTCACCGATGCCCGCGGCATCCGGCTCACCCATCCGAATCCGGCCGAGCGCGGACGGACGGTGTCGACGGATGCCACCGCGGTGCTGGCCGGAGAAACCTTCCTCGGCACGGAGACGGGCACGATCGGACCGAGCCTGCGGGCGAAGGTGCCGGTGCGTTCCCTGGGCGGGGAGGTCGTCGGCACCGCCTCGGTGGGCGTCCTCGAGTCCGAGATCTCGGGCAGCTACGAGGAGGCCGTCGGAGGGCTGCTGCCCTGGGTGGCCGGCTCGATCGTGCTCGGGGTCGTCCTGAGCGGCCTGCTGACCGCGGCCCTCCGCCGACGCGTCCGGCGCCTCGAGGCGGACGCGCGCGAGCTCGACACCCAGCGGCGCATCTCCGGGGCGCTCCGCGACCAGACGCACGAGTTCCACACGCGCCTGCACGTGATCCGCGGACTGGTCGCCGAGGGCGAGACCGGCGAGGCGCTGACCTACATCGGGGGGCTCGCGCCCGTGGCATCCGGTCTTCCGATCGACGATCCGGCGCTGCGCGCGCTGCTGGACGGGCTGGCCGCGGAACTTCCGGGGCTGCGCGTGGACCCCGCCAGCCTCGTGCCGCGCGGGACCGTCGACGACGACGTGCTGACGGTGCTGGGAAACCTCGTCCGCAACGCCGCCGAGGCGTCCGGGCCGAGCGGACGCATCGACGTTCTCGTGCTCGCGGGCGACGAACGGGTGACGATCGACGTCGCCGACGACGGGCCCGGCGTCGCCCCCGCGGACGCGGCGCGCATCTTCGACCGCGGAGTCAGCTCGAAGGCCGCGGCGGGCCGGGGCGTGGGACTCGACCTCGTGCGCCGCATCGCCGGGGCGCGCGGGGGCTCGGTCACGGTCGGGCGGTCGGCCGCGGGCGGGGCGCGGTTCACCGTGGAGCTGCCGCACGCGGGGGTGCGGGCGTGAGCGTCCGCGCCGCGGGGGCGCGCGCGGGCCGGGGCGCGCGGGCCGGGGCCGCGGGCGCGCGGGTCGGGGCCGCGGGAGCGCGCGGCGGCGGGGCGCAGGGGGCGCTCCCGACGGTCGAGTGTCCAAAACACCCGGAGGATTTTTCAAGGCGTCCGGGTGTTTTGGACACTCAACGGGGCGAGCGGGGCGCGCGGCGGGCGCAGCGCGCGTACGGATCAGCGTCGAGGGGGCACGGATGACACCGGATGCCGAGATCCGCACCGTCATCGTCGACGACGACCCCGCGGTCGTGCGGTTGCACACCGCGTATCTCGAGGCGCTGCCCGGGTTCCGCCTCGTGGGAACCGCGCGGACCGGGGCCGCGGGGGCGGCGCTCGCGGCGGGGACCGACGTCGACCTCGTGCTGCTCGACATGAACCTCCCCGATTTCAGCGGCGTCGAGGTGCTCCACCGGCTGCGGCTCGTGCGGGAGTGGGACGTCGACGTCGTCGTCATCAGCTCGGCGCGCGACACCCTGACGATCCGCCAGGCCGCGGCGGCGCACGTCGTCGGGTACCTCGCGAAACCCTTCACCCGCGAGGCCTTCGTCCGCCGCCTCGAGGAGTACCGCCGAGGCCGCGCCGACCGACCCGCCGAGGTCCCGGTGAGCATGGGCCAGGGCGACATCGACCGGCTGGTCTCGCCGGTCACCTCGCCGGTGCGCACGGTCGTGGCATCCGAAACCCTCCTCCCCAAGGGGCTCGCGGAGTCGACCATGCACATCATCCGGGGCGCGTTGCACCCCGTCACCCCGGCGAGCGCGAAGGACATCGCCGCCGCCTCGGGCGCCTCGCGCGCGACGGTGCGGCGCTACCTCGACGTTCTCGTCGCCCGGGGCGAGGTCGACATCTCGCACCGCTTCGGCGCCCGCGGCCGCCCCGAGGTTCTGTACCGCCTCGCCGCGCGCTGACCGCGGCGCTGTTCACTGCCGCCCCGGGCGTGTCCGGGCCGGCGCTGTCCAACCCCGGCCGTTGCCCACAGGTGCGGCTGCGGGCGGCGGGCCGCGCGAAACTCCTGAGAAACAGCGCGTCACGCCTCTCCCCCGCCGCAGAACGGTCCCGTCGCCCCGAAAACTCAGGAGTTCCGCCCGCTCTCAGACCGCTCCCCCGGTCGGGGCTCCGCACTGCCGCGGCCCCGGCCACCCGCTCGGCCGTGCCGAACTCCGGAGAAACCGCCCTGCATCGCACGGCGACCGCCGCCGAACCGCATCGTCGGGTCGGAAACTTCGGAGTTCGGCACAGTCCCCCCGCGCCATCCCACGGGTGACGGATGCCGCGGCCCGTCGGTTCCGCCCGGCTCAGCGCACCCGCGGCGGCGCCGTGGTGCCGCGGGCGACGAGCCGCGTCGGCAGCAGCAGGTGCGTCTCGGGGAGGTCCTCCCCCGCGAGCAGGGCGAGGACCATCCGCACGGCCTCGGCGCCGAGGCGCTTCATCGGCTGGCGCACGGTCGTCAGCGCGGGCTGGGCGCGCGCGGCCTCGGGCACGTCGTCGAACCCCACGACCGACAGATCGTCGGGCACGCGCAGGCCGCGCTCGGCCGCGACGTCGATGATCGACAGGGCCGAGAGGTCGTTCGCCGCGAACACCGCGGTCGGGGGATCGTCGAGCGACAGCATGGCCTCGGCGGCTTCGCGCGCGACGTCCTGCTCGTACCGCCCGACGCCGACGAGGGCGGGATCGAACGGGATGCCGGCGGCCGAGAGCCCGGCCCGATACCCCGACGCGCGGGCCACCGCCGACCGCAGATCCGGACGCCCGGCGATGAAACCGATGCGGCGGTGCCCGAGCTGGACGAGGTAGTGCACGGCCTGCTGCGCCCCGGTGAAACTGTCGGACTCGACCGTGGGGAGGTCGGCGCGGCCCGTGTGCGGGTCGATCGCGACGATCGGCACGTCGCTCGTGACGTTCACGACGGTCGGGGTCACGATGATCGCCGCGTCGATGAGCGTGCCGCTCAAGCGACTGAGGGATCGCCGCTCCCAGCCCTCGCCCTCGCGGCGCGAGCCGCTATAGGCGAGGAGGTCGTACCCGGTACCCGACAGCGCTCCCCCGACGCCCTTGAGGATCTCGGCCGAGAACGGCTCGATCGCGGCGACGAGGACGCCGACCACGCCCGTCTTACGCGAGCGCATGCTGCTCGCGACGAGGCTCGACTCGTAGCCGAGGGTCTTCACGGCATCCAGGACCCGGCTCACCGTTTCCGGGGAAACCCCGTACCGGCCGTTGACGGCTTTCGACACCGTGGCCACCGAGACTCCGGCCGCCGCGGCGACGTCGTGGATGGTGGCGCGTCGGGTCATGGCATCCGACGATAGCGTGGAAATCATTTTCGAAAACGTTTGACGAGCCCTGTGCCCCGGGTGACACTGCTCAGACCCGGGGCGCAGCACACTCCCCGGAAAACGGCATCGCTGCCGATGACCACCGCGCATCCCTGAGGGACGCACCTCGACGAAGAGAAACGGGAATCACATGAACACGCGCAAAATCCTCGCCGGAGCGGCCCTCGCCGTCGCCGGCACCCTCGCGCTCGGCGGCTGCGCCGGCGGCGGCGGGGGCCAGAACGCCGACGGCTCGGTCACGCTGACGCTGTGGCACAACTCCACCACCGGGGACGGCAAGAAGTACTGGGAAGACACCGCCGCGGCCTTCGAGGCGGCCAACCCCGGCGTCACCATCGAGATCCAGGCCGTGCAGAACGAGGAGATGGACGGCAAGCTCCAGACCGCCCTCAACTCCGGCGACGCCCCCGACCTCTTCATGGCGCGCGGTGGCGGAAAGCTCGCCGACATCGTCGCGGCCGGCCAGGTCATGGACCTCACCGACAAGATCTCCGCGGATGCCAAGACCGCCCTCGGCACCTCGCTGAACGCGTTCGAGGTCGACGGCAAGAACTACGGCATGCCCGTCGCCGTGCTCCCCTCGGGCATCTTCACCGCGCAGGACCTCCTCACCGCCGCCGGCGTCACCGAGGCTCCCGCCACCATCTCCGACCTCGAGGCCGCCGACGCGAAGATCCGCGCGACCGGGGTCGCCCCGATCGCCGTCGGCGCGAAGGACGCCTGGCCCGCCGCGCACTGGTACTACAACTTCGCGCTCCGCGCGTGCTCGAAGGACGTCCTCGACGAAGCCGCCCAGAGCCGCAGCTTCGACGACCCGTGCTGGCTCCAGGCCGGCGAGAACCTCGAGTCGTTCCTGAAGACCCAGCCGTTCAACGACGGCTTCCTCACCACCGCCGCCCAGCAGGGCGCCGGTTCGTCCGCGGGCCTGCTCGCCAACCACCAGGCCGCCATGGAGCTCATGGGCGCCTGGAACCCCGGCGTGATCGCCTCGCTCACCCCCGACGAGAAGCCGCTGGCCGACCTCGGCTGGTTCCCCTTCCCCGAGGTCCCCGGCGGCAAGGGCGAAGAGGGCGCCATCATGGGCGGCGTCGACGGCTACTCGTGCTGGGTCGACGCTCCCGCGCAGTGCACCGACTTCCTGAACTTCCTCGTCAACAAGGAGAACCAGGAGAACTACGCCAAGGCGTTCCAGACCATCCCCGCCTCGACCGAAGCGACGGATGCCGTCACCACCCCCGCCCTGCAGTCGGCGCTGAAGGCGTACACCGACGCTCCCTACGTGTCGGTCTGGCTCGACACCCTCTACGGGCAGAACGTCGGCAACGCGCTGAACGTCGCGGTCGTGGACCTGTTCGCCGGCAAGGGCACCCCGCAGGGCATCGTCGACGCCGTCAACGCCGCCGCTTCGCGCTGAGGAGTGCTGACATGACCACCGTGCGTCATCCGGTCGCCACCGCGTCCGACGACGTCGCCGGTCGTCGCCTGGCCGAGGAGGGTGCCCCGCGCACCCCCTCGGCCGGGCGGTCGCCCGTCCGGCGTCGTCGCGAGAACTGGCGTATCCGCGGCGAGCTCGCGATCCTCCTCGGCCCCGCCCTGGTCGTCTTCGTCTCGTTCGTCATCCTCCCGGTGGTCCTCGCCGCCTACTACGGCTTCTACAAGTGGTCGGGCTTCGGCACCCCCGTCGACTTCGTCGGGCTGCGCAACTACGTCACGATCCTCACCGACCCCGCCTTCCACGAGGCGCTCGGTCACAACGCGTTCATCGTGATCGGCTCGCTGGTCGTGCAGGGGCCGCTCGCCCTCGGCCTCTCGCTGCTGCTGAACCGCAAGATGCGGGCGCAGTCGCTCATCCGCGTCCTGATCTTCGTGCCCTACGTCATCTCCGAGGTCGTCGTCGGCCTCGGCTGGGGCCTCATGCTGCAGTCGGGCGGCGCGCTCAACGGTCTGCTCGACAAGATCGGGCTGGGGGCCCTCCGCGCCGACTGGATCTCCGACCCGGCGCTCGCGATCTGGACGCTGCTCATCATCATCACGTGGAAGTACATCGGCTTCGCCGTGATCCTCTTCCTCGCCGGCCTCCAGGGCATCCCCGAGGAGCTCAGCGAAGCCGCCGCGATCGACGGCGCCTCGTACTGGCAGATCCAGCGCCACATCGTGCTCCCGCTCATGGGACCGACGATCCGCATCTGGGCGTTCCTGTCGATCATCGGCTCGCTGCAGCTGTTCGACCTCGTCTGGATCATCTGGGGTCAGTACGTCGCCTCGACCGCGGGCACCTCCACCATGGCCACCTACATGGTCGCCAACGGCCGCAACGCCGGCAGCTTCGGCTACGGCAGCGCGGTGGCCGTGGTGATGTTCCTCATCTCGCTCGCCGTCGCCCTCATCTACCAGCGCTTCGTGCTCCGTCGCGACACGGCCGGCGCCCTCACGGGAGGCACCAAGTGACCGCCACCGCCACCCTCGTCACCCCGCGCGGCGGCAAAGCCCCGCGGCGGACCCCCGCCGGGACGAACCGCGGCTCGTCCGTGATCGTCGGCTTCGTCGCCCTGCTGCTCATCGGCATGATGCTCGCGCCGGTCGTCTACATCATCCTCGGCGGCTTCCGTTCGAACGCCGAGATCACCGTCGACCCCTCGGGCTTCCCCACCCGCTGGAACTGGGAGAACTACGCCGACGTCCTCACGAGCGGCGTCTTCTGGGGCCAGGTCGGCAACTCGGCGATCGCGGCCGTAGCGACGACAGTCTTCGTCGTGGCCCTGGGCCTCATGGCCGCCTACGCCCTCTCGCGCTACCGCTTCCGCGGGCGCGGCGCGGTATACGCGCTCTTCACCGCGGGCCTGATGTTCCCAATGACCGTGGCCATCACGCCGCTGTACATCCTCGTCCGCAACCTCGGGCTCATGAACTCGCTCGCGGGCGTCATCGTTCCGCAGATCGCGTTCGCCCTGCCGCTGACGATCATCATCCTGTCGCCGTTCCTCGCGGCGATCCCCAACGAACTGCAGGAAGCCTCGTCGATCGACGGACTCGGCCGCCTCGGGTTCTTCTGGCGCATGGTGCTGCCGCTCGCCGTCCCCGCGGTCGTGACCGTCGGCATCCTGGCCTTCGTCAACAGCTGGAACTCGTACATGCTGCCGCTGTTCATCCTCAACAACGAGGCGACCTACACGCTGCCGCTCGGAACGCAGGCCTTCGCCTCGCAGTACTCCGTCGACACCGCCCGCGTGCTCGCATTCACCTCGCTGTCGATGATCCCCGCTCTGCTGTTCTTCAGCGTCTTCGAGCGGCGCATCGTCGGCGGCCTGACCGGCGCCGTGAAGGGCTGATCCCGCATGACCATCCACAACACCGACGTCGGTGCTGCCCTCACTCCCGGCGTGTCCCCCCGCGTGCAGGCCCTCGTGGCCGAGATGACCCTCGACGAGAAGCTCGCGCAACTCGTCGGGTACTGGGTCGACCAGGGCGACGAGGTCGTCGCTCCCCTCTCGGGAGAGAAAGTCACCTCCACCGCCTATGCGGATGCCACGGTCCACGGCCTCGGCCACCTCACGCGCGTGTACGGCACGCGCCCGGTCGACCCGATCGAGCGCGCGGAATGGCTCTGGGGCGAGCAGCGTCGGCTGAAGACCGAGACCCGTCTCGGCATCCCCGCGATCGTGCACGAGGAGTGCCTCACCGGGTTCGCGGCGTGGAAAGCCGCAACCTTCCCGACACCCCTCGCGTGGGGAGCGGCGTTCGATCCGGATGCCGTGGAGGCCATGGCATCCGCGATCGGCCGGTCGATGCGCGATCTCGGCGTGCACCAGGGACTTTCGCCGGTCCTGGATGTCGTGCGCGACCCCCGCTGGGGGCGCGTGGACGAGTGCATCGCGGAAGACCCGTACGTCGTGGGGACGATCGGCACGGCGTACGTCCGGGGCCTGCAGAGCGCGGGCGTGCACGCGACGCTCAAGCACTTCGTCGGGTACTCCGGCTCGCGCGCCGGTCGCAACCACGCCCCCGTCTCGGCCGGTCCGCGCGAGCTGCAGGACGTGTTCCTCCCGCCGTTCGAGATGGCCGTGCGCGACGGCGGCGCGCGGTCGGTGATGAACGCGTACGTCGAGATCGACGGCGTGCCGATCGCGTCCTCCCCCGAGATCTTCACCGACCTCCTGCGTCGGCGCTGGGGCTTCGACGGCACGGTGGTGTCCGACTACTTCGCCGTGGAGTTCCTCCGCTCGATGCACGGCATCGCGAGCTCTCTCGGCGAAGCCGCCCAGCTCGCTCTCGAGGCGGGGATCGACGTCGAGCTCCCCGGCCCCGACGCGTATCCGCACCTGGCGGAGCGGGTGGCATCCGGAGCCCTTCCCGAGGCCGTGGTCGACCGCGCCGTCGCCCGCGTGCTCGCCGAGAAGGAGGACCTCGGACTCCTGGATGCCGACTTCACCGACGCCCCGACCGAGATCGACCTCGACGACGCCGAACACCGGGCGCTGGCGTACCGCCTCGCTCTCGAGAGCGCGGTGCTGCTGCGCAACGACGGTGTACTTCCGCTCGCGGCACCGGGACGGATAGCGGTCATCGGCCCCAACGCCGACAGCGCGGAGGCGCTGATGGGGTGCTATTCGTTCGCGAACCACGTGCTCGCGCACCACCCGGGCTTCGAGATGGGCTTCGAGATCCCCACCGTCCGCGAGGCCCTCGCCTCTCGGTTCGGCGAGGTCGCGTACGCCTTCGGTTGCCCGGTGGAGGGCGCCGACATCGAGGGCTTCGCGGAGGCGACCTCCGTGGCTCGAGACGCCGACGTCGCGATCGTCGTCGTCGGCGACCGCGCCGGGCTCTTCGGCCGCGGAACCGTCGGCGAGGGCAACGACGCCGACTCCCTCGAACTGCCCGGCGTACAGCGGAAGCTCGTCGAGGCGATCGTCGCCACCGGCACCCCGGTCGTGCTCGTGCTGCTGACCGGACGCCCGTACGCGCTCGGCTGGGCGCTCGACGGCGAGACCGGTCCCGCGGCCGTCCTGCAGGCGTTCTTCCCCGGCGAGGAGGGCGGGCCCGCTCTGGCTTCTCTTCTGGCGGGGGATGCCACGCCCTCGGGGCGCCTCCCCGTCTCGCTCCCCCGCTCGGCCGGCGCTCAGCCGTACTCGTACCTGCATCCGCTTCTCGGCGGGCCTTCGGGGGTCACGAGCACCGACCCGACGCCCGTGCGGCCGTTCGGGTTCGGGCTGTCGTACACGACGTTCGCGCGCGGCGAGCTGCGGGTGGACGGGGTCGCGGGTCCGGGACGCGGCGGCGCCGCCGAGCGCGGGGCCGCGGGCTCCGGCGCCGCCGAGCGCGGGGCCGTGCGGTCCGTCGAGGCCGGGGCCGTGGCATCCGGAACCTCCGCCGGGGTCCGCGCGGGCGATGCGTTCACCGTGTCCGCCCGGGTGACCAACACCGGCGCCGTGCGCGGAGCCGATGTCGTGCAGGTGTACGCGCACCGCACGGGCGCGAGCGTCACGCGTCCCGTCGCCGCGCTCGTGGCGTACGCGCGGGTCGAACTCGAGCCCGGCGAGAGCGCCGAGGTCCGGTTCACGGTGCCTGCGTCACGCCTCGCGTACAGTGACCGGGCGCTCCGCCGTGTGGTCGAGCCGGGTGAGATGGAACTGCGACTGGGGCCGTCCTGCGCCGAGGTCGACGAGGCCGTACCGCTGCGGATCACCGGCCCGACGTACGAGCTCGGTGTCGACGACGCCCGCGTGGTCGAGGTGGAGGTGCAGCGGGGCTGAGCCGCTCCCGCCGGGCCCGCCGCCCCGCCGGGTTCCCCGGTTCAGTGTCCACAACACCCGGACGATTTTCGAGATCGTCCGGGTGTTTTGGACACTCACGCGAGAGGCATCGCCGCCGTCACCAACCTCCCGCGCATCCGCGTTAGCGTGGACCCACGCCACGCACGCGCGAGAGGACCGGATGACGTTGCACGACGAGACCCCCGCCCGACCCGAGGCCGTCGTCGGCAACCCGGCATCCCGGATCCACCCCGACCACGACGACGCCCGCGCCGACCCGTGGTCGATCGACCTCGAGCGGATCCAGTTCTCGCCGTACTTCTCGCGCCTGTCGGCCGTGACCCAGGTGGTCTCGCCTTCCATCGGCGCCGCTCCCGTGCACAATCGCCTCACGCACACGCTGAAGGTGAGCGCGATCGCACGGGTCGTCGCGCTGCAGCTCAACACGCGATCGCGGCAGGCGGGCGAAGGCGACGTCTGCAACGCCACCGTCGTCGAGGCCGCCGCGTACGCGCACGACCTCGGCCACCCGCCGTTTGGCCACCTCGGCGAATCGACGCTCAACCGCCTCGCGCGCGAGGAGCTCGGCCTTCCCGACGGGTTCGAGGGCAACGCGCAGACCTACCGCATCCTCACCTCCCTCGACGTGGTCGAGAACGCCCCGCGTGGGCTCAACCTCACCGCCGCCGTTCGCGCAGCCTCGGCGAAGTACCCGTGGGCACCGTCGGTCGACGCGGCCGATGTCGAGCGGATCGGCCCGCCCCGCGGCATCCGTCGCTCCCCCGACGGCGCGTACCGGGTGCACAAGTACTCCGCGTACGACCTCGACCTCGCCGACCTCGACGAGGCCCGCGAGGGAGTGGATGCCGAGCCCCTCCGCCAGAGCATCGAGGGCGCCGTGATGGACCTCGCCGACGACATCGCGTACTCGGTGCACGACGTCGACGACTTCTACCGCGCGGGGATCCTCGACCACGCCCCGATCGCGGCGGAGTTCCGCGGCTGGCTCGACGACGTGCTCGAGTGGCGCGACCGCGACGAGGCCGAGGTGCGCGCCGAGCTCGCGCCGGGAGCGGGCCTCGAGCGCCTGCGCCGCAAGATGCGCCGCGACGACCCGTGGATCGCCGACGACGAGGCCTTCCTCGCCGCGGTGAGCGACGTGGATGCCGAAATGGTCACCGACCTCCTCGCCCGCCCATTCGACGGGTCGCTGACGGCCGAGCGCCGCCTCGCGGCCTTCACGGATCGGTGGATCCGGCGATTCCAGGAGTCGGCGCGGCTGCGCCCGCTCGACACCCCGCGGGCGGGACCGGTCGTGCTGTCGCCCTGGGCGTGGCACCACGTCGAGGTGCTGAAATTCGTGCACAAGCGGTTCGTGCTCAGCCGCCCCGACCTCGCGATCCAGCAGCGCGGCATGAGCCGCATCCTCGCCCGCTCGGTGCGCGCGCTCGGCGAATGGCTCGACGACGATCTCGACCGCGCCCGCACCCCGCGCCGCCTCCGCGAACTCATCGCCCTCGCCCGCGAGCAGTACACCCTCCTCCCCGCCGAACGTCGCCCCTCGGATGCCGAAGCCGAGACGCTCGCGCGCTCTCGCGGAATCGTGGACTACGTGGCATCCCTCACCGATTCGCAGGCCTTCGCGCTGTCCGAGGCCATCTCCGGGCGCGCGGACCGACTGTGGTCTCTGGGACAGCGGCTGTGAGCGACGAGGAGTCGGGGTCGCTCATCCAGCAGCGGATGCGGTTCGACCGGGCCAGGACAGCGGCGATCTGGACGCTGATCGGCGCGGTGTTCCTGGCGTTGAGCAGCGTGTGGACGCTCATGTCCGAGGGGGCGGACGCCCCGTGGTGGCGGTGGGGAGCGGCGATCACGTTCCTCGTCCTGACGGTGTACGGCGTGATCCGGTTGGTCAGTGCCGTCGGCAGTCTCCGGCGATTCACCGCCGAACACGGCCCCGACGCCGGACGACAGAAGCCCGTCGACCGTCCCTGAGCTCGTACCGGCGCGCCGCCCGCGCTCCTCGGCGTCCGTGTCCCGAAAGGTACGGTCTGAGCACCCTCCACGCCAGACGTTCTACCCCGTCATCTCGGCCCACGCCCGGGGTGCCTTCTCCTGCAGCCAGGAGGTGAACTCCGGGAAGCCCTGATAGACGCTCATCGTCTCGAACAGCGTGCGACCACGTGCGTCTCTGCCGCGGATCCGTCCGGACATCAGCGCCGCGAGCTCGACGATGTCGGACGCCGGCACGGTACGTGCCCGGCGCCGTCCCGAGCGGACGACGAGGTGATCGTCGAACACGAGGATGCGCGCCCGCCCCAGGGACAGGGCGTAGAAGAAGATGATCGCCCCGAGGCCGCCCAGCGTGGTCAACCACACCGTGATGCCGATGTACGCGAGAGGATCCCGCTCGATGATCTCCGACGCGGCGAGGACCACGGCACCGCCCATGAACAGGATGCCAATCCCCCGGGCGACCAGGTGCTGGGAGGGGTATCGCTGAACGACGAAAAGCGGCTCCGCAGAGCCCGCGTCGGCCGCGCCGTCGTGGTGGGTCATGGTTCTCCGATGAGTCGATGCGCGCGCCGTGGTCCAGACGTCGCGGAGGGGGTCACGAACGATCGAGACAGGGCCCCGGCCGTTCGGCATGTCCATCCTCCCGGCATCCATGTCCGAAGAAGTGCGATCCGAGGCCCTTCCGGGCCGCACCTCCTGGGACACGCGATGCACAGATCGGGGCACGTCTCCGCCGAACATCGCCCCGAAACAGACGTGCCCCGGACCCCGCGGCAGCCCACCGCCACCACGAGTCCGGGGCACGATCCGCGCGCCGGACGAACCGGTGCACGGCACGCGCCCCGAGAGAGCGAGGCGCGCGAGTGCCGCACCGCCCCCGGATCAGCGAGGATCCGAGGACGGCGGGGGTCTTACAGGCCCTGGGCCAGGCGGTAGTACGCCTGGTTCCAGCGCAGTTCGCTCTGGAAGCCGCGGACCGTGGTGTCCTCGTCGATGACGACGAGCTCGGTCTTGGCGATCTCGGCGAAGTCGCGGAACACCTCGATGCCCACGGCCGTCGTCATGACGGTGTGGTGCGCAGCTCCCGCGGCAAGCCAGCAGCCGGCCGAGGTCGCGAAGTCGGGCGCGGGCTTCCACACCGCGCGTCCCACGGGCAGCTTCGGCAGGTCGGGCGCGTCGACGTTCTCGACGACGTTGGCCACGAGGCGGAAGCGGTCGCGCATGTCGCTCATCGCGACGACCAGCGCGGGGCCTGCGTCGGCCGTGAAAACCAGGCGCACCGGGTCGTCCTTGCCGCCGATGCCCAGCTCGTGGATCTCGAGGCGCGGCTTCTTCGTGGTCAGCGAGGGCGAGACCTCGAGCATGTGCGCACCGAGGATGCGCTCGGAGCCGGGAACGAGGTCGTACGTGTAGTCCTCCATGAGCGAGGCCCCACCGGGCAGACCCGCGCCCATGACGTTGGCGACGCGCACGAGGATCGCCGTCTTCCAGTCGCCCTCGGCGCCGAAGCCGTAGCCCTCGGCCATGAGGCGCTGCACCGCGAGACCGGGCAGCTGCTTCAGCGCACCGAGGTCTTCGAACGACGTGGTGAAGGCGCCGAAGCCGCCCTCCTCGAGGAACGAGCGCAGGCCCAGCTCGATCGCGGCGCCGTCGCGCAGCGACTGGTGACGCGCACCGCCGGGGAGCAGCTCCTCGACGACGTCGTAGCTGTCGATGTACTCCTGCACGAGCGCGTCGATGTCGGCATCCGATGCCTTCTCGACGGCCTCGACGAGCTCGTTGACGCCCCACGTGTTGACCTGCACGCCGAAACGCAGCTCGGCCTCGGTCTTGTCGCCCTCGGTGACCGCGACGTAGCGCATGTTGTCACCGAAGCGCGCGAGCTTGAGGGTGCGCGCGGCGGTCCAGCCGGCGGCGGCGCGCTCCCAGTCCTCGATCTGCTGGCGCACGGCCGGGTTCGACACGTGGCCGACGACCGTCTTGCGCGAGACGCCGAGGCGCGTCTGGATGTACCCGAACTCGCGGTCGCCGTGCGCGGCCTGGTTGAGGTTCATGAAGTCGAAGTCGATGTCGTTCCACGGCAGCTCGACGTTGGCCTGCGTGTGCAGGTGCAGGAGCGGCTTCTGCAGCGCGTCGAGACCCGAGATCCACATCTTCGCGGGGCTGAAGGTGTGCATCCACGCGATGACGCCGATGACGTCGTCGCGACCGTTGATCTCGAGCGCCATGCGACGGATGCTGTCGGAGTCCTTCAGCACGGGCTTCCAGACGACCTTCACCGGCAGGCCGTTCAGGCCCTCGACGACGGCCTGCGACTGCTCGGCGACCTGCTTCAGCGTCTTTTCGCCGTAGAGGTTCTGGCTGCCGGTGACGAACCAGACCTCGTAGCCGTCGAGGTCGTTCTTGAGGGGAGTGCGGGTCATTTCTTTTCCTTCGTGAGGGATCTTCAGAGGGATGCCACGGCGGCGGCCTCGACGGCGAGTCCGGCGCGGTAACGGTCGAGGTAGGACGAGAATCCGGCGACGTCGGCCGGGTCGGGGTCGGCGGTCGTGAGGGGCGCATCGGCGAAGACGGCCTCGGCGAGGTAGGTGTCGAGATCGCGGCCGGCGCCCTCGGCGACGTACGCCGCGAGCACCGCCATACCCCACGCCCCGCCCTCGGACGCCGTCTCGGCGACTGCGACGGGCGCGTCGAGAGCCGCCGCGAGGAAGCGCTGGGCGACTCCCGCGGTGCGGAACATGCCGCCGTGCGCGTACATCTTGTCGAGGCCGACGCCCTCCGCGTGCAGCACAGCCATACCGAGGGCGAGCGTGCCGAACACGCCGTACAACTGCGCGCGCATGAAGTTCGGCAGCGTCAGGCGGCTGTCGGGAGTGCGCACCACGAGCGGGCGGCCCTCGTCGAGACCCGCGATGGGCTCCCCCGCGAGGTGGTTGTACGCCAGCAGCCCGCCGGCGTCGGCCTCGCCCGACAGGGCGGCTTCGAAGAGGGCCGCGTAGGTGGCATCCGGGGTCTGGGGCACGCCGGCCGCGGCCGAGAAGGCGGTGAACATGTTCGCCCACGCCGCCAGCTCGCTCGCGCCGTTGTTGCAGTGCACCATCGCGACCGCGTCGCCCGAGGGCGTCGTGACGAGGTCGAGCTCGTGGTGCACCTCGGAGAGCGGGCGCTCGAGGACGACCATCGCGAAGATGCTCGTGCCGGCGCTGACGTTGCCCGTGCGGGGGGCGACGGCGTTCGTGGCGACCATGCCGGTGCCCGCGTCGCCCTCGGGCGGGGCGAACGGGATGCCGGGACGCAGGGTTCCGCTCGGGTCGAGCAGGGCCGCGCCCTCCGCGGTCAGGTCGCCGGCGGCGGTACCCGCCACGAGCACGCGCGGGAGCAGGTCGGTCAGCGCGGGAACCCGACCCGCGGCCAGGTCGTCGTAACGCGCGACGAGCTCGGCGTCGTAGTCGCGAGCGGCGGAGTCGATGGGGAACACGCCCGAGGCGTCGCCGACGCCGAGCACCTTCTCGCCGGTCAGCTTCCAGTGCACGTACCCGGCGAGGGTCGTGAGGAAGCGGATCTCGGGCACGTGCGGTTCGGCGTCGACCACGGCCTGGTGCAGGTGCGCGATAGACCAGCGGAGCGGAATGTTCACCCCCAGCAGCTCGGTCAGCTCGGCGGCGGCGACCCCGGTGTTGGTGTTGCGCCAGGTGCGGAAGGGAGCGAGCAGCTCACCGTCGGCGTCGAAGGCCAGGTAGCCGTGCATCATCGCCGAGACACCCATCGCGGCGTAGCGCTCGGGGGTGACGCCGTGCTGCTGCTGGACGTTCTGGACCAGCTCGGCGTAGGCGGCCTGCAGGCCCGCCCAGACGGCATCCAGGGAGTACGTCCAGAGCTTGTCGGCGTAGACGTTCTCCCACTCGTGGGAGCCGGTGGCGAGCACCTCGGCGTCGGGGCCGATGAGGCAGGCCTTGATGCGGGTGGATCCGAGCTCGATGCCGAGGCTGGCGCGGCCTTCGGCGATGACGGCGGCGGATGCCGTGGCGTCGGGGTTCTGCGCGTTCATCGGCGGTCGTCCGTGCTCTGTCCGTAGACGTTCTGGTAGCGGTTGTAGAGGGCGTCGATCTTGTCCTGCGGGATGGGGATGAGCGGGCCCGCCTCGCGCGCGATGTGCACGGTGCGGGCGACGTCTTCGAGCATGACCGCGGCCTTCACGGCATCCTTCGCGTTCGTGCCGATCGTGAAGGGACCGTGGTTCTGCATGATCACGCCGCGCGACCGGTGACCACGCAGGGTCTCGACGATGCCGCGGCCGATCGAGTCGTCGCCGATGATCGCGAACGGGCCGACCGGGATGGGTCCGCCGAACTCGTCGGCCATGGCGGTGATGACGCAGGGGATCTCTTCGCCGCGGGCCGCCCACGCGACGCCGTAGGTGGAGTGCGTGTGCACGACCCCGCCGACCTCGGGCATGTGGCGGTACACGTACGCGTGCGCCGCGGTGTCGCTCGAGGGGCTGCGCTCGGAGCCGGGGGTGCCGGGGATCGCGTTGCCGTCGAGGTCGCAGAGGATCATGTTCTCGGGCGCCAGGTCGTCGTACGAGACGCCGGAGGGCTTGATCACGAACAGGTCGGCACCGGGCACACGACCCGAGACGTTGCCGCCCGTCCAGACGATGAGGTTGTAGCGCACGAGCTCGGCGTGCAGTTTCGCGACGTCGGCGCGGACGGCGTCGATCGCCTCCTGCACCTCGGGCGTGAACGGGGCGGCGTCGGACACGCGGTCTCCTTCGACGGGGTTCGGGGCGGTGGGGCGGTGGGGCGCAAGGCGCTCGTGTCGCAATGTTACCGGTAACATCCCGGTGGCGCGAGGGGGAAAACGCAGGGCGGCCGCAAAGGTCCGCCCAGAAGGATGAGCGCATGACGGAATTCGCGACGGTCGCCGTCGTCGGCGGAGGACCCGCCGGCCTGCAGGCCGCTCTGACACTGGGCCGGATGCACGTGGACACGGTCGTCTTCGACGACGGCCGTCCCCGGAACACGACATCACCCCGCATGCACAACGTGATCGGGTGGGATGGGACCGAGCCCGCGCGGCTTCGTGCGGCGGCGCGAGATGAGCTTCAGCGATACCCCTGGGCGCGGGTGGTCGACCACACCGTCCGCGGGGCGCGGCGCGACACGGACATCGAGCTCGACACCGCCGACGGGCCGTGGCGCACCGACAACCTCCTCATCGCCGCAGGAGTGGAGGACGCGCTCCTGCCGCTCCCCGGGCTCGCGGAGCTCTGGGGGAGACCTCGTGCTGCCCTACCCGTACTGTCATGGCCACGAGCACGCGGACGGGCCCATCGCGGTGATCTCCTCCGGCGCGCACGCGGACCACGTCGGGGCACTGCTGCGCGGGCTCACCGCCGAGGTGCCGCTCTTCGGGCCTGATGAGGTGGCATCCGTCACGCGTGTGAACGATCGCGCCCTCATCACCCGGCACGACGGTCGGACGACCGAGGTCGCGGCCGTCTTCATCCCGCCGAACCCGAGGCCCCGTTCGCGCCTCGCCACCAACCTCGGCGTCCGCGTCGAGACGGACGGGATCGTCGTGGATGCACTCGGGCGCACGGATCAGCCCGGCATCTGGGCGGCGGGCGACATCGCGCGCCGTCTCGATCCCCACATCCCCGCGGCCGTCGTCACCGCGATGGCCTCCGGACTGACCGCGGCGGCCGACATCGCCGCAGCGGTCGCACCACCGGCGCGGGAGGGCTGAGCCGCACCGCCGATTGCGCCGACCCGTCGTAGCGTGGACGGGTGCTGAGTGCCACCGACCCTCTCCCGGCTCGGCCACGGCGCGTCGTCGTCGCGGGCGTGTCCGGCGTGGGCAAGACGACGTTGGCCGGACGGATCGCCGAGGTGCTCGGCATCCCGCACACCGAGATCGACGCGCTGTTCCACGGTCCGGACTGGACGCCGAGACCGGAATTCCTCGACGACGTCCGCGCTCTCGTCGCGGGCGACGCGTGGGTCACGGAGTGGCAGTACTCCGACGCGCGCCCCCTGCTGACCGCTCGCGCGGACCTCCTCGTCTGGCTCGACCTGCCGTTCGCGACCGTGACACTCCCCCGTGTCATCGCGCGGACCCTGCGCCGGCGCCTCCGCCGCGAACACCTGTGGAACGGGAACGTCGAGCCCCCGCTGCACACGTTCTTCACCGACCCCGAGCACATCGTGCGGTGGTCGATCTCCACCCGCAACAAGTACCGCGAGCGCATTCCCGTTCTGGATGCCGAGCTCCCCGTCGCGCGACTCCGCACCGCGCGCGAGGCGGAGCGGTGGCTGGCCGGCCCCCTCACCCGCGCCGCGCGCTGACCCGCCGCACCCGCCGGCCCGCCGCACCGCCGGCCCGCCGGATCGCCGGATCGCCGGATCTCCGGGTCTCCGGGCCGCCGAGACCGCACGCTCTTGTCGAGACCGCACGCCGCGGACGCGAATCTCGTGGGTTCTCGGCAAGCACGTACGGTCTCGCGCCCCGGCGACCCGCGGCGCCCCGCGCCCCGCGCCCCCCGGCGCCCCGCCCCGCGGCGGCCCGGGCCGGGCGTCAGGCCGTCGAGTCGCGGACGACCAAGACGGGAGCCTCCGGCGCGACGACCTCGTCGCCCAGCACCGCGGCGACGGCGTACTCGGCCTCGCCCTCGACATCGAGGCGCACCGTCGTCAGCGAGGGGTTGTAGAAGGCGGCATCCGGGTTGTCGTCGAAGCCCGTGACCGAGACGTCCGCCGGAACACGCAGACCCCGGGCCGCAAGGCCCGCCATGAGCCCCAGCGCCATCTGGTCGTTCGCGGCGGCCACCCCGGTCGCGCCGTGGGCGACGGCGGCCGCGACCGACGCGGCGGCGGCGAAGCCCGAGGCGGCGCTCCAGTCCCCTTCGACACGTTCGGTGGGCGTCATCCCCCGGCGGGTGACGGCATCAGCCACGCCCGCGGTGCGCGCCAGGGCTTCCCGCCAATCGGACGGACCGGCGAGCTCGACGATCCGCCGATGTCCGAGGTCCGCGAGATGATCCACGACCAGGGCGGCCGCGTCGCGCTGGCGGGTCCCCGACTCGCCGTACAGCGGCACGATCGGCACGTCGTACCCGTCGAGAGGAGTGGATCCGTGCGCCGCGACCAGAACGATCCCGTCGACCCCCTGCGCCAGAAGGTGGCGCACGGCGGTGTCGATGTCCGCGGGGTCGTCCGAATCCGTGTAGGCGGTCGCGATCCACCGCCCGCGCGCCCGCGCGGCTCGTTCGAGAGCGGCAATTCCGGCCGCGGGCCCGTGCAGAACGGCATCGGATGCCACGACGCCGACCGTGCGGGTCAGGCTCGTGCCGAGCGCGCGCGCGGCGTTGTTCACGCGATAGTCGAGCGCCGCGACGGCGGCGAGCACCCGCTCGCGCGTGGTCTCGCGAATGCCCGGATACCCGTTGAGCACGCGCGACACCGTCTGCGTCGAGACACCCGCGGCGGCGGCGACCTCGCGCACGCCGATGCGCTTGCCCCCGACGTCGCCGCTCATGGTCCCTCACAGTAGCGGCGCGCAACCCCCTCGGCCGCCGCCGGGTGTTCGAGGTGCCCTGGGAGCATGACCGCGCCCACCGGCATCCCGCCCCTGCACCGCTCCCCCGTCGCGCGCGCGCTCGGGTCCCTGCTCGCGAGCGGATTCAGCCTCCTGCAAAGGCTCCGCCCGCCGCGCCCCATCCACAGCCGGGGAGTCGTGCTGCGCGGGGAGATGCGGTGGATTCCGGATGCCGCCCCCGCCGGCGTGTCGTTCGTCGACGACGCCCCGCCGGGCCCGGTGCCGGTCGTCGCGCGGGTGTCGCGGTCGGTGGGGCTGCCTGCGCCGCTTCCCGACATCATCGGGCTCGCGCTCCGCATCGATGTCCAGGCGTGGGCGCGCCGGGGCGGGGAGGGGCCCGACCCGGATGACGGGATCCTCGAACGGGGACGAACCGGCGGAAGGCGCGCATCGCTGAGCGGTGCGACAGCCGCAAGCCGCGCCGTCGCCGACATCGAGCTCGCCTCGACGGGATGGAACGTCCCCGCGCGGTTCGCGCTCCTGCCTCGACGGCGCGCGGAGCGGGCGCGATTGGGCACGCTCCTGCCCTTCCGCGGCGCGCGCGGACCCGTCCTCTTCATCGCCCGCACCTCGGCGGGACGACCTCCGGCGACGGACCCTCGGAAGGTCACCGGCGCGAGGGACACCGCCTGGGTCCTCACCCTCGGCCATGCCACGGCCGTGGGGCCGTGGCATCCGTTCGCCCGACTCGAGCTGCATCTGGACCCGGACCAGGACGCCCGCGGATTGCGGTTCGACGCCGTACGACGTCCGGTCCCGGGCGCGGAGTCGTACGCGTGGGTGCGGGCGGCGCGGCAGCCGTCCTACGTCCGCGTGCAGCTGGACGACGCGGAGCTCCGGACGCCGACGGATCAGCCCGCGGCGGCGGGAAGGTAGCGCGGGAGGCCATCGACCTCGCCGTCACGCACCCACGTCATCCCTTCCGCTTCGACGAGGTCCGTGGCGACATCGACCTCGACATCGCGGTGGAAGGTGGGGGCGTCCAGGCGGATTCGGGGCATGGTGGGACGCTACGCAGGGCCGCACCCGGGCACGAGGGCGTTGACGCGGTGGATCACTCCTGCGCGCGAAGCGCCGCCACGACGTCGTACCGCTCGCGGATCGCGGGTCGATGATCGGGATCGACGGCCCGCGTCGTCGCCACGGTCCAGTCGACCGGGCCACCGGCAAGCACTCCGGCCGCCTGACGCGCGGCACCGAGAGCGACGTACTCACCCGCGGCGGGCACGACGATCTCGGCGTCGAACACCTGAGCGGCGATGCGCGCCACCCCGTCGTTGGCCGCGGCCCCGCCGATCAGCAAGATGCGCTGCACCTCGACACCGTGCGCCTGGATCGCCTCGAGCCCCACCGCGAGTCCGCTCAGCATGCCCTCGATCGCCGCGCGCGCGAAGTTCGGCCGGTTCGTGGATGCCAGGGTCAGGCCCGTCAGCGACGCCTGCGCCTGGGGCAGATTGGGGGTCCGCTCCCCCTCGAACCACGGCACCAGCACGACCCCGCCGGCACCGGGCTCGGCCTCGAGCGCGAGGGCGCCGAGTTCGTCGTGCGTGACACCGAGAAGTCCGGCGAAGGCGTCGGGCACGCGCGCCGCGTTGAGGGTCGCGACCAGCGGGAGGAACTTCCCCGTCGCGTCCGCGAAACCGGCCACCGTTCCGGTGGTGTCACGGGTCGGGGCATCGGCGACGGCGAAGACCGTGCCCGACGTCCCGAGCGAGACGACGACGTCCCCCACTCCGGCGCCGAGCCCGAGAGCAGCTCCGGCGTTGTCGCCCGCTCCCGGTCCCACGAGAGCACCGCCGGGCAGGGTCCCCGCGCTCTCCCACGGCCCGAGGACCCGGGGAAGCACGGCCTCGTGGCCGAGAGCGCGCGTGAAGAGATCGAGGTCGTACCCGTCGGCGCCCCAGTAGGCGGTGCCGGAGGCGTCGGACCGATCGGTCACGAGCTCCTCCAGCACGGCGTTGCCGGGTCCGAAGCCGCGCAGACGCCAGGTGAGCCAGTCGTGCGGCAGGGCGACCGCGGCCACGCGCGCGGCGTTGTCGGGCTCGGCATCCCGCAGCCACCGCAGCTTCGTGCCCGTGAACGAGGCCACCGGCACCGCCCCGGTCCGCTCGGCGTACTCCGCGGCACCCACCTCGTCGATCAGGTCACGCGCGGCCTGCGCCGAGCGCGTGTCATTCCACAGCAGGGCGTCGCGGATCACGGCGCCGTCGGCGTCGAGCACGACCATGCCGTGCTGCTGACCCGCGATCGACACCGCCGCGACGTCATCGAGGCCGCCGGCCTGGCCGATGGCATCCTGCAGCGCGGTCCACCAGGCTTCCGGGTCGACCGACGTTCCGGACGGGTGCGACGCGCGCCCCTCGCGCACCACGCGCCCGGTCTCGGCGTCGACGACGACGACCTTGCACGACTGCGTCGACGAATCGACTCCCATGACGAGCGCCATGCTCTGCCCTTCTGTCCGCCGCGCCTTCTTCGGCGCGGGCTGTGGTCTGTGATGCGTTCAGCGTCGCTGCGGGGTTCCCCCGGTCGAGTGTCCAAGACACCCGGGACGCCTTCGCGGTCCGTCCGGGTGTTTTGGACACTCAACGGGGAGGCCCGAGGGCCCCTCGAACCGAACGCACTCGTGATCCCCGACAGCGCGGATGCCACCGGTGCCGGGTCGCGATGCCGGCTGAGTGTCCACGACACCCGGACGCTTTCCGCAGCCGTCCGGGTGTTTTGGACACTCAGCGAGGGAGCGGGATGCCACGCGCCGGCCGCTGCGAAAGCGGTTCGGGGGCCGGATGCCGTGGCATCCGGGCCCCCGCGGGACTCAGCGCGCGCCGAGCAGGTGCTCGGTGGCGAGCTGCTGCAGACGGACGAAGCCGAAGCCCTTGCCGCCGAGGTACGCGTCGGCGTCGAAGTCCTCGTACGCCGAGCGGTCGGCGAGGAAGTCGTCGTAGGTCTCGCCCTCGTTCAGCGTGGGCTGCGCGAGCTCGAACACCTTGGCGGCCTCGAGCGCCTCCTGCACCTCGGGGTCGGCACGGAAGGCCGCGGCGCGCTCCTTGAGCAGCAGGTAGGTGTTCATGTTGGCCGAGACCGAGTCCCAGACGCCGGTCTCGTCCTCGGTGCGCGAGGGCTTGTAGTCGAAGTGACGGGGGCCGTCGTACGCGGGGACGCCGCCGGGGCCGCCGTTCTCGAGCAGATCGACGAGGGCGAAGGCGTTGTGCAGGTCACCGTGGCCGAACACGAGGTCCTGGTCGTACTTGATGCCGCGCTGACCGTTGAGGTCGATGTGGAAGAGCTTGCCGTGGTACAGCGCCTGGGCGATGCCCGCGGCGAAGTTCAGGCCCGCCATCTGCTCGTGGCCGACCTCGGGGTTCAGGCCCACGAGCTCGGGGCGCTCGAGCGAGTCGATGAACGCGATCGCGTGACCGAGGGTGGGCAGCAGGATGTCGCCGCGGGGCTCGTTCGGCTTGGGTTCGATGGCGAAGCGGATGTCGTAGCCCTTGTCGGTGACGTAGTCGCCGAGCAGGTTGACGGCCTCGCGGTAGCGCTCGAGAGCCTGACGGATGTCCTTCGCGGAGTCGTACTCGGCGCCCTCGCGGCCGCCCCACATGACGAACGTCTTCGCGCCGAGCTCGGCGGCGAGGTCGAGGTTGCGCAGCACCTTGCGCAAGGCGAAACGACGCACCTGACGGTCGTTCGACGTGAAGCCACCGTCCTTGAAGACGGGAGCCGAGAAGAGGTTGGTGGTCACCATCGGCGTGATGATGCCGGTGTCCTTCATCGCCCCCTTGAGGCGGTCGATCTGGGTCTGACGCTCGGCGTCGGTCGAGCCGAAGGCGAAGAGGTCGTCGTCGTGGAACGTCAGGCCGTAGGCACCGAGCTCGGCGAGCTTCTCGACGACGTGGACGACATCGAGGGGCTCACGGGTCGGTCCGCCGAACGGGTCGGTGCCGTTGTAGCCGACGGTCCAGAGTCCGAACGAGAACTTGTCATCGCGGGTAGGGGTGGGCATTCCTGCTCCTTCGCATGGAGACGCACGAGTGCGCGGTGACGCACGGCGGGTTTGTTGGTGTTCACAACATATACCCCGGATGCCACAACGTCCAGCCCCGAAGGCCCGGTCGGGCATATACTGAGTTATATATCGAAGGGAGCCGCTCATGGCAGTCACCAGCGTCGATCTCGACCCACGACTCATCGAACGCGCGCGCATCCTCACCGGCGAGCCTTCCAACCGCGCGGTCCTCGACCTCGCTCTCCGTCGGCTCATCGCATCGAAGCAGAAAGACGCGATGATCGCCGGAATCGCCGGGCTCACCGACCTCGAAGCCGAACTGGATTCGCCTGTCACCGCTCCGACCCCGTGACGGACTACCTGGTCGACAACTCGGTCTGGGCACGCTTGGCTTCGGGCGACCCCGCCATCCGAACGCGGCTCGACAGAATCGCCCGCTCTCCGTCGGACCTCTTCGTCACGTGCCCTCCCCAGGTGTTGGAGTTCTGCCACAGCGCCCGCTCACCCGAGGAGCATGCGCACTACCTCGAGCAGATATCGCTCGGCTTCCCGCTGGAGCGCGCACCTGACGAGTCACTCGCCGTCGGCATCCAATCCGCGCTGTGGAACGCCGGACTCGTACGCGCCGCGGGCGCGGTGGACATCCTGATCGCCGCCTACGCGATCGCCAACGATGCGACCATCCTCAGCGCCGACCACGACTTCGATCACATCGCCGCCGTGAGCGACCTCGCTCACGAGTTCGTCGCCCCGACGCTCTGACGCGCCCGCGTCAGAGCCCCAGCGCGCTGTCCACCACGGCGAACACCGCCGGATCCCAGGTCAACGCACGCTCCCACGGCAGGCCGAAAGCCGCGGCGAAGAAGATGCTGTGCACGTGGTCGGGGAACGCGTGCCGCTCGACGAGTGGCAGCACCGCGGCGGGCACCTCGTCGGCCCGTCCGCTGGTGAGCGAGACGAGACCGTCGTGCGGCCACAGCTGCGCCGGATCGCTCGCCGCGGAGAAGTACCCCGCCCCGATCGCGGTCACGGGGATGCCGTCGAGCACCCCCGCCTGCGCGTCGTTCCAGCCGCGCAGGAAACGGCGCGACACCTCGGCCGCGGCGCCCTCGGAGTTCGCGTCGGCGTAGGGGCGCGCCTCGGCGAAGATCTGCAGCGTCGCCGGGTCGCCGTGCGCGTCGTCCTCGGTGATCTCGTCGTCCAGCAGGTCGCCGAGCACCGAACCGTCCCACGGGGTCCCGAGCGTCACGAGGTGCTCGACCCGCGGGCCGTGGTCGCCGAGCTCACGGATCGCGGCGCGCGAGAAGAGCCCGCCCATCGAGTGACCGACGAGGGCGACGCTGTCCACGCCCGCCTCCGCGGCGAGCCATCGGAGGAACCCGGCGAGCGCCACGCCGGCGTCGTCGACACGACCGACCGCATTGATCGTCACCTCGGCCGGCAGCACGACGGGGACATCGGAGAACCCCTGCCACCCGGCATCCTCCCGCACCTCTCCCGCACCGATCCGGGCTGGAGCGGTGAAGACGCGGATGCCGCGATCGAGGAAGTGCGCGCGGAGGGCGGTCATCGTGTTGCCCGCCGCCAGACCCGACGCCGCAGCGTGCTCCGTGTCGGTGTAGGGCGTGACGGCGGCTCCGCCGGAGACCAGGACGACGGCATCGATCATGGCGTCAGGATACCGACGCGCACCGCTGCGCTCAGCGCGGCAGCGCGTCCTCGATCGCCGCGACGACCTCGGGGGCGTCGGGGAGCGTCCGCGGGCTGAAGCGGGTCACGCGACCGTCGGGGGCGACGACGAACTTCTCGAAGTTCCACGAGATGCGGCCCGTCTTGCCCTCGGCATCCGGAGTCGAGGTGAGCTCCTTGTACAGCGGGTGCGCGTTGCGCCCGTTGAGCTTCACCTTCTCCGACATCGGGAAGGTCACGCCCCACGTCGCCGAGCAGTACTCCGCGATCTTGTCCTCATCGCTGAGCTCCTGGAGGAACTGGTTGCTGGGGAAGCCGATGACCGTGAACCCACGGTCCGCGTAGCGCTTGTGCAGCGCCTCGAGCGTCTCGTACTGCCCCGCGAGGCCGCAGCGCGACGCGACATTGACGACGAGGGCGGCCTTTCCGTCGGTGAGGTCACCGAAAGTCGTCTGCTCGCCGCGGATGGTCGTGATCGGGATGCCGGAAAGGTCCATGGATCCATCCTGGCACCGCGGATTTTGACCGGGGTGGGAATCCCGACCCTTCCGCGCCGCACCGAGAGATCGCGCGGCTCGTGGCACAGTGGACCAATGGCCACAGCGGGCACCCGCGGCGACGGCATGCGCCGCGCCAACCTGTCGCTCGTGCTGCGCACGGTGCATCGCGAGGGTCCGCGCTCGCGCGCCGCGCTCACCGAGGCCACGGGACTGAACCGCTCGACCATCGCCGATCTCGTCGGAGAGCTGCAGCGCGCGGGACTCGTCGTGGAGCGCGCGTCCGACGCGCAGGGCCGTGTCGGACGCCCGTCGCCGATCGTCGTCCCCGACCCGCGCGTGGTCGCGGTCGCCGCGAACCCCGAGGTCGACGCCCTCGACATCGGCGCCATCGCCCTCGACGGCACCATCGTCGCCCGCGAGCGCCGTGAGCAACGGTCCCTGCTGACGCCCGAACGCACGGCAGCGCTGGTCGCCGAGACCGTCGCGACCTGGAGCCGCGGACCGCTCGCCGAGGCGCGGATCGTCGGTGTCGGCGTCGCCGTGCCCGGCCCCGTGCGCGCGTCCGACGGACTCGTCCGCGAGGCCCCGCACCTCGGCTGGATCGACGCTCCGCTCCCGGACCTGATGACGGATGCCACCGGCTTGACCGCCCACGTCGCCAATGACGCCGCGCTCGGCGCCCTCGCCGAGTACCTGTTCGGCGCCGCGCGCGGCGCACACGACGTCGTCTACCTCAATGGCGGCGCGAGCGGAATCGGCGGGGCGGTGATCGTCGGCGGCACTCCCCTCGGGGGCGCGGGCGGTTACGCCGGAGAGTTCGGCCAGAACCGCCCGGGCATCGTCGCCGCGGCCGACCGGCGGGCGGCGGAGGGCGTGCTCGAGGACGAGGTCAGCCGGGCGCACCTCCTCGCGGCGGTGGGACTCGACGGCGGCGACGATGCGGCCCTGGCCGCCGCCTTGGCATCCACGTCCGATCCCGCGGCGAGCGCCGAGGTCGACCGGCAACGGCGGATCCTCGCGACGGCGCTGGCGAATGCCGCGAACGTGCTGAACCCCGCGGTCATCGTGCTCGGCGGGTTCCTGGCCGTCCTGGCGGGGCGCGATCTCGCCGGCCTCGACGCCGCCGTGCGGGCGCAGACGGTGCCCGCGTGCGCCGAGGGGCTGCGCCTCGCGGTCGCGGGACTGGGTGAGGACCGGCTGCTCGTGGGGGCGGCGGAGGCCGTGTTCGAGGCCGAGCTGTTCCCGGGGCGCTGAGCACCCGGCATCCCGGCACCGCGCCCGATGTCGGTGGCTCAGGGCAGGATGGACACGTCGACGCGAGGAGAACCATGACCGAGACACGACCTGCCGGCACCACGTGGTCGGGAAACCACCGCTACCGCGCCACCGAGGTTCTGCTGCCCGCCGATCTCGACGAGCTCGCCGAGGTCGTGGCATCCGCCCGTACTCTCCGCGTCCAGGCGACCCGCCACACGTTCAACGACGTCGCCGACTCCGAGGCGGCTCTCGTGTCGCTCGAGCGGATGCCGACGCGCATCGACCTCGTCGACGACCGCGTGCGCGTCGAAGGACTCGTGACCTTCGCACAGCTCGCCCCCGTGATCGAGGCCCGGGGTCGGGCTCTGCACAACCTCGGCTCGCTCCCCCACATCTCCGTCGCGGGCGCCACCGCCACGGGCACGCACGGCTCGGGCGTCCGGAACGGCAACCTGTCGAGTGCGGTCCGCGCGGTCGAGATCCTGGATGCCGACGGCCGCACGCACCGCATCGATCAGGGTCACGCGTGGTTCCCCGCCGCCGCTCTGAGCCTCGGCGCGTTCGGTGTCGTCACCGCCGTCGAGCTGCAGACGGAGCCGACCTACGAGGTGACGCAGCAGGCGTACACGGGCGTGTCGTGGGACGACATCGCCGGTGACCCGGAGCGGGTGTTCGGCGGTTCTCGCAGCGTGAGCGTCTTCACCACCTGGGGCGATCCGGCGCACGACCTCGTCTGGGCCAAGAGCGACGCGGGCGCACCGGAGTGGGTGGAGGACCTCGGCGGGCGCCCGGTCGGTGACGACATCCACCTCGGGCGCATCCGCACGGTCGACAACACGACCCCGCGCGGAACCGTCGGGCCCTGGCACACGCGCCTCCCGCACTTCCGCGCCGACGCGCTGCCGAGCGACGGCGATGAGATCCAGTCCGAGTACTTCGTGCCGCTCTCCGCCGCGCGCGACGCCCTCGCCGCGGTGCGGGCGATCGCCCCCGCGTTCGACGCGCAGCTGCTGGTCACCGAGCTGCGCACCGTCGCCGCCGACGATCTGTGGCTGAGCCCGGCGTATCAGCGCGACGTCCTCGCGATCCACTTCACCTGGCGCAACGACACCGACGGTGTGCTCGCGGTCCTCCCGCACATCGAGGCCGCCCTGGCGCCGTTCGACGTGCGACCGCACTGGGGCAAAGCGTTCACCATGCCGGGCGCGGCCGTCCGCGCGACGCTCCCCCGTGCCGACGACTTCCTCGCCGCGGCCCGCGAGGCCGATCCGCGCGGCGTCTTCCGCAACGCGTTCCTCGAGCGGACGCTCGGACTCTAGACCGGGCGCCGCAGCTCACGCAGGAAATCGCCGATCGCGGCGTGGAACCGCTTCGGATCCTGGTTCGCCTCGTTGCAGTGTCCCGTCGCGTCGAACGCAACGAGGCGGGCTCCCGGATGCCGCGCCGCGAAGGCGAGCGATCCGGTGACCGGCACCACGGGGTCGCGCAGACTGTGCACGATCAGCGTCGGGAGGTCGGGGGCGCGGCGCGCGCCGTCGACCCAGTTCAGGGCGCGCGCGTCCACGGCCTCGATGAGACCCAGCGCGCGAGCGCCCCACCGGCTCCGCAGCACGCGGAGAGACGTGGCCCCGACCGACGAGGGCAGGTGCACGCCCTTGACGGCCCGCGCGACGATCCGGCCCCAGTCCAGGGCGGGCGCGACGAGGACGAGTCCGGTGATCGCCTCCCGATGACGCGACTGTTCGAGGGCGAGCATCGCGATCGTCGCCCCCATCGACCACGCGACCAGCACGATCTCGCGCGCCCCCTGTTCGACGGCGTAGGTGATCGCGTCGTCGACATCACGCCACTCGCGCGTCCCGAGAGAAGAGGGCAGGGTGTCCGCGGGAGCCGCCTCGTCGTCGCCCGCGTAGGAGACGACGAGGGAGGTCCAGCCGGCATCGACCGCGGCGGGCGCGGAACGCAAGGCACCGGATCGACTCGAGCGCAGGCCGTGGACATGGATGGCCCAGCGGGTGGCATCCGGATCCCCGATGACCCACGCGTCGGCGCTCCCGCCGCGGCGAAGGGGGACGGCGACGTGCTGGGTAGGGCCGACGGCCTCGGGCGCTGCGATGTTCTGCGAGGTCCACGCCCCGCGGACGGTACCGTCAGGCAGGCCCGCGGGCTTCGCGACAAGGGAGCGTACGACACGGTCGCCGGACGTGCGAAGGATCTCGCCGACCGTGAGGTGCGTGCCGTCGTCGAGCCATACGCCGTACGTCCCGGGCTGACGGCTCTCGTCGGTGGCGGGAACGTCGACGGTGTCTCCGTCCACGATCAGCGGGACGAACGGCTTGGCGGCCCGCGGCGCGATGAGCCGCCGGGCGACGTAGCCGCCGAGAGCGAGGTGCAGGGCGCCGGCTGCCGCGACGGCGGCACCCGTTCCGACGATCAGGCGGCGAATCATGCGCGAACTCCGGTGGTACGGCGGGTGAGGTGGGCATCGATCTCGTCGAGGAGCGCGCGCTCTTCCGGCGTCAGGGGTGTCGACGTGGCGATCGCGTCGTCTTCGATGGCGACGCGCAGCGTGTGGAGCCGGGTGTCGACATCCGCGAAAGCCGTGGGGCCGGCCGGCACGCCCGCGCCGCGCTCGACGGCGAGGGCTTCCGCACGCTCCAGGAGGCTCTCGCCGCGGCGGCGGATCGCCGCGGTCGTGCGGGATGCCACGAAGATCCCGATCACGAACGAGACGACGCCGAGGTAGAACAGGGGGTCGAACAGCGCGCTCACGAGCGCGTTCGGCGCGAAGAACCGCGTGAGGGTGAGGTCGAGGACCTCGCTGAGACAGCCCAGCACGATGCCCGCGGCCCCGATGCGGAAGAGCCGGCGAGCCGTGGGGAGCGAGCCTCGCGCCGACCGGTAGAGGAGCACCCCGACGAGCGCGATCCCCGACATGTGCAGCACGCCGTAGGCCCAGGCCCCCGTCGAGGTCGCCACGGCCGTCTCGAGGAAGAGGAACGACGACGGGCCGCGCTCCGGCATCGCGACGAAGAAGACCACGGCGAACAGGGCCGCGAGCGTCAGCGGGAAACCCCACCGGAGCGTCCGGATCCGCGCGGTCGCCGGAGCGGTCCCCGCCTGGATGCCGAGCCAGATGGCGATCATCGTCAGGACGTTCTGAACGAGCTTGAGGACGTTGGTTCCGCCGAGGAGGGCGTCCATCGCGGGGAGAGGGATGACCGTGCCCTGCGTCAGGAGCGCGATCATCCCGAGCAGCGCGGCGAGCCAGGCGATTCTCGATCGTGGCTGACGCCACGCCGCGCGGGCTCGGGTGACGACGACGAGAGCGAGCCCGACGAGCGCGGCGTCGATGAGCAGCAGGGTCACCATGAGAGCTCCGCGATCCTCGGACTGGCGTAGATCAACCGCGCGATGGCGTGTGCGACATGCTCGGCCACGAGCTCGGCCTCGACCTGGGTCGTGTCGAGGTCCGGGTTGGTGTGCGGCGACACCGACGAGCGCTCGTGCACGGCCCCGCAGCAGTGTGCATCGTCGAGCAGGTGGCCGAGCTCGTGCGAGGCGGCGAACTCGCGGTAGACGGGGGCGTCCGCTGCGCGCACGTGGATCGAGCCTTCGCGACGATCGGGGAAGGAGAGGAGGAATCCGGTGAGCGTGCCCCACGTCGCGGTGTCGGTCTCGGCGACGACGGTGAGCCGCATGCCGACGGCGCGCTCCACCGCGCGGACGACGTCGTCGAAGGTCGCCCCGGGAGACACGTCCAGCCGAGCGAGCGCGCGATCCCCTCTCGCCCGCGCGCGCGCGAGCATCTCGTCGGATGCCGTCACGGCCGCCTCTCCGTCCGGTCCGTCATGACGCCGGCGGCCTCCCCCGGAGGGACTGTGCGATGGCGCGGAGGGCATCGGGCGACATCTGCCCGAGGGCGCGGAACTGGATGCTCTGGGCACCGGCCTCGCGCATCGCATCGCGGAGCTCGAGCTCGGCCTCGGTGCGGTCGGTCAGTGCCTCGTCGGTGTGATCGGTGAGGTACTCGACGGGGACGTCGGCCCACCGCGTGATCTCGCGCAGGACCTCTTCGTCGAGGACCACGGTGTTGGTGGTCGCCTCGAGGAGCCCCCGCGCGCCCCGGGCGAACCCGGGGTCGAGGTGCTCGAGGTGGTGGATCAGGTCGGACTCGGTGGCGGCGTGACTCGCGATCAACCGGCGCACGCGGTCCCCCACGGGGCGGGCGGGAACCCGCATCTCGATGCGCGGCGCCGACTCCGGGCTCGCCAGCTCCTCCGGCGTCACGTCGAGGGCGGCGGCGAGGGCCTCGATGTCGTTCGTGTTGTAGGGCAGAGAGAACCCGGCACGCGACTGGTAATAGCTCTTGGTCATCCCGGCGCGACTGATGAGCTCACCCACGGTGAGCCCCCTGGACTTCCGCAGGCGATCCACATTCGCCACCACTCGCCGGGAGTACCGAGAGGGTGGTCCGACAGCGCCGCGACCCACGCTTCGATCGTAGACGACCCGGTTCCGGCAGAGGTTGATCGTATTTACGTGAATCCAGGAGTGCTATTTACGAACCGCTGTGCTTGGATGAAAGAGAGACATGGTGAGTGGCCCCCGACTCCTCCTCGCTCGCGCAGGCGGACGCCGCGCCCTCCCGTTCTCATCAGCGGGCGCGGCGGCATTGGGGGACGCCGCGCCCGCTCCCTCTTGCTGCTTCTCCCATACGTAGCTGCACTACCTCCACTAGCTTTTCCAGCACTCTTGTGACGGGTCTTCCTCGCGGTTTACGCTCGCTCCTGCGCGCATTGAGTAGTTCTACTACCTTCTGCGGCTCACCCTCAATGACGATGGAGCCCTCATGACATCCCCCCACCCGTTGCGCCGCTGGACGGCGCTCACGACCACCGGCGCGGTGATCGCCTCGCTCGCCGTCGCCGGCAGCGTGTCGTCCGCCGCCGCCGACACCTCCGCGACGGTCACGATCGACACGGGCACCGTGGTGCAGGACGACTTCCTCGGGATCGGGGTGAACGTCATCCCCTCCGCCCTCATGGAGCGGTCGCGCGGTTTCGGCTACTCCGATGCCGATTGGGCGATCGACGCGGAACGCATCGCCACGATCCGCCCGAAGGTCGCGCGCGTGTGGTTCCAGATCGACTGGATGGAGCCCGACAAGGGCGTCTACACGTGGGACAGCGACCGGATGAAGGCGTTCTACAAGTACCTCGACGCGTTCAAGGCCGCGGGCACCGACATCGAGCTGAACTTCGGGTGGAAGGTCGGCTCGACCGTCCACGACTGGTTCGGCATCCCCGGCGTCGACCCGTGGACCAGCGCCCCGGCCGACAACGCCGCGTACGCGGCATCCGCGTCCGCCCTCATCGACCAGCTCAAGAACGTCCGCGGCTACGACAACGTCAAGTACCTGACGTACTACAACGAGCCCAACGGAAGTTGGGACTTCGAGGCCCCCGGCGACCAGCAGGCCGCGTACGTGCAGATGGCCCAGGCCGTGCATCAGCGTCTCGTCGCCGACGGCCTGCGCGACGAGGTCGAGATCTGGGGACCGGAGGAGACCGGCGCCCCCGCGTGGACCACCTACATGGCACAGAACGGCGGTGACGCGTTCGACCAGTACAGCTTCCACACCTACGGCGACTCGTACGGTTCGGTGCCGGCGAGCATCAACGCCCGCAAGAGCGTCGCAGGCGGCAAGCCGGTGAACATGTCCGAGTTCGGGTGGTCCGACGACAACGCGAGCGGCTGGGACTCGGGATACGCCAACTACGTGATCGCGGGCGCGAACCTCGGTCTGCATTCGCTGCTCGTCTGGCAGCTCAACGGCACGTGGACCGTCGACCCCGACGGCGACACGAACGGCACCTACAACATGTGGGACGCCCTCCCCCTCGGCCTCGAGCCGCGCAAGACATTCCTGTCGGCGGGTCTGCTGAACCGCTACATCCCCGCGCACAGCCAGGTACTGCAGTCCAGCTCGTCGACGTCGGATGTGCGCACCGCCGCCTTCCGCGATGCGGCCGGCGAGTACACCGTCCTCGTCGAGGCGAAGGGCACCGCCCCGACCGACCTCGACGTCTCCTTCGGCACCACCGCCGTGAACAAGGACTTCCACCGCGTCGTCTACGCCAACGACCTCGTGCCCGACAAGAACGCGCTGCTGCCCACCGTGTCAGCGACGCTGCCCGCCGCGACCGGTTTCTCCGACCAGCTCGACGACGGGTACTCCTTCGCCATCTACACGACGGCCGCCCCCGCCGTACAGGTGCGCCTGGGCGACGTCGACCCCTCGGTCGCCTCGGGTTCGACCCTGCCGCTCACCGCCGAGGTTCTCGACGGGGCCCCCGGGGTCACCTGGTCGGTCGAGGGCACGGGCAACGGATCGGTGACGAGCGCGGGTGTCTTCACCCCGCCCGTCGTCGACTCCGAACGGACGGTCGCGGTCCGCGCCACCAGCACGGCCGATCCGTCGTCCTCGGCTGTCGCGCGCGTCACCGTCACTCCTCAGCTCACGGCCGGTCGAGTCGACCCCGTCCAGTTCGACCTCGACAGCGGCGTGTACGCCGGTTCCGAGGTGCTGACGCTGTCCACTCCGACCTCGGGTGCGCAGATCCGTTACACCACCGACGGTTCGGCGCCCACGGCGAACTCGACGCTGTACGAACGGCCGCTGATCCTCGCCGAGACCTCGACGAAGCTCTACCGGGCCGCCGCCTTCGCGACGGGCAAGCAGGACTCCGGGGTCACCAGCCGCCTGTTCAAGGTCGGCGGGGTCTCGCAGGGCCCGGACGGATACACCCTCTGCGCGAACGAGGGCGGAACGTGCTTCTTCTCCGGTCAGCAGAGCGTCGCCTTCGGAGGCGACGGACTGTTCACCTACCAGGCGAAGACGGGACCGGTCTCGTGCGACGCCGCGACGCTCGGCGACCCGAACCCGAACGGCACCCAGCGCTGCTACGTCAGCCCCGAGCTTCCGTCCTCGTACCCGCTGGTGACGCTCACCAACGCGGGCTTCGAGAAGCCCGGCGGCACGAAGTCGAAGACCGGCCCGTTCACGAACGGCTGGACCTTCAACAGCCGCTCCGGCATCCAGAACGGCCAAGGTCCCCTCGGACCTCCCACCCCCTCGGAGGGTCAACAGGTCGGATACCTGAAGACGGATGCCGGGGTCCAGGGCACCATCTCGCAGGAGGCGGCGTTCCCGGCCGGGGAGTACCAGGTGGTGTTCGCCCTGTCGGGTCGCTCGGGATATCCCGCGCAGAGCTTCGACGTGCTCTACGACGACTCGGTGATCGGCTCGTTCTCGGTGGGCTCGACGAGCTCGTACGAGACCAAGCGGACTCCCGCGTTCACCTCCGCCGGTGGTCGTCACACCATCACGTTCCGCGCGACGGCGCCGTCGGGAGACCGCACCGCGTTCCTCGACGCGGTCCGCATCGAGGCGCCCGTTCCGCCGGAGCCGGCGCAGCTGCAGAACACCGGGTTCGAAGCTCCCGCCACGACGGGCGTCAAGTCCGCTCCCTTCACCGAGGGGTGGTCGTTCGTCGGGCGCAGCGGCATCCAGCACAACGGCAGCGCCTTCGGCGCCCCGACCGCGCCGGAGGGGACCCAGACGGCCCTGCTGCAGTCACGCAACGGCGAGCACGGGTCGTTCACGCAGACGCTCGACATGGCGGCCGGCGACTACACGCTGAGCTACCAGGCGTCGCGTCGTCCCGGGTACAGCGCGGTGCAGACCGTGCAGGTGCTGGTCGACGGGGTCGTCGTCGACAGCTTCGCTCCCCCGACGGCCACGTTCACCGCGCACACCTCGGCGACTTTCACCGTCCCGGCGGGCGATCGGCAGATCACTTTCCGCGGCTCGGCGCCCTCGGGAGATGCGACAGCCTTCGTGGACCAGGTGGTACTGACGCCGGTTCCGTGACCGCGATCGAGTGAACGGTTGCGAGCGGGGGCTCGGGCGTCGTGCCCGGGCCCCCGTTCCGTGCGCCGTGCCGCGAACCCCACCACGTCCGCGGCACACGTGCCCGTGGGCTGTCATGGAGCCCGGCGCGCAGAGGTGACAGCTCGCTCCGCGCCGGGTGAAATGCCCCGTGAATCGGCCTGCGGAGCGGCATGATCCGGTGCCGAGATCGTCGGAGCGCCCGCGGTCGAGAGCGATAGTCGAGGGATGACCGCTGCCGCGCCCGAGCGCTCCGTCTCCCCCCGTTGTTCCGTCCGACGCCCGCGCACGCGGGCCCACGCGGTCGCGCATCGAGAGCCCCACGCGTGAACGCGATCGCCCCTCACGTCGTCATGGTGACCAACGCCGTCGCGCCCGACAAGCTCGGCGGCCTCGAGAGATACGTGCGTGAGCTCTCGCGCGGCCTCGTCGCGGTCGGCGGATCCGTGACCGTGGTGACCAAACGCACCGCCGCGGAGCAGCCCGACCACGAGCGCGGAGAAGACGGTGTCCGCGTGCGGAGATACTCGCCACCCGCCAAGAGCGACCCCCTCTTCGCCGCCCGCTACCCGTTCGACATCTCGCGCGGCGTCCGCGCACAGGTATCGCTCGCGGTACGAGACGGGGCGGGCCGCCGCGTCGTCCTGCACGGCCACTTCCCCGTCCCCATGCTGGGGCCGGCGCTCCGCCGTACGTCTTTCGTCTACACCTGCCACGCGCCCGTCTACCGTGAGCTGCTGTCGGAACGGCGTGGCTCCTACGCGCTACCTCGACCTCTTCACAACGCGGCGGTGCAGGGCCTTCGCGCGGCCGAGCGCCATGTCCTGCGGCGAGCGCACGCGCTCGTCACGCTCAGCGAGTTCGTCCGGGCGGAGGTCGCGACGCTCGACCGTGCGGCCGGCGAGCGCGTGGCGCTGATTCCCGGAGGACTGGACACGACCTGGTTCAGCCCCGCGGCGACGCCGGCGGCTGTCTCTCACGCGCCGGCGGATACCGAGATCACGCTGTTCACCGCGCGGCGTCTCGTCGAGCGGACCGGGGTCGACCGACTCGTGGAAGCGATGCCGGCGATCCTCGCGCGCATCCCGGGTGCGCGCTTGGAGATCGCCGGTTCGGGGCCGCTCGGAGCCGCGATCGCCGACCGCGTGCGAGAACTCGGCCTCTCCGAGCGTGTCCGCCTTCTCGGACGCATCTCCGAGGAGGATCTGCGCGACGCATACCGACGGGCGGACCTCGCCATCACCCCGACGGTGGCGTTGGAGGGTTTCGGACTCGCGACCGCGGAAGCGCTCGCGTGCGGAACGGTGGTCGTCGTCACCCCGATCGGCGCGAATCCCGAGGTCGTCCGCGACCTGTCCCCGCATTTCATCGCGCGCAGCGCGTCGCCGAGAGACATCGCCGAGGCGGTCGTCGACGCGCTGAACCTGCCGGACATCGACGGGCTGCGCTCCCGTGCACGATCGCACGTCCATCCCCGCTGGGCGTGGCCGAGCGTCGTCGATGCCCATCTCGAGCTCTACGACCGGCAGCCCTCGCTGTGACCGCGCCGCACATCGTCGCTCTGATCCCCACCATCAGCGGCGCACGGATCGCCGCGGCCGGCCCCTGGATCGCGGGGCTGAGCGCGCACGGCGTCGACGTCCGCGTCGTGGCGAATGCGGCCTCTGTCGTCGCTTCTCCCCCGTCGGTCGGGGCGCGTGTCATCGACAGCCGGGCGAATTCCGGCTTCGCCCGCTCCCTCACCGCGGCGATGGCGACTATCGACGCCTGGGACTGGGTCATCCTCCTGAACGACGATCTTCTGTTGGACGAGACGTCGCCGGCCCGCATCCGCGCCGCAATCGTCGAAGCCGCCTCAGACATCCTCCTTTTCGATCCGGAACCAGCGCGTCCCATTCCCGGGCGACGCGGCGTCTTCGAATCCCTCTCCCTCTTCGAAGCGGTACTCGCGCGGCTCCGCCGTCGCCGGAAGCGCTTCTCCGCCGGCCCCGGAGCCCCGACGTACAAATCCTTCAGCGCCGTCGCGATCTCCCATGCCGTCTGGTCGGATCTCGGCGGTCTCGACGACCGTTTCGTCTTCTGCTTCGAGGATGCGTACTTCGTCCGTGCGCACCTCGCGCGCGGCGGCTCGACGCCCGCGTCCGTCGACGTCGGTATCACCCACGACAAGTCGACGACCACCGGGCGGCACATCGCCCGCGTGCTTCCCGCGATCGCCTACTCGGCGCGCACGTATCTCGTGGCGACGGGATGCCGTCCCCGCCTGGCGGAGGCGCTCGTGCTCCTGGCACTCGTCGCGCGTCTCCCGCTCGTCCCCTTCGCCGCCGCGCCGATCCGTCCGCACGTCCTGGGCATCCTCCGGTCGCTCCTCGCCGTGGCGCGGCGGCGAGAACCCGCTCTTCCCCGCTATGAGCTCCTCTGACACGCGGTCTCCCACACCCGCGCATCGGATCCCGATCGCCGTCGCCGCCCTCGACACGACGGGAACCACCGTGTTCGCGGGCGGGGTGGAGATCGTCCTGGTTCCCCTCCACGCATCGTCACCCCTCGGTCTGAAAGGCGAGGGGGCGCGCGTCTGGCGACGTCTGATCAGCGAGCCTCCGGTCCCGACGGCCTCGCTCTCGGCGACCGATCTCCAGATCGTGGACGACCTGGAGCACATGGAGCTTGTCTCTCCTCTCTCCTCGCATCCCTCGAGAGTGCGCACCCTGCACCGTCCGGTGCTGTCCTCCCCCTCCCACGAGCTGGTGTACGCGGTGGTGGCGAACGTCGCGCGAGAGCATGGCATCCGGTGCGTCTTCGTGAAAGGACCGGCGTTGCACCGACAGGGCATCCGCGACCGCGATCACTCCGGAGACGTCGACGTGTGGTGCGACCCGCGGCGCTGGGAGGATCTCATCGTCGCGCTCGAGCCGTACGGGTGGCGGCGTGAACCGGACCCCTGGTTCGGCACGCCCGTGAACCATTCCGCCACGCTCGTCCCGGGTGACTGGGGGTGCGAGATCGACGTGCACCGCCGTATCCCGGGCATGACGCTCGACGATCTCGCCGCGTTCGACGCGGTGTTCTCCGACACCGTGACCGAGATCCACGCCGGCGTCCCGGTCGTCTTCCCCGCGCCTGCCCCGCACGCGGTCATCGCCGCTCTGCACGCGGCACGACCCGAGATCGGCCGGGGCCCCCGCACCGCGCGATCCATCGAGGCCTCCGCCGACCTGCTCCGGCGAGCGCCTCAGTCCCTCGAGGCCGTTCGACGTCTCGGCGCATTCCCGGCCCTCGAGGCCGAGATCGAGCTCCTCGCCCCGGCGGGGACCGTTGCTCCCCTCCCTGGCGGGTCCCCGCGCGACTGGGCGTGGCGTGCTGAATCGAGCCGCGTCCGCGCCTACTTCTCGGCCCTGCGCGAGCAGCGACCGACGGCGCGCATGCGTCTGCTCCTCCGACTGCTGTGGCCGCCCGCCGACGTCACGATCGAGTCCGCTCGCCGCGCGGGCGAGCCGACGGATGACGTGCTCCGCGCGCGCCTCCGGCGTCTTGTCCGCGGAATCGGTGAGTGGGTGCGGTCATCTCGTCGGGGCGGCTGACGCGCGGGCAGACCTGCGGGTCAGCGGAACGACCGCTCCGTCGATGAGCCGCTCGGCTGGCAGAGGCGTCGGCGGCGTCACGGCGGCCGCCACGTACACGAAGAGCGGCACCAGCAGACTCGCCGAAAGCGGGCCCCACCCGGCGAACCGCAGCGTGGTCTCGGTGATGCTCACCGCGAGCAGCCCCGTGAGGGAGGCGACCCCGACGATCATTTCGCGGCGCGCCGGCGCCCGGTCTGCGCCGCGCCACGCGAAGAAGATCACGACCAGCACGGCGCCGAGGGTCACCAGGCCGCCCACCATCAGTGTGGTCAAGAGCCCGTTGTGCGCGTGGCTGGCGGCACTCGAGAGCGCCTCCTTCAAGACGCCGTAGTTGTCGGAGTAGTACCACGCGCCTCGTCCGAAGAGCATGTGCCCCGACAGCTGAGCGATGTTGAAGATCCAGATCTCCCCACGGAACGTGTAGGCCGCCGGGTCATGCTCCGAGAAGGGCGTGTGCACCACCAGCGCGGACAGGACGAGAAGCCCCGCCACGGCCACCACCCGGAATGCGATCCGGGGGAGAAGCCATCCCAGCGCGACGGCCACGAGCACGACGCCGGCTCCGAAGAGAGCGGTACGGGCGGACGACAGGACCAGCGCGACGGCGATGACGACGACGATCGGCCACCGGATCCAGAATCGCCTCTCGAGGAAGACGAACGGGAGAGATACGACGAGGAACAGCCCGAGGGTGTTCGAGTGCGAGAAGATCCCCGCGAGCAGGGGAGCACCGGTGAGGGACTTGTCGGCGTGGGCGAGCCCGGCCGACATCAGCACCATCGAGGGCTCGAAGGCGAACCCCCACAGAGAGAGGGATGCCACGAGCCCGCCGGCGTGACCGAGGACCACGAGATCGCTCAGTTTCACCCTCAACGTCACCAGTAGCCCACCCGCGAGGGCGGGCAGGAACAGCGACGGGCCGACCGTGCGTCCGTGCACGAACTCGTTCGCCGCCATCGTCAGCGACGGCAGCGCACAGATCACCAGCGCCGTCCCATTCACCTTCGACCACAACAGCACCAGGAGAAGCGCCGAGAGCGCGACGACCGGGATGACGGCGTTCGACAGCGCCGTCGCGGCTTCGACCAACGGCCGCGGGGCGGTGATCGCTCCCTCGACGTAGTGCGAGCGGTCGGTCGTCAACGTCTCGACGACGGGTTCTGCGAGAGAGGCCAGCAGCAACAGCACGACGGCGAACCGGCGACGAACGGGATGGTCCTCTCGCCCGCTCCGCGGTGCCGCCCTGCGGGCGGACCGGCCTCGGTCGCTCATTAGCCTGCTCACCGGCGTCACGCTACAACCGAAGGAGAGAGCGCTTGTCCACACTCGATTCGACCGCGCCCAGGCGACGCGGGGCGATCGCTCTCCTCGGCGCCCAGTGGGGCAAGTACGGTCTTCAGGTCGGCGGGATCGTGATCCTCGCCCGTCTGATCGATCCCGGGGACTTCGGCCTCGTGGCGCTCGGCCTCGCACTGTCGGGCTTCGCGGCGGTTCTCGGGGACTTCGGGTTGAGCCTGGCCGCCCTTCGCGCGCCGACCCTGTCGGTGGATCAGCGCGACATGCTGTTCTGGATCAACACCCTCATCGGGGCCGTGGCATCCCTGCTCGTCGTCGCCGCCGCGGTTCCCGTGAGCGCGGCCTTCGGCGATGAACGACTGGCTCCCGTGATGGCGCTGCTGGCGCCCGCCTTCGCGCTGCGTTCCGCGAGCGTGCAGTACCGCGTCGAGCTGAATCGCGCGGGCCGGCTGAGCGCGCTGGCCCTCGTGGAAGTCGTGGGGGATGCCATCGGTCTCGTGACCGCGGCCGTCCTGGCGTTGTGCGGGTACGGCGTGCTGGGGCTGACGCTCCAGGGCGGGGTGGCCGCCGCGATCACGCTGATCGCAGCGGTGACGGCGTCCCCCTGGTGTCCTCGGCGGCCTCGTCGAGATGTCCCCCTGCGTTCTCTGCTGGCGTTCGGGGGCAACACGTTCGCGGTGCACCTCGTCAACTACGCGTCGTCCAACATCGGGACCATGGCGGTCGGCGCGGCGTCGGGGAGCACCGTCCTGGGCCTCTTCAGCCGGGCGAATCAGCTGGTGAATTTGCCTCTCGAGCAGGTGGCGAGTCCGTTGACCCGGATCGTGATCCCCACCCTCGTCGATGCCGGCGGTCCCGCCGAGATCCAGCGCCGCCTCAGCCGCTTCCAGATCGTGCTCTGCTACCCGGTGCTCGCCTACCTGAGCCTTCTGGCTGCCGCCGCTGCACCCGCGATCCACGTGGTGCTCGGCTCGGATTGGACCCCGGCCGCCGACGATGTGACCATCCTCGCGGTGGGCGCCGTTTTCCAGACCCTGGGGTACGTCGCGTACTGGGCATTCCTGGCGACGGGTCGCCCCGGCCTGCTCCTGGGATCGGAGGGCGTCGGCCGGTCGCTCATGATCGCGCTGTCTATCGTCTGCGCCACCCGTGGCCCGATGTGGGTGGCCTCGGCCATCGCCGTCGGCCATCTCGCCGTCTGGCTGAGTGCGACGCTCGTGTTCCTCCCGCGCGCCGGGGTGTCGGGCTGGGCCCTCGCGCGCGCGGCAGGACCCGCCCTGCTCGTCTTCGGCCTCTCCTTCGCCGCCGCGCGCGGCCTCGATTCCTGGCTCCTCACGTCATGGGAGGCCTTCCCCCGGCTGATGGCGATCACGGGCTCCTGGGGTCTCGTCGTCGTGATCGCGTGCGCCCTTTTCGCGAAATCGGACATCGCGCTCATCCGCGGGTTCATCCGGTCGCGCTGATCCCGGTCGGTATCGGCTCGTCCCCGGACCTGAGCAACCATCGAACGACCATGAGGGGGACACGATGCACATCGTCAGTGTGACGCGGACCGTTCCGTACGACGGCATCCCGCACGCGGGCGGCGAGTACGCACTGCGACACGCGCGGGCGTTGACGGAACTCGGGCATTCCGTGACGTTCATCGCGCCGAACACCGCCGAGAACCGGCGCGCCGTCACCGCGGGAGGGGACGGAGGCGCCGCCCTTCTGTACGGAAACGAGGAGGTCGACACCCCCGGGAAGATCGAAGGCCTCCGTCGGCGCCTGTCCCCCGCTCGGCTCTCCCGCCGCGAGCGCAGCGCGTTCGCGCGCGACGCCGCCGTCCGCTCAGCCCTCGCGCGTGCGGACGTCCTCGAGTTCCACTGGACCCAGGCGGGCGACCTCACTCGTCTCGCCGGCGGTCACGCCCCCCGCGATGTGCGGCGACTCCTCGTCCTGCACGACGTCATGACGCAGCAGATCGAGCGCCAGGTGCGCTCGGGCGGAGGCTCGGTGCCCGTCCGGGTCGGGCGCGCGGCCAAACTGCGCCTGGTGCGCCGCGCGGAGCGCCGCGCGATCGCCTCCGTGGATGTCGCGGTCGTGTTCAGCGAGAAAGACGCGCAGAAGGCGGAGACCCTCGCCCCTGCCTCGACCCGGATCGCCGTGCTTCGCCCTCCCCTGGCGACGGGAGCGCACGTCGACGACGAGCCGGGCGAGCTCGAGCCGGACGACATCGAGCCGTCGCCGGGCTTCGACGTGCTCTTCGTCGGGTGGTTCCGCCGCACCGACAACGCGCAGGCGGCCGAGTGGCTCTGCCGCGAGGTGTGGCCGACCGTGCGCGCCGCGCGACCCGACGCTCGCCTGACACTCGCGGGCGCGGACCCCTCGCCCGCCCTTCTCGAGATCGCCGCCTCCGACTCGAGCGTCACCGTCACCGGCTACATGGACAGCCTGGATGCCGTGTACCGCCGGGCGGACCTTGCCGTCGTCCCGGTGCAACAGGGCGCGGGAGTGAAGTTCAAGACCGTCGTCGCGATGCTGTGGGGGCTCCCGGTGGTCTCGACGCAGGTCGGCCTCGAGGGGATCACCGCCGACCCGGAGCTGGTCTGGCGGGCGGCCGACACGGCGAACGACTTCGCAGCGGGCGTCCTCTCCGCGGCATCCGATCCAGCCGCCGCGAGACGCGTCGGGGCGGCCGCGCGCAAATGGGCGGGCGAGGAGTTCTCCGAAGAACGCTTCCGCGCGCGCCTTCACGACGTTCTCGAGTCCCTGCGAGCAGGGCCCCCGCGAGCCGGATCCCCGCAGCCTCCCTCGATCTGACCCCTCACCCTGGAGCTTCTTCTTCTCCCATGTACACCCCGCAGGACTTCTCCGTCGTGTCCCCCGTGAACGAGCCGGTCACTCTCGAGCGGTGCCTCGCGGCATCCCCCGACATCGTCGAGGGGACGGTCCCGCTGCGGACCGTCGCCGACGCGGCGTCCGCTTCTCTCGTCATCGAGGCCGCCCTTCGAGACGCCGCGACCGCGTTCGTGGTGTACGCGCATCAGGACGTGTACTTCCCCCGGGGGTTCTTCCGAGTGCTCGCCGACCGCCTCACCGCTCTCGACGCCGTCGACCCGCGGTGGGCCGTCGCCGGCGCCATCGGACGCGACGCGCGCCAGCGCACGCACGGGACCGTCTGGAGCACCGACCGCGGAATGGTGGTGGGAACGGTGATCGATGGGCCCCGGCCCGTCGACTGCCTCGACGAGTGCCTGCTCGTCCTCCGCGCCGGCGATCTGTCACTCGTCGACACCGCGTTGCCGGGCTTCCACCTGTACGGCGTCGACCTCGTGCAGATGGGGAAGGACGAGGGACGTTCGTCGTACGCGCTCCCGCTGAACATCGTCCATCACGCGAAGCCGATCACCTCGCTCGGCGGCGGCTACGCCGAGGGCCACCGTTACATGCGCCGGAAGTGGGGGGCGCGGCTGCCACTGACCACGCTCATCGCGCCGCTCGAACGCATCCCGTGGAAGCTGTGGAAGATGCGGGTGGGCGCCTGGGTGCGGACACGGACCGTCCGCGCGAAGCACGGGTACGGGCAGAGCACCGACCCGCGCGCGATCGCCCGCGAGCTGGCGTACGAGTAGTCGTCAGGCCCAGGCTTCGGCGAGCGCGCGCCGCTGAGCGGCGGCGTCCCGCGGTCCCAGGTAGCGCGCCCATTCCCCGCGGTTCGAGGCACGCCATTCCGGGAACCGTCCGTTCTCGATCGCCGCGACGAGGCTCGGCATCCCTTCCTCGATCGTCAGGGCCGGCGGGAGACAGGCGAGCGCGGGGATCGCCCGCGCCAGGATCGGCAGTCCGGTCGCGTGCGCGTCGAGAAGCGCGATCGGAAACCCCTCCCACGCGGCGGTGTGGAGGTAGAGATCGAGGGCGCGGAGCTCCGCGCGCACGCCGGTGCTCGACAACCAGCCCGTGACGCGGATGTCCTGTGGTGCCGCCGTCTCGCCGTCGCCGATCCAGGTCGGCGCGACGTGGATCGACGGAAGTGCCCGGCGCAGGTCGTCGACGCACCGGAGAAAGTAGTCCGGGTCCTTCTGCGCGGCCCAACGCCCCAGCATCCCGATCCGGAGCCGGCCGTCGATTCCCTGGAGTGACAGCGCGAGCGGTTCTCCCGTCCGCTCCCAGGACGCCACATTCGGGATGACGAGGCTCCGCCCCTCGGGCACTCCCACCGCCACGGCCTGCCGGCGTTCGCCCGCACCGCAGGCCGCCACGATCGCCCGCCCCGCGAGGGCCGCTTCGATCCCACGGAAGAGCGCGCGCTTTCCGACACCCACATCGGTGCGGGAGAACGCGAAGCAGTGGGGGGTGTAGACGACGCGCACGCCCGAGGGCCACCGCAGCGTGCGCACGTAGGCTCCGGGAAAGCTCGAGTGCGCGTGGACCACGTCGAGCGGATGCCGACGACGCAGACGCCGCAGACTCTGCGCTGCGCGCGCCGGTGTCGACGTGTCCCAGTCCAGGTGGTCGGCCTCGAGTTCGCCCCAGACGGGAGCGGGGACGCCGTCCACGAACGGGGAGGCGATGGTGTGCCGGTACCCCTCGGGCGAATGCCGGATGTAGGTGCGCACCGCGACGGGAACACCACCCGTCACGCGGTCTACGACATGCAGGACGCGACGCAGAGGGAGACGACTCACCCCGAGAGGGTAGAGACGACACGTGGCATGGTGGTTCGGCCGAGCGATCGAGGCGTGCGGGTGAAGCACCACCTGCCGGCCGTCAAGGCCATGCGCCGCGAGGTCTCCGCTGCTTAGCGTCGCTCCATGACCTCCGAAGACGACCAGCTGACTTTCGACAACCCCGTCACCCGCTACTCCCGCGTCGAGCCGCCGATCCAGCACCAGCCCGAGCCCGGCGTGCAGGCCGACATGACCCCCGTTCCCGACCTGGGTGAGAAGTCCTACCGGGGTCTCGGCCGCCTCCGGGGACGCAAGGCGCTCATCACCGGCGGCGACTCCGGGATCGGCGGCGCGGTCGCGATCGCGTTCGCGCGAGAGGGCGCCGACGTCGCGATCGTCCACCTCCCCGCGGAACAGCGCGACGCCGATCACGTGCTCGCCCAGATCCGGGATGCCGGCCGGACCGGCGTCTCGATCGCCACCGACATCACCGATCCGGACGCCTGCCGCGACCTCGTCGCCCGCGCCGCCGACGCGCTGGGCGGTCTCGACATCCTCGTCAACAACGCGGGTAAGCAGGTGATGGTCGAAAAGGTCGACGACCTCTCCGACGAGCAGTTCGAGCAGACGTTCCGAACGAACGTCTTCGCACCGTTCTGGATCACGAAGGCCGCGCTCGCGCATCTGCCCGAGGGCGGAACGATCATCAACACCGCGTCGCTCGAGGCCTACGTCCCCGCCCCCGACCGGCTGGACTACGCCGCAACGAAGGCGGCCATCAACAACCTCTCGAAGGGGTTGGCTCAGCAGCTCGCACCGCGTGGCATCCGGGTCAACGTCGTCGCTCCCGGTCCCACCTGGTCGGCGCTCCAGGTCAGCCAGGGCGTCTCCGACGATCAGATGGAGCACTTCGACGACGAGAGCACGTACCAGCGCGCGGGCCAGCCGGCCGAGATCGCGCCCGCGTTCGTCTTCCTCGCGTCCGCGGAGTCGAGCTATGTCTCGGGCGAGACGCTGAACGTGAACGGCGGCATGGTCACGCCGTAACGCCGCCCTTGCGTATAACGGGTCGCCGCGCAAGCGACCCGTTCCGGCACCCGACGTGCGCGAGCGTGAAGACATGCTCACCGACAACCCCACCGCCTCGGGCGGGGAGCCCGTCACCCTGTTCCTCCTCCACGCGCTCGGCGCGAGCGCCGGGTCCTTCGACCGGGTCGCGGAGCATCTCGCCGGTCGGGTGCGCGTCGAGGGCATCGATCTCCCGGGTTTCGGCTCCCTCGCCGAGGCGCGCGACTCCTCGCTCGAGACGACGGTGGACCACGTCCTCGCACATCTCGCGGCCCACGCGCGCGGACGCTGGATGCTCGGCGGCCACAGCATGGGCGGGAAGGTCGCGGGGCTCGTGGCATCCCGGGTCCTCCGCGGAGACGCTCCGCTCGTGGGTCTCGCCGGCATGGTGCTCATGGCGCCCTCGCCCCCGCGGCCCGAGCCGATGGACGAGGAGCGCCGTGAGCGCATGCTGTCGTGGGTGGCCGAGGGGTCGATCTCGGAGCAGGATGCCGAGACCTTCATCGATCAGAACACCGCGGAACCGCTCGATCCCGGCGCCCACGAGAAAGCCCTGACGGATCTGCGACGCACCTCCCCCGCCGCGTGGCGCGCGTGGCTCGAGACCGGCAGCCGTGTCGACGCCTCGGCGGAGGTCGGAACCCTCGACCTGCCCGTCCTCGTCCTGGCGGGCACGGAGGACGCCGACCTCGGCGCCGCGGCTCAGCCGGGCCTGCTGGCCCCGGTGTACCCCCGCGCGCGCTTCGTCTCGCTCGACGACACGGGCCACATGATCCCCCTCGAACGTGCTCCCGAGACCTCCGAGGCGATCGCGCGCTTCGTGGCGGACGAGGTCCTCATCGGGCCGGTCGTTCCCGACGATTGGGCCGCTCTCATCGCCGGGGACCGGGTGGATGCCCGGGTGCGCGGCATCCTGAATCTCCGGGCCGTTCCCGACGACCGGGGGTACGCCCCCCAGGTGCTCGATCTCGCGCAGCTGACGCTGCTGCGCGAGATCGCCGACCTCGTCGTGCCGCAGGACGGTCTCGCGATCGACATCGCCGCGCGCGTCGACGCGCAGCTCGCGCGCGGCGAGGGCGACGGGTGGCGCAACGCCGACCTGCCTCCCGACCCCGAGGCGTACCGCGCGGGACTCGACACCCTCTCCGCGAGCTGGCCGACCGACCCGGTGGCGCGTGAGGACGTGCTGCGTGCCGCGGTCGAGGGGCGGACGGATGCCGAAGGCCCCCTCGACGCTGCTCGACTGAAGCTGTGGCTCGAGGACGCCCGCAACGACCTCGTACGCCAGTGGTTGGCGCACCCGGCGAGCATGGCGCGCCTCGGATACGACGGGTTCGCCACCGGCGGCAGCCCGATCCGCGGGTTCGTGGAACTGCGTCTCGGGAGACGCGAAGACTGGGAGCCCGCCGGCGTCGGCGGCACCGTAGCGGCGGGAGACGCGGCATGAACATCGAGACCATGCGCACGTTCGGCACCGACGAGACCGTCGATGTGGTCGTCGTGGGAACCGGCGCGGGCGGCGCGCCCCTGACGGCCGAGCTCGCGAAGAAGGGCCTGAGCGTCGTCGCGATCGAGGCCGGGCGCCACTTCGCGCTCGACGACCTCACCCCCGATGAGACCGAGGCCGTCGAGATCAACTGGATGTCGGAGCGACTCAGCGGCGGCGACGACCCCACCGCCTTCGGGCCCAACAACAGCGGACGCGGCGTGGGCGGGTCGATGCTGCACTGGGGCGCGTTCACCCCGCGTCCCGACCGCCGCGACCTCGCGCTGCGTACCGAGACGGGCGAGGGCCGCGACTGGCCCGTCGACCCCGACGAGCTGCTGGCCTACGTCGAGCGGGTCGAGGGTGACATCGGCGTCTCGGGGCCCACCCCCTACCCGTGGGACCCCTCGCGTCGCTACGCCTATGCGCCCGCGAAGCGCAACGCGCCCGCGAACCTCGTGGCGAAGGGCTGCGACGCCCTCGGTATCCGCTGGGCCGATGCGCCCGCCGCCGTTCTCACCCGCGCGCGCCTGCAAGATCACCACGGCGAGCGCGGGGCGTGCGTCAACTGCGGCGAGTGCCACCAGGGATGCCGGACGGATGCCAAGGCCTCCACCGCCAACACCTACCTGCCTGCGGCGGTCGCCGCCGGCGCCGAGATCCGCGCCGAGGCGATGGTCCACGCGATCGAACTCGACGCGCGCGGCCATGTCGCCGCTGTCGTCTACCGCCGGAACGGCGTCGATGTACGCCAGCGGTGTCGTTCGCTCGTGCTCGCGGGCGGCGGAGTCGAGACGCCGCGCCTGCTGCTGCACACCGGCCTGGCGAACGCCAACGGTCAGGTCGGCCGCAACTTCCTCGCCCACGGTGCGACCCAGGTGTGGGGGCGGTTCGACGAACCCGTCCGCGGCCACCGTGGATACCCCTCCTCGCTCATCAGCGAGGACATGATGCGGCCCGCCGACGCCGATTTCGCCGGTGGCTATCTCGTGCAGAGCCTGGGCGTCATGCCCCTGACCTTCTCGACGACGCTCGTTCGCGGTGGTGGCCTCTGGGGTCCCGAGCTCATGCAGCGACTCGAGCAGTCGCGGTTCATGGCGGGCATCGGCATCAACGCCGAGTGTCTGCCGTCGGACGACAACCGGCTCGAGCTGGTCGACGAGCTCGACGAGTTCGGCATCCCTCGCGCCCGGGTGAGCTTCACCGCGGGAGCGAACGAGAAGGCGATCGATCGGCACGCGACGGCGTTCATGCTGCGGGTGATGGAGGCCGCCGGCGCCCGCGAGACGATGGTGTTGGCCCGCACCGCTCACACGATCGGCACGTGCCGGATGTCGGTGGACCCGTCCGACGGCGTCGTGGATGCCGACGGCCGCTCGCACGAGATCCCCAACCTGTGGATCAGCGACAACTCCGTCTTCCCCTCGGCCATCGCCGCGAATCCCGCCCTGACGATCATGGCGCTGTCGCTGCGCACCGCGGACCGCTTCCTCGCGTCGGCGGCCTGACCCGCGCCCCTCCCGCCCGCGCGGCGCAGTGCTCGGGGCCGCCGAGATCATACGATCGGTGCGAGGTCGCACGCACCGAGACTGCCGGGCCGCGCGATCTCGTCACGATCGTGTGATCCGGGCACGGGCCGCCCGCCTGCCTGCCACGGTCGCCAGCCCGGCACGGGAGAATGGATGCCATGAAGCTCGAGCATCTCCGCCGGTTCGCCGTCCTCGCCGAGGAGCTGCACTTCCCGCGCTCGGCCGAGCAGCTCGGCATCCCCCTCGCATCCCTCTACACGACCATCGACAAGCTCGAGGAAGAGGTGGGGCAGTCGTTGATCTCCCGCACCCCGCCCACGCAGCTCACCCCCGCGGGGCGTCTGCTGCTCGAGGAGGCGCATCACCGCATCGCCGACGCCCCGCCGCCCGCGCCGAAGCAGAAGGCACCCGGCGGCGGCAAGGCGAAGGCGTCGAAGGGCAAGGGCCGCGCCCCGATCGTGAAGGGCCAGCCCAAGCCCTACAAGAAGCGCCAGGGCCGCTGACCCGCGCGCCCGTCCCCCGATAAACGCTCATCCTGTCGAGACTCGCTGCGCTGCCGCGTGTCTCGACAGGATCGGCGTTTCTCGCGCCGTATCGCGCTCGCGCTACAGCTCGGTCACGACACCCGCCTCGACGCGCCACCGCCGGTCGGTCTGCACAGCCGCGAGCATCCGCCGGTCGTGCGTGACAAGCAGCAGCGTGCCGGTGTAGGACTCCAGCGCCTGCTCGAGCTGCTCGATGGCGGGCAGGTCGAGGTGGTTGGTCGGCTCGTCGAGCACGAGCACGTTGACGCCGCGCGCCTGGAGGAGAGCGAGTCCCGCGCGCGTGCGCTCTCCCGGTGACAGGCCGTCGACCGGACGCGTCACGTGGTCGGCCTTCAGCCCGAACTTGGCGAGCAGCGTCCGCACCTCGCCGGCGTTCATCTCGGGCACGAAGCCCTCGAACGTCTCGGCGAGCGGCCGCTCCCCCACCAGCAGCGAGCGGGCCTGGTCGATCTCACCGATCTCGACGCTCGCGCCCAGGCTCGCCGTCCCGCCATCCGGCGTCTGACGCCCCAGGATGCCGCGCAGCAGCGTCGATTTTCCGGCACCGTTCGGCCCGGTGATGCCGATCCGCTCCCCCGCGTTCACCTGGAGCGAGACGGGGCCGAGGGTGAAGTCGCCCTGGCGGAACACGGCGCTCGAGAGTGTCGACACAACCGAGCTCGATCGCGGCGCCGAGCCGATGGTGAACTCGAGCTGCCACTCTTTGCGGGGCTCTTCGACCTCTTCGAGCCGCGCGATGCGGCTCTCCATCTGGCGGACCTTCTGCGCCTGCTTCTCGCTCGACTCCGTCGCGGCCTTGCGGCGGATCTTGTCGTTGTCGGGCGACTTCTTCATCGCGTTGCGCACGCCCTGGCTCGACCACTCCCGCTGGGTCCGCGCGCGCGAGACGAGATCGGCCTTCGTGTCGGCGTACTCCTCGTACTTCTCGCGCGCCTGGCGACGCAGCGTCGCCCGCTCTTCGAGATAGGCGTCATACCCGCCGCCGTAGACGCGGTGCGCGTTCTGCGCGAGGTCGAGCTCGAGCACTCGAGTGACCGACCGGGCGAGGAACTCGCGGTCATGGCTCACGAGCACCACTCCCCCGCGCAGCCCCCTCACGAACGTCTCGAGGCGCTCGAGCCCGTCGAGGTCGAGGTCGTTCGTCGGCTCGTCGAGCAGGGCGATGTCGAAGCGCGACAGCAGGAGCGCCGCCAGACCCACGCGGGCCGCCTGACCGCCCGACAGCCCCGTCATCTCGGCATCCGGTCCCACGTCCAGTCCGAGGTCGGCCAGGACCTGCGGCATCCGCTCGTCGAGGTCGGCGGCACCGCTCGCGAGCCAGCGCTCGAGGGCGGTGGCGTAGGCGTCGTCGGCTCCCACGGCCGTGGGGTCGCTCAGCGCCGCCGCCGTGGCATCCATCTCCCGTGTCGCCTCGGCCGCGCCGGTGCGGCGCGCGATGTACGCGGCGACGGTCTCGCCCGCGACACGCTCGTGCTCCTGCGGCAACCAGCCGACGAACGCGTCGGCGGGAGCGAGACTGATCGACCCGCCCTGCGGCTCGTCGACGCCGGCGAGCAGACGCAACAGCGTGGACTTCCCCGCGCCGTTCGCCCCGACGACGCCGATGACATCTCCGGGCGCGACCGTGAGGTCGATGCCTCCGAAAAGCGTGCGGTGCCCGTGGCCCCCGGTGAGGTTCTGCGCGACGAGGGTGGCGGTCATCCTCCTAGTCTCTCAGGACGCCGTCCGGCACCCGAGCCCCGAGATCGTCATCCCGAGTGCCGTGCATCCGCGCGACGTCGAGGTCCTTGAGCCTGTCGATGGGACCGGATGCCGCGCGCTCACCGCGCCCGCGGATGAGCGCCCGCGTAGACGTCGCGCAACGCGTCGACGGTGACGTGCGTGTAGATCTGGGTCGTCGCGACCGACGCGTGCCCCAGGAGCTCCTGCACGACGCGGACGTCGGCTCCGCCCTGCAGGAGATGGGTCGCGAAGGAGTGGCGCAGCGTGTGCGGCGAGACGTGGGCGGTGAGGCTCGCGCGTTCGGCTGCGGCCTGGATGATCAGCCACGCGCTCTGGCGCGAGAGAGGAGCACCGCGGACCCCGAGGAACAACCTCGGCGTGGCTCGCCCCTTGGCCGCGAGGGCCGGGCGTACCCGGGTGAGATAGGCCTCGATCGCGGCGCGGGCGTACGAGCCCACGGGCACCACGCGCTCTTTGTCGCCCTTGCCGCGTACACGCAGCAGGTCGCCGTGCACGGTGTCGTCGACGTCGAGCTGGACGATCTCCGACACCCGCGCGCCGGTCGCGTACAACAGTTCGAGCAACGCACGGTCGCGCACCGCGGCGGGCTCGGCCACCGAGGCGTCGGACGAGCCGGGGGCAGGCCCCGCGGCATCCAGAAGCTCGTTCACCTGGCCGATGGTCAGCGCCTTCGGCAGGCGCCGTGGGGCTTTCGGGGGGCGCAGGCGTCCGCTCGGGTCGTCATCGACTCGTCCCTCGAGGACGAGGAAACGATGCAGTCCCCGCACCGAAGACTGCAGCCGTGCGAGCGAGGAGGACGCGGGCGGGGGTTCGGCCGACGCCCGTTCGGCGGCGAAGTCGGCGATGAGCGCGGGCGTCACCGTCTCGATCGCATCCACCCCTCGACCGCGCAGCCACTCGATGTACACCGCGAGGTCGCGCCGGTAGGCGGCGACGGTATGGTCCGAGAGCCCGCGCTCGAGCGCGACGTGCCGGAGGTACCCCTCGACAGCGCGCTCGAGCTCCACGTCAGGCCGAGGTGGCCTCGCGGCGCAGCACCTCGGCCGCGGCGAGAGCGCCGGTGGCCAGGATGCCGTTACGCAGGCGCCCCGCGAGCACACCGTCGATCACGTCGGCGAGCGGCACGCGCTCGACCCGCATGTCGGACTCCTCGTGCTCGCGCTCGTAGTCGGTCTCGACCGACCGCAGGCCGCGGGCGAGGAAGACGTGCACGACCTCGTCGTTGCCGCCGGGCGTGGTGTGCATCGAGATCAGGTGCTGCCAGCGGTCCGCTTCGAGGTCGACCTCTTCGGTCAGCTCACGCTTCGCCGTCTCGAGCGGTGGTTCACCGGCGACGTCGAGCAGACCCGCCGGGATCTCCCAGTCGCGTTCCTTGATCGGGTGGCGGTACTGCTGGATGAGCACGACGCGCTCGTCGTCGTCGATCGCCACGACGGCCGCGGCCCCCGGGTGCTCGACGTACTGGCGGGTCATCTCGCCGTCGCCGTACCGCACGGTGTCGCTGCGCACGTTCCACACGGCGCCCTCGTAGACGAGATCTGTCGAGAGAATCTCGAGGTCCACCCGCTCGTCGCGCAGCTCATCCATGTCAGTCCTCCTCGACGTCGAACAGCTCGCTCGAACGGTGACGCTCGAGCGCCGCGCCGACGAGCCCGCGGAAGAGCGGGTGCGGCTCGGTCGGACGCGAACGCAGCTCGGGGTGCGCCTGCGTGGCGATGTAGTACGGGTGCACGTCGCGCGGCAGCTCCACGAACTCGACCAGGTCGAGGTCGGGGTTCAGCCCCGAGAAGACGAGACCCGCGTCGCTCAACTGCTCGCGGTAGGCGTTGTTCACCTCGTAGCGGTGACGGTGGCGCTCGGAAATGCGATTCGCGCCGTACAGCTCGGCCGCGAGCGAGCCCTCGGCGAGATCGGCGGGGTACAGGCCCAGCCGCATCGTGCCGCCCAGGTCGCCGCTCTCGAGGATGTCGACCTGCTCGGCCATCGTCGCCACGACGGGGTGCGTGGTGTCGGGGTCGAACTCGCTCGACGAGGCGCCCTCGAGGCCCGCGACGGTCCGCGCGTACTCGATGACCATGCACTGCAGGCCGAGGCAGATCCCGAGCGTCGGGATGCCCTGCTCGCGCGCGAACCGCAGCGCGCCGAGCTTGCCCTCGATACCGCGGATGCCGAAGCCGCCGGGCACGATGATGCCGTCGACCGCCGCGAGCGCCTTCTCGGCACCCTCGGGCGTCTCGCACAGGTCGGAGGGGATCCACGTGATCTTCACGTGGGTCTCCTGCCCGAAGCCACCCGCCTTGATCGCCTCGGTGACCGAGAGATACGCGTCGGGGAGGTCGATGTACTTGCCGACCAGGCCGATCGTGACCTCGTGCTTGGGGTTGTGCACCGCCTGCAGCACGCGCTGCCAGCGCGACCAGTCGACGTCCGCCGCCTTGTCGATGTCGAGCGCGTCGACGATGTACGCGTCGAGACCCTGGTCGTGCATCATCGTGGGGATGTCGTAGATGCTCGGCACGTCGATCGCGTTGACGACGGCGTCCTCGTCGACGTCGCACATGAGCGCGATCTTGCGCTTGTTCGACTCGGTGACGGGCCGGTCGCTGCGCAGCACGAGGGCGTCGGGCTGGATGCCGATGGAGCGCAGCGTCGCCACGGAGTGCTGCGTGGGCTTGGTCTTCTGCTCGCCGGAAGCACCCATGAACGGCACGAGCGACACGTGCACGAAGAAGACGTTCTTGCGCCCCAGCTCGTGGCGGATCTGACGCGCCGACTCGATGAACGGCTGCGACTCGATGTCGCCGACGGTGCCGCCGATCTCGGTGATGATCACGTCGGGCTGCGGGGTCTCGCTCGCCTGCAGGCGCATGCGGCGCTTGATCTCGTCCGTGATGTGCGGGATCACCTGCACGGTGTCGCCGAGGTACTCGCCGCGACGCTCGCGCGCGATGACCTGCGAGTAGATCTGACCCGTGGTGACGTTGGCTGCCTGGCTCAGCTCGATGTCGAGGAAGCGCTCGTAGTGCCCGATGTCGAGGTCGGTCTCGGCGCCGTCGTCGGTCACGAAGACCTCGCCGTGCTGGAACGGGTTCATCGTTCCCGGGTCGACGTTCAGATACGGGTCGAGCTTCTGCATGACCACACGCAGGCCGCGAGCCGTGAGGAGGTTGCCGAGGCTTGCCGCCGTCAGGCCCTTACCCAGGGAGGACACCACGCCTCCGGTGACGAAGATGTGCTTCGTCGTGAAGGTCTTGTCGTCTGAATTTCCCGCCGCGTCCGAAGTCTGCATCACGGGCTTCGATCCTATCAGTCGCATCTGTCCGGTGGGCTCGCGGATCCTCTCCGCCTCGTCCGGCAGTCTGGCATCGACCTCCGACATCCGTGTCACGGCGTCGTGACGATCGCGGGTCGATCGCTGAGATCAGCCCGCGCTGCGCCCGGTCTCGAGCAGTTCGCGCGCGTGCGTCAGCGCGGCATCCGAGTCGCTCAACCCGGAGAGCAGGCGCGCCATCTCGGCCTCGCGCTCCGCTCCCTCGAGCCGACGGACGCTGGATGCCGTGACCGCACCGTCGTTGCCCTTGACCACCGTGAGGTGGTTGCCGGCGAACGCGGCCACCTGCGCGAGGTGGGTGACGGCGATCACCTGGGACGACTCGGCGAGGCGCGCGAGACGACGTCCGACCTCGATCGCGGCCGCACCGCCGATCCCGGCGTCGACCTCGTCGAAGACGAACGTGGGGACCGGGTCGACCCCGGCGATCACCACCTCGATCGCGAGCATGACGCGGCTGAGCTCGCCGCCCGAAGCACCCCGCGACACGGGACGCGGGTCGGCGCCGGGGTGCGGTGCGAGGAGGATCGACACCTCGTCACGACCATGACCCGCCGGTGCCGCGGGCGCCACGTCGACCGTCAGGCGGGCATCGGGCAAGGCGAGCGCGTGAAGCTCCTCCGTGACGGCGGCGCCCAGGCGCTCCGCCGCCTCGCGCCTGGCCGCGGTGAGTCTCTCGGCAGCGACGTCGAGCTCGGCCGCCGCGTCATCGCGCTGCGTCTCCAGACGCTGCAAGCGGTCGCCGTCGTCGTCGAGTTCGACGAGACGCGCCGAGCCGGTCTCGAGCAGGGCGAGGGCGGCATCCACGGATCCGTGTGCGCGGGTGAGTCCAGCGAGGACGGCGCGCCGCTCGTCGACGGCGGCCAGCTCGTGGGGGCCCGACTCGTCGAGGTCGGCGAGGTAACCCGACAGCGCGACGGACGCGTCGGTGGCTCGGTATCCGAGGTCGGCGACCTGTTCCCCGATCGCGGCGAGGGCGTCGTCGCTCCCGGCGATGCGCTCGAGGGCGCGACGCGCCTCGGCGAGCAGGGTGATCACGTCGGGTGTGCCGTCCTCGTTCGACAGTGCGGCGTGGGCGGTGACCGCGGCCAGCCGCAGCTCCTCGGCGTTGGCGAGGCGCTCCGCACGGCGGGCGAGCTCCTCGTCCTCTCCCGGGACGGGGGCGGCAGCCTCGATCTCGGCGATCGCCGCCCGCAACTGCTCGGCCTCACGGGCACGCTCGTCTCGGTCGGCGGTGAGCGTGGTCAGCTCGGCGTCGAGCGTCCGCCACGCGTCCCACGCCGCGCGGTACGCCTCTCGGGCCGCCGTGACGACCTCCCCGCCGAAGCGGTCGAGCGCGTCGCGCTGCGCGGACGCCGACTTCAGCCGGAGCTGATCGGACTGCCCGTGGACGACGACGAGATCGTCGGCCAGGTCGGCGAGGACGCCGGCCGGAGCGGTGCGTCCCCCCACCGTGGCGCGTCCGCGCCCTTCGCTGGAGACCGTCCGTCCGAGGTAAAGCTCGGCGGATCCGCCACCGACGGGCTCGACGTCACCGCCGGCCTCCCGCACGCGCCCCGCGACCGTGCCGTCCTCGGGGACGAGCCAGACGCCCTCGACCGCCGCCTGCGCCGCGCCCTTGCGCACCGCACCGGAGTCGGCGCGCTGGCCCAGCAGAAGCCCCAGCCCGGTGACGACCATGGTCTTACCGGCGCCGGTCTCCCCCGTGATCGCGGTGAAACCCCGCCCGATGGGCAGTGTCGCGTCGGCGATGACGCCGAGGTCGCGAAGACGCATCTCTTCGATCATGAGACGCCTCCGGCGGTGCCGCGCCAGCCCGTGACGGGGAGACGGAACTTGCGGACGAGACGCTCCGTGAAGGCCGCGGGATGCAGCCGAGCCAGACGCACGGGCCGCGACGACCGACGCACGACGACCCGGGCTCCCGGCGGTAGATCGTGCGAGCGTCGACCATCGCACCACAGGATGCCACTCCCGCTCGTGCGCTCGAGGACCTCGACCGCGACGCTGGCATCCGGGCCCACGACGAGGGGCCGCGCGAACAGCGCGTGCGCGGAAAGGGGAACCACGGCGATGGCCTCGACGGTCGGCCAGACGACCGGGCCACCCGCGGAGAAGTTGTAGGCGGTCGAGCCGGTGGGGGTCGCGATGACCACTCCGTCGCAGCCGAACGACGACAGAGGGCGTCCATCGACCGCCATGACGACTTCGAGCATGCGTTCCCGGCTGGCCTTTTCGACCGTGGCCTCGTTCAGGGCCCAGGTCTCGTAGATGACGCGGTCATCGGCATCCTGGATCTTGACCGCCAGAGCCAGGCGCTCCTCGACCGTGTAGTCGCGGGCGATCACGCGACGCACGGCATCGTCCATGTCGTCGCGCTCGATCTCGGCGAGGAAACCGACGTGGCCCATGTTGATACCCAGAATGGGTGCGGTGCTGCCCCGCACCATCTCGGCCGCGCGCAGGATCGTTCCGTCGCCGCCGAGAACGATGGCGAGTTCGACCTCGTCGATGCCCACCTCGGCGCCGAGCGTCGCCACACCCTCGAGCGAAAGGCGCTCGGCGAGTTCGGGACGGTCCTCCGCCGAGACGACGGGAACCGCCCCCGCCGTGAGCACCGCCGAGATGATGCGCTCGGCAGCCTGGACGGTGTCGTCACGGCGCGCGTGGACGACGAGGAGGATTCGGCGATCGCTGGGGGTCATCGGCTTCCGGTCAGTCGGGTCACGGTGCTCTCCCATTCTGAGGGGTCGGTGCCGTGAGCGGCTGAGAACCACGCGACGTACTCCTGGTTGCCGTGGGTCCCGACGATGGGCGACGAGATGAGGCCGCTGGTCTTGAGACCGGCATCCCACGCGGCCCAGAGCACCGTGTGAACGGCGTCCGCGCGGAGCGCCGGGTCAGTCACGAGTCCGCCCTTGACGGCCGTGCGTCCCACTTCGAACTGCGGTTTCACGAGGAGGATGACATCCGCGTCGGGCGCGGCCGTCTCCACCACCGCGGGCAGAACGTGGTGGAGCGAGATGAACGAGAGGTCCCCGGTGACGATCGCGGGTCGCTCGGCGACGCCGGTGGCGTGCGCGAGGGAGGCGGCGGTCATGAACCGCACGTTATACCCCTCGACCGACACCACGTCGGGGTCGGACGCCAGGGCTGTGGACAACTGCCCGTGGCCGACGTCGACCGCCAACACCGGCCGCGCACCGCGCTCGCGGAGCACCTGTGTGAACCCGCCCGTCGATGCGCCGAGGTCCAGCGCGACGCGCCCCGCGACGTCGACCTCGAAGGCGTCGAGCGCCGCGAGTAGTTTGTGCGCCCCGCGGCTGACGTAATGATCCGGACTCGCCACCTCGATCACGCTGTCCGTGTCGACGGGGGCGGATGCCTTGACGACCGCACGCCCGTTGACGCTCACCTCGCCGGCGGCGATCAGTTGCGTCGCGTGCGACCGCGAGCGGGCAAGGCCGCGAGCAGCGAGCTCGGCATCCAGTCGCGTCATGCGTGCGTCGATGATGCGTGGTCGGTCGGTCCGGACTCGAGTCGTCGCGCCAGCTCGTCGTGCACGGCCGCGTAGGCCTCGGCCCGCGCGTCCAGAGGCTGCTCTTCGATGATGCGAAGGCGGCTGATCAGTTCGGGGTCGGCGGCGTTCTCTCGGCTGTCCGACATGGATGCCATGCTACCGGCGTCACCGCACGCGGAAGGGATCCGCGTAGAGCTGTTCGGGGACGCGGAAGCCGAAGATCGCGCGACCCGAGTTCCAGATCGCGGCCGCCCCGGCCCGCAGGAGATCGATCTGCCGCGAGCCCTCGGACACGATCCGGAGGTCCACACCGTCGATCTCGACGACCGCGTCACCGACACGTGTCCGTTCCCCCTTGACGATCGTCGCGGGGTACGGCTCGAACAGCTCGCGAAGATCGGCGACGATGTAATCCGGGCGCTGCGAGGGTGGCGCCGCGAGCACCTGCTTCGGACGATCGATACCGGTCAGAACGAGCAACGACGCCATGTCCGCCGCACGGGCACCCTGGATGTCGGTGTCCAGCCGGTCGCCGATGAACAGCGGCTTCGTGGCGCCGGTCCGCGTCACGGCCTCATCGAAGATCGGGCGTTCGGGCTTCCCCGCGATCGTGGCCAGGCGCCCCACCGCGGTGTGCACCGCCGACACGAGGGTGCCGTTTCCCGGGGCGATCCCCCGCGCCTGCGGGATCGTCCAGTCCGTGTTCGTCGCCACCCACGGGATGCCGCCCTCTTCCACCGGTGTCGCGAGAGCGTAAGCGGCCTCCGCCAGCTGTGCCCATCCGACCTCGGGCGCGAAGCCCTGCACCACGGCCGCCGGGGAGTCCTCGGCGCTGCGGGTGACCACGAAGCCGGCCTTCTCGACCTCGACGACGAGCCCCTCGCCGCCGATGACCAGCAGTGTCGACCCCGCCGGCACGAGATCGCGCATGAGGCGCATCGCCGCCTGCGGGCTCGTCACGACGTCGTCGGCCGCGACACGCAGCCCGAGCGACGACAGGTGCTCCGCGACCGTCGCGTCCGTCCGCGAGGCGTTGTTCGTGATGTATCCGAGCCGACGGCCCTCGCTCTGGGCGCGGTTGAGGCTGTCTACCGCGTGCGGCAGCGCACCCGGACCGGCGTACACGACGCCGTCGAGGTCCGCGAGCACGACATCGACGCCGTCGAGCGGAGTCGGCTCCTGCTTGCTACGGCCGAAGATCACCGTTCGCCCTCGGACGCGTCGTCGTCGACCTCGGCGGGCTTCTCTCCCGCAGCCACGCCGTCTACCGCGGCGCCGTCGTTCACCTCTTCACCGGCCGGAACCTCGTCGACGGTCGACTCGCCGGCCTCCGCCGGGTCGCCGTCGATGTCGGCTACGGGAATGACTCCGGATGCCACATCCACACCGCCCTCGTCGTCGATCAGGTCGATCTCCTCGACGACGATGACCTCGCGGTCCGCGACGCCGGAGGCGGCGTCGAGAGCATCAGCGGCGATCTCCGCACGGCGCTCCCACTCCGCGGCCTCGTCGTGCCGGCCCAGTTCTTCGAGGACCGCCGCCCGTGCGGAGAACAGCGCGGGGCTCCACTCGAACGCCCGGTCGGGATCGGCCTCGGGGATCTCGAGTTCCTGAAGAGCACGGTCGGTCTGGCCGAGATCGAGGCGCGCGCCCGACATCGCGATCGCCAGCTGCACGCGCACCGGGACCGACAGGGTCGCACGATCGACCGCGCGGCCTTCTTCGAGAGCGCGGTCGGGTCTGCCGACCCCGCGCTCACTGTCGACGATGAGAGGAAGCTGCTCGTCGGAGCCGGTGATGCGGCGGTGCGTACGGAGTTCGCGCAGCGCAAGGGCGAAGTCGCCGACCGCGTAGGCCGTGATGGCAACGGTCTCGCGCACGACACCGACGCGACCGGCACTGCGCGAGGCCGCGAGAGCGTGCTGGTGTGCGAGAGCCGGGTCCTCGTCGATGAGACGCGCTGCCATGGCGAGATGTCGAGCGACGTTCTCGGCGTTGTCTTTGCTGAGCGTCTTCAGTTCATTGCGCGCAGCGCCCGGCAGGTCCCACGCGGTGACCTCTTCCGGAATCTCCGGGCCGCGTTCGCGGCGATCCTGAGGCGGTCGCGTCGCGCGGGAGTCCTCACGGTCGAAACGGCGAGGTGCGCCGGCACCGGGCCGACGGTCGCCGGAGGGGCGACGGTCACCCCCGCCGAAGCTGCGCGACTCACCGTCACGCCGCGGGCGCCCGGGGGCGTCGCCGTCACGGCGGAATGGACGGTCGCCATCACGGGACGGTCGACCGGAGCCACGAGAGTCACGGTTGAAAGAACGATCGCCGTCGCGTTGCGGCCGACCGTCACTCGAGCGCGGCGGACGTCCATCACTGTCGCGTCGGAACGGACGCTCGCCGTCACGACGGAAAGGACGATCACCGTCCCGCGGCGGACGCCCGTCGTTGTCGCGACGGAAAGGACGATCGCCATCCCGCGGGGGCCGCGCATCGTTGTCCCGACGGAAAGGACGATCGCCATCCCGCGGGGGCCGCGCATCGTTGTCCCGACGGAAAGGACGATCGCCATCCCGCGCCGGACGCGCATCGTTGTCCCGGCGGAAAGGACGGTCGCCATCACGCGCGGGACGCGCATCGTTGTCGCGACGGAAAGGACGATCGCCATCCCGCGGGGGCCGCGCATCGTTGTCCCGACGGAAAGGACGGTCGCCATCGCGCGGCGGACGCGCATCGTTGTCGCGACGGAAAGGACGGTCGCCATCACGCGCGGGACGCCCCGCGCCCTGACCATCACGACGGAAAGGACGATCGCCATCTCGAGGGGGACGCCCGTCGTTGTCGCGACGGAACGGACGGTCGCCATCGCGCGGCGGACGCGCATCATTGTCGCGACGGAACGGGCGATCCCCGTCGCGGCGCGCGGGACGGTCCCCACGCGGAGCTCCGCCTGAAGACGGCCCGCGACCGAACGCGCGGTCGCCCGAGCGTCCTTCCTTGCCCTTGCGATCGTTCGCGTCGTCCGTCGACATGACTGTCCTCCCCGGGAAAAACTACCCGTAAATGCGAAATGGCCACCCAGCTTTGGGTGGCCATTTCGTTAGAAGAAGTCCGGCGGTGTCCTACTCTCCCACAGGGTCCCCCCTGCAGTACCATCGGCGCTGAGAGGCTTAGCTTCCGGGTTCGGAATGTGACCGGGCGTTTCCCTCTCGCTATGGCCGCCGAAACACTATTGATGTTTCAAAAACCAACAACGATTACTTTCATTGTTGCGTTCCCGACCGTACATCGAGAACCACTCAGTGGACGCAAGCACCAAAAACGGTGTGTTATCAAGTCATCGGCTTATTAGTACCGGTCAGCTTCACGTATTACTACGCTTCCACATCCGGCCTATCAACCCAGTAGTCTGGCTGGGAGCCTCTCACCATAAAGGTATGGAAGTCTCATCTTGAGGCCGGCTTCCCGCTTAGATGCTTTCAGCGGTTATCCATTCCGAACGTAGCTAATCAGCGGTGCTCCTGGCGGAACAACTGACACACCAGAGGTTCGTCCAACCCGGTCCTCTCGTACTAGGGTCAGATCCTCTCAAACTTCCTACGCGCGCAGCGGATAGGGACCGAACTGTCTCACGACGTTCTAAACCCAGCTCGCGTACCGCTTTAATGGGCGAACAGCCCAACCCTTGGGACCTACTCCAGCCCCAGGATGCGACGAGCCGACATCGAGGTGCCAAACCATGCCGTCGATATGGACTCTTGGGCAAGATCAGCCTGTTATCCCCGAGGTACCTTTTATCCGTTGAGCGACAGCGCTTCCACAAGCCACTGCCGGATCACTAGTCCCGACTTTCGTCCCTGCTCGACCTGTCAGTCTCACAGTCAAGCTCCCTTGTGCACTTACACTCGCCACCTGATTGCCAACCAGGTTGAGGGAACCTTTGGGCGCCTCCGTTACATTTTGGGAGGCAACCGCCCCAGTTAAACTACCCACCAGGCACTGTCCCTGAACCGGATCACGGTCCTAAGTTAGATATCCAGAGTGACCAGAGTGGTATTTCAACAATGACTCCACACTCACTGGCGTGAATGCTTCACCGTCTCCCACCTATCCTACACAAGCCACACCGAACACCAATACCAAGCTGTAGTAAAGGTCACGGGGTCTTTCCGTCCTGCTGCGCGTAACGAGCATCTTTACTCGTAATGCAATTTCGCCGAGTTCGCGGTTGAGACAGTTGGGAAGTCGTTACGCCATTCGTGCAGGTCGGAACTTACCCGACAAGGAATTTCGCTACCTTAGGATGGTTATAGTTACCACCGCCGTTTACTGGGGCTTAAATTCTCAGCTTCGCCTTGCGGCTAACCGGTCCTCTTAACCTTCCAGCACCGGGCAGGCGTCAGTCCGTATACATCGTCTTGCGACTTGGCACGGACCTGTGTTTTTAGTAAACAGTCGCTACCCACTAGTCTCTGCGGCCACCACACCCTTTCGGAGCAAGTCCTAATAAGTGGATGGCCCCCCTTCTCCCGAAGTTACGGGGGCATTTTGCCGAGTTCCTTAACCACGATTCTCTCGATCTCCTTGGTATTCTCTACCTGACCACCTGAGTCGGTTTGGGGTACGGGCGGCTAGAACCTCGCGTCGATGCTTTTCTCGGCAGCATAGGATCACCCACTTTTTATCCGCATCGTGTCTCAGCCTCAATGACTCCCGGATTTGCCTAAGAGTCGGCCTACGCACTTGCACCAGGACTACCATCGCCTGGCTTGGGCTACCTTCCTGCGTCACACCTGTTAATACGCTAGCCGCACCAGCATGGGGTCGAGCGTTCACACACACCCGCCTCACCCCGAAGGGATCGGCTAAAGCGTGAGCTAGGACTCTTAGCACCACTGGATTAGCTTGGGCGGTTCTTCGCCGGTACGGGAATATCAACCCGTTGTCCATCGACTACGCCTGTCGGCCTCGCCTTAGGTCCCGACTTACCCAGGGAAGATTAGCTTGACCCTGGAACCCTTGGTCTTTCGGAGGACGTGTTTCTCACACGTCTTTCGCTACTCATGCCTGCATTCTCACTCGTGTAGCGTCCACGGCTGGGTCACCCCGCCGCTTCACTCGCCACACGACGCTCTCCTACCCATCAACACGGCTGGACCACGAAGGCCTACCAAAAATGTCAATGCCACAACTTCGGTGGCGTGCTTGAGCCCCGTTACATTGTCGGCGCGGAATCACTTGACCAGTGAGCTATTACGCACTCTTTCAAGGGTGGCTGCTTCTAAGCCAACCTCCTGGTTGTCAAAGCAACTCCACATCCTTTCCCACTTAGCACGCGCTTAGGGACCTTAGTTGGTGGTCTGGGTTGTTTCCCTCTCGACTATGAAGCTTATCCCCCACAGTCTCACTGCTGCGCTCTCACTTACCGGCATTCGGAGTTTGGCTGACGTCAGTAACCTTGTAGGGCCCATCGGCCATCCAGTAGCTCTACCTCCGGCAAGAAACACGCAACGCTGCACCTAAATGCATTTCGGAGAGAACCAGCTATCACGAAGTTTGATTGGCCTTTCACCCCTATCCACAGCTCATCCCCTCAGTTTTCAACCTAAGTGGGTTCGGTCCTCCACGACGTCTTACCGTCGCTTCAACCTGGCCATGGATAGATCACTTCGCTTCGGGTCTAGGACACGCGACTGAATCGCCCTATTCAGACTCGCTTTCGCTACGGCTACCCCACACGGGTTAACCTCGCCACGTATCGCTAACTCGCAGGCTCATTCTTCAAAAGGCACGCTGTCACCCCTACTAAGGAGGCTCCAACGGTTTGTAAGCAAACGGTTTCAGGTACTATTTCACTCCCCTCCCGGGGTACTTTTCACCTTTCCCTCACGGTACTTGTCCGCTATCGGTCATCTGGGAGTATTTAGGCTTATCAGGTGGTCCTGACAGATTCACACGGGATTTCTCGGGCCCCGTGCTACTTGGGATACTCTTCACGCCAAGAACAGGCATTTCGACTACGGGGTTCGCACCCTCTATGACCGGCCATTCAAAACCGTTCGTCTATACCCTCTTGTCACGTCGACTGCTCGGCAGAACAATCAGAAAAGTCCCACAACCCCCAACATGCAACGCCTGCCGGCTATCACACACGCTAGGTTTAGCCTCTTCCGGTTTCGCTCGCCACTACTCACGGAATCGCTTTTGCTTTCTCTTCCTGTGGGTACTGAGATGTTTCACTTCCCCACGTTCCCTCTACCCGCCCTATATATTCAGGCGGGAGTCACCAGGTACGCACGCGCCCTGGCGGGGTTTCCCCATTCGGACACCCTCGGATCAAAACTCGCTTATCAGTTCCCCGAGGCTTATCGCAGATTGCTACGTCCTTCTTCGGCTCCAGATGCCAAGGCATCCACCGTTTGCTCTTAAAGACTTGAAATCACATGAGTTGAATCGTCAAAAAATTGACTAATGATCTTTAAGATCATCTTCACGACACAAACCCGAAGGCTCATGTCGAAGATGCTCGCGTCCACTGTGTAGTTCTCAAAGTACGGGCGGTACCCACCCCACACGCCACAACCGTGACAGCAGGGAAGGCCCACAAGGAAACAGCCACCAACCAGATCCGAAAACCCGATCAGCGCCCGGCCCCTCAGGACCCAACAGCGTGCATGTACCCACCCCTCCGACCCGAACCGTTCCCACAGACAAGCTGCGTACTAGACCCGAAATCCTCAGAATGAGCACCCCATCAAATGTTCCACCCATGAGCTAACCGGCAGACACACTCGGTCTGATCCGGCGCCTGGACACCCACAGCAAAACCATGAGCGCCAGATGCTCCTTAGAAAGGAGGTGATCCAGCCGCACCTTCCGGTACGGCTACCTTGTTACGACTTAGTCCTAATTACCGATCCCACCTTCGACGGCTCCCTCCACAAGGGTTGGGCCACCGGCTTCAGGTGTTACCGACTTTCATGACTTGACGGGCGGTGTGTACAAGACCCGGGAACGTATTCACCGCAGCGTTGCTGATCTGCGATTACTAGCGACTCCGACTTCATGAGGTCGAGTTGCAGACCTCAATCCGAACTGGGACCGGCTTTTTGGGATTCGCTCCACCTTACGGTATTGCAGCCCTTTGTACCGGCCATTGTAGCATGCGTGAAGCCCAAGACATAAGGGGCATGATGATTTGACGTCATCCCCACCTTCCTCCGAGTTGACCCCGGCAGTATCCCATGAGTTCCCACCATTACGTGCTGGCAACATAGAACGAGGGTTGCGCTCGTTGCGGGACTTAACCCAACATCTCACGACACGAGCTGACGACAACCATGCACCACCTGTTTACGAGTGTCCAAAGAGTTGACCATTTCTGGCCCGTTCTCGTATATGTCAAGCCTTGGTAAGGTTCTTCGCGTTGCATCGAATTAATCCGCATGCTCCGCCGCTTGTGCGGGTCCCCGTCAATTCCTTTGAGTTTTAGCCTTGCGGCCGTACTCCCCAGGCGGGGAACTTAATGCGTTAGCTGCGTCACGGAAACCGTGGAATGGTCCCCACAACTAGTTCCCAACGTTTACGGGGTGGACTACCAGGGTATCTAAGCCTGTTTGCTCCCCACCCTTTCGCTCCTCAGCGTCAGTTACGGCCCAGAGATCTGCCTTCGCCATCGGTGTTCCTCCTGATATCTGCGCATTCCACCGCTACACCAGGAATTCCAATCTCCCCTACCGCACTCTAGTCTGCCCGTACCCACTGCAGGCCCGAGGTTGAGCCTCGGGATTTCACAGCAGACGCGACAAACCGCCTACGAGCTCTTTACGCCCAATAATTCCGGATAACGCTTGCGCCCTACGTATTACCGCGGCTGCTGGCACGTAGTTAGCCGGCGCTTTTTCTGCAGGTACCGTCACTTTCGCTTCTTCCCTGCTAAAAGAGGTTTACAACCCGAAGGCCGTCATCCCTCACGCGGCGTTGCTGCATCAGGCTTCCGCCCATTGTGCAATATTCCCCACTGCTGCCTCCCGTAGGAGTCTGGGCCGTGTCTCAGTCCCAGTGTGGCCGGTCACCCTCTCAGGCCGGCTACCCGTCGACGCCTTGGTGAGCCATTACCTCACCAACAAGCTGATAGGCCGCGAGCCCATCCCAGACCGAAAAATCTTTCCAAACACGACCATGCGATCACGTCTCATATCCAGTATTAGACGCCGTTTCCAGCGCTTATCCCAGAGTCCAGGGCAGGTTGCTCACGTGTTACTCACCCGTTCGCCACTGATCCACCAAGCAAGCTTGGCTTCACCGTTCGACTTGCATGTGTTAAGCACGCCGCCAGCGTTCATCCTGAGCCAGGATCAAACTCTCCGTAAAAGAAAAATGCCCACCCAACCGGAATAAGGTCGGGACAAGCGAGTTCAATCTGACCAAACAGGAAGTCAAAACTGACTATCCAGATGCCAACCCCAAAGGGTTGGACTTTGATCCAAAGGAATTTCTCGCAATCCGCAAAACGGACCGACGAGGAATAAATTGGCATTTGACAAGTGCACGCTGTTGAGTTCTCAAGGAACGGACGCACCCACAGAAACGATCTCTCGACCTACCCGTGAGGCAGTTCACTTCTATATGTGCCACATCCGACGGCCAACACGACGAGAAACACTTCCTGAAGAAGAGTTTGTGTCGGTGACAGGTGCCGAGTGGCAGGATCCCAACTGTAGACCAGAGAATCGAAACTCTCAAGTGTGAGTGTTGGGGGTGGTTCACCGCTTGAGAGGACGCGGGGCCTTTCGGCCGCTCCGCTCTCCCCTGTGGGGCGAACAAGTAATAAGTTACGCGGATCCCACCGACTCGTCCAATCCACACCACCGCCCGGGCGTGTCGCACCCCCGAAACCGCGGAAAAACGCGGATCTCAGGTCCAGCGGTCGAGGTGACCCCATCCGCCGACCCAGGACTCGAGATGAGGCTCCTCCGCCAGGACATGGAGTCCGCTCGCGTCGATGGAGCCCGCGGCGAAGCCCACCGGCCGTCCCCATCGCTCTTCCCTGCGGCGCGCGCGGCGCGAAACCGCCTCGCCCACGGGGATTCCATCGGGGCTGCGCACGGTGAGCCGCCCCTCGTCTCCCTGCCCGAGGCCGAGGAGGCGTTCTCGAAGCTCCTCGACTTCCTGTAGGACGACGGGGCGGTCGAGGCGCAGGACGACCCGGGCGTCGGGAACCGCGCCAACCGCGACCCGCGGATCGGAGGTCAGTGCCGGCGTGCTGGGGGTGGCATCCAGGATCACCGTCGCGCGGGGGAACGCGGCGAGAAGCGAGTCGACGCACAGGAAGGTCGCGGCGGGGCTCGCGTCGCCGACGAGGTGCACCGCGAGGTCGGGGGTCGAGGGCAGGAGTCCCCGCCCGGCGGATCCGTTGATCGGGATGAGCGTCGAGAGCGCGAGCGTCTGCGCGTTGCCTTCGCGGACGCGGTCGACACCCGGGCGACCTGCCCACTCGGGACCGTCGTGCCAGGCCACCGCGTCGGGAACGTGCGCGAACACGGCGCCCGCCTGCCAGGCGCGGTGCGCCCACTCCCAGTCTTCGCCGCCATAGGACGTGAAGCTCTCCTCGAAACCTCCGACGTCGTCGAACATCTCCCGCGAGCAGGCCGTGACCGCTCCGATCACGTAGCGGTAGCTGCGGTCGTCCGCGTGCAGCAGGTTCTCGGTGCGCGCGTACGCGTCGAGAAGCCACTGCGGCTCCGGAAGCTCGACGGCCGGAGCGACTGTGGCCACCGGTGCGGTCGGATCCACGTCCGTGAGATCGGCGTGCCGGCGTCGACCGACCGTGACGGCCTCGGGGAGGAGAGCCGGGAGACGGCTCATCGCCCGCAGGTAGCCGGGCTCGGGTGACGTGTCGGCGTCGAGGAAGCACAGGATCTCCCCCGTGCTCGCTTCGACGCCCCGATTCCGTGCGGCCGCCGCGCGAAACCCCAGATCAGGCTGGCTCACGACCCGGACGCCGCGGGGAACGACCGGGGCCGAGGGCGACCCGTCGTCGGCGACGACGATCTCGAGGAGGTCGGCGGGGTAGTCCTGGTTCGCGAGCGCGCGGAGGGTGCGGTCGAGCTCCGCCTGCTGGTCGTAGTGGGTGACGATGACGCTCACCGATGCGAGGCGCGGCGTCGCGCCGGAGAGCTCGTCCCAACGGTTGCCGATCACCCAGCCCGGACCACTCACGAGAACACCTCGGCCCACCACCGGAGGTAGGTGCGGGCGGTGTCGGCGCGGTCGAACGGGACGGGATGGATGCCGTGCCAGGTCAGGGACGGATCGTCGAACGCGTCCCGGATCATCACGGGAAAAGAGTCGGGTTCGGCCACGGAGAGGGTGCCCGGGCGCAGTGCGGACATCTCGTCGACGTAGCGGTTGCGGACCGCGAGGGGGCGGCGCCCCCAGCCGATCCACGAGGCCAACGACCCCGAGGCCGAGACATGCCGATGGGCGATGACCGGCACCGCGACGGCGCGCGCCCGAGCCGCCATCTCCGCATCGTCCAGCCAGCCGGTGACCTCCGCGACGACCTCGAGATCGGCGGCGCGCCGGACGAAGGCATCCAGTTCGGCGGCGTGCCCGTCGGACGCCCGTCCCAGCACGGTGAGACTCGTCAGCCCCGCGGCCACCGTCGCGGCGAGCGCCTCGTCGTGCCCCTTACCCGGGTAGAAGTAGCCGAGCACCCCGACGGCGGCGTCCGGCTCGGGGCGGTGCGATACCGGTTCGGAGGCGACAGGAAGGGGCACCACGGCGACAGGGCCGTCCCACACCCCCTCCTCGGCGAGCAGCGCGCGCTCGTGCGCACTGTTCACCGCGACGGCTGCGGCGGCGTGGGCGACGGCGGAGTAGAACGCGCGGCGGCGAGGTCGGTTGCGCTCCCCGTCGGAGGCTTGAGGGACGTCGTGCAACGTGACCGTCAACGGGTGACGCTCGGCGAGCGCGAGAACGTGATCGGTCGCCTCCTCGGGCGAGGTCCCCCACAGGCGATCGGTGATCTGCGCGTGGACGGGCGTGCCGCACTCGAGCGAGGCGACCTCGGCGAGGGTGACGGACCGTGGGGCCTCCCCGACCTCGGCGACCGCTGCGGCGACTTCCCGCGCGTAGACCGCGACCCCGTGGGGGCCCGAGTGGACGAGAAGCACCGGCGGGGTCGAAGCGCGCGCGGTCGTCATGCCGCCCGCCACCGGTGCAGGAGCGGAGCGACCCGCGTGACCGCCGCGGCGACGAAATCAGGACGCTCGGCGTACCAGGCGCGGTGGGCCTCGGCGACGGTCTCGGCGGCGAGGGGTTCGCCCCCGACGATCCAGTCGGGCTGGGGCTCGGCATCCAGGCTCCAGGCGTCGACGACCCACTCCTCGAGCGGGGCGCGGACGCCGGCGAGGATCGGTCGACCCGGGTCGACCGCACGGCCGGGAGCGCCGAGGGCGGCGACGAGCCGCTCGCCGAGGGGGAGGAACACGGCATTCCCGGGGTGGTTGACGGTGCGGGCGAGGTCGGCGACGACGGGAGAGAACAGGTCGGATGCCACGACGTCGAGCCCGAGCCCCTCCCGGCGGCGCAGCTCGGCGACCGACTCGGCGGCGACCTCCCGTACCGACTCCGGCGGCAGCGTTCGGGCGATCGGGAGTCCCGCCGCCTCGGCCAGGAGCCGCACGTCGTGATAGGCGACGAGAGGCGGGTCGAGCTCGAAGCCGGGGAGGCGCAGGACGACCTGGAAGGGGTGCAGACCGGCGTAGCGGATCGAGGGGACGAGGACGACGCGCGCCTCGGACGGGAGCGATGCGCGCAATTGCGCCGTCCCGAGCGGGAGCCCCCGGTAGTCGTCGCGGACGGGTTGCGCGACGAGGAACGAGGCGCGCGCGAGGACCTCGTGCAGGCGCGTGGTCTCGGTCGCCGTCAGCTCGTGAACGGCCGGGATGCGGATGGCGGGCAGGGCGTCGGAGGCGATGACCAGACGCAGCGACTCGGCCTGGCAATTGCCGACGACCACCCCGAACCGTGCCGGCAGCGGCGCCTCTCCGAAGAACTCGGCGTAGTGGCGTCGGCGCGCTAGCACCGGGTCGTCATGATCCGCAAGGCTCGTTGCCCCGCCCTCGCCGCCGCTCATGATGTGAACGTATCCGTCGGTGCCGTCGTCGTCCCAACCGCCCCGTTGCATTGCGATGTCTCCGTCGATGCGGTACGCGCACCGACGAAGCCCGCTGCACGAGGAGGAGAAAGAATCGACGTCCCCACCATCCCCCCGCTCCGCGTTGCCGCGGTGCCGTCGGCGCATCCGTACGTCGCCGCCGTCGCCGATCCCCGCGCGGTACGCCTGCTCGGCGATCCCCCGGTGCCGGGCGCACCGGAGGGCCAGTGGTGGCCGCCGCAGGCGCTGCTGCCCGCGTGGCTCGACGCCCACGCGGCGGAGTTCGACCTCGTGCACCTGCACTTCGGGATGGAGTCGTACAGCCCCGAGGAGCTGGGGGAGACCGTGGCGACGTTGCGACGGCTGAAGCGTCCGCTCGTCTACACCGTGCACGATCTGGAGAACCCTCAGCTCTCGTCGCAGGAGGAGCACCGTGCCGCGCTGGCCGTGCTGACCGCCGCTGCCGCCGAGCTCATCACCCTCACCGATTCCGCCGACGCCGAGGTGCGGCGGGAGTACGGCCGCTCCACGACCGTCATCCCCCATCCCACGCTCCTCGCGTCCGCGACCTCACCGGTCGGAACCCCGCACGCGACGACGCGGGTGGGCGTGCACCTCCGCGATCTCCGACCCAACATCGACGGGGTCGGCACCGTCGCGACCCTCGTGCGCGCCGTCGCGGACCTCCGTGCCGAGGGTGCGCGGGTCGAGGCCGTCGTGCGGATGAACGAGCGGGTCCGCGACGCGGAGGCGGCGGCATCCATCGGTCTTCTCGCCGCAGACGCGGACGGCGTGACGATCGAACGCGGAAGCCGCATGGACGACGACGAGCTGGAGAGGTGGCTGTCCGACCTCGACGCGTGCCTCCTGCCGTACCGGCATGGCACGCAATCGGGGTGGGCCGAGCTCTGCTTCGACCTCGCCGTGCCCGTGATCGGCACGCGCGTCGGCCACATCGCGGCGCAGCACCCCCGGGATTTCCACGCGTTCGCGGTGGGGGATCCGATCGCACTCGCCCGCGCGATCACGGATGCCACGGCTCCGGCGTGGTCGACACCCGGCTCGCCGCGGCGGGCCGAGGAGGTCGCGCGGCGCCGCGCGGACCGCTCCGCCGAGCGCGACGCCGTGCGCGACGCCCACCTGCGCGTCTATCGTCGGGCCCTGCGGACGGCGGCCGCCGCGTGATGCGGGCGTCGCGACCCCTTCGCGTGCTGGTCGTCGCGCCCTCGCGCTATCCGCTGCGGCAGCCGCACGCGGGCGGGCTCGAGGCCACCGTGTGGGACCGCGTGCGCTGGCTCCGGGCGCGCGGTCACGAGGTCACGCTGTGCGCGGCGGAGGGCTCCGACTTCCTCGGGGAGACCCCCGAATTCCGCCTGCCGACGCCCGAGTGGACGCGGCCGGAGGAGTCGTCCGACACGGACTATCCGCTCGGGTACGCCCGGGCCGTGGACGCCGCCTTCGACGCCGCGCGGCAGCGGCTCATCGCCGACCGGCACCTGTTCGACGTCGTCGACAACCACAGCCTGCATCCGGCCCCCATCCGGTGGAGCGACGAAGCCGACATCCCGGTGATCACAACCCTTCACACCCCGCCGCTCGAGCCCCTGCTCGAGGCCGCCGCGGAGGTCCGCGACAGCCCGCACCGCTTCGTGGCCGTGAGTCAGGCGACCGCCCGCGCCTGGTCGGTCGAGGGGGTCGACGCGTTCGTCTTCCCCAATGGCATAGACACCGACCAGTGGACGCGCGGCGAGGGCGGAACGTCGTGGGTGTGGTCGGGACGGGTTGTGCCGGAAAAGGCCCCTCACCTGGCCATCGAGGCCGCGCGTGCGGTCGGCGCCCACATCGTGCTGGCCGGGCGGATCGGCGACGTCGACTACTTCGAGCAGGAGGTCGTCCCCCGGCTCGGCCCGCACGCGCGGTACGTCGGACCGCTGCGTCAACCCGACCTGTGCCGTCTCGTCGGCTCGTCCGCCGTCGCGCTCGTCACGCCCATGTGGGAGGAGCCGTTCGGGCTGGTGATCGCCGAAGCGCTCGCGACCGGCACGCCCGTGGCCGCCTTCGACATCGGCGGGGTGTCGGAGGTGCTCGCCGGGATGCCGGGATCGGCGACCGTGATGCCGGGCGATGTCGTCGCGCTCGGAAAGGCCGCAGCCGAACTCGCCGCGCAAGGAACCCGCGAACCTTTGACGCGCGTGTGGACGCGACGGGCGGCCGTGCGTCAGCACTCGCTCGCGCAGCGCTACCGCGAGGTCGAACGCGTGCTGTCGCATGTCGCCCAACCGGTCGCCGCGCGGCGCGCGCCGGCGGTGTCGTGGTGATCGGCTGGTACGTCCACCATCACGGTTTCGGCCATGTGGCCCGGTTCCTCGCGGTGCAGCCGCACCTGCGGACGCCGGTCGTGGCGTTCTCGTCAATGGCTCGGCCCGCCGGACTCGACCCCGCGGTCGACTGGGTGGAGCTTGCCCCGGATGCCGACGTCGTCGAGGCGGCGGACGGCACGGTCCTCGATCCGCGCGACGCGGAACCGACGGCGCGGGGCGCGCTCCACTGGGCTCCGCACGACCACCCGGGCCACCGCGCGCGCCTCGCGACGATCGCGCGGGTCGCCTCCGACCGCCGGCTGGGTGCCCTCGTCGTCGATGTCAGCGCCGAGGTGGTCGCGTTCGCGCGGCTGCTCGGACTGCGCACCGTGGCGGTGACCCAGCCCGGAGTCCGCACGGACGCTCCCCATTCGCTCGCCTACGCCCTCGCCGATCGCATCGTCGCGCCGTGGCCGCACGGGGCGGTGCCCACTCCCGGGCTCGACGCGCACGGCGACCGGGTCGTCTGGACCGGCGGGATCTCACGGTTCGACGGACGGATGCCGGTGCCCGAGGACGCGACGCGCTCGGTGCTCCTGCTCGGCCGGGTGCTCGACGCCGAGACGCACGCGTCGGTCACCGCGCTGCTCTCCGACCGCGGCTGGAACGTCACCGCCGTCGGGCACGACGCCGCTTCCCGGGTCGCCGATCCCTGGCCGTTGATCGCGCGGAGCACCGTGGTGGTCAGCGCGGCCGGGCAGAACAGTGTCGCCGACCTCGCGGCATCCGGGGCCCGTGCCGTCGTGATCGCGCAGGACCGGCCCTTCGACGAGCAGCGGGCGACCGCCGACGCGCTTGCGGGCTGGGGGCTCGCGCGACGCGCCGACGACGAGGTCTCTGCCGCCGACCTGGTCGGGATCATCGAGGCAGCCGCGCACGACCATCCCGACTGGGCGCGGTGGCAGGTCGGCGGGGCCGCGGCACGGATGGCCGCGGCCGTCGAGGGGGTCCTGCCGTGAGGACAGCCGTCATCACCGTCGCCTCTTCGGCCCGCCGCGAACACCTCGAGCGGCAGCGCCGGGCGCTCGCCGAGGTGGCCGGCGACATCGTGCGGGTCGAGGCGTGGCTCGATGAGACGCCGCCGGATGGCGTCCGGGATGCCGGGACCCGCACGCTGCACGTGCCGCCGGGGCCGCACGGATTCCGAGTCGGCGAGGGCCGCAATCGGGCCGCGGGAGCGGCGATCGACGCCGGGGCGGACCTGCTCGTCTTCCTCGACGTGGACTGTCTCCCCGGCCCGGAGCTGGTGCCCGCGTATCAGGCGGCGGCGCGCGCCACCCCGGACGCGCTCCTGGCCGGACCGGTGACGTACCTCGCGAGCGTACAGCGGCCCGAATCAGCCACCGACCTGCCATTTCTCCGTCGGCCGCACCGGGCTCGCCCCGCGCTGCCGGTCGGCGAGACGCGTGCCGCGACCGCCGCGGAGTACGACCTGTTCTGGTCGCTGTCCTTCGCCGTGACCCCGGCGACCTGGGGGCGACTCGGGGGATTCCACCCCGGATACGAGGGCTACGGCGCGGAGGACACCGACCTCGCGTGGACGGCGCGGGAGCGGGATGTCGAGCTGCGTTGGATCGGCGGGGCGGACGCCTTCCACCAGTGGCATCCGGTGTCGTCTCCGCCGTGGCAGCACCTCGACGACATCCTCCGCAACGGGGCGACGTTCCACGAGCGGTGGGGCGTCTGGCCGATGGGCGGGTGGCTCGACGCCTTCGCCGCGGCGGGGGCGATCGAACGACGCGGCGACGGCTGGGCGCGGGTGCGCTGAGCGGGCGGCTCCGCGCACGGTCGGTCAGCGGCGGGCGGGGCAGCGCACGCGGGTCCGTGCACGCCGGGTCGGTGCACGCCGGGTCAGCTCACGACGGGTCGGTGCACGCCGGGTCGGTGCACGCCGGGTCAGCTCACGACGGGTCAGTGCACGCCGGGTCAGCGCACGACGGTCCGCAGCGCATCGACGATCCGCGTCGCGCGGGGGTCGTCGGCCTCCATCCAGTTCGTGACGAAGGCGAAGCCGACCCGGGACTCGCGGTCGGCGAACGCGACCTGTCCCCCGGCGCCGTCGTGACCGAAGCTCGAATCCCCCAGGAATCGACGTGCCTCCGAGTCGAGCTGGAAGCCCGCGGCCCAGCGTGGCCACGGCGCCGGTGCGGGGAAGACGGGGGCGCCCGCGGTACGTTCGCGGGTCACGATCCGCAGGGTGTCGTCGTCGAGCAGACGCACCCCCTCGGTGTCGGCGACGGTGGCCGACCACATCGCGGCGACCGCGCGCGCCGTCGCGATCGCGCCGGCACCGGGGATGACCGCGGCCCGCACGTCGTCGGCGTTGAAGCCGTCGTCGTCGGTGACGAGGGTCTCGGGCAGAGCCCCGCCGAGCGTCATCGCGCGCTCCTGCCAGTCGACGGCCGAGGGCCCGCGCGCCGCGCGCTGCCGCGCCACATGAGCGGCCAACGTCGGTCCGACGCGGAGGTGCGCGACGGAGGCGGCGACCTCGGGCGGCATCCCGAGCCAGGCTCCCCCGCCCAGGGACTCGGCCATCTCGGCGAAGGCCGCGCCGGGGTCGATTCCGCCGGCCCGGCGCACGATCTCGCCCGACAGCCAGCCGTGCGTGAGAGCGTGGTACGCCCACGCCGTGCCCGGTTCCCACAGCGGTTCCTGCGCGGCGAGCAGCGTCGTCATCGCGTCGAAGTCCCGGAGCTGGGCACGCGAGACGTCCACGCGCAGCGCCGACACCCCCGCGCGGTGGGCGAGGGCATCGCCGACGCTCACGAGGTGCTTGCCGTGCGCACCGAACGCGGGCCACAGCGCGCTCAACGGCTCGTCGAGATCGAGACGACCGGATGCCACGAGCCGGGCCACGAGGATCGACATGAGCCCCTTGGTGCTCGAGAAGACGACCGACGGTGTCTCCCGCTCCCACGGGCGACCGGTGCGGCTGTCGGCGACACCGCCCCACAGGTCGAGGACCGTGCGCCCGTCGAGGCGGACCGCGAGCGCGGCGCCCATCTCGGGCAGGCCGTCGAAGGCGGCGGCGAAGGCCTCACCGACGCGCTCGAACCCCGGCGCGACGGTGCCTTCCACCGCGGTCACCGGTCCTCCCCCGCGGCTTCGAGGCGGTCGCCGTTCCAGCGGAGCGGGAGGGGATCGGAGAGCGTCCCGACGAACGAGCCGACGGAGGAGATGTTCTCGAACGCGAGCATCACCGCCCGACCGTCGGGGTCTTCGGCGATGCGGCCGCTGTAGAGACTCTCGGTCGTGACGAGGGTCGCGTGCTCTACCGGGTAGGGGCCGCGGGGGTCGTCGAGCGCGACGGCCCAGATGCCGCCCGTGTGTCCTTCGCGGGCACCGGCGAGGTGCGCCGAATCGCACGAGAACACCAGGACCCAGCTCCCGTCGACACGGACGACCTGCGGCACCTCGAGGTGCGCGAAGCCCGCGCCCGGGCGGCTGAGCGGCGGTCGCACCTCCCAACGGTGCAGGTCGGCCGACCACGCGTGGCCGATGACCCCGCGGTCGCGGGTCTCGGCATCGCGCGCTCGCGCGGTGACGAGCATGTGCCACCCGTCGCCGTCGGGGTCGGCGAAGACCCAGGGATCGCGCCAGGCCTCCTCATGCCAGGTGCCCGCCTCGAGGGTCTCGTACCAGCGCGGGTCGGCGGACACCACCACGGCCGGGTCCTTGGCCCAGGTGGCGAGGTCGTCCGACGACGCGGCGAGGACCGTCTCGACGTTCGTGATCGCCCCTTCGCGCAGGAATCGCGATCCGGTGTAGAACATGCGCCATTCGGCATCCGTCCGCACGATGCTGCCCGTCCACGTCGCCGTGGCATCCGGTGCGTGCCCTCCGGACGGCTCGAGCACCGTCCCGTGGACCGTCCAGGAGCGGAGGTCGTCGGAGGTGGCGTAGCCGACGCTCGCGTTGCGGTGGCGCAGGTCGGGGTCGCCGAGGCTCATCGGCGCCTGCAGGAACATCATGTGATGGGTGTCGCCGTCGCGGGCGAGCCAGAAGTCCCAGACCCAGTGGTCGGGCAGCGTGAACGTCATGGGAATCCGTTTCGAAGAGAGGAGGGCGATCAGCCCTTGACCGCGCCCTGCACGAGGGCGCGGATGAACTGGCGCTGGAACACGAGGAACAGCAGCACCGCCGGGGTGATGATGATCAGCGCTCCGGCGTTGAGCAGGGGGATGCTGAGCGAGTACTGGCCCTGGAAGAACGTCAGCGCGCCGGCGACCGTGCGCTGCAGCGGGTCGGCGATGAGGACGACCGGGAGCAGGAACTGATTCCACGTCCAGATGAAGAGCAGGATCGCCAGCGCCGAGAGTGCCGGGGCGGCCAGCGGGAGCTGGATGCTGCGGAACTCTCGCCAGATGGAGGCCCCGTCGACGCGGGCGGCCTCGGACAGTTCGCGGGGCACGTTGATGAAGTGCGCGCGCATCCAGAAGACACCGAACGGCATGTAGAGCCCGATCAGGGGGAAGATCACCGCCCACGGGGTGTTCACGGTGCCCATCGACTGCGCCTGGTAGTAGAGCGGGATGATGAGCGCCTCGAAGGGGATCGTCAGACCGAGGACGAAGAACACCAGGATGCCGCGACCGAAGCGCACCTGCAGGGCACCGAGCGCGAAGCCGGCGAGGGTCGCCGCGACGAGACTCACCGGGACGACGCCGAGCACGATGAGCAGGCTCGACCCCATGAGCTGCCACACGTGGCCCGTCTCGAACGCGGTGGCGAAGTTGCCCCACTGCGGGTCGGTCGGCCAGGTCAGGCCGGTCGGATTCTGGTCGGCGGGCTGGAGCGCCGCAGAGAACATGCTGATCAGGGGCAGAAGCGTCACGATGGTCGCGACGCTGAGGAGGACGATCCCGAGGTAGCGCTCGGTGCGGCTGGCGATCACGAGTCACTCGCTCTCGAGAGGCGTTGGATGGGGAGCACGACGATGAGCACCAGCACCATGAGCACGATGCCGAAGGCCGAGGCGAGGCCCACGTCGCTCTGGGTGAAGCCGATGCGGAAGATCGACAGGCCCGGCACGAGGGTCGCGCGGCCGGGGCCGCCCTGGGTCGAGGTGTAGATGATGTCGAAGCTCGACAGGGCCGCGATGACGGTCACGGTGACGAGCACCGCGATCTCCTGACGCAGGCCCGGAAGGGTGATGGTGAAGAACTCCCGCCACCACCCGGCGCCGTCGAGGCGGATCGCCTCGTACAGCGAGACGTCGATCTTGCCGAGGCCCGTGAGCAGCAGCACCGTGCACAGGCCCGTGAGCACCCACGAGCCGATGAGGCCGACCGCGGGCAGGGCCGTGCCGTAATCGGCGAGCCACGGGCGGGTGATCCACCCGAGTCCGAGCCAGCCGAGGATCTGGTTCACCGCGCCGGTCTGGGCGTACATCCACGACCAGGCGATGCCGGCGGCCGCCAGCGGGATGATCTGCGGGAGGAACAGCACCGTCTGTGCGGTCGCGGCGAAGGCCTTGTACCGGATGCCGCGGATCAGCGTCGCCAGGACCAGGCCGAGGCCGACGGGGATGAACGTGAAGAACGCGATGAGGATGAAGGCGTTGCGGATGGCCCCGAGCAGATCGGGGTCGGTGAACACCGTGAGGTAGTTGCCGACGCCCACCCACCGGGCCACGCCGATGCCGTTCCAGTCGTAGAACGAGTACTGGACGCCCTGGATGAGCGGCCAGACGACGAAGCCGATGTAGAAGCCGAGGGCGGGGACGAGGAGCAGCCACCCGGCGAGGGTCGCCCGTCGGGCCGCCGCGCGCGCGGCAGCCCGACGAGGCGGTGCGGTCGTCGTCGCCGGAGCGGCGTCGCTCTGTCGAGGGGCCGCCGCGACGGCGACCGCACGGTCGGTCATTTGGTGCCGACCTCGCTCTCGTAGAACTTCTGCACGCGGTCGACGAAGTCCTGGCCGGTGATCTGGCTCGTCACGAGCAGCTGCGACTCGGGGATGATCGAGCCCGCGTAGATGCCTGCCGTGGTGTTGGCCATGAAGTCGACCTGGCCGTCCTCGGCGCCGATCTGCGCCGACATCTTCAGCGCGTTCTCGATGAGCGAGCCGGGCTGCACCGTCGGGAGGGCTTCGGCGGGGTCGCCGCCGGGCGAGGCTCCGGTGACGTCGACGATGATCTGGCGCGCCGTCGGGTCGGTGTGCACCCAGTTGAGGAAGTACACGATCTCGTTGATGTGCGGGGACTTCGCGGCCACCGAGAACGAGTTCGCCGCTCCCATCGCGACGTGGTTCGCCCCGGCCTCGGCCGGCGGGACGAGGAAGAACTCGACGTTGGAGCCGAGCGCCTTCTGGTAGTTCGCGGCCTCCCAGTTGCCGTTGAACGTGAACAGGCCCTCGCCCGCCGAGAAGCGGCTCGTGAAGGTGAAGTAGTCGATCGCGTTGATGTCGGAGGGGAAGTACCCGGCATCCGCCCACTTGCGCACCAGTTCGGCACCCTCGACGTTCCCGGGCTCGTCGTAGCGCGCGCCAGGCTCGTTGAACATCCACGACAGGAACTGGTCCTTGTCGACGTACTGGTTCATCGCTGCCTGCACGACGAAATTGACGACGCCGTCCTTGTCGCCCGCCATGATCGGGAGGATGCCGGCGGCCTTGGCCTTCGCCATGTCGGCCTCGAGCTCGGCCAGCGTCTGCGGCGGGGAGTCGATGCCGAGCCGCGAAGCGAGGGTCGTGTTCATGTAGATGCCCGTGATGCTGTAGCCGAGGCCCAGCTGGTACAGGGACCCCGAGCCGCGCACGCCCTGGTCGTTCATCCGCAGCGGAGCGAGCTGCGAGGCCGGCCAGGCGCTCCAGCCGTAGGCGTCGAAGTAGGGGTCGAGGTTGGCCACGAGGCCGTCGCGGACCGTGTCGCCCAGGGTGGGGAGGCGGATGAGGTCGGGCGGCGTCGAGCTGGCGAGCAGCTTCGGGGCGTTGGCGGTGAGGTTCTGGAACGTGTCGCGGTTGATCGTGAAGGTCACGTTCGGGTGCTGCTTCGTGAACTCCTCGGTCAGCTTGTCGGTGACCGGGAAGCCCGTCTCGTCGGCGATCGTGAGCTGGACGGGGTCGGTGGTGAGCTCGGTGCTCACCTCGACGTCGTTCTGTGCGACGGGCGCGGCGCTGCCGGGTGCGCACCCGGTGAGGGCGGCGCCTGTGAGGCCCGCGATGGCCAGCAGCGCCAGGGATGCCCCTCGGCGGCTGCGCGGGGAACGGGGGTTCATATCGACTCCTTCGTCAGATGCTGTGATGCCGGCGCTCGGGTGATTCCGGCGTCGGGCCTTCTGGTGCGCTACCCTTTGCTGAAAGGATTTAGCAGCATCATTTACGCAGACGTCCGCGACGCTGTCAAGATCGCTGCGAAGATCGTTACCGCGGCACCGGCGCCGCAGAACGGGGAGCACCGATGGGCAAGAGGGTCACGCTGGCCGACGTCGCCCGCCTCGCCGGGCTGTCCCCGGCCGCGGCCTCGATGATCCTGAACGGTCGGCCCGACACCCGGCTCTCGAAGGACGCGCACGAGCGTGTCCACGCCGCCGCGGCCGAGCTGGGCTACCGTCCGAACATGGCCGCTCGGGCCCTGCGTACCGACACGTCGCACACGGTCGGGTTCGTGTCCGACCTCGTCGCGACGACGCGCTTCGCGAGTGGGCTGATCAAGGGCGCGCTCGGCGCGGCCGAGGCGGCGGGCCAGGTCGTGCTCGTCGCCGAGACCGGCGGAGAACCCGCGCGCGAGGCCGAGGCGGTGTCGGCGCTCCTCGACCGTCAGGTCGACGGCATCATCTTCGCGTCGATGCGCGCTCGAGAGACCTTCGTCCCTCCCCTGCCCTCCGGCCTCCGCACCGTCATGCTCAACGCCACGAACGAGGTGCACGGGTGCAGCGTCCTGCCCGATGAGGAGACCGGGGGGCGCCGTGCGATCGAGCTGCTGGTCGAGGCGGGCATCCGCGACGGCATCCTGCTCCTGGGGTACGACGCTCAGGCCGAGCGCGACCTCTTCCGCTCGGACACGGTCGCCGCACGCGTGCGGGGGATCTCGGCGGCGATGGCCGACGCGGGCGCGACATTCCTGCACGAAGAGTCGATCTGGCTGTGGGAGCCCGCTCCCGGTTACGAGTTCACCGCGCGTCTGCTCGCCGACGGGATGCGCCCTCGCGCGATCGTCTGCCTGAACGACCGGCTCGCCTTCGGCGCTCTGCAAGCCCTCGGAGACGCGGGACTCCGCGTGCCGGAGGACGTCTCCTTGGTGTCGTTCGACAACGACGAGCTCGCCGCCTACCTCCGCCCCGGGCTCACGACGATCGGCCTCCCGCACGAGGAGATGGGGCGCCGCGCGGTCGAGCTGCTGCTCACGCCGGACGGTCCGCCCGCGGGGCGTCACCTGGTGGACATGCCCGTGGTGATCCGGGAGTCGATCCGCCGGCCGTGATCGCGGGGGCTCTTCGCGGGCTGAGTGTCCAAAACACCCGGAACGTGTGAAATTTCGTCCGGGTGTTTTGGACACTCAAAGGGGGGTGCGGCCCCGGGGCGGGCGTGGGGCGCGCGACGCGGAGCGGGGGCCCCGGGGCGTGGGGGCGCGGGGCGCGGAGCGGTCAGGCGCGACGGAGCCAGACCGTGGTCTCGCCGGGCAGGGCGTCGCCCTCGAGCGGCGAGCTCGACAGGAGCACCTCGCCCGCGGGGAGGTCGGCCGACTCGGCGCCGAAGTTGGTCACGACCGTCCACCCGTTCGGGCGCTCGAAGGCCACCACGTCGTCTCGACCGGTCTCGACCCAGGCGAGCTGCTCGTCGGCCTGCAGCGCATGCCGCAGGTCGAGGGCGCGGCGGTACAGCGAGAGGGTGGACGCGGGGTCACCGTCCTGCCGGTCGACGGCGTAGGTGCCGAACCACTCCGGCTGCGGCAGGTGCGCACCGGCCGAGCCGAAGCCGAAGGCGGGACCCTCCGCTGTCCACGGCAACGGCACGCGGCATCCATCGCGCCCCTGATCGACACCGGGGCTCCGGAAGAACGTCGGGTCCTGGCGGTCGGCGTCGGGGATCTCGGCGACCTCGTGGAGGCCGAGCTCCTCGCCCTGGTACAGGTACGCCGACCCCGGCAGGCCCAGCACGAAGGTCGCCGCGGCGCGGGCGCGACGCTCTCCGCGCGCGGCGTCGAGGGTGGGCGACTGGCCCCCGGAGAGAAGCCACTCGTTTCCGTGCTTGAGGGTGGGGCGACCGTCGGCGCCGCGCTCGGCATCCGGGAGCCCGTACCGCGTGGCGTGCCGCACGACGTCGTGGTTCGAAAGCACCCACGTCGTCGACGAGCCCGACTCGGCGGCGAGCGCGAGGTTGTCGGCGACGATCCGGCGGAACTGCGCCGGATCGAAGTCGGCCTCGAGCAGGTCGAAGTTGAAGGCCTGGCCCAGGCTCTCGGCGCTCGCGTACAGCGGCACGCGCGAGGGGTGCACCCACGCCTCGGCGACGGCGGTGCGCGGCGGGTCGTACGAGTTGAACACCCCGCGCCACTCGGCGTAGACCTCGTGGACGTCGTCGCGGTCGATCAGCGGGTGGGAGCCGTCCTGCGGGAGGGCGTCGAGTTCGGCGCGGGAGGGCAACGGCTCGCTGAGGTCCTTCGTCAGCATGTGCGCGACGTCGATGCGGAAGCCGTCGACGCCGCGGTCGCTCCAGAAGCGCAGGGTCTTCACGAAGTCCGCGCGCACCTCGGGGTTGGCCCAGTTCAGGTCGGGCTGCGAGACGTCGAAGTTGTGCAGGTACCACTGGCCGTCCTCGACGCGCTCCCAGGCCGACCCGCCGAAGAGCGACTCCCAGTCGGTGGGCGGCTCGGCGCCGTCGGGCCCGGTGCCCTCGCGGAAGATGTACCGCTCGCGCGCGGCCGAGCCACGACCCGCGGCCAGCGCCTCCTGGAACCACACGTGCTTGTCGGAGGTGTGGTTGGGAACGATGTCGACGACGACCCGGATGCCGTGGGCGTGCAGCTGCGCGATGAGCTCGTCCATGTCGGCCAGGGTGCCCAGGCGCGGGTCGACGTCGCGGTAGTCGGCGACGTCGTAGCCCCCGTCGGCGAGGTCGGAGGGGTAGAAGGGGCTGAGCCAGATGGCATCCACCCCCAGTTCGGCGAGGTACGGCACGCGCGAGGTGATGCCGGGGATGTCGCCGAGGCCGTCGCCGTTGCTGTCGGCGAAGCTGCGCGGATACACCTGGTACACGACGGCCTGGCGCCACCAGTCGGGGGCGTCGGAGAGCTCGCGGGTCTGCAGGGAAGGGGCAGGGGTGGTCACGGAGGGGTCCTTTCGGGTCGGGGGTCTGTCAGCCCTTGATGGCGCCCTGCGTGACGCCCGCCATCACCCAGCGCTGGGTGAAGAGGTAGGCGACGATCGCGGGGGCCATGGCCATGAGGTACGAGGCGAAGGCGACGTTGTAGTTGTTGCTGAACTGCGTCTGGAAGAGGTTCTGGCGCACGGGCAGCGTCTGCAGGGCCGGGTCGCTGATGATGAGGGAGGGCATCATGAAGTCGTTCCACGCGTAAAGGAACGCGAAGATGCCGACGGTCGCGCTCATCGGAGCCAGGAGCGGGAAGATCAGCTGCCAGAACGTCTGCCAGGTGGTCGCCCCGTCGATGCGGGCGCTCTCCTCGAGCTCGAGCGGGATCGAGCGCAGGAACGCGGTGAACAGCAGCACGCTGAAGCTCAGCTGGAACATCGTGGCGAGGAGGATCACGCCGACGGGGTTGTCGAGTCCCACGCGTCCGGTGAGCTGGATCTGCGGCAGGGCCACCACCGGGAACGGGATGAACATGGCCGCGAGCAGGTAGAAGAACGAGTAGCGGAAGAGCTTGCGGTCCCAGTTGCGCGCGATGGCGTACGAGGCGAAGGCCGCGAGGATGATCGTCGCCACGACCGTGCCCGCGGTGACCAGGAGCGAGATCGCCAAGCCCACGGGGAACTTCGTGAGCGTCCACGCCTGGACGAACCCGTCGAAGCTGATCGGCGAGGGGAACGAGAACGCGTTCCCGTCGACGACCTGGGTGCCGCTCTTCAGCGCCATCGAGATCGTCACGTACAGCGGCAGCAGCACGGTCAGCGAGCAGAGCACGAGGATGGTCGTCGTCGACCAGTTCACCCGTTCCATGCCGACGCGGCGGAAGCGGGGCCGCGAGCGGTCTGCCGCGGGGAGGGACAGTTCGGCCTGCTCGACGGCGAGCGCGGGCTGGTTGAGAGCGGTCATGACAGGGTGTTCCTTCCCCGGGTGAGGGAGAGCTGGAGGAGCGAGATGACGATGGCGACGATGAAGAACAGCGCCGCGTTCGCCATCTGGTAGGCGTAGTCGCCGCCGTTGAAGCCGAGGATGATCGACATCGCGACGCTGCGGGTCGCGGTGCCGGGGCCACCGCCGGTGAGGCCCACGATGATGTCGTAGGCGTTGAGGAAGCCCTTGAAGCCGAGGATGACGTTGATCACGACGTATCCGGCCACGAGCGGCAGCGTGATGCGCAGCAGCTGCTGCGTCTTGCTGGCGCCGTCGAGGCCGGCGGCCTCGTAGACGTCGCCGGGCACCGACAGCAGCCCCGCGATGTAGATGAGCAGCGTGCCGGGGATCGCCTGCCACGCGGTGACGATGACGATCGCCACCCACGCGAGGTCGGGGTTGGCCAGCAGGCTCGTCTCGAGCCACGGGATGCCGAGGGCGGCCCCCGCCTCGGGCACGGAGTTGCTGAAGAGGAAGTTGAAGACGTAGGCGATGATGATGCCCGAGATCACCATCGGGATGACGAAGACCGTCCGCAGCGCCTTCTTGAAGCGGATCTGCGCGGTCAGCCCCACCGCGAGCAGGAACGCGGCGACGTTGACCACGATCACGGTGGCCACCGAGAAGCCGAAGGTGAACAGGTAGCTCTGCAGGATCGCGGGGTCGCTGAAGATGGCGATGTAGTTGGTCAGCCCGGTGAAGTTCCACTCGCCGAGACCGATCGAGTCGGTGAAGCTGAAGAAGATGCCGATGATCCCCGGCACCGTGATCGCGAGCGTGAACAGCACGAGCGTCGGCAGCAGGAAGAAGTAGTAGATCGGCTCGACGCGACGGGTGCTGCGACGCGCGGTCGCCTTCCCACCCGTGACGATCGTGGTCGTGGTGCTCATCGCGCGGCCTCCTCGCCGGATGCGTCGTTCGTCGAGGCGGGCGGCTGCCGGAAGGCGAGTCGCGACCAGTCCTCGTCCATGGTGCGCAGCGTGGTCTCGGGCGAGGCGCCGAAGATCATCGCCTGGGCGTAGTTGAAGGTCGGGATGGTCTTGGGCACGAGGACCGAGGCACCCTGATAGATGCGCCCCTCCTCGTAGTACGGGACCATCCCGGCCACGCGGGGATCGCTCGGCGCGGGAGCGTCCTTGGTGGGAGCGAAGCCGAGCTGCGACTCGTTGTAGGCCTCGATCACCTGCGGCTGGTACAGGTACTCGAGGAAGTCGCGGGCGGCATCCTGATGACGGGATGCCTCGGGGATCATCGCCGCGAGGTCCATGTTCACGCGCACGGCCAGGTCGCCGGGATCGTCGGTCATCGGCAGCGGGAACGTGCCGACGGCCAGGTCGGGCGCGGTCTTCGCGATCTCCCCCAGCGCCCACGGGCCCTGCAGGTACATCGCCGCCTCACCCTGGGCGAAGGCGAGGTTGCCGTCTCCGTAGGCCCTGCTCTCGGCATCCGGATTCGTGTAGTTCTGCGCGAGCTGCATCATCCGGTCCATCGGCTCGGTGAAGTCCTTCGCGAACGACACCGACGACGAGGGTCCGACCTCGTCCCCCTCGGCCGCGAGACCGTCGAAGAAGTCGATGACGTTCAGCGACCCGCCGACGGAGTAGTCGTACCAGCCCTGGGCCACGGTCCAGTCGTCTTTGAAGGTGCCGTAGAACGGCGTGACGCCGTTCTCCTTCAGCGTGTCCGACACCTGGAGGAGCTCGTCCCACGTGGTGGGGACTTGAAGGCCCAACTGCTCGAAGATCTGCTTGTTGTAGATGACCGACGCGGCCATCACCGAGTAGGGCAACGCGCTGGTGCGTCCCTCGCACGAGCCGTACTGGTCCATGAGCGGTTGGAGGTCGTCACGGACGGTTCCGGCAGCCTCGGTGCCGCCGAGATCGGTGAGGGCGCACCGCTGGACGAATCTCGCGACCTCGTAGTTGTAGTTCGCGAGCATGATGTCGGGCGGGTTGCCTCGGACGAAGCTCGCCGACACCACGTCGACGCCCGAGCTGTCCATCTCGACGTGGACCTTGTCCTGCGAGGCGTTGTACTCGGCGACGACGTCGTTCATGAACGCCAGCGCCTCGCGCTTGCTGAAGGTGAAGCGGATCGTCTCGCGACCGTCGCTGGAGCAGCCGGCCAGCATCGCCGCCCCGAGCACCCCCACCGCGGTCGCCGCGAGCCATCGTCGGCTCGCCCTGCTCTTCGTCGACACCTGGTTCCTCCTCCGCCGCACTGCGAATATGTTGTGCCGAGCAGTAAATCTACTCGCCAAATCAATATCGTGCAGGCAGTATTGCAGGAGAACTCAGGGGGGTCAAGAGAGCCGATGGATGCCATGACGACGACGCCGTCGCTGCGTCGCCACAACCTCGACGCGGTGCTGACCCGCGTCTGGGACGAGGACGCGTTCACCGCGAGCGACGTGATCGCGGCGGTCGGCCTGACCCGCTCGACCGCGATCGACGTCCTCGACGAACTCACCGCCCGCGGGCTGCTGGCGGAGATGCCCAACGCCCGCGCCGTCGGCGAGTACTCGAAGGGTCGCCCCGCGCGGCGCTTCGCCTTCCAGCCCGGCGCGGGCACCGTCGTGGGCGTCGACGCCGGGCGCGGACACCTGACCGCCACGGTCGCCGACCTCCGGGGAACGACCCTTGCGACCTCGCGGCTCACCGTCGATCCCGAGCTCGACTCCCCCGAGCGCCGGCGCCGCGCCGCCGAGGCGACGGTCGACGCGGCCCTCAAGCGCGCGCGGCGCGCGCGGACCGACATCGTCGCGCTCTGCGTCGGCGTCCCGGCGCCCGTGGATCGCGCCGGGCGCTCCCCCATCCACCACGACGGCTTCTGGGCGCGGATGAACCCGGGCTTCGTCGACACCTTCGCCGCCTGGGCGCCCGTCGTCCGCGTCGAGAACGACGCGACGCTGGCCGCCGTCGCCGAGCGGACGCACGGGGCCGCGGTGGGCTGCGCCGACTTCGTCGCCCTTCTCGCCGGGGAACGCTTCGGCGCCGGGATCAGCGTCGACGGGCATCTCCTCCGCGGAGCGCACGGCGGCGCCGGAGAGACGGTGGCCTTCGACCGCGTCGAGGGCGTCGGCAGCGCGTGGGGCCTCGCCCCGCGGTGCGTCGACGCGGCGCGGGAGGCTCTGGCATCCGGGACCCTCCCCGATGACAGCGCGCTGCGCGGTCTCGACCCCGCCACCCTGGATGCCAAGACCGTGCTGGATCTCGCGGCCGGGGGCGACGCCGGCGCCCTGGCCGTGGCGCGCGAGGTGGGGCCGGCGCTCGCCGGGGTGGCGGCGATGTTCGGCAGCCTCTTCGACATCGAGCGCGTGGTGGTGTCGGGTGCCATCGCCGCGGGTGCGGGACCGATCATCACCGCGGCGATCGAGGCGTTCCCCGACTCCCTGCACCTCCCCGCCCCGCGGATCGTGGCCTCGACGCTCGGCGCCGACATCGTCTCGATCGGGGCCGTCGCGGCGGCGGTGGAGACGGCACGCGCTCGCGCGCTCGATCTCGAGGCGTTCGCGCTTCCCGAGGATCGGGCGCGGGCGTGAGCGTGCGACCTTCGGACGATCCGGAGAGCCGGCACGTCTTCCTAGGCTCGCCGACATGACCACCGCTCCCACCCTCGCCCGCCGTCCGATCTGGGGTGAGGCCTGGCGCCTCGCCGTCGCTGCCGCGCTGGGTCTGCTCTTCTTCGTCATCAACGTCGGCTTCAGCCTCGATCTCGGCGCGGACGGCGACTCCGCGCGTTTCGCCGGTCTCGTCCTGCTCGATCTCGCCGTCGGGGTGATCGCTCACGTCGTGTTCCCCTTCCGCCGCAGAGCGCCCCTCGCGATCGCGGTGGGCCTGGCCCTCGGCGCCGCCGTTTCGTCTCTCGCCGCTCCCGCCGCCCTCCTCGCGCTGGTGTCGCTCGCGACGCGTCGCCGCCCGGGCGAGATCGCCGCGACCGTCATCGTCTGGGTCGCGGCGATCACGGGCGTGGTGGCGGGCGGCTTCGATCTCCTGGGCGCGCCGGCGCCGGCCGCTGACCTGGCCCTGACCGTCGGCATCCTGCTCGTCGTGCTGGCGGCGACGGTCGCCGTGGGCGTCTCGATCGGAGCGCGACGGGCACTGGTGGTGTCGCTGCGCGAGCGCGCGCTCCTCGTCGAAGAGGAGCAGCGTCTGCGCGAGGCCGCGGCGCGCGATCACGAGCGCACCCGCATCGCCCGCGAGATGCACGATGTCCTCGCCCATCGCCTGTCGCTCACCGCGATGCACGCGAGCGCGCTGCGCTACCGCGACGATCTCGACGACGGGGAGCGAGCGGCGGCCGTGGAGACCGTGCACGAGAACGCGCGCGGCGCGCTCGGCGAGTTGCGTGGCATCCTGGCCGTCGTCCGAGACCCGGAGGCGGCGGACGCGGACAGGCCGCAGCCCACGCTGGCCGACCTCGACGAGCTGCTCGCCACGACGGACGACGTCGAGGCGCGGGTCGAGGTCGATCTCGCCACGCTGGCCCCGGCGATCGGTCGGCACGCGTACCGCATCGTGCAGGAATGCCTCACGAACGCCCGTCGGCACGCGCCGGGGGCGGCGGTGACCCTCCGCGTCACGGGGGAGCCCGGGGATCGCCTCGAGATCGACGTCGCCAATCCGATGTTCGCGAAGCCGTCGGGGTCGCCCGGGTTCGGCCTCGTGGGCATCGAGGAAAGGACACGCGCGGTCGGCGGGACGACCGAGGTCACCGCCGGCCCCCGCGTGCACCGCGTGCACGTGACCCTGCCGTGGAGCCTCGCGTGAGCGCGCCCGACGAGGTCGGGGTGGTCGTCGTCGACGACGATCCGCAGGTGCGCGCGGGCCTGCGGCTCGTGCTCGGCACCGATCGCGGCATCCAGGTGGTCGGCGAAGCGGCAGACGGACTCGAAGCCGAGTCGGTCATCGCGCGGCACCAGCCCGACGTCGTGCTCATGGACATCCGGATGCCGCGCTGCGACGGCCTGACCGCCACCGCGCGCGAGGTGGCCGCGGACCCTTCCCGCGCGATCATCGTGCTCACGACCTTCGACGCCGACGAGGACGTCGTCCGGGCCCTCCGCGCGGGGGCGCGCGGGTTCCTGCTCAAGGACGCGCCTCCCGCCGAGCTCGTCGCGGCGGTGCGGGCAGCGGCATCCGGTCGCTCGGTGCTCGCCCCGGGCGTGCTCGACCAGGTCATCCGTCTCGCCGCCGATCACACCCGCCTACCGACCGCGGCGGAACGGGAGGCCCTCGCGTCGTTGACGCCGCGCGAGCGGGAGGTGGCCGCCGCCGTGGCGCGCGGGGCGTCGAACGCCGACATCTCGGCCGAGCTCTTCCTGTCGCTCCCCACCGTCAAGACGCACGTCGGGCGGGTGCTCACGAAGCTCGGCGTGGAGAGCCGCACGCAGGCGGCGGCGCTCTGGGCGCGGGCGGGCGCGGCCGAGCGCCGACGCTGACAACCCCCCTCGCGGAGACGGACCGGGCGGATACCGTCGAGACGGTCTCACCCCCGATCGAGAGGAGACCGGATGCCCGCGTGGCCCGAGCACGTGATCTGGTGGCACGTCTATCCGCTGGGGTTCGTCGGCGCCCCGATCCGCGAGGACGTGGATCCGGATGCCGCCCCCGAGCACCGTCTGGACCGGCTCGAGCCGTGGCTCGACCACATCATCTCCCTCGGCCTCAACGGCCTGTTGCTCGGGCCCGTCTTCGCGGCCGAGACCCACGGGTACGACACCGTCGACCACTTCCGCATCGACCCGCGGCTGGGCGATGACGAGGACTTCGCACGTCTCGTGGCGGCGGCGCGGGAGCGTGGCATCCGCATCCTCCTCGACGGCGTGTTCAATCACGTCGGGCGCGGGCACGCGGCCTTCCGCAACCTGACGGAGGACGGGCCGAACCTGTTCCGCGGGCGCTGGGTCGACGGGCGGTTCGAGGCCGAGGTGTTCGAGGGGCACGACGCGCTCGTCGCGCTGGATCACTCCTCCCCCGCGGTCGTCGACCTCGTCGTCGAGGTCATGTGCCACTGGCTCGAGCGCGGGCTCGACGGGTGGAGATTGGATGCCGCGTACGCGGTGCCGTCGTCGTTCTGGGCCGCCGTCCTTCCTCGCGTGCGCGAGCGGTTCCCCGAGGCGTGGTTCCTCGGCGAGGTGATCCACGGGGACGCGCCGACGATCGTGCGGGAGTCGACGATGGACGCGCTCACGCAGTACGAGCTGTGGCAGGGGATCTGGCACGGCATCGCCGACCGGAACCTCTTCGAGCTGAGCCACGCCATCGAGCGGCACGACGGGCTGCTCGCGACGTTCGTGCCGCAGACGTTCGTCGGCAATCACGACGTGACGCGTATCGCCTCGGCCGTCGGGACGGCGCTCGTGCCGCACGCGCTGGCCGTGCTGTTCACGGTCGCCGGGACTCCGTCGGTCTACGCCGGCGACGAGTTCGGGTGGACGGGAGTGAAGGAGGAGCGCATCGGGGGCGACGACGCGGTGCGGCCCTCCTTCCCCGCGGCACCCGGGGACGCCGAGCCCGACGAGCGGATCCTCGACGCCCACCGCGCCCTCATCGCGCTGCGCCGCCGCAAGCCCTGGCTCTGGCGCGCGCACACCGACGTGATCGAGGTCGCGAACACGGCTCTCGCGCTGCGGACCGCGATCGGTGACGACGCGGTCGTGGTCGCACTGAACGTCGGTGACGAGCCCGTCTTACTGCCCATCGCGGACGGGCGGTCGGTGGTCGCCGGCGAGGGTTCGCCGGTGGACGGGCGCGTCGAGCTCGGACCGCGCGGGTGGGTGGTGCTGGAGGCGTGAGGTCAGGGCGCGCAGAGGTCCCTGAGCCCGTAGAAGGGACCGCGATGCCGCCGGAGGTCCCTGAGCCCGCCGAAGGGACCGGGATGCCGCCGGAGGTCCCTGAGCCTGTCGAAGGGACCGGGATGCCGCCGAACTACCGGTGACTTCGACAAGCTCAGCCACCTCGACGGTTGCCACCCAAGCATCGCCCGGTGACTTCGACAAGCTCAGCCACCTCGACGGTTGCCACCCGAGGATCGCGCCCGGCGACTTCGACACGCTCAGCCACCTCGCCTGCCGAGATACAGCGAGCCGGGGCGGGGCGGGTCAGGCGCCGGCGCGGAAGCGGTGCTCGGGCCGCCCCGTCGAGCCGTAGCGCAGACTCACCTGCACCAGGCCCCGCTCGGCGAGGGCCGTGAGGTGGCGCTGCGCGGTCGCGCGCGAGACGCCGATGCGTTCGGCCACCTCGCTCGCTGAGGCCTCGTCGGCGCCGAGGGCCGCCAATACCGTCTGCTCGGTCGCCGAGCGGGCGAGCGACGGCCCTTCGCGCTCCCCCCGCATCACGGATGCCGCGCGGTCGATGTCATCCTGCGAGAGCGGCCGCGCGCTCGAGAGGAGATTGCGGTAGCGGGCGTAGCGGTCGAGACGCTCCGCCAGCACGCGGGTGTCGAACGGTTTCACCAGGTACGCGAGAGCCCCGGCCGTGAACGCGCGGCGGACGGTCTCGGCATCCGTCGCCGCCGACAGGACGAACGCGTCGATGCCGGCCGAGCGGACCAGCTCGATCCCGTCCCCGTCGGGGAGGTACACGTCGGCCAGCACGAGGTCGGGGGTGTGCGCGGCGAGCGCCGCGCGGGCCTCCCCCACCGTGCGAGCCGGTTCCAGCGCGAGGAAGCCGGGCCGAGAGGCCACGGCGTCGCGGTGGAGTCCCGCGACGCGGAAGTCGTCGTCGACGACGAGGACGCGGATGTCGGTCATTCGTTCTCTCCTCGCAGGACTCCCGGCAGACGCGCGGCGACGACAGCTCCGTGGCCGTCATCGCCCGGGTCGACGACCCACACGTCGCCGCCGCGTCGCCGCGCGAACTCGCGCGAGAGCGGCAGCCCGATGCCGAGGCCGTGCACGGCGGCGGGGTCGTCGTCGCGCTCGCGGGGAGCGAAGGCCGCCTCGATGTCGGCGATGCCCCCGCCGGTATCGGCCACCGTGAGCACGATCGCGTCGCCGTCGCCGAGCACGGCGACCTCGACCTCGCGGGGCTCGGGTCCGGATGCCGTGGCGGTCACGGCGTTGTCGACGAGGTTCCCCAGCACGGCCACGACGTCTTCCACGTCGTCGACGGTGCCGCGGAGGTACGTGTCGTCGGATACGCGCAGGATCACTCCCCGCTCGCGCGCGGCGAGCGCCTTCGCCCCGAGGAAGGACTGCAGCATCGCGTCGCCGACGAGGTCGATGCCGGGAACGGCCCAGTCCACCGACCCGCGGTCCACGAGGTCGGCGAGGAACGCGCGGGCCTCGGCGGTGCGCCCGGCGTCGAGCAGACCGACCGCCGCGTGCAGGCGGTTGGCGTTCTCGTGCCGCTGGACCCGAAGGGCATCGCCCATCGCGCGGACGCTGTCGAGCCTCCCCGAGAGCGCGGCGACGTCGGTGCGGTCGCGCAGCACCGCGACGCGGCCGAGCGCGCGGGCGCCGCGGCGCACCGGACGCACGTCGATGAACACGACCCGACCCTCGATCGGCAGCCCCGTGCTCGCCCCGGCACCGGCGAGGGCCGTCGCGACGGCGGGCGGGAGGTCGAGGTCGGCGAGGGGGCGGCCGACGGCATCCGTGATCCCGAGAAGACGTTCGGCGGTCGTGGTGCACACGCGCACGACCCCCGCCTCGTCGATGGCGAGGACACCCTCGTCGGCTCCCTCGAGCACAGCCGTCTGGGTCTGCACGAGGGCGACGAGCTCCTCGGGTTGGACGCCGAGCGTGAGCCGCTCGAGGCGCCGGCGCATGAGGAGCGCGACGAGCGCGCCGATCGCGACGGCGAGCGCCACGGCCACGGCGATCCCGCCGAGGAGAGCGGGCAGGTCGTCGAAAACGCTCGCGCGTTCGAACCCGACGCTCACCTCCCCCACCGGGGCGCCGCCGCCCGGCGGGTACACGGGCACCTTCGCGCGCGCCGACTCCCCCAGCGTTCCGGTCTCCCAGGTGACGACCTCGCGGCCCGCGAGCGCGTCCGCGAAACTCGTGCTGACGACCTGGCCGAGGCGGTCGGGATCGGGATGGGCGAGTCGGATGCCATGGTCGTCGGTGATCACGACGAACAGGCCCTCGGTGCGGCTGGTGACGTCGACCGCGTACCGCTGGAGAAGGCCGTCGCGCAGGCCCGCGGCATCCGGGGTGCCCGGATCGGCGGAGTAGGCGGCGACGAGGTCGCGCACCTCGGGGGCTTCGGCGACCGAGCGCGCGATATTCAGCGCCGACGAGTCGGCCTCGGCCTTGAGCTGCTGCACGCCGAGCCAGGCGAAGACCGCGGTGCACACCGCGACGACGACCACCTGGGTCGCCACCTGCACGACGAGCATTCGGGTTGCGAACCGCATGCGCCTCCCTGAACACCACCTCGTGCGCGAAATGCGCAGAACACACGGTACGCGCATAACCCCGCGCAATGCGAGCAAGCGCGCGGTCGGGGTCTCGGCATCCGTAGTGTCACCGGATCGACAGCGCGAGATTCGCGCCCGTCACGACGAAGGAGTCGCGATGACCCCCCTGATCCTTGCGGCCGACACGGCCGAGTACCCGGTGGCGTACACGCCCGCCGACGGGGTGCTCGTGGCCCTCGGCTTCCTCATGGTCCTGTCGTTCATGGCCCTGATCATGACGCGGCGCCTCACCCCCATGGTCGCCCTCATCGTCGTCCCGACGATCTTCGGGCTGATCGCGGGAGCGGGCCTGGGCCTCGGCGACATGGTGATCGACGCGATCAGCAAGATGGCGCCCACCGCCGCCCTGCTGATGTTCGCGATCATGTACTTCGGCATCATGATCGACGTCGGCCTGTTCGACCCGCTGATCCGCGTGATCACGCGCGTGCTGGGCGATGACCCCGCCAAGATCGTGCTCGGCACGGCGATCCTCGCGGGTGCCGTCTCTCTCGACGGCGACGGATCGACGACCTTCATCATCACGACCTCGGCGATGCTGCCGCTGTACCTGCGCCTGGGCATGAGCCCCGTCGTGCTCACCTGCGTCGCGGGTCTGATGAACGGCACGATGAACATCGTCCCGTGGGGCGGACCGACCGTTCGCGCGGCCACCGCGCTGGGGCTGCAGCCCACCGACGTCTTCGTGCCGATGATCCCCTCGCTCGCCGCGGGTCTCGTCGTCTCTCTCGCCTTCGCCTGGTTCCTCGGCCTCGCCGAGCGCAAGCGTCTCGCCGGTGTCGTCGACACCTCGAAGCTCGACGCCCCCGGTGGCTTCGGTCGTCTCGGTGCCCCGAAGCTGTTCCGCGGGGCGGAGCCCAAGCCCGGCGCGGTCGCGTCGCTGCGCACCGGCAACATCGTCACCGTCCGCGGCGGACGCGACGCCGTCGCCGCGACCCAGCTCGTCGACACCGCCGACACCGCGATGGCCGACACGATGCTCGACCCGAACCGCGCGACGCTGCGCCCGAAGCTCATCTGGTTCAACCTCGCGCTCACCGTGGCCGTCATGGTCCTCCTGGTGATGGACATCTTCCCGCTGGCGTTCGTCTTCATGGTCGGCGCGGCCGTCGCCCTCATCGTGAACTTCCCGAAGCTGCGCGGTCAGGCCGACGAGATCGTCGCGCACGCGCCCTCGATCGTCGGGGTGGTGTCGATGGTCCTCGCCGCCGGCGTCCTGGTCGGCGTGCTCAACGGCACCGGCATGGTCACCGCGATGGCCGCCTGGATCACCGAGGTGATCCCGTCGTCGATGGGACCGTTCCTCGCCGTCATCACGGGCGTGCTGTCGATCCCGTTCACGTTCTTCATGTCGAACGACGCGTTTTACTTCGGCATCCTGCCCGTCCTCGCCGAGAGCGCGGCGAACTACGGCATCGCCCCCGTCGAGATGGCCCGCGCCTCGATCACCGGCCAGCCCGTGCACCTGCAGAGCCCGTTGGTGCCCGCGATCCTGCTGCTGGTCTCGCTCGCCGGCGTCAACCTCGGCGACCACCACAAGAAGGTGCTGTGGCGCGCGACCGTCGTCTCGCTGGTGATGCTCGCCGTCGGCGTGCTGGTGGGTGCGGTACCGCTGCTGGGCTGAGCGTCAACCCGTAAGGGGACCCCGGATGCCACGGCATCCGGGGTCCCTTTACCTGCCGCGCACTCGCGATAAACGCCATTCCTGCCGAGAAACGCCGCGCCGCCGCGTTTCCGGCACCGAATGGCGTTTATCGCAAGACAGCCGGCCGGTACTCGGCACGGCGGTTCGCCCCGCTCGCGCGTCAGTCGGCACGCAGCGCCGCGCGCACCGCCTCGACCACCTCGGGCTGGGCGCCGTCGCGGACGAAGACCGGGATCCTCTCCAGCGGCGCCTCCACGTCGATCTCGCCGCCGCCGGCGAACACCGCGCCCGTCCACAGGTCGGTCCATTCCGCGCCCGCGGGCAGCACCACGCTCCGCGAGCGCGCGCCGGCCTCCATCACGGGCGCGACGAGGAGGTCCGGGCCGAACAGGTACTGGTCCTTCACCGTCCAGCAGCGCTCGTCGTCGGGGAACTCGTGGAAGAGCCCGCGCAGGACGGGTTGCCCGTCGAGGTGCGCGTCGCGCATCACCTCTCGGGTGTAGGGGCGCAGAGCCTCCCGGGCGAAGAGGTACCGTTCGAGCACCGGGGTGACGGCGTCGCCGAAGCTCCACACCTCGTTCGGCCCGCCGCTCGGCGAGCGCCGCGAGCCGTCGGCCGCGTGCACGGGCGTCGTCGGCAGCCGATCGCCGTGCAGACGCATCACCGGGCAGAACGTCCCGAACTGGAACCAGCGGACGAGCAGTTCGCGGAAGTCCTCGGCATCCGGATCCCCGTGGTGGAAGCCGCCGATGTCGGTGGTGAACCACGGGATACCGGCGACGCCCATGTGGATGCCCGCGGTCACCTGCGCGCGAAGCGCCGCGAAGGTCGAAGCGATGTCGCCCGACCACACCAACGCGCCGTAGCGCTGACTGCCCGCCCACGCCGTGCGGAGGAGGTTCACGACCTCGGTCTCGCCGTCGCCCCACTGCCCCTCGGCGAACGCCCGCGCGTAGTGCTGCGGGTAGACGTTGCCCACCTGCAGCACGGAGCCGGCGTGGTAGCGGAAGTTGTCGTAGTCGTAGAGGCCGTACTCGGGCTCGGCTTCGTCGAGCCAGAAGGTGCGGATGCCATGACCGCCGTAGTTCTCCCGGCACCTCTCCCACACGAAGGCGCGCGCCCGCGGGTTCGTGGCGTCGAGGAACGCGCTCGGCCCCTCGAAGGACATGTGCACGTCGAGGCCGCGCTCGGCGCGGACGAGGAGGTTCTCCTTCTTCATGTGCGCGTAGTTCTCGGATTCGAGCGACACCTGCGGCCACACCGAGACCATCAGTTCGACGCCCAGTTCGTCGAGCTCGCGCACCATCGCGGCGGGGTCGGGCCAGAACTCCTCCTCGAAACGGAAGTCGCCCATCCTCGGCCAGTGGAAGAAGTCGGCGACGATGACGTCGAGTGGAAGGCCGCGTCTCTTGTGCTCCCGAGCGACGGCGAGCAGCTCTTCCTGCGAGGAGTAGCGCAGCTTGCACTGCCAGAAGCCGAGACCGCGCTCGGGCATCATCGGCGTGTGGCCCGTGGCATCCGCGTAGGCCCGCGAGATGTCGCGCGGGGTGGCTCCCGCCGTGACCCAGTAGTCGAGCTGGTCTGTGGACTCGGCGGACCATCGCGTGCCGTTCGCCGCGAACGTCGCCCGCCCGATCGCGGGGTTGTGCCACAGGAAGCCGTAGCCGCGGTCGGAGAGCACGAAGGGCACGCTCGACTGCGAGTTGCGATGCGCGAGCTCGAGGGTGCAGCCCTTCAGGTCGAGCACGTCCTGCTGGTACTGCCCCATCCCGAAAAGACGCTCGTCCGAGGCGCTCTCGAACGACGCGGTCAGGCGCACGTCGCCACCGGGGATGGGACGGTGCTCGCGGGCGACCAGCGCGAGGGAGCCCCCGGCATCCCTCTCCTGGAAGAGCAGCCGGCCGTCGACGTCGAAGAAGGCGAGGTGGCAGAAGTTGCGGTCGTACCCCGTCTGCAGCTGGATGCCGGTCCGCGAGGTCGCGACCACGCGCAGGCGACCGCTGGTGAGGGTCGCCGTGTCGCCCGCGACGACGACGTCGGCTTCGGCGTGGGCGGGGGCGGGGGGAAGCAGCGCCCAGTCGTGATCGACGATGTCGTGCATGAGACGGGACCGCACGCGGACGCTGTCTCGTCCCCACGGCTCCACGACCACGGTCTCTCCGTCACCGCGCCAGACGAGCCGCGTCCCCTCGACGTGGAAGTGCACGGTCACGCGTCGCCCCCGGCCGTGCGCAGCGTGTGCTCGTGCGCGAAGACGAGGTACACGCTCGCCGTCCAGGTGTACGCGCGGTCGCGCAGTCCCGCGCCCGTCCGCGCGTCGAAGTTCTCGGCGAAGCCCGACTCCTCGCACAGTCGGCGGAAGCGCTCGTTGATCGTGTCGGCCAGCTCGACGTGCCCCCCGCGACGCAGCCCCTCCTCGATGAGCATCGTCGAGGGGGCCCAGATCGGACCGCGCCAGTAGCCGTCGTCCTCGTATTCGGGCGTTCCCACGAGCTGAGTGGCCGGACCCCAGGTGGTCAGGTGCTCCGCGATGCGCTCCGCCAGGGCGTCCGTCACCGCGGCGGGGAACCGCTCGGAGGCGAGAACCGGCAGGAGGTTCAGCAGACTGGACCGTTTGCTCACCGTCCCGCTGAGCGCGCCGACCGCGAAGAACCCTTCGTCGTCTCGGAGGTCGCGCAGGAGCGCGCCCTGGACCCGATCGCGCTCGGCGCGCCAGTCGGCGCCCTCCCCCGTTCCGAGCTCGTCCGCGAGATCGGCGAGGACGTCGAGCTGCACGACGAGGAAGGCGGCGAGGTCGGGCGCTTCGATCACGCGGTCGTGGTCGAAGGTCGTGGAGTTGTCCCACCCGCTGTCGTTGCCGTGCTGGTAGTACGGCAGGTCGCGCCCGGGAGCGGTGCGGTAGTCCAGCCAGAACCGCGACCACCGCGAGAGCCGCGCGTATCCCGCGAACAGCTCGTCTTCGGTGAGGGGCCGTGCGAGGCGCTCGCGCAGCTTCGCCCACGCCCACCCGTGGATCGGGGGCTTCACGTAGTTGTAGAGCACCTCGGCGTGCGTGATCGAGTCGGGCATCGCGCCCGCGGCATCCTGGTGGTCGAACGGGGCGAAGAACTGATCGAGCGCGGCGTCGGCGAGCCCGGGCGCGAGCGCCAGGGCGTTGAAGGTGTGGTCCCAGCTCCACACCTTGTCCATCCAGTGCTTCGACATGAGCACCGACTCGCGCGTGACGAATCCGGCCGGGGCGACCGTGGCCGACCAGAGGACGTACGCGGCCCGGGCGACGGCGGGCGTCGCCTCGGTCCGCCAGCCGGCGATCCGGTCGAGGTAGTCCGTGAACTCCTCGACGACGCGCGCGCGGACCTCGTCGAACGCCTCGCCCGCCCGATAGGCCGGGGCCGCCGCCTCGATCTGCTCGATCGCGATCTCCCACGTGTCGCCTCCCACGGTCAGGGCGCGCACGCTCTGACCGAGCGCCTCGACCCCTTCCGTCGCCACCTCGCCGGACAGCACGGTGACGCGATACCGGCGGCCGGTCTCGTAGGAGGTGAAGACGTACGCGCCGTCCAACGGATCGCGGAAGAAGTACGACCCGGTGAAGGGCGTGAGCTCCTCGACCGCATCGGCGAGGGTGAAGTCCGCCCCCGCTCCCGCGATGCGCACGATGTCGGCCGACTCGAACACGGCGGTGGCGACGACGGTCTCGCCCACCGCCCAGGCAAGAGCTGCCGCGTCCGCCCGGGTCGTGGCATCCGCCCGCTCCCCGTCGACGGTGGGGGTGAGGCGGAGGACGGCGTGCATGCCGTTGACGTGCGACACGAGGTGCACGTCGTCGACCTGGCGGTGCAGCCCCACGACGGGCGACAGGTCGAGCCACGAGCCGCGGAAGCTGAAGGGGATCTCGCGCACGTCGAACGTGGGCAGGGAGGGATGCGACACGAAGAGCCTTTCGGGGTCAGTCTTTGACGGCACCGGCGGTCACCCCGGCCGCGACGTAGCGCTGGGCGAGGATGAGCAGCACGGCAGCCGGAATGGATGCCACGACGGCGGTCGCCATGATCGCGTTCCACTCCTGGTTGTTGTTGCCGATGTAGCGGTAGATGCCGATCGTGATCGGCTGCAGCTTGCCGCCGCTGTTGAGGGTCGAGGCGAAGATGAAGTCCGACCACGACCACAGGAACGCGAAGAGCGAGACCGTGACGATCGAGTTGCGGCTGACCGGCAGCACGATCGAGCGGAACGTCCGCCAGGTGCCCGCCCCGTCGATGCGCGCCGCGGCGAGCAGTTCATCGGGGATGCCGCGCATGAACGCCGTGAAGATGAGCACGCCGAACGGCACCGCGAGGGTGGAGTCGGCGAGGATCAGCCCCGGCACGGAGTTGAGGATCCCGGCGTTCAGATAGATCGCGTAGAACCCCATCGCCATGATGATCCCGGGGATCATCTGGGCGATGAGCAGCGCGAAGCTGAGCGCGTTCCCACCCCGCGGGCGGAGCTTGGCGAGCGAGTACGCGGCCGGAGCCGACAGCAGAAGGGTCAGCACGACGGTGCCGATACCGATGATGAAGCTCGTGCCGAGGTACGGCAACTGGTCGGAGAGGACCTTCTCGTAGCCCTCGAACGTCGGGGTGAGCGGGAACAGATCGGGGGGCGATTTGCGCATGTCGCTCTGCGGGGTGAGCGACACGTTGATCATCCAATAGATCGGGAACAGCATGATCGCGGTGAGGACGATGCCGATCGCCGTGATCCACCAGGGACGACGCCTCATGATCAGACCTCCAGTCGGCGCTGGGCGCGGATGTAGATCAGCCCGAAGACCAGGGCGATCACGATGAGCAGGTTGCCGACCGCCGCCGCGGGGCTGAGGTCGGGCAGGGCGGACCCGAACCCGAGGCGGTACGACCAGATGGCGAAGGTGGTCGAGCTCGACCCCGGTCCTCCCCGGGTCATGATCCAGATGATGTCGAACACCTTGAGCGTGTAGACGAGCCCGAGCAGGATCGTGATCGCCGACACGGGGCGCAGCAGCGGGAAGGTGATGCGCCAGAACTTCTGCCAGGCGTTCGCTCCGTCGATGGATGCCGCTTCGTAGATGTCGCTCGAGATGTTCTGGAGTCCGCTGTACAGGATGACGAGGTTGAAGGGCACGCCGATCCAGATGTTGGCGATGAGCACCGACACCAGCGCCCACTGCGGCGAGGTGAGCCAGTTGACGGCGTCGACGCCGAGGAGGCCGAGGAGGTAGTTGACGACGCCCGAGTCGGAGTTCAGCATCCACGACCACGCGGACGCCGAGACCAGCAGGGGCAGCAGCCACGGCACGAGGAAGAGGGCGCGCAGCGTCGCCGACAGCGGGAAGCGCTGGAAGAAGAACACCGCGAGCGCCATGCCGATCGAGTACTGGAAGACGATCGACACGAGCGTGAACGTGGCCGTGTTGGCCAGCGCCGGCCAGAACGTGGGGTCCTGGAAGACGGTGACGTAGTTCGCGAACCACACGAACGGCGCCGTGCCGTCGATGAACGAGCGGACGGTGTAGTCGCGCAGGCTCAGGTCGAGGTTGCGGAAGAGCGGATAGGCGTAGAAGACGACCAGGTAGATCACGACGGGGGCGAGAAACGCCCACGCGGCCCACTGGCCCCGGTGCCGCGGACGGCGGCCCGGGGTGGGGAGGGCGGCGGTGGCCGCCGCCCTCCCGGAATCGCCGGTGCCCGTCGAAGCAGTGAACTGCGTCGCGGTCATGTCGGCGTACCCCTTTCAGGAATCGGGTGTTACTTCGAGGAAGCGGCCTGCTGGGCGGCCTTCAGAGCGTCCTGCGGCGACTGGGCACCGGTCAGCGAGTTCTGCACGGCCGTCCAGAGCTGCTCGGAGATCACCGGGTACTTCGTGCCGAGGTTGTCGCCGGTGCGGGCCTTGGCCGCGTTGACCGCCTCGACCCAGGGCTCGAGGGTCGGGTCCTGAGCGAGCTGCTCCTTCTGCGCCTCGGGGGTCGCCGCGATGTAGTTCAGCGTGTTGTCGGTCCCCACGACGTTGGCGGTGCTCGTCAGGCACTCGACGATCTTGGCCGAGACGGCGTAGCGGCCCGCGTCCTTCTGCACCGGCAGGGTGAGGAACTCGCCGCCGGTCGGGGCCGGAGCGGCTCCGCCCTTGGCTCCCGGGATCGGGATGACCTGGTAGCCGGCTTTCGCGGCGCCCGCCTTCTGCCAGGTGCCGTTCTCGGCGAAACCGAAGTCACCGGTCTCGAACTCCTGCCAGCTCGTGGTCTGGGTGTTGTTGATGACCGAGTTCGGCGCCCAGCCCTTCTTCACCCAGTCGGTCCACAGCTGCACCGCCGAGACGGCCTGCGAGGAGTCGAGCGCGGTCAGGTCGGCTCCCGCGCCCCAGAACCACGGCAGGAACTGGAAGCTGCCCTCTTCGGTCCCGATGCCCGAGAACGTGATGCCCTTCTTCCCGGATGCCACGACCTTCTCGATCGCGGCGTTGAGGCTCGACCAGTCCTTGATCGACGAGGGGTCGACCCCGGCCGCGCTCAGCACGGTGGGGTTGTAGTACAGCGCCAGGGTGTTCGCGCCGATGGGGACGCCGTAGGTCTTCCCGTCGACGACCGAGGCGCCGAGGATGTTCTGGGCGACGTCGCCGACCTGGAGGTTGTTCTCCTCGGTCGACGTGATGATCCCCGCCTCGACGAGGGTCGAGACGGCGGGGTTGTCGATCAGCAGGATGTCGGGCGAATCGCCCTGCTGACCGGCGAGGAGCGCCTTCGAGGTGAGGTCGCTGGTGTCGAAGCCGGTCCGCTCGATCGTGACGCCGGCATCCGCGGCGCACTTGTCGATGACCTTCGCCCAGTCGGACGAGGCGTCGTACTGCGGATACGGGTCCCAGAAGGTGTAGGTGCCGCCGGCGGCACCGTCGGTGCTCGCCCCGGTCGATGCGCCGGAGCATCCGGCCAGGACGCCCACGGCGACGGCGCCGATGGCGATCGCGCCGAGAGCCCGGGTACGGGTGGTGTTCGTGCTCACTGCAATTTCCTCTCTGAAATGTGACTGCGTTGTCGTGCAGGCGAGGGCGTTGAACCGGTTCGACGATGGGCCGACGAGAACGGGACACGCCGCTGCCCCGTTAAGCGGTGCTCCCCCTGTCGGTGAGCTCCGGCTCGATGAACCCGACCACGGGGGGCCCGTAATCGGGGTCGGCGATGCGCCGGACCAGGTGCTGGACCGCCTTGCGGCCCAGCCCGTCTGGGGACGTCTCGACTGCCGTGTACGGCAGGAGGAAGGTACGCCCGAAGTCTTGAGAGTAGAGGCTGACCACGGAGAGGTCGCGGGGGACGACGACCCCGCGCTCGCGCAGCACCGCGGGAAGCGCCGCGATCGAGGCGTCGTTGTGCACGACGAGCGCGGTCGAGTCGGTGCGGGCGTCGAGGATGGCGTTGAGGCTGCGCTCGATCCCGGGCTGCTGCGACTCGCCGTAGTACGGACGGACCTGGATGCCATACCGCGCGGCCCGCTCGAGAGCGGCATCGCGGTAGCGCCAGGCGTACGCGCCCCCGCGCTCGAAGACGTGGCGGGGAGGAGAGACGAGCACGATGTCGCGGTGGCCGAGACCGTAGAGGTGGTCGATGGTCAGGCGGGCCGCTTCGCTGAAATCGAGGTCGAACACGTCGACGCCGTCGGTGTCGCGCGGCAGTCCGACGAGGGCGCCCGGCTGGCGCGCCTGGCGCAGCGCCTCCAGCCGCGGGTCGTCGTGGGTCACGTCGAGCAGGACGACCCCGTCGACCATGTTCGACGACGTGATGCGACGGATGGCGCCCGGGCCGTCGCTGTCGGTGACCATGAGGATGTCGTAGCCGAGCTCTCGTGCCGCGTTCGACACCGCGAGGATGTACTGCAGCATCGCCGGCGGGAACTCGTCCTCGTGGAACTGCAGGAGCAGTCCGAGCACCATGGTCTGGGAGGTCGCGAGCGCTCGCGCGCCCGCGTTGACGGTGAATCCCAGCTCGGCGATCGCCGCGTCGATGCGCTCGCGCGTCTCACGCGAGATCGGTCGGTTGCCCGAGAGCGCGTACGACACCGTGCTGCGGGAGACTCCCGCGGCTTTGGCCACGTCGCCGATCGTCGGCATCCGTCGCTCCCTTCGTCATCGAACCGGTTCGACCACTGTAGGCCGTAGCGCGGCCCTCCGCAAGGCCCGGTGTCGTCGATCGCGCCACCCGCCCACGTCGGGCCCCCGTTGCGGCGCTGCCGTCCCCACGAGGGCGGCACCCTTCGCGCGATAAACGCCATTCCTCCCGAGACACGCCGTGCCGCACCGTGTCTGGCACGGAATGGCGTTTATCGCGGTCGGTCGGCCGGACGCTCCCCCGCGGCAGGTCGCTGCCGGCATCACCCAGCTCAGCGCGCGAGCGGGGCCGACGTCCGCACGATCAGGCGCGTCGGCAGCGGCGTGCTCTCGGTCACCGTGTCGGGTTCCTCCACGAGCAGCAGCACCTTCTGCATGAGGATCTCGCCGAGCGCCGCGAAATCCTGACGCACGGTGGTCAGCGACGGGTAGACGTACGCCGCCTCGGGCACGTCGTCGAAGCCCACCACGCCGATGTCCTCGGGCACGCGCAGACCGCGCTCGCGCAGCGCCGACAGGACCCCGATGGCCATGTGGTCGTTGGCGACGAAGATCCCCTCCCCCGGGGCGAGGTCCGCCTCGGAGGCGATGCGGTACCCGCTCGCGGCCGACCAGTCGCCGTGCACGGCCGGGGTCGACTGGGCGCGGGCGGCGGCGATCTCCTCGCGCCAGCCGCGGATGCGCTCGACGGCGTCGGGGTTGCGGGCGGGGCCGGCGATGTGGCGGACGGTCTCGTATCCCGCCTCGAGCAGGTGCCGCACGGCGCTGCGGGCGCCGCGGTACTGATCGATCGCCACCAGACGCGGGTGGGGGCGCGCGCTGGTCGCCGCCGCGACGATCGGCACGTCGATGTCGAGCGCCTGGACCGCCGCGAGCACCTCCGTGTCGACGACGACGAGCACGATGGCATCCACGCGCTGCTTGAGCAGACCGTCGATGGCCGCGCGCACGGGAGCCACGTCGCTCTGCGGGGAGCTGATCGCGTCGACGTTGTACCGGGCGGCGCGCGCGGCGAAGTTGAAGTTCGTCGCGATCGAGGTGGGGCCGTAGTCGACGGTGCCGGGCGTGACGAGCCCGATCGTGCGCGTGCGACGGGTGACGAGGGCGCGCGCCGCGGGCGAGGGGCTGTACCGCAGCTGGGCGATGGCCTGCTCCACACGCGCGCGCGTCGCGGGCCGTACGTTCGGCATGTTGTTGAGCACGCGCGAGACCGTCTGGTGCGACACCCCGGCGAGGCGGGCGACGTCGAAGATGTTAGCGGTCCGCGAGCCCTTGTCCTCAGGCACCACGTCCCTCGTCTCCGCTCGTGTGTCCGGCCACGAGCGCGAGCAGCGCGTCGGACGTGAGGTCGGCGGCCGGCACGATCTGCGCGAGCACGCCGTCGCGCATCACCGCGACGAGGTGGGCGACGCGCAGGACCTCGTCCAGTTCGGCGGAGATGTAGACGATCGACAGGCCGTTGTCGCTCAGTTCGCCGACCAGCCGCTGGATCTCGGCCTTCGCCCCGACGTCGATGCCGCGAGTGGGTTCATCGAGCACGATGAGCCGCGGGGACAGCGCGAGAAGGCGCGCGAGGAGCACCTTCTGCTGGTTGCCGCCCGACAGGGTCCGCACCGGGCGGTCGATGTCGACGGGACGGATGTGCAGCGCCTCGACCCAGCTCATCGCGAGCTCGCGGCGACGGGCGGTGCTGAGGCGATGGAAGATCCCGCGCTGCGCCTGCAGGGCGAGCGTGATGTTGTCGAGCACGCTGAGGTCGCCGATCACGCCCTCGGTGCGACGGTTCTCGGAGGAGTAGGCCACGCGACGACGGATCGCCTCGCGCGGCGACGACAGGCGGACCGGCTCGCCGTCGATGCGCAGCTCGCCGCCATCGGGGCGGTCGACGCCCGTGAGGGAGCGCGCGAGCTCGCTGCGCCCGGATCCGAGGAGACCCGCGACCCCGATCACCTCGCCCTCGGCGATGTCGACGTCGGCCTCTCTCAGACGGACCCCGGATGCCAGCCCCCGGGCGCTCAGCACCGAAGGCCCCTCGGTGGTCTCGACCTCGCGCTGGCCCAGCGGGGCGAGCACCTCGGCGGTCGCGCCGAGCATCTTCTCGACGAGGTCGATGCGCAGGAGCTCCCGCGTTCCGTACTCGCCCACCAGGCGCCCTCCCCGGAGGACGGTGACCCGGTCGCAGATCTCGTACACCTGGTCGAGGAAGTGCGAGACGAACACGATCGCGATGCCCTGCGCCTTGAGGTCGCGGATCACGCGGAACAGTTCGGCGACCTCATCGGCATCCAGGCTCGAGGTCGGTTCGTCGAGGACGAGCACCTTGACCTCGGTCGAGACCGCGCGAGCGATCGCGACCAGCTGCTGCACCGCGAGCGGGTGCGACGACAGCACCGAGGACGGATCGACGTCGACGCCGAGCGAGGCCAGCGCCTCGACCGCCCGCTCGCGCATCGCGCGATGGTCGATGACCCCCCAGCGGCGGGGCTCACGGCCGAGCGAGATGTTCTCGGCCACCGTGAGGTTGGGCAGGAGGTCGATCTCCTGGTAGACCGTCGAGATCCCGACGGCCTGCGCGTCGGCGGGAGAGGAGAAGCGCATCTCCTGCCCGTCGAGCTCGATCCGACCGGAATCGAGGCGGAGGGCTCCGGTGATCGCCTTGATCAGCGTCGACTTGCCGGCGCCGTTCTCGCCCATGAGCGAGTGCACCTCGCCCGCGAGCAGACGGAAGTCGACGTCGGCGAGGGCCGATTCGACCCCGAAACGCACCGTCGCTCCGCGCACCTCCAGGAGGGGCGGAGCGACGGTGGACATGGGGTCAATCATGCCCTCGCGCGGGGGCGATCGCTAACACGGCGCGGGCACGTCACCGGCTGAGCGCGGAGCGCGACACGATGATCCGCTGCACCACGACGAACAGCAGCAGCAGGGCTCCGACCGTGATGCGCGTCCACGACTGCTCGGCGCCCGAGAACGAGATGATCGTGCGGATGAGGCCGTACACGAACACGCCGATCATCGAGCCGATCACGAACCCGCTGCCGCCGGTGAGCAGCGTGCCGCCGATGACGACCGCGGCGATCGTGTCGAGCTCGGTTCCCACGCCGTTCAGGGGGTACCCGGCACCGGAATACGCCGTCAGGACGATTCCGGCCAGACCCGCGCACACGCCGCTGATGACGTAGACCGACAGCTTCGTCCGGACGACCGGCAGACCCATGAGGCGAGCCGACTGCTCGTTGCCGCCGACCGCGTACACCGTGCGGCCGAACCGCGTGTACCGGAGGACGAAGGCCGCGATCGCGACGGTCAGCAGAGCGATGATCCCCGTCGGGGTGATGTACCAGCCGGCGAAGGAGAACCGCGTGGACTGCAGCCAGAGGATGCCCTCGTTCTCGACCTTGATCGACTCGAGGCTCACCACGAACGCGAGACCACGGGCGAGGAACATCCCGATCAGCGAGGCGATGAAGGGTTGCACGTCGAAGAACTGCACGAGGACCCCGATCAGCAGACCGATCGCGGCGCCGATGAGCACCATCGCGGGAACCGCCACGGCGACGGGGACCCCGTCGCCGAGGAGCTTCGCGCAGAGGATGCCGGTGAACGCCATGACCGCGCCGACGGAGAGGTCGATGCCCCCGGTGAGGATGACGAAGGTCATGCCCACGGCCAGCACCAGCAGGTACGCGTTGTCGAGGAGGATCGACGACATGATGCGCGGCAGCTGGAAGTTGGGGAAGTAGGCCATCGAGCCCGCGATCATGATGATCAGGATGGCCACGGCGGCGAACACCGGGACCCACGAGATGTGACGGCTGAGGAAGCGTCGGTACGCGCTGGTCGACGACGCGGCGCCGCGCTCCGGAGCGGTGAGAGTGGTCATCAGGACAGCACCTTTGCGTCAGGACGGCGGGTGAGCGAACGGGTGGCGGAGCGACCGGCCGTGTGGAAGAACGAGCGGAACCGCGGCGACTGCAGCAGCACCACGATGAGCACGGCCGCGGCCATGAACACCGGGCTGACCGCGGGCGGGACGCCGAGGAAGGTGATCGTGCTCTTGAGCGTCTGGATCGTGAAGACGCCGACCACGGTGCCCGCGATGCTGAACTTGCCGCCCGCGAGCGAGGTGCCGCCGAGGACCACCGCGAGGATGGCATCCAGTTCGATGTAGAGCCCCGCCGCGTTCGCGTCGGCCGCCATGATGTTCGAGCTGTAGAGGATGCCGGCGATCCCCGCGAGGGTTCCGCTGGCGATGTAGGCGCCCCAGATGATGCCGCGCGAGCGGACCCCGGCGAGGCGGCTCGCCTCGGGGTTGATGCCCACCGCTTCGGTGAGCATGCCGAGGGCGGTGCGACGCTCGAGGACACCGACGACGATCACGGCGACGATCGAGACGTAGAACGCGAAGGGCAGCCCCAGCACGTACCCCTGCGCCATGAACTGGTACGGGTCGCTGTTGATCGTGGTGATGAAGCCCTTGGTGATGAGCAGGGCGACACCGCGGCCGGCGAGCATCAGCACGAGCGTGGCGATGATCGGTTGGATGCCGAGGACCGAGACGAGGAAGCCGTTCCAGACCCCGAGCAGCAGGGCGGTCCCGACGGCGGCGACGATCGCGATCATCACGACCCCGAGGTTGCCCGGCTCGGGCGAGGCCTCGATGATCGTGAGCGCGACCGCGCCGGAGACCGCCATGATCGCGCCGACCGACAGGTCGATGCCGCGCGTGGCGATGACGAGCGTCATGCCGAGGGCGACGAGCATGAGCGGGGCGCTGTTGCGCAGGATGTCGATCAGCGACCCGTAGAGCTGACCGTTCTGCACCGTGATGCTGAGGAACGAGGGCCGCGAGATCGTGTTGACGGCGATCAGGGCGATGAGCGCCGCGATCGGCCAGACGAGGCGGTGCGTGAGGAACTTCTTCATGCGATCTTCTCCCGATCGGACGGCGATGTCTCGGAGTCGGCCTGGCCTTCGGCGATGTAGGCGACGAGACCGTCGAGATCGACGTCCTTCGTGGCCAGCTCGCCGATCTTACGACGGTCGCGGAGCACGGCCACGCGCTGGGCGAGACGCAGGACCTCTTCGAGCTCGGACGAGATGAAGATGACCGACAGGCCCTTCTCGGCCAGCTCGGCGACCTTGCGCTGGATGTCGGCCTTCGCGCCGACGTCGATGCCGCGGGTCGGTTCGTCGAGGATGAGCAGCTCCGGAGCGGTGGCGAGCCACCGGGCGAGCAGCACCTTCTGCTGGTTGCCGCCGGAGAGGTTGCGGATGAAGGCGTTCGGGTTGGCCGGACGCACGCCGAGGGCGGTGATGTACTCGTCCACGATCGCCTGCGTCTCGGCGGCTCCGACCTTGCGGAGGGCGCCGCGACGGGCCTGCACCCCGAGGATGATGTTCTCGGCCACGGTGAGGTCGCCGACGATGCCCTCGGCGCGACGGTCCTCCGACGAGAAGGCGATGCCGCGGTCGAGCGCGTGCCGGGGCGATCCGGTGCGCGCGGACGCGCCGCCCACCTCGAGGGAACCGCCGTCGGTGCGGTCGGCGCCCGCGATGAGACGCGCGAGCTCGGTGCGGCCGGAGCCGAGGAGTCCCGCGAGCCCGACGACCTCGCCCCCAAAGACCTCGAGGTCGACGGGCTCGAGGGCGTTCTTGCGGCCCAGGCCGACGGCGCGCAGCACCGGGGTCCCGGAGCGGTCGATGGGACGCTCGGCGCTGGCGGAGATGGCATCCAGTTCGCCGAGCTCTCGCCCGATCATCTTGGCGACGAGCTGCTCGCGGCCGAGCTCCTCGACGGGATACTCCCCCACCAGCGTGCCGTTGCGGAGAACGGTCAGGCGATCGGAGATCTCGTAGATCTGGTCGAGGAAGTGCGAGACGAACAGGATGGCGACGCCGCGGTCGCGGAGGTCGCGCACGACGCCGAAGAGCTGCTCGACCTCGCCGCGGTCGAGGCTGGAGGTCGGCTCGTCGAGGACGAGGACCTTGGTGTCGACGACCATCGCGCGGCTGATGGCGACAAGCTGCTGGATCGCGATCGAGTGGCTCGCGAGGATCGACCGGGTGTCGATGCGCACGCCGAGTCCGGAGAGATGACGACCGGCTGCCGCGTGGGTCGCCTTCCAGTCGATCATGCCCGCACGGCGGATCTCCTGACCGAGCATGACGTTCTCGCCGACGGTGAGGTTCTGGCAGAGGTTGACCTCTTGGTAGACGGTGGCGATGCCCGCCGCCTGGGCGTCGGCGGTGGCGCGGAAGAGCCGCTGCTCGCCGTCGACGCGGATGGTGCCGGCGTCGATGCCGTAGACACCGGTGAGGGCCTTGATGAGCGTGGACTTGCCGGCGCCGTTCTCGCCCATCAGGGAGTGGACTTCGCCGGGATAGAGAGTGAAGTCGACCCCGTCGAGGGCCTTCACTCCGGGGAAGGAGATGCTGATTCCTCGCATCTCCACCACGGCGGCCCGCGGGCTCGGGGCCGCGGCAGCACGTTCGGATGTCATGCTCGATCGCTTTCTGAGGTGCCGGGAGGGTGTGCGGGGCCGGAGTCGGCCCCGCACACCCGGGGAGGGAGGGATCAGTACTTGCGGTCGGGCAGAGCGGCCTTGGCCTGCTCCTGGTCGAACGCCTGGTCCTCGACGATGTAGCTCTTGTCGACGGACTCGCCGGCCACGACCTTCTTGACCACGTCGGCGACCTTGTCACCCAGCAGCGGGTTGCACTCGACGATGTAGTTGAACTCGCCGTCGGCCAGGGCCGTCATGCCGTCCTTGACCGCGTCGATCGTCACGATCTTGATGTCGGTGCCGGGCTTGAGGCCGGCGGCCTTGATCGCGTCGAGCGCGCCGAGGCCCATGTCGTCGTTGTGCGCGAACAGCACGTTGATCGTCGAGCCGTACTTCTGGAGGAAGCCCTCCATCACCGTCTTGCCCTCGGCGCGGGTGAAGTTACCCGTCTGCGAGTCGAGCACCTTGATGTCGGTGCCCGCGATGGCCTCGTCGAAGCCGGCGGCACGGTCGGTCGCCGCCGACGAGCCCGTGGTGCCCTCGAGGACGACCAGGTTGGTGGGCGTCTTGCCGAAGTTGTCGGCGACCCACTTGCCCGCGGTCTCGCCTTCCTTCTTGAAGTCGAGGCCGACCCAGCTGGCGTACAGGTCCTCGGGGGCCGAGACCGTGCGGTCCTCGAGGATGACGGGGATGTTGGCATCCTTCGCCTCCTTCAGCACGTCGTCCCAGCCGTCGGTGACGATCGGGGCGAGCACGATGGCGTCGACACCCTGGTTGATGAAGCTGCGGACCGCGGCGATCTGCGCCTCGGGCTTGTTGTCGGCCGCGTTGAAGATGAGGTTGAAGCCGTTCGCCTCGCTGAACGCCTCCTTCATCGACTCGGTGTTGGCGCTGCGCCACCCGCTCTCGGAGCCGGTCTGCGCGAAGCCGACGGTGATGACCTTGTCGTCGCCGCCCCCGCCACCGGCGTTGGTGCCGCCACCGGCGCAGCCGGCCGTGGTCAGAGCGATCGCGCCCACCAGAGCGAACCCGGCAAGAATCTTCTTCGCCTTCATGTTGAAACCTCCTCGTTTCGCCGGCACCGATGCCGGTTCATGTGATGCAGCCCCCTCGGGTGGGCTGGCTCCTGAATGTTAGCGCTCACACAATCGGTGCTGTCAAGGAATCTCCATGCCTCAAACGTCACGAATTGATAAATGTGAAGCTTCACAAGCGCGGTTCGCACAGGACGGTGATCGCTCAGAGCGTGTCGCCGTGTTGCGCTCCACGGTGCCCCCTCCCGCAGAAGCGCCTAGCGTTTGAGGTATGACTTCCCTTCCGCACTCCGACCCCGAGAGCACCCCGGCGATCGGCACCTCGGTCTCGGCGGACGACTTCAAACGCGCCTTCCGCGGGCACCCCGGCGGCATCGCGGTCATCACGGCCTACGGCGAGAACGGCCCCGTCGCGCTCACCGCATCGTCGGTCTCGTCGGTGAGCGCCGACCCGCCGCTGCTGATCTTCTCGGTCTCGGCGCTGTCGTCCGCGACGCCCACGATCATCGCCGCCGACACGATCGTCGTGCACCTGCTCGACGCCGAAGACATCGGCCTCGCCCGCACCGCGGCCACGAGCGGCCTCGACCGCTTCGCCGACACGTCGACGTGGTCGCGCCTGCCCACCGGCGAGCCCGTGTACCACGGCGTCCGCGCCTGGCTGCGGTGCAAGATCGTCAGCCGCATGGATGCCGGCGGCTCCACCGTCATCGCCGCCCAGGCCCTGCAGGTCGACGTCGAGCGCGACCTCGAACCGGGCGAGCCGGGCGCCGCGCTGGTGTACCACAACCGCACCTGGCACCGCCTCGGCGAGCACTCGCGGCTCGACTGACGCGGGTCCCTGCACCGCGCGCACCCCCGCACCGCGCCCACCCGCGCACGAGCGCCGCCGTCAGCTCGTGACGATCTCCACCACCGCCGCGCCGTCCGCGGGGGCGACCACGCGCGAGACGCAGCAGCACATCTTCGACCGCGCGTCCTTCTGGCGCTCGCTGTAGAACACGTCGCGGTGGTCGATGTCGCCCGAGAGACCCAGGACGCGCACCTCGCACAGGCCGCACTCACCCTTGCGGCAATCCCACATCATCTCGGCGCCGGCCGCCTCGAGAGCCTCGAGCATCGACTGGTTCGGGCGCACGCGCGCCTCGATCCCGCTCGCCGGGATCCGCACGGTGAACTCCTGCGCGTCGAACCACCCGCTGTTGCCGAAGGTCTCCATGCGGAGGTCCGCGATCGGGCGGTTCCGTTTCATCCACTCCCGACGGATGGCATCCATGAGTCGGATCGGACCGCAGACGTAGACCTCGGTGCCGGGCTCGATGCCGTCGACGAGCTCGGGGACGACCAGCGAGCTGTTCTCATCGCGCACGTGCAGGCGGAGGCGCTCGCCGTGCGCCTCGCGCAGGTCGTCGACGTAGGCCATGAGCGGGCGGCTGCGGCCCGCGTAGAGCAGGCGGTAGTCGGCCCCGCGAGCGCGCAGGCTCGCCGCCATGCCCACCATCGCCGTGATCCCGACGCCGCCGGCGATCAGCACGTACCGGTCCGCGCCGGGCCGGAGCGGGAAGTCGTTGAGCGGCTGGGTGAGCTCCAGGCGGTCGCCCGGCGCCAGAGCGTTCATGACGGCCGCGCCCCCACGACTCACCGGCGAGGTGTAGATGCTGAGGGCGATGCGGCGGCCCTCGTCGGTGGCATCCACGATCGAATACGACCGGCGGTCACGCTCGCCCGCGATCGTCAGACGCACGTCGATGTGCGCACCGGGGCTCACCGGGGCGGGGTCGTCGACCTCGATCTCGATGCGGCGGATCTCGGGAGTGAGAGGGCGGGATGCCACGACCGTGCCGCCCTGCCAGACCTCGGTCCGTGAGACCGCCACGTCAGCGCACCAGCTGGGCGCCGCGGCGCGGGGCCGGAGCGTGGTCACGCCCCTCGGCGAGCAGCATCCGCTCGAGGATCCGGCGCACCCACATGCCGCCGGCGTCGATGTTCAGGCTGTAGAACTCGTAGTCGGGGTTGGCGTCGATCGCCGCCTGCTGGGCCGCGAGCATCGCCTCGTCCTCGCCGAAGACGCCGTGCACGCCGTCGCGCAACTGCGTCGTGATGAGCTGGCTGTCGAGGCGATAGTTGCGCTGGAACGACCAGAAGTAGTGGCTCGAGCGCGCGGTCTCGGGCGTGATCGTGTTCATCACGTAGCCGTTGACGCCCTGCGAGCGGTCCCCCTCGGGTGCGCCGGTGCCGGCCTTGGCGACGCCTACGTCGATGCAGATCGTCGAGGGGGCCTCGAAGTGGATGATCTGCCACCGGTCGACGCGGCCCGAGAAGCCGGGGAACTTGTCGCGCATGTTCTTGAGCCAGAACGGCGGCGCCTCGATGTCGTGCATCCACCGCTCGACCGTGACGGTGGTGTCGGTGTGGCTGGTGACGAACTCGCTCTCGCTGAGCTCCTTCTGCCCGATGCTGCTCGAGTGCACGAACTCCTCGTGGGTCAGGTCCATGAGGTTGTCGAGGATGAGCTGGTAGTTGCACGGGGCGTGGATCGTGAGACCGTCGCCGGTCCAGGCGGCATCCGTCATCTGGTGCATGTCGGGGATGAGGTCGGGGTCGGCCAGCGCCGGGTCGCCCACCCACACCCACACGTAGCGGTACCGGTCTACGACGGGGAACGAGGGGACCAGCGCGCTGGGGTTGATGGTCTCCTGGGCAGGCATGCTCGTGCAGCGTCCGCGGGAGTCGTACGTGATGCCGTGGTACGGGCAGCGGATGTCCTCCGGGCCCATGAGGGTCCCCTGCGACAGCGGCGCGAGGCGGTGCCAGCAGGCGTCGGCGAGGGCGACGGCGCGTCCGTCCTCGGTGCGGTACAGCGCGAGGGGGCGGCCGGCGACCGTGCGCGCGAGGATCTTCTTGCGCCCCACCTCGTGATCCCAGGCGGCGACGTACCAAGCGTTGCGCGGGTGGTCGAGCAGCTTCGCGGTCACTGTCTCCGGCATCGGAACTCCTTCGTCCACTATCTATGGGGATAGTTATAGCCGAGAAGATACGGTGGAACCTGAGCATCCGCAAGCACTTTCAAGGAGTCGCCGATGAGCCTGCGGTACGCCCTCCTCGCCCTGCTGACCGCGCAGCCGATGACCGGGTACGACCTCGCGAAGGCGTTCCACGTGTCGGTCGGGCACGTCTGGCACGCTCCCGACTCGCAGATCTACCCCGAGCTCAAGCGCATGGTCGCGGACGGTCTGCTCGTCGACGAGCCGGTGCCGTGGGGCGAGAAATCGACGAAGACGCAGTACTCGATCACCGACGAGGGCGTCGAGGCCTTCCGCGCGTGGATGCTCGAGCCGATCGACTACCCGCGTGAACGCGATCCGGCACACCTGCGCGCCGCGTACTTCGAGTGGGCCGGACCCGATGTCGCCCGCCGCCACCTGCAGGAGCACATCGCCCACTACGAGTTGCGCCGCGCGCAGTGGCAGGCGCAGCTGGATGCCATCCGTCGCCGTTCGCACCCGATCGTGGCGCGCCGCCTCGCGAGCGACACCGAGCACGATCCGGACGCCATCGTCGCCTTCAAGGTCTTCACGTACGAGGGCTTCCTCGACCGCGCGGAGGGCGAGATCGCCTGGGCGCGGCACGGCCTGGAGCTGCTGGAGAGGCTGAACCCGGGGGCGTAGCGGTCAGTCGTCGGCGGGAAACGCCACCGCGCGCAGAAGCCGCGCCAGCTCGGCCCGGTCGGCGCCGGACAGCCCGACGTGCGCGCGCCGCTCCCCCGCCTCGACGTCGGCGGACGCACGGCGGTACACCTTGCGCCCCTCCAGGGTGGCGGCCAGGACGTTCGCGCGTCGATCCCGGGGGTCGGGCTCGCGGGTCACGAGACCGCGGCGCTCGAGATCGTCGATCAGCGCGACCACCTGGCTGGGGTCGAGGCGCAGGAACGCCGCGAGCTCGCGCTGCGAGGGCCGCCCGCCGGTCGCGGCGAGCGCCAGCACCGAGTAGGACCGCACCTTCAGCCCGTGCGCCGCGAGCGCCTCGTTACCCGCCGCCTGCGACACCGCCGAGGCGCGCGCGAGCAGGAAACCGAGGTCGTCGGCGAGGGGGGCGTGCTCCAGCCGCGACACCTCGCTCGCGTCTTCGCCCGTCGCGGTGCTCATGGCGTCAGTGTAGCGAAAATCAATCATTGACTTATTCAACGAATGGATGCCACGATGGCGGCGACACAAAGGAGTTCACCATGTCGCTCACCGGCAAAGTCGCCATCGTCACCGGTTCGGGACGCGGTCTCGGCCTCGCGTACGCCCAGGAGCTCGCCCGACAGGGTGCCGCGATCGTCATCAACGACGTGGATGCCACCACCGCCGACGCCGCGGCGAAGACCATCGTCGATGCGGGCGGACGCGCGGTCGCCGTGGCCGCCCCCGTCGGCCCGACCGAAACCGCCGACGCCCTCGTCGCGGCCGCGGTCGAGAACTTCGGCCGCCTCGACATCCTCGTCACCAACGCCGGTGTGCTGCGCGACACCGTGCTCTGGAAGATGAGCGACGACGACTTCGACACCGTCATCGGCGTGCACCTGCGCGGCACGTTCACCACCGTGCGGGCCGCCGCGACCTACATGCGCCAGAACGAGATCCCCGGGCGCATCATCTGCATCGGCTCGCCCACCGGCCAGCGGGGCAACTTCGGGCAGACGAACTACGCGGCCGCGAAGGCCGGCATCGTCGGCATGGTGCGCACGTGGGCGCTCGAGCTCAAGAAGGCCGGCATCACCGTGAACGCGGTGATCCCCGTCGCCGCCACCGCGATGACCGCGACGGTCCCGTACTTCGCCGCCGCCGTCGAGGCCGAGGCGGCGGGCGAGCCGATGCCGGCGTTCTTCCGGCACGACCTGGGCTTCGGCACCTCGGACGACGTGGCCCCGCTCGTGGCCTATCTCGCCTCGGGTGCCGCCGCCGGCGTCACCGGTCAGGCCATCGGCGTCGGCGGCGACCGGCTCCAGCTGTGGTCGCACCCCGAGCCCGTCGCGACGGCCTACCGCGAGGGCGGCTGGACGTTCGAGGCTCTCGAGGACGGCTTCGCCGAGGCCGTCGGAGAGCTGCAGAGCGTCGGCGAGCGATTCCCGGCGCTCCCCGCCGACCTGCAGCGCCCCGCGCCCACCGCCTGACGGTCATGACCCGCTACGAACCCGCCATCGATGTCGAGGCGTTGACCGCGATCGACGTGCACGTGCACGTCGAGATCGACGGACACGGACACGCGTCGCTGCCCGACGACCTGGCGGCGGCCGCGAGCCGCTACTTCGCCGTCGACGCCGGCCGCCCCGACCTCGACAGCATCGCCGAGTACTACCGCGAGCGGTCGATGGCGGCTGTCGTCTTCACGGTGGATGCCGAGAGCCACCTCGACCACCCGCCGCTGTCGAGCGCCGACATCGCCGCGGGGGCCGCGCGCCACAACGACGTGCTCATCCCCTTCGGCTCCGTCGACCCGAACCGCGCCGACGCCGTCGACCGGGCACGCCGACTCATCGAGGACTCGGGAGTCCGCGGGTTCAAATTCCATCCCACCGTGCAGAACTTCGACCCGAGCGACGAGCGTCATCACCCCCTGTACGACGTGTTGCAGGCGGCCGGCGTGGTCGCCCTGTTCCACACCGGGCAGACCGGGATCGGCGCGGGGATGAAGGGCGGACGGGGCCTGAGGCTCGGCCTGTCGAACCCGATGCTGCTCGACGGCGTCGCGGCCGACTTCGGAGACCTGCAGATCATCATGGCCCACCCCTCGGTGCCGTGGCAGGACGAGGCGATCTCGGTCGCGACCCACAAGCACAACACCTGGATCGACCTGTCGGGCTGGAGCCCGAAGTACTTCCCGGAACAGCTCGTCCGCGCCGCCAACTCGTTCCTGAAGAGCCGCATCCTCTTCGGCTCCGACTTCCCCCTGCTCACCCCCGACCGCTGGCTGCGCGACGTCGAGCAGACCGCCCTGAAAGCCGAGGTGATGCCGGGGATCCTCAAGGACAACGCCGCGCGCCTCCTCGGCCTCTCCACCCCTCCCAAGGAGCTCTCATGACCACCACCATCGCCTACGACGACATCGCGGGCCTCGCCGGCACCGACCTCGGCTGGTCGGACTGGCTCGAGGTCACCCAGGACCGCGTCGACCTCTTCGCCGACGCCACCGACGATCACCAGTGGATCCACACCGACCCCGAGCGCGCGAAGGACGGCCCCTTCGGCGGTGCGATCGCGCACGGCTTCCTCAGCCTGTCGCTGGCCGTGAAGTTCTGGACCGAGCTCCTGGACGTCACGGGCGTGACCACCAAGGTCAACTACGGCCTCGACAAGGTGCGCTTCATCTCGCCGGTCGCGGTGGGCTCCCGCGTGCGGATGAACGCCGTCATCGCCGAGATCACCGAGATCGCCGGTGGCTACCAGCTCGCCGTCGACCAGACGATCGAGATCGACGGCGGCAGCAAGCCCGCCGTCGTCGCGCGCGGCCTCTACCGCTTCTACGCGTGAGCCGCCCGGGGCCTGTCACACGCAGGCCCCGGACACCGCCACCACCCCGCGAGACCCGCACTCGAAGAAGAGACCGCGCATGAGAACCCAAGGACTCGGAGCCTGGCTCCCCCGCCGCCGGCTGCGCTCGCCCGACAAGACCGCCGTGGTGTTCGGCGAGAACCAGCGGTTGACCTACCGGCAGCTGGCCGACCGCGCCGAGGCGGCGTCCGCCGTCCTCGTCGAAGAAGGGATCGGGGCGGGCGACACGGTCGCCTTCCTCGGCGAGAACAGCCCCGACTTCCTCGTCACGCTCTTCGGCGCGGTGCGTATCGGTGCCGTCTTCGTGCCGGTCAACACGCGCCTCGCCGGACCCGAGATCGCCCACGTCCTCTCCGACAGTCGCGCCCGTGTGCTCGTCCACGACGCCTCGTTCGATGACCGCCTCGACACCGTCGACGCCGGGCTCGCCCACCCGCCGCACCGCCTGCGCACGGGAGCCTCCGGGCGCCACGGCGAACCGGGCTTCGACCGGAGGATGGATGCCGCGACCCCGGCGCCCGCGCTCGTGATCGCCGAACCCGACGCCCCCGCCGCCGTCGTCTACACCTCGGGCACCACCGGTCGCCCGAAGGGCGCGGTGCTCACGCACGAGAACCTCACGGCCGTGGCGGTGAACACCGTCATCGATTACGACGTCGTGTCCGACGACGTCGCCCTGATGATCTCGCCGTTGTTCCACGTCGCCTCCCTCGGCATGGGCGCCCTCCCCGTCGTCCTCAAGGGCGGAACGCTCGTTCTCGAGAAGGGGTTCGAGGCCGGCCGCGCGCTCGACCTCATCGAGCAGCACCGGGTGACGATGATCTCCGGCGTCCCCACGACCTTCCAGCTCATGGCCGACCACCCTTCCTGGGCGAGCACAGACATCTCGAGTCTGCACACCCTCACCTGCGGCGGCTCGGCCGTGCCCGACCGCATCCTTCGGGCCTGGGAAGAGCGCGGCCTGTCGTTCTCGCAGGGCTACGGCATGACCGAGACCTCCCCCGGCGCGACCTCCCTCGCCCCGCACATGACGCGGGCCAAACAGGGCAGCGTCGGTCTGCCGCACTTCTTCACCGAGGTTCGCGTCGTGGACGACGAACGCCGTCCCGTCCCCGCGGGCACCGTGGGAGAGATCCACGTCAGCGGCCCGAACGTCTTCGTCGGCTACCTCGGCCTCGACGACGCCACACGTGCGGCGAAGACCGACGACGGCTGGTTCCGCTCCGGCGACCTCGGCTACCTCGACGCCGACGGCTACCTCTACATCTGCGGCCGGTCGAAGGACATGATCATCTCCGGCGGCGAGAACATCTACCCGGCCGAGGTCGAAGCGCTGATCTCCGACATCCCCGGCGTCACGGGCGTCGCGGTCATCGGCATCCCGGACGACCGATGGGGCGAGGTGCCCCTGGCCGTCGTGACCGTGGCGGAGGGCGCGGAGGTCGACACCGCCGTCGTGCGCGCCCACCTCGACGGGCAGGTGGCACGGTACAAGCTGCCCAAAGAGGTGGTCGTGATCGACGCCTTGCCGCGCACGGCATCCGGCAAGATCGTCAAAGCCGAACTGCGCGAGCGCTTGGGCCGCATCTCCGCCTGACGCGGCCCCGGCGCGACGGGTCAGCCGTCGACGTGAGCCGTCTCGGCGGGGCTCTGCGCGGAGTGGCCGCCGCGCTTCGTCAGGCGCGTGATCCCCGTGATCACGGCGACGATGACGAGCCCGATCGCCAGGCCGAACACCGCCGACATCGCCGTCTCGACGATCCAGACGATCACGGGTCCCGCCGCTTCGATCGCGTGCGTCACGACGTGAACGAGGTCGTACGGGCCCGCCCACAGCGTCTCGGCGAGGTTCTGCAGCAGGAGATGCCCGCCGACCCAGAGCATCGCCACGGTGCCGACGATGCTGATGACGCGGAACACCGCCGGCATGGATGCCACGACCCGCGCGCCGAAGCGCCGGACGCCACGCGAGGGGCTCTTCATGAACCGCAGGCCGATGTCGTCGATCTTCACGAGCAGCGCGACCGCGCCGTAGACCACGAGGGTCATGGCGAGGCCGATGATGAGGAGCGCACCCAGCGTCATCCAGATCCCGAAATCGGGGTCGAGGCTCGACAGGGCGATCAGCATGATCTCGGTGCTGAGGATGAGGTCGGTGCGCACCGCACCGAGCACGAGCTTCTTCTCGTCGCGGGGGCCGTCGTCCTCGTGCTCCGCGTGGTGGACCCCGAACCACTCGAGCACCTTCTCGGCGCCCTCGAAGCAGAGGAAGGCGCCACCGACGATGAGGAGGTACGGCAGCACCATCGGTGCGAACGCCTCCAGCAGCAGCGCGATCGGGATGATGATCACGTACTTGTTGATGATGCTGCCGAGCGCGATCTTCCACACGACGGGAAGCTCGCGCGCGGGAGTGAGGCCCTGGACGTACTGCGGGGTGACGGCGGCGTCGTCGATGACGACACCCGCGGTCTTCGCGCTCGCCTTCATGGCGGCGCTGAGGATGTCATCGACGACGGCGAGTAGACCGACAGACATGGGGGTTCTCCGGGGGTAGAGGAAGGCGACGAGGAGTCTTCAGCGAGGATATCGGCGTCGATGACACGGAGGGGCGCGCTGTGGACAGCGCGCCCCTCGTGCTCCGGGTGTGGAGCGGGTCAGGCAGGAACCGGCGCGGAGGGGGCCGAACCCAGGGGCGGCTCCCCACTCACCGGCTCCGCAGGGAGCGGCGGCGCGGGTTCTTTGCGCGCGACATGACGCCAGATGAGTGCACCGGCGATGATGCTGAGCGCCCATCCGACGAGCTGCGCGAGGATTCCGACCAGGGCGTTGCCCGTCAGCGCGATGACCAATGCCGCCGAGCCGTCCCACGCCCCGTGCAGGACCGCCACGCCGACGTAGGTGGCGACGACCAACCAGGAGAGACGGAAACGCCCCTTCTTCGCCGCCGCGCTGAAGAGCGCGGCGCCGAAGAGCGCGCTCCAGAGCACGTGGCAGAACGGAGCGAGGAGACCACGCTGCGCCGCTTCGCCGGCCGCCGCGATGATGGGGTCTGCGCCCGTGAACTTCGAAGAGATGTAGTACATGGTCTCGAGCACGGCGAACCCGAGTCCCACCGCACCGCCGACGAAGAGGCCGTTTCGCGTGGTCTTCGCGAGCTTCCATCCCACGACCACGATCAGCAGCCCCTTGCAGAACTCCTCGACGAACCCGGCGAGCGCGAGGGTCACGACGGGAAGGTCGTCGATCCTCGGCTGAGGCAGCTGCCCGACGAGGGTGTCGAACGTCGCGGCGACGGTCAAGGCGAGTGTTCCACCGATGACCGCCGCGACGATGAGGTTCACCGCGGTGATGCTGTCGGTCGTGCGCAGGCGATGCACCATGATCCAGAAGATCGTCGCCGGGACGAGCGCCGCGCCCACGAAGATCCACGCCGGCACCGCGGCGAAGTTGCGCAGCAGGTGCAGCACCACGATCCCGAGGTAGAGCCAGACCGCCACCCCGCCGAGGAAGAACCACACCGTGTGGGTATGGCGGTGTTCGCGCCGTCGGGGCGCATGTCTGTGTGTACGAGTGGTGTGCTTCTCTGCCGTGGTCACGGCTCTCCCCCTGTCCGGAACGCCCAGCGCGCCCTGGATCAGAGTGTGGCAGAGCGCGAGGCCCCGACACGCGAGCACGCCGGGGCGCGGTCCCCGGTCGAGGCCCGGGTGGCATGTCGGGAAAACCCGAAGAACCTTTCCGGACAGCTCCCCTGACGTTCCGGCATCCCGTCCCTAGCGTCGGACGCGTGATCTCCCCTTCGCGCACGAAAGCCGTCCCCGGGATGCCTCCGGCGGGACCGTTCCTCGGCACTTTCGCTCTCATCGTCCTGCTCGCCGTCGGAGCGGCGACCGCGCCGGTCTTCCTCGGCGCGGACCCCGGCTACCTCACCGGTCTGACCTTCGTCATGCAGTGGGTGCCCTTCGTGACGGTGGTCGCCCTGCACGCCGCTTTCCGGGCGCAAGGCCGGGATCAGGCGAAGGGTCTCAGCGCATGGTCGCTCTCCGCGGCCCGAGTGCGCGGACACGGTGGAGCGATCACACGTGGTTCCTTGCTCGCTCTCGGCGCACTCGTCATCGCGTGCATCGCGCCGATCCTCATCGCCGGTTCCCTCGGCTTCGTCGACCTGCGCTGGGCCGACGGCGCGGCGACGGCTGTCGCCCTCACCCTGCCGGTCGCCGTGCTGTTCATGATCCCGGTGGCCGGGGAAGAGCTCGCGTGGCGCGGCTACCTCACGACGCTGTTGTCACCCCGGGGTTTCGCGACGACGACCGCGGTGATCGCCGTGCTGTGGGCCGTCTGGCACCTGCCCCTCACCCTCGCGTATGCCGTCGCCGGAGACCTCGCGCCGCGCGACGTGGTCTCGAAGACGGTCGATCTGCTTCTCGCCGCGGTCCTCGTCAGCGCCCTGAGGTACCTCTCCTCGAGCGTCTGGCCCGCCGTCTTCGCGCACGCCCTGTTCAACAACCTCTTCCAGATGGCGCAGTACAACTTCATGACTCCCCTGTCGGAGCTGCCGGAGGGAAGCTACTGGGGATACATGGCGGTGTCGTGGGCCACCTGGATCGTGATCGACGCGATCCTCGTCCTCGCCGTCTTCCGTTCCACGCGGGGGCGGCTCCGCCCCGCGTTCGGTCGGACGCACGACCGGTAGGACGCGACGCCACCGATGCCGGCGTCCCGAGGAATTCGCGGGACACCGGCATCCACTCGGCTAGCCGCGCATCGTCCACCTCTGCGCAGAGGCACCGTTGCAGGTGGAGAGCTGCAGGGGCGCGGAGTTATCGGTGCGACCACCCGTGGTCGCGAGGCAGAGGCCGGACTGCTTCCCGGTGATCGTGCCCGTCGCGTTCACCGTCCACTTCTGGTTGTCCTGCCCGTTGCAGTCCCAGATCGTGACGACGGTGCCGTCGGTGGTGCCGCGGTTGTACGCGTCGAGGCACTTGTTGCCGTAGACGCGGATCTCCCCGGCGGGAGTGTACGTCCACCGCTGGTTGGGGTCGCCCTTGCAGGTCCACAGCGCCGGCTGCACACCGTTCTGCGTCTGCGAGCCGGGGACGTCCACGCACTTCTGCGAATCGGTCTGGACCACCAGGGCGCTCACCGGCGTCGTCTCCTGCGAGATCGGGAAGCTCCACCGCTGATTCGAGGCTCCCGAGCACGTCGACAGCTGCGCGGGAGCGCCGTTGTCGGTCCGCGAACCCGTCAGCGCGAGGCACAGGTTCGAGGACTTGCCCACCAGGGTTCCATTCGCCGCGAGTGTCCACTTCTGGTTGGCGGCGCCGCTGCAGTCCCAGATGATCACGCGGGTGCCGTCGGTGCGGCCGTCGCCGGCGGCATCCAGGCACTTGTTTCCGTACACGCGGATCTCCTGTGCAGCCGTGTAGGTGTACCGCTGGTTGCCCGAGCCGCTGCAGTCCCACAACGCCGGCTGCGCACCGTTCTGCTGCGACCCGCCCGGCACGTCCAGGCACCGGCCCGAGTCGAGGTGCGTGAGGGTCTGGTTCCGGGGAGCCGGAGCCGTCCGCACCACGGTCGCCGCGGAGGTCGAGGCGATCGAGCCGTTGGAGTTGACGATGAACAGCTTGTAGTCGCCCTGGGTCTGCGGAGCCGCGATTGACGTCGCATCGCCCGCGGCCGAGGTCATGGTCGCCCCCGTCGCGAACTGCGTCGTCCCCGCCGGGGCCAACCACTGCCTCTTCGACGAGTCACCCACACCGCGCACCGCGATCGACGCCGTGCCGTCGGGCACGAGAGCACTGGCAGGCAGCGAGTAGTCCGCCGTCGTCGCGAGCGCTCCGAGGATGTCACGGTACGGCGCCTGGATGCCGGACCCCGCCGCGGCGGAATACGCCTCCAGCGGCCACACGAAGTCCGACACCACGCGGATCGGCTGCACGTAGCTGTTCGGGATGTTGCTGTCGAAGATCGAGTTCGTCGGCCCGAACGTGTTCAGGATCTGCAGGTCGTGCTGCCGTCCCCACGTGCCCGAGTTGATGACGTACGCGATGCCGGGGTCGGCCTCGACGACGTTGTCGTTGTAGGTGATGTTGGCCGAGCCCTCGTCGGGGTGGAGGCCGTAGGTGTGTCCGGGACGGATGCCTTTCATGTAGTTGTTGCTGATCGTGCTCCCGCGCTGGTTGCCAAGGGTGTAGAGCGGACCCGAGTCGTTCAGGAACCGCATCGTGTCGCGGATCTCGTTGTACTGGATGCTGTTGTTCCGGGCGACGAGCGACGGGTTTCCGGGCGAGTTCGACCCGCTCGTGCCGTCGAAGTTGCCCCAGCCCCAGCCCATCGAGATGCCGGCCCACGAGGTCTTGTCGATGAGGTTGTGCTCGATCGAGACCGTGTCGAGGAAGTATCCGGTGATGGCCGCCGAGCCCCAGAAGAGCACGGCGCTGTCAGAGATGTAGTTGTTGCGCACAGAGATGTTCTTGGGCGCGCCCTCGACCGCCGGAGCGTAGTGCTCCTTGTTCGTCGACGTGCCGTCACCGATGAACACGTGCTGCGGGTCGCCGACGTTGATCGCCGAGCCGCCGATGTCGTTGGTCACGTTGCCGTCGATCGCCGAGTCGACCACGTCGTTGACGAACTGGATGCCGTCAGCCCCGGTGTGCTCGACACGGTTGCGCACGAAGGTGATGCCCGCCGCGCTGTTCACCTCGACCGCGCCCGGCTGCACCTGGACGTTGCGGTACGTGTAGTCGTGGAAGTTGCCCTTCACGTACGCCAGGTTGGTCAGGTTGCCCTGCTGCGCCTGTTTGAAGGACGACCCGTCGATCTGAGTGAGGTTCCAATCGGAGTGGGCGAACGTGATGCCGGTGAAAGTGACATCGTGCACGCGGTCGGACGTCGAGTTGCCGTTCACCGCCAGGATCGTCTCGACGTTGTTCGGCGCGACCACCGACGCGGTCGACAGATTGGTGCTCGAGTCCTTGTAGACGTAGACGGTCTTCGCCGCGCGGTCGTAGAAGAACTCGCCGGGCTGGTCGAGGAACGCGTATGCGTTCGACAGCGTCTGCCCGCCCGTGGCCTGGAAGTTCCCGTTGAAGGCACCGGAGGCGATCGCCGCACCCGGCTCTTGGAACTGCAGGACGCGCTGGGATCCATCGCTGGTCGTGGTCACGGCGCGGACGCCCGTGATCGCCGTGGTCCACGTGGTGGCGGTCATCAGCTCGAGGTCGCTCTGGTTCGACGAGATCGCGGGCACGTCGTTCAGCGAATACGTCGCGCCGTCGCACTGGCTGCCCGACTCCCACGCCCACGACGCCTGACCGGCGGTGACGTTGTACGTGCCGAAGCATCCGGTCGCGTTCACCGACTTCGACGCCATGGTGAAGCGCGCGCCGTTGACATACAGCGCGCGTAGCTTGTCGGCGCGGTCGAGCGGGGCTTTCCAGATGTTGCCCGATTGCTGCGTCCACCCCGTGACCGGGACCCCGCCATCGAGGACGGGAACCTCGTTCGGGTAGGCGGAGTAGATGACACGGTGGCCGTTGCTGCCGGAGTCCTGCGTACCGAACTGGATCGTGCTCCCCACGGGGTACGTGCCCCCGCGGAGGTAGACGGTGATGTCGCCGCTCATGGTGGAGTTCATCGTCCGCACGACATCGCGCGCGTGCTGGAGCGTGGCGAACGGCGCGTTGATCGAGCCGTTCGCCGAGTCGCTGCCGTTCGGCGCGACGTAGAGGGCGGCGTCCGCCGCGGAGGCGGCGGGGGCGACCGCGGGCACGGTGGCGACAGCGGCACCGGCGACAACCGCCGCAACGACCGTTCGCACCGCCCAGGCGCGCCACGAGGAGAGGGATCGCTCGACATTGAGCATGGATGGGGGCCTTCCGATTGGGGGAACCCCGCGTCGATGCGGGGCCTCGGACGCGAACATCATACATATGACCATCACTCCTCTCGCAAGGAATTTCTGTCGGGGGGCACACCGCGGATCTCGAAGAGAACGTCCGGCGATGCGGGCGCGGACGAACGGATCGCCGGCCTGCATCCAGACCGCCTGCGCCTTCCGAACCCGGGAGCGCCGCGCCGCGCGGGATCATCGCGAAACGAGAAAAGCCCCGGCGAACCGGGGCTTTTCTTCAGTGCGGACCCGACGCAGTGGCTTTCCAACCCCTCGTGGGAGACGCAGCGACTGTTGGAGTGGGTGGCGCGACGACGAAGCGAAGGGTCGGACCGACGACGCACCAGCGAAAACTAGCGGGGAGTTGCTTCGCGCTATTTCAGAACCCGAAGACCCAAGAAACTCACATGTCAGAGAGGGGTGACCTTACTGGCGGCTATGGCGTCTTTTCAGCCGTTCGGGATAGGCGCATAGTAGGGAAGTATGTCGTTGAACCATCGCCGCGCGGTGCAGGGAGCAGAATCCATCTTTGGATCATCGGCGCGGACAGACGCTAGTCCGTCGCGACACTCTGAATCGACCCACGCGTTCCTGAGTCGGGTCGCGGGGCCGGTTTGGGATCAGTGCCGAAGCCTCATCGATCGATGGCTGGCCTTGTACCCGGTCGAGGGAAGGACAACAATCGCCTCCCGGCTGCAATCAGACGACGATTGGGTATTCACGTCCGCGTTCTGGGAACTGTACCTGCATGAGATGTACCGGCGCGATAATTGGACAATCGCCGTCGAACCGCCGGTCGATGGAGTCAACACTCGCCCAGACTTTCTCGTCTCTAAAGGCGAAACGGCGTACTACGTGGAGGCGAGATGCTTGTTTTCACGTGGAGACCGTGGTGCGGCCGCTCGGCTTCAATCCGTATACGACTCGCTGAACACGATGGATAGTGGGGCGTTCCATCTCGCCGTCACTCCTATCAAGATCGGCAGTCAATCTCCACCTACTGGCAAACTTCGCCGGGGACTTGAATTGTGGCTCGCGGGCCTCGACCCCGACGCGGGTGACTTCTCTCTACAGGACGATCGTCCTGATCGACGCTTCGAATGGTCATGGCAGGATTGGGAGCTCGTGTTTTTTCCGATGCCGCGGGCGGCCAGTGCAAGAAACTCCCCAGCCAAACGTGCACTCGGAGCCTTCATTCCAGCAGAGGCCGCCTTCATCGACGACATCAGCCCTCTTGAAGAAGCGCTTTCCGAAAAGGGATCGAAATACGGCAGCCTGGATCATCCACTCGTGATTGCCATCAACACCACGAGCGGCTTCCATGATGAGGAGGACACAACGCAAGCGTTGTATGGCCGGATCGGATGGCGCATCGACGTCGAGGACCCCCAAGCCGAAGCGACGCCCGTTCTTGCAAATGAGGGCTACTGGGGTAGACCCGGTCGACCGGGGCATCCACACGTCGCAGGCCTTCTGCTCGCCGAGGGTATCCACTACAGCCAGGTGAGCAAGTATGCTCCAACATTTTGGCCGAACCCGTACGCCTCCGAAACAATCGAACCGCTCTCCAACTGGAAGGTTGCACAGCCGACTGCCCAAGGCATGGAGTACCGACGCCCAACGCAACTACCGCATCAGTACTTCGGGCTGGAGGAGGGCTGGCCGATCGGCGATCCGTTCCCTCGGTGTTGAGCGAATCCCTCGCAATCGACCCCTCGCTGTCCTCACCGGCCAGCCCGTTCCTAAGCTAGCTCTGAATGGAACATGAGCCCAACCCAGGCGGGGCGCCTAAGAACTTCACGCCGACCTCCCCAGGGGATGCGCCGGATCAGGATGTTCGTCCTCCCAAGGCTCGGGGACGTGGGGCAGCATTCGAATCGAGACGTGTGTGATTCCCTCTCCACCGAACTCCGCGAAGTCCATCTGACGAACCGCGTCGCGCACAACGGATTTGATCACGCCAGCTACTCCCGATTTGGTTTTCACGACCAGTTCGGTTTGGGTGGCAAGTTCAGCGAGCCCGAGATGGTCGTAAAGCAGACCTCGAAGGGAGGGATTTACGTACTCCGCTTTCACGATTCGGATCACTTCGGACCAGAAGTTATTCGAATCGGAGGCGCTAATTTCAGGGGAGACGTCGTCCGAACTTTCCTCACGATGCGTTGTGATGAGAGGGTAGGGCACGGACAAGAAAACCCACATGCTCGGAAAGAATGGCGCAATCGCCCTCAGCGTTGCCGTATCTTCGTCATTCAGCGCAAATCCGTGTTGGATCATCGGCAGGACATCGACGAGGCGGTCTACATACGGCTCGTGAAGCCTGTCGGCTATGAAGCCGAGCTGAAGGACACTTGTCTTTTGCTCAAACAGTGCGACGAACAGCCTTGACACCGCCTTGTGGTCAAGTTCTCCGGGTGGCAGCAAACGCAGTTGACTACCTACCCCCGCGCAGAAGGGCTCCTTTTCAAGAGCCTGCACCTCCTCGTCGAGCGCCGGATCATCGCCCATGGCAGGCGTCCTATCGTGAAACAGGTCGTCGAGGAGCGAAACACGGATCGCATGCCGCGCCTCCAGTTCAGCTTCCTCCGTTTCGCTGCCGACGAGATTACCGCTCAGCGATGCCAGCAACGCCGGCGTCAAGGCCGCGAGCTGCTGGGTGATAAGACTCTCTCCTTGTCCGGTGAAGACAGAATATGAGCCGTCATCCCACCTAGCTGCCCAGTAGTACGCTCCCGCGTAATAGGTCACGTCTAGGTCAACCGGCACGCGCCCGAGCCGATTTGCGAGAGCGTCCCTCACAGCGCTCGCGTCCGAGAGCTCCCTACGCGCGATGGCACCGTCCGAGACATCCCGGCCCTCAATCACAAAAACCGCGGTATCCGTCTTCGCCAGTTGTGCGTAGCTCCCGGCCACGTTCCCGTTGACACCGTTCAGCGCGACCAAGATGCCTATGGTGCTCGAATTTTCCGCACGCGCAAGGTGAAGCTTGCCCAGAAACTTATGCCACGTCGGCATACTCAACGGGCTCGCATACGCCTTCGCTTCACACATCATAGGCGTCGACTGCGTGTGAGAGAGGACAGGGGACTCCCGAATCGCGGACACATCAATCTCGTTGCCACCGGCAGTTACGAGATTGCGACGAATACTTGAATACCCCTGAGAAAGAAAAATCGAAGCGACCAATGCTTCCAGCTGCGCGCCCTTGTCGTCTGCCGTAGCACCCAAGATGATCATCGCGACTCCAGTTTCGAGGTGGTAGCGGTCAATCTGAACCGAGTCTGGCCGATCGTGCGTCCAGGCGCGATCCCAAACCAGGTTGGCGCTCTGCACCCTCCGACAGTCCGCTGACCCGCGCCTTTGCCAACACCAACCGCGCAGCCATCACGCATGGCTTGACACGACTCGACGAACGTCTCATAGTCAACCCCGCAGATGGGGGACCAGTCGGCAGCGTCAGATGTCGGAGCCCTCTACCAGACTGTCAATGAAGCGGCCTTCGGCCAGATGGGGGACTACAAGCATGGACGACGAAGAGGCCTCGCTGCGACGCGTCAAGTTCTATGGAGCGCACGATCTGTCTACCGGGTGGCAGACACCTCGCGTCGCTGAGATCATCGAGAACTTCGATCCCGATAATCCGCCGAGAGATACACAGGACCTCCTCGAACTGTTCAACGTCGAGCAGTACTTGGCCGCGAACATACTGCCGCCTGACTACAGCGAGGTCGAGCAAGCGAGCGCCTTAGCGAAGCTACCCAAGATTCGCGGCGCGATCGCACGGCACTTCTCTAACCTTGATGAAGGTAGCTTCGCCCAAGCCATCCAGGGTGTTGATTGGCAGTTCCTCGATGATCTACTCGACCTACTCGGACGCCACGGGGTCTTCCAACGATGCGATAGCACGGTTGCCCTGCCCGCGCTGGCTGGGGCACACATCCACGTCGGCCACATGCTCGGCCATCAGGCTCTTGTAAAAGCCTACGACGGCGACCTGACAGCCCTATTGATCAGCTCGCCCTCCAACGCCGAGATCATTATACGAAAGCATATCGAGAGAGCTTCGAGGAGTTCGACATATATTCCCTCAAGTCTCTCCACGGCACAATCGCGAGCACTACTCGAAAGTTACATCGATAGCGACGAGGCTAACCCAAATTTCGTCAAGCTAGTCCGGGATGCCCGAACAAATACCTCGATCGGACTCGACGCCAAGTTGAAGCTTCGCGCGAAACGCAGGTACGAAGCCATGACTGAAGCGATGTTCGCGGAGAACAAAGGAGTGAGAACAGGCTACGGCATAGGACTTTCCGAGGATCAGAAGGAACCGGTCGAGTATGAGATAAGCGAAGAGGACGGCTGGTCTGTTCACTATACCTACAGCGTTGCGTGGCTCGAGGAGACCCTCGACAAACCAAGCATCCTGAACAACTTCATGCATCTCTTCGAATTCACCGATGATCAGGTTCTTCTGAATTTACCTTCATACCCCAACCAGATCAGCGCAATCGAGGGGATACTTGGAACGAAAGGGAAGGATGACTACTCGATCGGAAATGCATTCCGACTTGTTGACACCCTCACCTTTCTGAGACTTCGTGCGTACCTCCAGTTTCTCGAGTCAAAGGATGTGTACATAGAGGACGTAATCCAATGGTTCTTCGAAGACTACATCGTGAAAGAATTCGGGGCAGAGAACTTCTCCTTCACCCCATCGGATCAGGGCGCGTCGTACCTGTCGCGAGCGCGCCAGTTGTTCGCAGAGATGGAAAGCGTCGCCAATCAGTTTGACTTGTTCGCACAGGAAGGCGCCCTGGATCGTGATCTTCTTTCAATCAGTGGCGATCAGGTTCGATACAAGGAAATCGCTAGCCTCATACCTGAGAAGTATGCGTACCCGATAAAGGAGAGTGCAGTCTCAGGTACTATGTTTCAACTGTTCTCAGATCAGTCACACATTGCCTACATCAGCGAAGAGCTCAAGGCGAGAAGCGCAGAGAAGCTGCTCACTAGAAACATCGTGTCTTACGATGACTTCCGACCATACCAGCATCACGTGATCGATTTTCTTATCGAGAACGGCGTGATCGAGAACACTGGCCCGCGAGTACAGATCACCAATCGCCCTCTCCTGAATATTCTGCGCTCGTTCTACGACAAAGAGGCCGTGAGTATTCATCATCTATCGATAGCGGGACAGAAAGAAGTCGAGCGCATGGTGGAGAAGGGGTGGGCTACCGTGGGATCGAGTTTACTGACGAGCCCAGAAGGAACGTACTTCAACTACTTCTTGAACACATTGGAGCACGGGAACGGACCCAAGCTTCGAAACAAGTATCTGCACGGGACCCAAGCAAACGGCGCAACAGAGAATGAACACGCGACTGCGTACACACACGCTCTACGACTCTTAATTGCGTTGGTCATCAAGATGAACGATGACTTTTGCCTACATGCTGAGACTTCAAAGGGTACTCAGCCATAGAAGCTTCAACGCAACGCTGAGCGGTCGGGGCTAAGGAGCTGAACGCGCTCCGGATCTCAGACGTGTGCAGCGTTGTACGCTTCCACGATGCTGGCGGCAACCCGTCCCCGGTCACTCACGGTGTGGCCGTTGGTACGAGCCCACTCGCGGATCGCGTTGAGGTCGGCCGGGCTGGTTGATCGGCTACGTCGAGGGCTCCCTGAGCGCGACGGCGATCCAATGGAACGAGCAGCGTCAACGTACGGAGCGAGCGCGGTGTAGAACTTGTCCGCGTTCTTGTCCGACAGGTCGATCTCGTAAGAGCGTCCGTCGGCCGCTCCCGACGCGGAGCGACGTCTCCTGAATCAAGGCCTCTTCAAGAAGGTGTTCATCGCAGAAGACGGGTCGGTCGAAGAGGCCGAGGTACAAGACCTGTTCGCAGGCATCCTGTCGCGGGACGAGATGGTGTCAGTGGAGGAGCGGGAGAAGGTGGTTGTGCCCGTCCCGCAGCAAACGGGTGAGACCGTCTCGCCCGACGGACCCGATGGACGCCTAGTACCTGCCACTGAGTGGGGAACGCGCCCAGAACGGCGCTGGAGCCCTTCTGCGGTACTTCTCAGCACTCAGACGGCGGTAGGCGTGCGGCACGCAAAAACCCCGCGGAAACTATCGTTTTCGCGGGGTTCGCACAAAGCACATTTGGCGGAGACGGAGGGATTTGAACCCTCGGTCCCCTTACGGGGACTCCACCTTAGCAGGGTGGTGCACTAGGCCTGACTATGCGACGTCTCCAGGTGATCGACGCCGAAGGCGCGAGCACACCGGTTCATACTACCCGCTCGTGCCCTGGCATCCGAATCCGAACCGACCGGATGCCAGGGCGGAAGCGTCAGCGGACGTTGCCGTTCGAGCAGGTCGCCTGCGCGGCCGTCTGGCCCGCGATCTCCGACGGCAGCGTGATCGCCGACGACGAGGGCTCGGGCGTGGGTGCCGCGCTATCGGTCGGCGCCGGGGAGGCCGTGTCGGTCGGGGTCGGCTGGGCGTTCTCGTCGACGACGACGCCGTCTCCGTCGCTCAGGTTGCCCGAGAGCTGGAGGGGCTGGTTCGCGGCGAGCGCGGCCCAGAGCGTGTCGGCCGCGTCGTAGTCGGGGACGACGCGGTTCGGGTCAGCCGAGTCGGTGAACGTCGGGTACTGGATGAACACGATCTGGTCGAAGGGAACGTCCTTGACCGCGGAAGCGATCTGCACGAGCGTCAGCGGGTTCGTGAGCGACGTCGAGGGGTCGACGTTGCGCAGGGCGGTCGAGGCGAGCTTGTAGAGGGTCGCCGGGTTCGACAGCACCTCCTGGCTCTTCATCTTGTTGGCCAGGCGCGACATGTACTGCTGCTGGTTCGAGATGCGGCCGAGGTCACCGCCGTCGCCCACGCCGTGGCGGGTGCGGAGGAACTGGAGGGCGTCGAGACCGACCACGGTGCGCGTGCCGGCGGGCCAGTCGATGCCGGTGTACGGATCTTTGATGCCGTTGGCGATACAGACGTCGACGCCGCCGATCGCGTCGGTGATGTTGATGACACCGCCGAAGCTGACCTTCGCGGCGAAGGGGATCTCGAGCCCGCTGAGCTTCGAGATGGTCTGCACGACGCACGAGAGCCCGCCGTACGAGAACGCGGAGTTGATCTGCTGCTTGCTCATCGCCGAGGTCTCGTTGCCGTCGGCATCCGTGCACGACGGGATCGGCACCATGAGGTCGCGGGGGAACGAGATCACCGTCACGCGGCGCGGCTCGTCGGAGATGTGCACGAGCATGTTGACGTCGTTGAGGCTGTCGCCGGAGTCGGCCCCCGAACAGCGGTCGCCGAAGAGCGGCGCGAAATCGGGCTCGCACTCGTCGGTTCCGACGAGCAGCAGGTTGACGCCGCCCTTAAGCTCGCCGAGGTCCGGCGGAACCGCGGGCTGCCCCTTCAGCTCGACCGCGTCGGCCGTGAAGCTCGACGACAGGTCGTACAGCGCGTACGCGCCGACTCCGAAACCGGAGACCAGCAGAACGGCCAGTCCCACCGCGACCGCGCGGAAGATCTGGCCGGCGGGGCTGAGCGTCCGCAGACGTCCATGGCGCGCGACGGTTCTCTGCCCGCGCGGGGTCGTGCTCTTGCTCACTCGGGTCCTTTCGGGGACGGATGCCATCCGGCCGGGCATCGCATCTCGCCTGGGCCGCGGCCACAGGTCGGAGCCATCTTAGGGATGCGCTGCTGAGAATCGTGTGAGGGTCAGGGAAATCTCACCTGACAACGGGTCCTCAGGCTCGGTACGCGTCGCGGCGGTGAACGATCGAAACGATCTCGATCACGAGCCGGTGGTCGACGATGCGATACAGAACGCGGTAGTCGCCGCGACGTGCGGAGTGGAGCGGCGCGAGCGGCTCGCGGAGCGGCTTACCGACACGACGGGGATTGGCGCGGAGGGCGCCCGCGATGAACTCGAAGGCCGCGGCCGCGACCTTCTCGGGGAGATCCTGCTCGAGCGCCCGTCGAGCGGCCCGGCTGAAAACGACCTCGTACTCGGGTGTCACGACGAGAAGCGCCCACGCACGGTCATCGCCGCACGAACATCCTCGAGGGACGAGGTCCGCCCCTCGGCGAGATCGGCAAGCCCCTCCCGCACAGCCGCGATCTCGTCGGGACGGCTGAGGATGTCGACCGTCTCGAGCAGGGAGTCGTAATCGTCGGCGCTCAGAAGGACGGCGACGCGGTCACCGTTGCGCGTGACATCGAACCGCTCGTGCGTCGTGACGGCGGACTCGACGAGCTTCGAGAGGTTCGCGCGCGCATCGGCGAGGGAGAGCGTGGTCATGTACAGAATTATAGCGTCGTGGGTTCGCATCCCGCTTGACCGGTCAAAATGAGAGAACGCGGAACCCTGCGGGCCCGCGTTCTCTCGTTGCGGAGGGTGTGGGATTCGAACCCACGGGACATTGCTGCCCACTGGTTTTCAAGACCAGGTCCATCGGCCGCTCGGACAACCCTCCCGGTCGACCGAGTCTACCGAGGGCGCGGTGGGCCGCGCGTCCAGCCCCCACCGACCGCGCGGTGCCCTGACTAGCGTCGGGCGCATGGCGAAAGCAGTGCGCGGGTCGGTGGCATCCTTTTTCCTTCGTCTCGGACGGCAGGTCTGGGTGCGGGCGGCGATCTTCACGGTGATCGCGGTGCTCGTAGCCCTGGCGGCGCGGTTCCTCGGGCCGCTCCTGCCGTTCTCGTTCTCGATCGACCTCGGCCAGAACGCGGTGGGGTCGCTACTGCAGATCATCGCGACGGCCATGCTCACCGTGAGCACCTTCTCGGTGACGGCGATGGTGACGGCGTTCTCGTCCGCGACGACCACGGCGACACCCCGCTCGACCTCTCTGCTCATCGCCGACCCGACCTCGCAGAACGCCGTGTCGACCTTCGTCGGCGCGTTCGCCTTCTCCCTCGTCGGGATCGTCGCCCTGTCGACGGACTACTACACCGAACAGGGTCGGACGATCCTCTTCGTCGGCACCCTCGTCATCATCGCGATCGTCGTCGTCACGCTGCTGCGCTGGATCTCGCACCTCTCCACCTTCGGACGCATGGCCGACGTCATCGACCGTGTCGAGAAAGCGGCGACGACCTCGCTCGAGCTCTGGGCCTCCTCGCCCACGCTGGGCGCGCGGCGGAGCACCCGCACCCCGGCGGATGCCACCGCGGTCAGCGCCGACGAGGTGGGATACGTCACGCACGTCGACATCGCGGGCCTGGATCGACTCGCGCACTCCCACGGGGTCGACATCCACGTCCATGCGTCGCCGGGACGCATCGCCGACGCGCGTGTGCCGCTGACATTCGTGCGCGGCGACATCGATGACGCGCTGAGGGCCGGCATCCGTCGCTGTTTCCGTCTCGAACACCACCGCACGTTCGAGCAGGACCCGCGGTTCGGCGTGATCGCCCTCACCGAGATCGGCAGTCGCGCGCTCTCGGCCGCGACGAACGACCCGGGCACGGCCATCGAGGTAATCGCGGCCCTCCAGCGCGTGCTCTCCCGGGCTCTCGTCACCGAGCCGTCGTACGACGTCGCCTATGAGCGCGTGTTCGTGACCCCGCCGACGCTGCGCGATCTCGTCGCCGATGCCTTCCGTCCGCTCGCACGCGACGGAGCGGCCGACGTCGAGGTGCAGGTTCGCCTGCAGAAGTGTCTCGCGTCGCTGGCGGCCACCTCGCCGGCGCACGAGCATCTCTTCCAGGATGCCGCGCGCGCGGCATTCGACCGCGGTCGACGTGCCCTCGACCGCGCTGACACGCGTGTGCTGCGCGCCGCGATGCGGTCCGCGTGGGCGGGGCACGGCATCCCTTCCTGAACGAACGATAAGCCGCGGATATCGGTTCACCCAGCGCACGCCGCCGGCGCTTGAGTTCGCCCGGACGTCGGCGTAAACCGGGGAAAAACAGCCCACCGCCCTCCGCAGCGGGCCTTGTTCGACAAGGAGGGGAACCCCATGCTCATCGCCTTCGCGCTCATCTACGCGGCATCCATCTGGGCCACCGTCGTCACCGTCCGCGACGCTCACGTCTCCGTCGGCCTGAAGGCCACGTGGACGATGGCGCTTCTGCTCCTGCCGCCGTTCGGGCTGCTGGCGTGGACCGTCGCGAGCGTCGCGAGCCACCGCCCCGGGCACGCCGCGCACATCTAGGGCTACAGCGCGCGCAGCACCGCGGCGACGCCGCCCTCGGTCACCGAGAGGCCGACCTCTCCCGCCGCGGCGTGCACCTCGGGCGGACCCTGGTGCATCGCGATCGCGCGGCCGCCGTTGCGCACGGCCCACTGCATCATCTCGATGTCGTTGCGACCGTCGCCCATGACGAGCACCCGCTCCGCGGGGATGCCGAGCCACCCGCGCACGAGCTCGAGCGCCGTGGACTTGTCGACGCCCTGCGGAGCGATGTCGAGCCAGGCGGTCCAGCCGATCGCGTACGACACCTGATTGAGACCGATGCGCTCGACCAGCTGCAGGAAGTCCTTGTCGGTCTTCTCGGGGGCGACCACGACGACACGGCACACCGGCTGCTCGGACAACTGGGCGAAGGTCACGCGGTTCGCGCCCTCGAGGTTCCAGTCATCGAGGTAGTCGGTGAACAGACGCGAGCCGTCGGGCAGCTCGACCAGGAAATGCGCTCCGGCCAGGTGCTCGCCGAGGAGGGTGAGGACCTCGGTCGGGTCGAACGTCTCGACGTGCGCGCGCTCATAGGGCGCGGCATCCCCGTCTCCGATGCGGCGCATGACGATCGCGCCGTTCGAGCACACGGCGTATTCGGGACGGATGCCGAGACGGTCCATGATCGTGTGCGTGCTGCCCCAGCTGCGGCCGGTGGCCAGCATGACCTCGTGGCCCGCCGCCTGGGCGCCGGCGACCGCCTCGACGACGCCGGGGCTGAGGGTGTCGTCTTCGAGGAGCACGGTGCCGTCGACGTCGAGCGCGATGAGCATGCGCGCGACGGGGGCGTCGGCCAGCTCGGCGACGGCGTCGGCCGCCTCCTGCTTCGGCGCGCTCTCGACGGCGCCGGTGTCGGGGAGAGCGGCCTCGTCGGTCACGCGATCGGCTCCATGACCTCGAGGCCGCCGAGGTACGGCCGCAGGACCTCGGGGACCGTGACCGACCCGTCCTCGCGCTGGTGGGTCTCGAGCAGGGCGACGATCCAGCGGGTGGTCGCGAGCGTGCCGTTCAAGGTCGCGACCGGGGCGGTCTTGCTTCCCTCGGGACGGAAACGCGTGTTGAGACGACGAGCCTGGTAGGTCGTGCAGTTCGAGGTGCTCGTGAGCTCGCGGTACGCGTCCTGCGTGGGGACCCAGGCCTCGATGTCGAACTTGCGCGCGGCGCTGGAGCCCAGGTCGCCCGCGGCCACGTCGATCACGCGGTAGGCGAGCCCCAGGTCCTGCAGCATCGCTTCCTGCATCGCGACGAGGCGGTCGTGTTCGGCCTCGGCATCCGCCGGGTCGGTGTAGACGAACATCTCGAGCTTGTTGAACTGGTGCACGCGGATGATGCCGCGGGTGTCCTTGCCATAGGACCCGGCCTCGCTGCGGTAGCAGGTGGACCAACCGGCGTAACGCTTGGCGCCACGCTCGAGGTCGAGGATCTCGTCCATGTGGTACCCGGCGAGGGGGACCTCGCTCGTGCCCACGAGGTACAGGTCTTCCTTCGGCAGGTGGTACACCTCGTCGGCGTGCTGGCCGAGGAAGCCGGTGCCGCGCATGACCTCTGGGCGCACGAGCGTCGGCGGGATCATCGGGGTGAAGCCGGCCTGCAGAGCGCGGTCGAGGGCCAGCGTCATCAGCGCGAGCTCGAGGCGCGCGCCGATGCCGGTGAGGAAGTAGAAGCGGCTGCCCGAGACCTTCGTGCCGCGCTCCATGTCGATCGCACCGAGCATCTCGCCGAGCTCGAGGTGGTCGCGCGGCTCGAAGTCGTAGGTCGGGATCTCGCCATGCGTGCGGAGGGTGACGAAGTTCTCTTCGCCCCCGGCGGGGACGCCGTCGAGGACGATGTTCTCGATCTTCGCGAGCGCGGCGTCGGCGGCGGCTTCGGCCTCGCCGACCGCGTGCTGCGCGGCCTTGACCTGCTCGCTGAGCTGCTTGGCCTCGGCCACGAGAGCGGCCTTCTCTTCTTTGGGTGCCTGCGCGACGCGCTTGCCGTGCGCGTTCTGCGCGGCGCGCAGCTCCTCGAAGGCGGTGATGGCGGCGCGGCGGTCGCGGTCGGCGGCGAGGGCCTCGTCCACCGAGTCCGGCGACTCCCCGCGGGCGATCTGGGAGCGCTTCACGAGCTCGGGATCTTCACGCAGCAGAGTCAGGTCGATCACGCGTCCATCCTACGGTCGGCATCGACCTCGGTTCCGCGCCGCCGACGGCCTGCACCGGGCCACGGAACACGGGCGCGCCGTTCGGGCCATGGGGCAACGGCATCCGGTCGTCAACCCCGGCCGATTCCCCCGTTCGGGAGGGGATCGCGGTCCTATGGTGGAGCAATGGCCGCCCCTGACGCGCCGCGTGACGACGCGGAGTCCCCCGAGAACGTCCCCGCCGACGCACCCGACGAGGTGAAGGCGGATGCCGCCGCCGCCGAGGGCTCGGGTGAGGACTTCCACGCCGCCCGTCTCGGCGATGACGTGAGCGACCGTCCGCGCAAGGACATCCCCGATCCCAAGGACGCCGCCGAGCCCGACGACACCATCCATCAGCCGGAGGACGTCGCGCCGGACTCGTCGGCGGAGGAGCCGGGCAAGACGCAGCGCGTCGACGTCGAGGGCGAGGAGGCCCCGATGGATGCCGAACCGACGACGCAGAAGCGTGCCGCCCTCGTGTACAACCCCACGAAGGTCGACCCCGAGACCCTGCGCACCCGCGTGGCCGGGCTCGCCGCAGAAGCCGACTGGGCCGAGCCCCTGTTCTACGAGACGACGGTCGACGACCTCGGCGATGACGCGACGCGCGCCGCTCTCGACGAGAAGGTGGATGCCGTGTTGGTGGCCGGTGGCGACGGCACGGTGCGCGCGGTGGCCGAGGCGCTGACCTCGACGGGCGTCCCCCTGACGATCATCCCGAGCGGCACCGGGAACCTGCTCGCCCGCAACCTCAACCTCCCGCTGACGGACACCGACGCGATGATCCGCGCGACCTTCGACGGCGACATCCTGTCCATCGACACCGGACTGGCGCGCATCCGCCGCGCCGACGGCGAGGTCGAAGAGCACGGGTTCTCGGTCATGGCGGGCATCGGACTGGATGCCGCGATGATCCAGAACACGCGCGACGACCTGAAGAAGCAGGTCGGCTGGGTCGCCTACGTCGACGGTGCGGCGCGCTCACTCGTGTCGGCCAAGCCGTTCCGCGTCATGTACCAGCTCGACGGGCATCGTCTGCACTCCGCGAAGGTGCAGAGCGTACTCTTCGCGAACTGCGGCGCCCTGCAGGGCGGCGTGGCGCTGATCCCCGATGCCTCCGTCGCCGACGGCCGCCTCGACGTGGCCGTCCTGCAACCGAGCGGTGTGCTGGGCTGGCTGGGCGTGTGGCGCAGCATCGTGTGGGACAACTCGGTGCTGCGCAAGTTCCGCGCCGGAAGGCGCGTGCTCGAGCGTCGCAAGGACACGTCGGTGCGCTACCTGCGCGGCACGGGCATCGAGCTGGCCACGGCCCCCGCACAGCCGATCGAGCTGGACGGCGACGAGTTCGGCGAAGCGACGCGCATCTACACCCGCATCATCGCCGGTGGGCTCGTGGTCGCGCTGCCGAAGGGCCACGACACCTCGACGCTCTGACGGCGGCGGCGCGGGCCGCCGTCCATCGAGAACGCATCCTTTGGCCGAGGACGCAGGCGTTCGACGCCGAACGGATGCGGTCTCGGCAAACACGTGCGGTTTCGCCGAGGGCGGGCGGGGGCAGGCGCGCGGGCGGGGCCGGGCAGGCGGGCGGGGCCGGGCGCGCGGGCCGGGCCGGGCGCGCGTCGCGCGGGCGGGGGACGGGCCGGGCGCGCGCCGGGTGTCAAGCCCGGCGGGCGGGATGCCACGGTGGATAGCGTCGAGGGATGCCATCGCCCTCCGTCGTGTGGTTCCGCGACGACCTTCGACTCACCGACAACCCGGCGCTGCGCGCCGCGCTCGACCGCGAGGAGCCGATCGTGGCGCTGTACCTCCTCGACGAGGAGTCGGACGGCGTCCGCTCGATCGGCGGGGCGGCGCGCTGGTGGTTGCACGGGTCTTTGGCATCCCTCGGCGAACGCCTCGAGGAGCGGGGCGGCCGACTCGTGCTGCGGCGGGGCCGAGCGGCCGAGGTCGTTCCCGCGGTGGTCGAAGAGGTGGGCGCGGGGGCGGTGTTCTGGAACCGGCGCTACGGCGGGGTCGAACGCGAGATCGACGCGGGCATCAAGGAGAAGCTGCGGGGCGACGGGGTGACCGTCGCGTCGTTCGCGGCGAACCTGCTGTACGAACCGTGGACGGTGCGCACCCAGGCCGACAAGCCCTATGGGGTCTACAGCCCGTTCGCCCGGGCGGTGCAGAAGCTTCCTGCGCCGCGTCCGCCGATGCCGGAGGCGCGCAAGGTTCCGGGCTTCGACGGACACGTCGACGGCGACGACCTCGCCGCATGGGACCTGCTGCCCACGAAACCCGACTGGGCCGGCGGCCTCCGCGAGACGTGGGAGCCGGGCGAGCCCGCGGGGAAGGCGCGCCTGAAGGAGTTCCTCGACGACGACCTCGGCGACTACTCGAAATACCGCGACGAGTTCGCCGGCGGGGCGACCTCGAACCTCTCTCCGCGCCTGCGCTGGGGAGAGCTGAGCCCCTACGAGGTGTGGCACGAGACGATCGCGCACCGCGGTTCGGGCGAGCATGCGCAAAGCGCGAGCGGTTTCCTCTCCGAACTCGTCTGGCGCGAGTTCGCCTGGCACGTGACCTACCACTCCCCCGACATCGCCACGGTGAACTGGCGGCGGAACTTCGACGCGTTCCCGTGGCCGAGGCTGAACCGCGCGCACCTCGAGACCTGGCAGCAGGGCAAGACGGGCGTCGCCGTCGTGGATGCCGGGATGCGTCAGCTCTGGCACACCGGGGTCATGCACAACCGCGTGCGCATGGTCACGGCATCCTTCCTCATCAAGAACCTGCTCATCGACTGGCGCCACGGCGAGCAGTGGTTCTGGGACTGCCTGGTGGATGCGGATGCCGCGAGCAACCCGTTCAACTGGCAGTGGGTCGCGGGATCCGGGGCGGATGCCGCCCCGTACTTCCGCGTGTTCAACCCGGACACGCAGCGCAAGAAGTTCGACCCGCACGACGCGTACGTGCGGGAGTGGGCGCCGGAGTACCTCGGCGAGAACCCTCCCGAGCCGATGGTCGACCTCGGCGAGACGCGCAAGCGCGCTCTCGACGCCTACGCCGAGGTCCGGCACGGCGGCTGACGCCGACGGATCGCCCGCGGTCGCGGCATCCGGACACGCGAAAGGGGCGCCACCTCTCGGTGACGCCCCTGACAGACGGTCGTCAGTTGACGCGCGTGTCGTCCGCGGTGTCCTCGTCGTCATCGCCCGGGATGTAGACGTCGACGACGGTCACGTTGATCTCGGCGACCTTCATGCCGACGAGCTCGGTGATGGCCTGGTGCACCGCCGCGCGGACGTTCGAGGCCACCCGCTGCAGCTGCTCCGGGTAGTCGACCTGGATCGCGATGTCGGCGGCGACCTCGGTCTCGCCCACCTCGACGCTCACGCCCTGGGCGTAGTCCTTGGCGCCGACAGCCTGGCGGATGTTGCCGATCACGCGGGCTGCGCCCCCGCCGAGAGCGTGGACGCCCGGGACCTCGGCCGCGGCGATGCCGGCGACCTTGGCGACGACGGCGTCGACGATGACGGTCGAGCCGCCGTCCTTCGTGGCGGTGGTGGGGGTGGCGGGGGTGGTGGGGGTAGCCATTGCACTTTCCTTCCGTCGTCTCCGGGACCGTGTGTCCCGCGATGTCATGAGTAAGACGCGGCGGGAAGCGGATTCGTCACGGCGATTTCCTGAGAGAAAGCTGAGGACGGATGCCGCGGGCTCAGGCGTCGAAGAACCCGCCGTACGGATCGTCCGAGTCGCCCGTGTCACGCGGGTCGTATTGGACGGTCTCGACCGAGAGTGCCACGCGCGAATGCGCGGTGAAGAGGGCGCTCACCTCGCGGTTGCCCACCACGACGAAGGAGACGAAGCGGCCGCCCGCCTGGACGGCTTGTTCGATCCGAGATCTCAACTCGGGGAGATCCTGCCCCTGCGCGAGAAAGAAGGACGCCTCGTCGATCGCGATCTGCGTGCGCACCATCGTCTGTCCGTCGTCCTGCATGTCGCCTGCCTGGTCGTCGCTCATGCCGGGAGGGTAGGCGGCTCGACGCGAAGCCGCGAGGGGGGTTGCCGCGCCCGCTCCGACGGAATAGACGACACGGCGGCGCGGTTGACACGGGGGTGATGCCCTCCCTCTCTGTTCTCGACCTCGTCCCGGTTCGTGCGGGACAGACCAGCGCTCAAGCCGTGGCTTCGGCCCTCGACCTGGTGGAGCGCGCGGACCGGCTCGGCTACCGCCGGTACTGGTTCGCCGAGCATCACAACATGCCCGCCGTCGCGTCGACGACTCCCCCCGTGCTGATCGCCGCTGCCGCCGCCCGCACCTCGCGCATCCGCGTCGGGTCGGGCGGCGTCATGCTGCCGAACCACTCGCCGCTCATCGTCGCCGAGCAGTTCGCCGCACTCGAGGCGATCGCCCCCGACCGGATCGACCTCGGCATCGGCCGCGCCCCCGGCAGCGACCCGGTCATCACGCAGTTGCTCAACCGCTCGGGCACGACGAGCGACGTCTCACGCTTCCCCGACCATGTGACCGACATCATGGCTCTCACCTCCCCCGAGGGGGCGACGGTGCGTTTCACCTCGGGCACCGAGTATCAGGTGAAGGCCACGCCCTTGGCATCCGGGATGCCGCAGATCTGGCTGCTCGGTTCGAGCGACTACTCCGCGCAGCTCGCGGCTTCGTTCGGTCTGCCATATGTGTTCGCCAATCACTTCGCCGGCGAAGGGCTGGAGCACGCGCTCCGGCTGTACCGGGACCAGTTCGTCCCGAACGAGTCGGGCGAGGGTCCTCGGACCTTCGTCACGGCCAACGTCGTCGCCGCGCCCACCGCCGAAGAGGCCGAGGAGCGCGCGCTGCCGCAGCTGCGGATGATGGCGCGGATCCGCACCGGTCGCCCGCTGACCGCGCTCGAGACCGTGGAACAGGCGAAGGCCGACCCGTTCGACGCCATGGCCGAGTCGATGATCGCCTCGAGCCGCCAGAAGTGGTTCGTCGGCACGGGAGACGACGTGCAGGGTCAGCTCGCCGCCTTTGCCGCGCAGTACGGCGTCGACGAGATCATGGTGTCGCCCGTCGCGGGCGCGTACGACGGCGAGTCGCTCGACGCGTCCGTGGGGCGCGCGCAGACGCTCGAGCTGATCGCGTCGCCGGCGGCTGTCGCGGCCTGACCGTCTGTGGTCCTGGTCCCTTCGACAGGCTCAGGGACCTCCGCCGCGCGACCACGCGTGCGTCGCACACGAGGTGGCTGAGCCCGTCGAAGCCACCGGGCGCGGCGCAGAGGTCAGGCCTCGGGCTCGCCGCTCAGCAGGCCGCGCAGCCAGTCGCGCGCCTCGACGAAGACGTCGTCGCTGTACCGCTGCGGGTAGCGCACGATCGCGCGGTCGGCGCGGGCGTAGGAGCCGAGGAAGATCACCTTCGGGCTGAAGCGGCGCAGCCCCAGCAGCGCGTCGGCCATGCGCTCGTCGAGCACGTGTCCGTCGGCGTCGATGACGAAGCGGTAGCGCCCGAGGGCGTCGCCGATGGGACGGGATGCCAGCAGGCTCAGGTTGATGCCCCGGGTGGCGAACTGCTCGAGCAGTTCGAGAAGGGCACCCGGGTGGTCCTCGGGGAGCTCGACGATGAGCGACGTCTTGTCGGCCCCCGTCGGCGGCGCCGGGGCCACCGTGCGGCTCACCAGGACGAAGCGGGTCACCGCGTTGGGGTTGTCGCCGATGTTCTCGGCGAGCACCGCGACATCGTGGTGGGCGACGATGCCGGGCGCCGCGATCGCGGCATCGGCGGCGCTCGTGCCGTCGAGCACGCCGAGCGCGCTCGCGACGTTGCTCTCCGCGGGCAGGTGCGCGTGGGCGGGAACATGCTCGCTCAGCCACTTCAGGCACTGGCCGTACGCCACGGGGTGCGCGGCGACGAGCGAGACGTCGGACAGCGTCGCGCCGGGACGCGCCACGAGCACGAAGTTCACCGGCACGAGGTACTCACCGACGATCCGCAGGCCCGGCACCGTGGCCAGCGCGTCCTGCGCGGTGGAGACGCCCCCGTCGACCGAGTTCTCGATCGCGATCATCGCGGCATCCGATCGTCCTTCGACGACATCGGCCAGCGCTTCCCCGACGTTGCGGACGGGTCGCCAGATCTGATCGCGCGCCTCCGGGACCTGGGCGAGTGCGGCCTCGGTGAAGGTTCCGGCCGGGCCGAGGTAGCTGTAGGTACGGCGGGCGGGGGTGTGATCTGTGTCGGGCAGCACCGGCTCAGCCTAGTGCGCCGGGATCAGGATGCCGACCGCCGCCGCGGTGATCGGTGGGCCCGCTCGAGCCGGGCGCCCGCGCGACGGCGGGGCGTGGCATCCGGTCGGGAAACCACCGATGTCGGTGGGCGGACGGGCCTTTCGGACGGGCGCTCTTCGGAAGGATGCGACGAAGGTGCCGGCTTCAGCCCCCGACGCCTGCCCGGCGGGACCCGACCCGCCGGGCACTCGTTCGAAAGCCGTCGACCATGTCAGAGAAGACCGCAGCCGTCCCCGTCCCTCGTCGCCAACGCGGAACGGATCGCGACGCGACCCCGCAGCCGATGACACATGCACGCCCCTCGGCGCGACGCATCGCGCGGGCCCGCCTCGCCGTGGTGCTGTGCGCGTCGATGTGGGTGCTCTACTGCGCGACCGTCGTCGTGGCGCTCTCGCGCGGCGGCGCACTGGTCGACGCCGCCCAGCTCGTGACGACGGTCGTCTTCCTGATCTCGGTCACCTTCCTCACGCTCTCGGCGTGCATGCACCTGCTCGCCCGCTCCGGCGCCCTGCCGCGCTTCGCCGCCCACCGGCGGACGCGCCGTATCGTGCTCGACGAGCACTTCGCGGAGCGCGAGCCGAGACTCACGGCGCTGCTGCCCTCGCGCGCCGAGGACCCAGCGCTCGTACGGATGGGACTATGGTCGGTGGCCCTGCAGGAGTTCCCGCGCATCGACGTCGTGCTTCTGCTCGACGACGATCCCTCCCCCGCGGACGACGACGCACGGGCGGGGCTGGAGGGATGCCGCCGACTCACCGACGACCTCGCGGAGACGCTCCGGCCCGTCTTCGCTCGTGTCGAAGCCGCTGCCGCACGGGTACGCGACGAGGCGATCAGCCCCGTCGAAGCGACCGAGGTGGCGATGCGCGAGCACGCCGCGTGCGCCCAGTGGCTGCGGGCGCGGGCGGCGGAGGAACCCGCGAACACGCACGTCGAGGTCTTCTTCGTCGAGCAGATCCTGCGCCGTCTGGCGGACGAACTGGATGCCACGGCCACCGCGCTCCTGGAGGCCGCCGAAGCCGGGGAGCCGCCGCTTCCCGTCGAGCGTGCGCGTCACCTCGTCGAACGACTGGTGCGCATCTTCGGCGTCCGGACCCGGACCTTCGAGCGGCGCCGCTACACGAACCTCTCGCACACGGCGAACAAGGCCATGAACCTCAACGCGTACCTCGGGCTGATGGGGGGTCGGTACCGCGAACGGGTCGCGGTCGGCGGTGTGGCGCTCGAGCGGGTCGACGAGGGACACACCGATCTCGAGGTTCCGGAGAGCGACTACGTCCTCACCCTGGATGCCGACTCGATGCTGCTGCCCGGGTATTGCCTGCGTCTGGTCCACGCCCTCGAACAGCCCGAGAACGCCGGCGTCGCCGTGATCCAGACGCCCTACTCGGCGTATCGCGGAGCACCGACGCGCCTGGAACGCCTGGCGGGCGCGACCACCGACCTGCAGCACATCGTGCACCAGGGCCTCACGGCCTTCGACGCCACCTTCTGGGTGGGGGCGAACGCGATCCTGCGGTGGGACGCCATCCGCCAGCTCCGACGGGAGAGCCGGGAAGACGGCATCCCGATCGTCCGATTCATCTCGGATCGCACCGCGATCGAGGACACCGAGTCGTCGATCGACATCGCCGCGCGGGGGTGGTCCCTGCTGAACTACCCCGAACGGCTGAGCTACAGCGCGACCCCGCCCGATTTCGGCACGCTGGTGATCCAGCGGCGGCGCTGGGCGGACGGCGGTCTGCTGGTGCTGCCGAAGCTGCACGAGCTGGCCGTCCGCCGTCGGCGCGAGGGGCGACCGCTTCGTCTCGCGGAACGGCTGCTGCGGATGAACTACCTCGGTTCGGTGTCGTGGGTGACCCTCGGCCTGCTCGCGGTGCTCACGCTGTACCCCATGGACGGACAGCTCGTCACGGTGCTGCTCCTGCTCATCGCGGTGCCCTACTTCACCGAGATGGCCTCGGACCTGCACGCGCTGGGATACCACCGGAGCGATGTCGCCGCGATCTACGGGCTGAACCTGCTCCTGCTGCCGGTGAACCTCGCGGGGAGCGCCGCGTCGCTCGTCCAGGTGCTGAGCGGTCGACGAGCCCGCTTCGCCCGCACGCCGAAGGTGTCGACGAGGACCCGCGTGCCCGCCCTGTATCTGATCGCTCCGCTCGTGATCGCGGGGATCGCCGCCGCGGTGGCCGTGCGCTCGGTGTTCGCCCAGGCCTGGGGGACGACGGTGTTCGCCGCCTTCACCGCGCTCGCGATCGCGTGGGCGATCGCGCGGCTGATCGGCATCCGGTACACGGTGTCGGACCTGTGGTTCGCGTGGCTCGATTGGATCTGGGTCGCCCCGCCCGCGCCCGCGCCGACGCCCGACCTCGCCCGCGCGCGCTGGGCGGCCGTGCTCGACGACGGTCCACTGGAGTCGGCGGGGGTCGCCGCGTGAGCCCCGTGACGGCGCCCGCGCGCTCGCGGTTCGCGGGTCGTCGCCTGTCGTTCGCGCGGATCGCACTGACCTTCGTCGCCGCCCTCGCCGTCGCCGCCGCCGGGGCTGCAGCGGCCGTCGTGCCCGTCCTGACGACGCCGACCGTCGCCCCGGGCTCGGATCGGTGGTTCGCCGGCTACTACGACGTCACCCTCGACAGCGGGGAGCAGCTCGCGCGGAGCACGGTGGCGGAGGGACCGGGCGGTGTCGTCCTCGCCTTCGTCGTCGCGGCCGGAGACGCTGACTGCACACCGACCTGGGGCAAGGCGTACTCGCTCGACGACGCGGCATCCCGCTTCCAGCTCGACCGTCGCGTGGAGCGTCTGCGACGCGAGGGGCGGCCTCTCGCGGTGTCGTTCGGCGGGGCGATCAACACGGAGCTCGCGGCGGCCTGCTCCACGGTCGACTCTCTCGTCCAGGCCTACCGTCTCGTGCTCGACCGCTACGGAATCGACGTCATCGACCTCGACATCGAGGGCGACGCGCTCCGCGACACCGCGGCGACCGCCCGGCGCGCGGCCGCGGTCGCGCAGCTGCAGCGGGAACGCGCGGAGGCCGGGCAGCCGCTGGACGTCTGGCTCACGCTGCCCGTCGCCCCGAACGGGCTGACCGACGACGGGCTCGGGCAGGTCGCCTCCCTGCTGGATGCCGGGGTGTCGCTCGCGGGAGTGAACGCGATGACGATGAACTTCAACGCCGACGACCGGTCGGTGTCACTGGCCGACCTGTCGATCGGCGCGCTGCGGGCGACCGCCGCGCAGCTCGAGACCGCGTGGAACGACCGGGATCTGGCGCTGCCTGCCGGAGGAGCATGGTCGCTGCTCGGCGCGACGCCAATGATCGGGCAGAACGACGTGGAGCACGAGGTGTTCAGCCTCGACGACGCGCACGCCCTCGCCGCCTTCGCCGACCAGGTCGGTCTGGAACGCGTGTCGCTGTGGTCGGTGAACCGCGACCGCACCTGCGGCACCAACTACCCGCACCCGCACACGGTCTCGGTGTCGTGCAGCGGTGTCGAACAGGCCGGGGAGACGTTCTCCGACGTGCTCGGCGCCGGGCGCGACGGCACACCCTCGGGGCGGGTCGCCCCCGACGACGACTCCCCCGTCATCGCGGACGACCCGGAGAAGAGCCCGTTCCCGGTCTGGTCGTCGCAGTCGTTCTATTCGGCGGGGGTCTTCGTCGTGTGGCACGGATCGGTCTACGTGTCGAAGTGGTGGAACGAGGACGGCGCCGTCCCGGATGATCCGACCCTGGATGCCGCGGCCTCGGCGTGGACCTACGTCGGTCCCGTGCTGCCCGGAGACCAGCCGTACGCGCTGCCCCAGCTCCCCGCGGGGACCTACCCCGAGTGGGTCGCCGGGGATCTCTACAACCAGGGCGACCGGGTCATGTACAACGGGAGCGGGTACGAGGCGAAGTGGTGGTCGAGGGGTCAGCGCCCGGACCGCTCGGTCACGGACCGGGACTACTCGCCGTGGAAGCTCGTGACGGAGCCCTGATCCGTGCTGTCGAAGACAAGCGCGTGACCGTCGACGGTGACGCTGGCCACCGCCTGCCGACCCGGTGGGAGGAGTCGACCGACCACGCTCCGCTGCGCCTGGGCGATCGCGTCGACCATCCAGGCCACGACGGCGCGGATCTCGGCCTCGGGCAGGCTCTGATCGCTGTCGTCGAGCAGAAGGACGTCGACCCCGCGACCGCGCGCCGCGGCGACCGCGCCGCGCAGGGGTTCGCGGGAGAGGGATCCCGCGCGTAATCCGTCGCGCAGCGCCCCCTCGAGTGCGGCGTACTCGTGCCGGTCGTCGGCGGACGCGGGCTGCCCCTCGCCGATCCGGGACAGCAGCGGCACCACGGTTCGAGCGAGCTCGTCGGTCCGCTCCCGCAGCTCCGCTCGCGCGCCGCGCGACCAGCTCTCCTGTTCCTCCGCCGCCACGGCCTGCTGGTGAAGCGCGGCGATACGCCGTTGCATCCGGCGGACGGTCAGGAGCATCACGGTCGCGATGACGACGATGAGCGCGGGGCGGGCCGTCAAGGCGATGATCTGGCCGACCGGGGTGCCGTCGGCGACGCCGCCGCCGATGACCACCGCGGCCACGACCGCCGCCGCGGCGAGCGCGATGCCGAACCGGCCCCGGAGGGCGAGTCCCACGAGGAGGAACGCGAGCGCGACGACCGGCCACAGGTCGCCGTAGGTCGTCGGGGCCGCGACGACCGTGAGGAGCGCCCCCAGCACCGCGGCCGCGACGACGACGACGGTCCGCCCTCGGGAGGGCACGAGACCGGGCGAGCGTCGCAGAGCTTCGGCCGCGACGACCACGACCACGAGGATCGCGACCTGACGCGGCCACGACGACGGCGTCGCGACCGTCATGGCGATCGCGCAGACGATCTGGAGCACGACGAACCCCACGCCGACGAGGGCCGCTCCGCGGCGGAGCGACCGACGGTCGCCGAGCGCGGCCACCTCCACCCCGGGCTCGGGCGTGTAGGACAGCACGACGCGTGTGCCCTCCCCCGGTGCGGACTCCACGCGTCCCTGTCCGCCGGGGATGCGGTCCATGCGACCCACGATGCTCTGCCGCACGCCGAGCCGGTCGTCTCCGATGCGCGACGGATCGAAGCCGGCACCGTTGTCGGCGACCACCACCTCGACCGTCCCGTCGCTCGCCCGCACGCTCACCACTCGCTGCGCCCCGCCCGCGTGCCGCCGGGAGTTGTCGAGGGCTTGGCGCACCGCCCCGACGAACGCCTCGTGGACGGCGCCGGGGAGCGGCGGCACGCTCGCCCCGGCCGATACGCACTGCGCGTCGTGGGCGTGGGCTTCCGTGCGGAGCGCCGCCTCGAAGGACGCGGTGTCGCCGGCTTCGTCGTCGACGAGGCGGGTGAGCATGTCCGCGGCGTGTCGCGCCTGAGCAGCCAGCCGGTCCCTCGGCACGGGGAGCGGCGACGCGGCGAGCGCGAGCGTGGCGAGGGCCTCGTCGTGCACGAGAGCCGCCGCGCGGGTGCGTGCGGCCAGCCGTCCCCGCTCCGCGTACTCGCGGGAGCCGGCCGCGCGGCGCACGGCCGCAGCCTCGTCGAGGCCCGCCCCGACCGAGAGGACGTATCCCCCCAGGACGCAGATGACGGATGCCGTGAGCGCCGCGTGGACGTCGTTGATGACCCCGTCGACGTCGAAGCCCCCGAACCCCAGCCGGAAGAACACCCCCGCGGTCGCGCCGAAGAGGACGGTGGCCCACCCCCACCTCACCCCGCCGGCGACGAGGGCGGCCGCGACCGCGGCGCTCGACGCGGTCAACAGCCACGGCATCCGTTCCACGTGACCGACGTGCGCCGCGAGCGGGAACAGGGCGACGAAGACGACGTACATTCCCAGGGCACCGGCTGCTCCGAGACGCAGGGCGCGGGGGCGGAGTAGCGGGGCGAGCAGGCCGACGGCGATGGTGAACGCGCCCGAGGCCGAGCCGAGGGACGTGTACCAGAGGGGGAACCCCTGCTGCTGTCCCTGGCTGAGGAAGCCCGCGTTGACCACCGCGACCACGAGGATCAGGAACGCCGACGCCCGGATGATGACGAGGCGAGCGGCGCGGAGGCCGGGCTTGTCGTCAGACACGGCGGGGACCGGGGACGAACCCGTCTTCGATCCCCCGCTGATACAGCTCGACCTTCGACGTCGCCGGGCGGCCGATCAGCTGGTAGACCGCGCGGATGCGCCGGAGGTGGTCGTTCACGGTGTTCTCGGAGATGAAGAGCTGACGGGCCACCTCGCGGGCACCGAGGCCGGACGCGTAGAGACCGAGCACCTCCCGCTCGCGGTCGGTGAGGGGTGCGCCCTGCAGCAGCGGATCGGCGTCGACGGCCGATGCCCACTCGGTCGTGGCGACGTGCTCGCCGGAGGCCGCCGTCATGATCGCCTCGAGGAGAGCCGCGGGCGGGGCGGATTTGCGGACGATCCCGGCCACATCGGCCCTCGACGCGGCCCGCACGAGGAACGGATCCTCGCCCGAGGTGAGCACGAGCACGTGCGCGCCCCACCTGCGCAAGGAGGCGACGTTCTCGCCCGGGGTGGAGCCGTCGCGCAGGCTCAGATCGAGGAGCACCAGGTCGGCGTCGAGAGCGCGCGACGTCAAGGCGGTCACCGTGCCCGCGTGACGGGCGAACGTCAGGCCCTCGGCATCCGCGAGCAGGTTCTGGACCGCGAGAGCCACCAGTTCGTGGTCGTCGACGATCGCCACCCGCGCATCAACCCCGGCACCCATGGCGATGAGTATGACGTACTCGCATGCATGGGGTGAAAAAGTCCGTTCGCGGCCCTCTCATGCGCCGCAGAGCAACGGATTCCCTCGGAATCCGTCACCGCGTGTGCGCATGTCCGATGCAGCGGGCAGACTGGGCGCATGAGCAGTCGCGCAGGGCAGCCCGCAGAGGCATCCGATCTCATCGACATCGACGAACTGATCGCGGCGTATTACGACCGCAAACCGGATGCCGCGGTGCCGGAGCAGCGCGTCGCCTTCGGCACGAGCGGCCACCGCGGATCGTCGTTGAGCACGAGCTTCAACGAGGACCACATCCTCGCCACCACCCAGGCGATCGTCGACTACCGCGCGGCGCAGGGCATCACCGGCCCCCTCTTCCTCGGCCGCGACACCCACGGGCTCTCGCTTCCCGCCGAGCGCAGCGCCATCGAGGTGCTGGTCGCGAACGGCGTCGACGTGCGCGTCGACTCCCGCGACGCGTGGGTGCCGACGCCCGCTCTGAGTCACGCGATCCTCACGTACAACCGCGGGCGTGCGCTCGACGACCCGGGCCGCGCCGACGGCATCGTCGTGACCCCGTCGCACAACCCTCCGCGCGACGGCGGCTTCAAGTACAACCCGCCGCACGGCGGCCCCGCCGACACCGACGCCACGGGCTGGATCGCCGACCGGGCGAACGCGCTCATCACCGCCGGCCTCGAGGGCGTCCAGCGCACCCCGCACGCCGACATCGATCTCGACAACCTCGGCCAGTACGACTTCCGCGACGCGTACGTGCGGGATCTGGCATCCATCATCGACATCGACGCGATCAAGAGCGCGGGCGTGCGCATCGGCGCCGACCCGCTGGGTGGCGCGTCGGTCGAGTACTGGGCGCTCATCGCCGAGGTCTACGGCCTCGACCTGACCGTGGTGAACCCCGAGGTCGACCCGACGTGGAAGTTCATGACGCTCGACTGGGACGAGAAGATCCGCATGGATCCCTCCTCGCCCTCGGCGATGGCCTCGCTCGTCGCCGCACGCGCCGAGTACGACATCCTCACGGGCAACGACGCCGACGCCGACCGCCACGGCATCGTCACCCCCGACGCGGGTCTGATGAACCCCAACCACTACCTCGCGGTGGCGATCGACTACCTGTTCTCGCACCGCGAGGGCTGGCCGACGGATGCCGCGGTCGGCAAGACCCTCGTGTCGTCGATGATCATCGACCGCGTCGCCGCCTCGCTCGGCAAGACGCTGCTCGAGGTTCCCGTGGGCTTCAAGTGGTTCGTCCCGGGCCTGCTCGACGGCTCCGTTGCCTTCGGCGGCGAGGAGTCGGCCGGAGCATCGTTCCTGCGTAAGGACGGCACCGTGTGGACGACCGACAAGGACGGCATCCTGCTCTGCCTGCTCGCCGCCGAGATCCTCGCCGTCACCGGCAAGACGCCCTCGCAGCGGTACGCCGAGCTCGAGGCCGAGTTCGGCGCCTCGGCCTACCAGCGCGTCGACGCTCCCGCGACGCCCGCGCAGAAGTCGGCGCTGTCGAAGCTGTCTCCGGATGCCGTGTCGGCCACCGAGCTCGCCGGTGAGCCCATCACCGCCAAGCTCTCGCACGCGCCGGGGAACGGCGCCGCGATCGGCGGCCTGAAGGTGCAGACCGAGTCGGCCTGGTTCGCCGCGCGCCCCTCGGGCACCGAAGACGTCTACAAGCTGTACGCCGAGTCGCTCCGCGGCGAGGAGCACCTGCGCGAGGTGCAGGAAGAGGCGCGCGCGGTCGTGTCGGCAGCGCTCGGCCAGGCGTAACGCCTCCGTCGAAGCGGCGCCGTCCTGCGGGGCGGCGCCGTTTTCGTGCGCGCCGGGGTTTCGCGCGCGCCGGGGCTTGCGCGCGCGCCGGGGCTTGCGCGCGCGCCGGGGCTTGCGCGCGCGCCGGGCTTTTCGCGCGGGCCGGGCTTTCGCGCGCGGCGGGCTTGCGAGCGGGCGGGCGCCGAGCAGGCGAGCGGGCGGGCGGGCGGGCGGGCGAGCGGCCGGTCGGTACCGATAAACGCCGATCCGTGCGAAAAACACGGCGAGGCCGCGTTTCTGACCACGAACAGCGTTTATCGGCGACGGGGCGGAGGGATGCCGCGGCCCCGACGCCCCGGGCAACGGCGGCGGCCGGGGCACGGCGGCGGGGACGCCACGGCGGCATCCGCCCAGCCGCCCTCTCGCCCACCACGCCGAGAAACGCCGATCCGTGCGAAAAACACGGCGAGGCCGCGTTTCTGACCACGAACAGCGTTTATCGGCGACGAGGCGGGGGATGCCGCGGCCCCGGCGCCCCAGAGAACGACGGGGCGGAGAGACGCCGCGGCCCCGGCGCTCCACAGAACGTCGGGGCCGAGGCATCCGGAGCCGGGATCAGGCGGGGGCGAAGGTCTTCGCGTCGATCACGAAGCGGTAGCGCACGTCGCTGTTCAGCACGCGCTCGTAGGCCTCGTTGATCTGGTCGGCCGAGATGAGCTCGGTCTCGGGGGCGATGCCGTGCTCGGCGCAGAAGTCGAGCATCTCCTGGGTCTCGCGGATGCCGCCGATCGACGAACCGGCGAACGAACGGCGGTTGGTGAACAGCGTGAAGACCTGGATGGGCAGGGGCTCCGGCGGGGCGCCGACGTTGACCATCGTGCCGTTGAGGGTGAGCAGCCCGAGGTACTTCCGCAGCTCGAGCGGGGCGCTGACCGTGTTGATGATGAGGTCGAAGCTCTTCTTGAGCTTCTCGAACGTCTCGTCGTCCTTCGTCGCGTAGTAGTGGTCGGCGCCCATCTTCAGGCCGTCGTCCTTCTTGCTGAGCGTCTGCGAGAGCACGGTGACCTCGGCGCCCATCGCGTGGGCGATCTTGACGGCCATGTGCCCGAGACCGCCGAGACCGACGACGGCGACCTTCTTGCCGGGACCGGCGTTCCAGTGGTTCAGCGGCGAGTAGGTCGTGATGCCGGCGCACAGCAGCGGCGCGGCCTTCTCGTAGGGGATCGACTCGGGGACGCGCAGCACGAAGTGCTCATCGACGACGATCTTCTCGGAGTAGCCGCCCTGCGTGATGGAACCATCGACGTCCTTGCCGGCGTACGTGCCGATGTTGCCCTTCTCGCAGTACTGCTCCTCGCCCGCGAGGCAGTTGTCGCACTCGCGGCACGAGTTGACCATGCAGCCGACGCCGACGCGATCGCCGACCTTGTGCGAGGTGACCTCGGACCCGACCTCCGCGACCGTGCCGACGATCTCGTGGCCGACGGTCAGGGGGTAGGGGACGTCGCCCCACTCGCCGCGGATGGTGTGGATGTCGGAGTGGCAGATGCCGGCGTAGGCGATGTCGATGAGGACGTCCTTCGGGCCGACGTCACGACGCTCGATGGTCGTGGGCTCGAGGGGCGAGGTCGCGGACGACGCCGCGTAGGCGTTGACGTGCATGGGTCTCCTCAGGAGGGTCGATGCGGATGCATCCATCCTCCCCCCGCGGATCCCCCTGCGGCGCGGGCTTGCACGGATGTGCGCGAGATGTCACGGCACCGCCGGTACGTCACGGATGCGCGAGCCGCCGGAGCACGCGCGGCTAGGGTGAACTCGTGCTCACGACGTCCCTCCGCCCCGCCCGGAGCCTCGCCGTGATCGCGCTCGTCGCGACGGCCGCGCTCGGCCTCTCGGCGTGCGTCCCCGGGGTCGGACCTGCCCGTGACACGAGCCCGGGTACGCCCCCGACCCCGTCGAGTTCGATGGTGAGCCCGCGCACGAGCCCGACCGCCGATCCGCGCCTGACCGCCCCCGCCTCGGCGCGCGTGGCCTCGACGTGCGACAACATCATGGACCCGGCATCCGGGAAGACGGTCCGCGAGATCGTTCCCGTCGAGGGGGCCGTCACCCTTCCGACCTCCCCCGCGCTCGCGCAGGGTCCGAGATGCACCACCAGTGGCTCACCCGACGGCGACTACTACACGTGGTCACCGGCATCGCGGACGGACTGGGACGCTCTCGTCAGCGAGCTCACCGCCGACGACAGCGCCTGGTTCACCGAGGACGGCCCGCGCGGCACCTACCTCACGTACAAGATCGACGGCCGCTACAGCCAGACCTTCCTCTTCACCGGCGACGCGGTCATCCTCGCGCCGGACAAAGCCGCCACCGACTTCGTGATCGGTCCGCCGCTCGCCTGAGGTCCCCCGTCCGAGCGGGGAGCGGGCGTACCCGCCGGGCCTCACTCCGCGTGCGACAGCAGGGCGGCGAGGCGCGGGAGTTGCGCCGGATCCTCGAGCGCCGAGCCGACCGCGGCGACGCGCACACCGGCATCCAGGAACTCCTGCGCGTTGCCCGCGTCCAGGCCTCCGGTCGCGACGAAGCGCACATCGGGGAACGGGCCTCGGATCACGCGGAACCACGCCGGGCCGAGCCACGACGCCGGGAAGGCCTTGAGCCAGCGCAGCCCGAGCGCCACCGCGCGCTGCACCTCGCTGGGCGTCGCCACGCCGGGCAGGATCGGGATGCCGTGCGCCCGCGCCGCGGCGACCACCTCCGGATCGAGCCCCGGCGACACGAGGTACGCCGCTCCGGCCGCGACGGCCACGGGCACCTGCGCCGGATCGATGATCGTCCCGGCGCAGACGGGGAGCCCGCGCTCGGCGCCGGCGGCGCAGACGGCGCGCAGGGCCTCTTCGTCGGCGGGAGTCTGCAGGGGCACCTCGACGGAGCGGATGCCGAGATCCCACGCCGTGGTCGCGAGAGCGAGCGAGCGCTCGCGACCCATGCCGCGCAGGATCGCCATGAGCGGGGCGTCGGCGAGGGTGCGGTCGAAGAAGGCGGCGGTGTCGTCGGGAGGGGTCAATGCGGGTGTCCTGTCGGGGTGCACGGAAGCGGAGGGGCGAGACGCGGGGCGGGCGTCGCTCCCACGGGGGACGGGGTGCGAGGCTGCGCCGCGATCGCCGGAGTCGTGCAGCGAGTCACCGTAGGTGCGCAGCGTCAGGGCTGCCCGCTCGTGCCCCGCCGCGAGGCGAGCGGCAGCGTCGAGTCCGCGGGCCCGGGCGGCGAGATAGCCCCCGGCGAAGGCGTCGCCGGCGCCGACGGCGTCGAGCACCTCCACGCGCAGGGCGGGGACGAACGCGCGTTCGGCTCCCGCGAACACCGTCGCCCCGACGTCGCCGTCCTTCACCACGAGCTCGGGAACGTCGGGGAACAGGGCGCGGACGTCGGTGTCCCGGGGCGTCTTCCACAGCGTCTCGGCCTCGTCGCGGCCGACGAAGACGACGTCGGCGCGGGCCACGAGGTCGGCGAGCACCGGAGCGGCCTCGGCGGCCGACCACAGGGCGGCACGGTGGTTCACGTCGAAGCTCACCGTCACCCCGAGCGATCGCGCCAGCGCCATGGCCGCGACGAGGAACCCGCGCGCCGAGGGCGACAGGGCCGCGGTGATCCCCGACACGTGCAGCACGGCGACATCGTCGAGTGCCAGGGTCTCGGTATCCTTCTCCCCGAGGGCGGATGCCGCGGAGCCGCGGCGGTAGTAGCGCACACCGCGGCCGGGGTCCTTGACGTACAGGCCGGTCGGGCGCTCGGCGTCGCGCACGACTCCCGACACGTCGATCCCCCGGCCGGCGACCTGGCGCAGCACGCGGTCGCCCAGCGCGTCGGCGCCGAGGCGGCTGACCCAGCGTGCCGCCATTCCGCCGGCGGCGGCGTGCGCGGCCACGTTGGACTCGGCGCCGCCCGCGTCGAGGAGGAAGTCCCCGGCATCCACCACTCCCCCGCCGTCGGCGGGTGCGAGCATCGCCATCGTCTCGCCGACGGCGAGGAGCACCGGCGAGGCGGTGGGCTGGGCAACGCCGCGCGGACCCTCGGCAGGCGAGGCGAGCGAGTCCCCTCCCGGCGTCACGGCCGACATCAGCGCAGGTCGGTGATGGGGGCGGCATCCATGTCGTCGAAGGCCTGGTTCTCGCCCGCCATCGCCCACACGAACGAGTAGGCCGCCGTGCCGACCCCGGAGTGCAGCGACCAGCTCGGCGAGATGACGGCCTGACGGTCGCCGACGATGAGGTGCCGGGTCTCGTCGCGCTCGCCCATGAGGTGCACGACGCGAGCATCCTCGGGCACGTCGAAGTACAGGTAGCACTCGGTGCGGCGGTCGTGCGTGTGCGCGGGCATGGTGTTCCACATCGAGCCCGGGTGCAGTTGCGTCACCCCCATGACGATCTGGCAGCTCTTCACGCCGTTCTCGTGGATGTACTGATTCAGCGTGCGGCGGTTGCTCGTGAGCTGGTCGCCGAGCTCGCGCACCGTCCCCTCACCCGGCGAGACCAGGGCGGCGGGATAGGCCGTGTGGGCGGGTGCGGAGAAGAGGTAGAACTGAGCGCCGGCGCCCTCCGCGTCGGCGAACACCACGTCGCGGATGCCGCGCCCGAGGTACAGGCACGCGCCGGTGACGAGCTCGTACACCTCGCCGTCGGCGGTCACGGTGCCGGGTCCCCCGACGTTGACGATGCCCACCTCGCGGTGCTCGAGGAAGTACTCGCTGCGGATCTCGGGGCACCCGGTGAGCGGCAGGTCGCGGCCCGCGGGGACCGCACCGCCCAGCACGATGCGGTCGTGGTGCGTGTAGGTCAGGCGCACCTCGCCCGCGACGAAGACGTCGTCGATGAGGAAGCGGTCGCGCAGAGCGGCGGTGTCCATGCCGGGGATCTGCTCGGGGTGGGTCGCGTAGCGCTGGGGGATCGAGGCGGTCATGCGGTTCTCCTGGGGTCGAGCCCGCGGCGGGCCGGGGCGAGGGTCGAGGGTGGGGTCGGTGATCCGCCGGGGCCGGGGCGGGTCGCGGGGTGCGGAGTGCGGAGTGCGGGGCGGGTCGCGGGGTTCGGGGCGGGTCGCGGGACCGAGGCGATGGCGGGTCAGCTCACCGCACGAGCCACCCGCCGTCGACCGGGATCACGGCCCCGGTGACGTAGGCGGCGGCATCGGATGCCAGGAACACGAACGCTCCCTGCAGGTCGCCGGGGGTGCCCCACCGCCCGGCCGGGATACGGGCGAGGATCGAGGCCTCGCGGTCCGCGTCGGCGCGGATGGGCGCGGTGTTGTCGGTGGCCATGTAGCCCGGGGCGACGGCGTTCACGGTGACGCCCGAGGCCGCCCACTCGTTGGCGAGGGCCTTGGTCAGCCCCGCCACGGCGTGCTTCGACGCCGCATAGCCGGGGACGAGGATGCCGCCCTGGAACGACAGCATCGAGGCGACGTTGACGATGCGCCCCCACCCCTGCGCGATCATGCGGCGACCGGCCGCCTGCGAGAGGTGGAACACGGCGTCGAGGTTGACCGCGAGGACGTCGTCCCAGTCCTGGGCGGGGTGCTCGGCGGCCGGGGCGCGCCGGATGGTGCCGGCGTTGTTGACGAGGATGTCGATACGCCCGAGCGCCTCGGCGGCCTCGTCGATCGCGGCGGCCAGCTCGTCGCGCGAGGCCGAGACGAAGTCGCGGTGGATCGTGTGCACGCGCCGGCCGAGTCCGCGGGCGAGCTCGGCCGTGTGCTCCGCGTCGCCGCGGTCGATGAGCACGAGGTCGGCGCCGGCCTCGGCGAGCGCGAGAGCCGCGCCCTGGCCGAGACCGCGGCTGGACCCGGTGACGACGGCGACGCGGCCGTCGAGGCGGAAGGTGTCGAGGATCATGCGGGGGCTCCCGGGGGTGCGATGAAGGTGGTGGTCAGCTCGCCGATGCCGGCGACGCGTACGGTCACCGCGTCGCCGGGGGCGAGCGGGCGGTGCGCGTCCTGGGCGGTCGCGAGCTTCTGCGGCGTGCCGGTGGAGATGACGTCACCGGGCTCGAGCGTGATCACCTGGCTGAGGTAGTGCACGACGAAGGCGACCGAGAAGATCGTCGTCGCGGTGGACTGCGACACGGTGATCTCGCCGTCGCGCACCACCTCGACGAGCAGGTCCTGCGGGTCGATCTCGTCGGCGGTCACCAGCCAGGGGCCGAGCGGCGCGAACCCGTCGAAGCACTTCCCCAGCGCCCACTGGCTCTGCCGGCGCTGCCATGAGCGATCCGACACGTCGTTGAGCAGCGTGTACCCCGCCACGTACGACAGCGCGTCCTCGAGGGTCACGTCGTGGGCGCGCCGCCCGATGACGACCGCGATCTCCCCCTCGTAGTCGACGTCGTCGGCCACCGCGGGCACAACGACGGGATCGTTCGGGCCACCGAACGTATTGGGGGTCTTCACGAACACGTCGGGCGTCGCAGGGTCGTCGGCGGTCGGGTCGACGCCGTCGGGCACGTGCCCGCGGTAGTTGTAGCCGAGGCAGAGCATCGTGCGCGGCTCCACCGGGGCACGCAGCGCCGCGGTCTGGAGCGGCGGCAGGGTTGCGGCATCCGTCCTCTCCACGAGATCCCGGATGCCATCGAGCTCGGCGAACAATTCGGGAAGGGGGCGGGGGCCGAGGTCGAGCATGCGATCGCCCGCAGGCCCCGCCAGCACCGCGACCGACCGATCGCCGACGCGGGCGAGCCTCACCACGCGGGCCGCCAGTCGGGCCGCGCCGCGCGGGCGAGGGCCTCGAAGTAGAAGTAGTCGCCCCAAAGCGTGCCTTCGTCGACGCCGACGTTCTTCGGGAGGTCGTAGACGCTGTGCAGCAGCACGGTGTCGGCGTCGGCCGCGGTCGCCGGCGTGTAGTGGGCGATGAGCGAGGCCAGGATCCGGTCGGCCGCGGCGCGCCAGCGCTCGGCGCCCTCGGGGTCGACCTCCGCGAGCTCGTACAGCCCGCAGACCGCGATCGCGCCCGCCGAGCTGTCGCGCGGGGCGTCGGCGCCGTCGTTGTAGACGAGGTCCCAGTACGGCACGTCGTCGGAGGGCAGGTGCGCGAGGAAGTACTCGGCGCAGATGCGGGACGCCTCGAGCAGCGCCGTCTCCCCCGTCGCGCGGTGGTTCATCGCGAAGCCGTAGATGCCCCACGCCTGCCCGCGCGCCCAGCACGAGTCGTCGAAGGCGCCCTGCTCGGTCGCTCCGCGCAGGGGTTCCCCGGTCTCGGCATCCCAGTAGAAGGTGTGAAAGGTCGAGCCGTCGGGCCGCAGGATCTGGCGACGCAGCTCGACCGTGTGGCGGGCGACCACCTCGCGGTACCGGTCGTCCCCGGTCTGCTCGGCCGCCCAGGTGAGCAGGGGCATGTTCATGAGGCTGTCGATGATCGTGCGCCCGCGCTGCGCGGGGTCGGCGAGATCGCCCCACGCCTGGATGATCCCCGCCGACGGCAGGTAGCGGGTCATCAGGTGGTCGGCCGCGGCGAGCGCGCTCGCGCGGGCGTCCTCGTCACCGAGCAGTCGCGCGGGGGCGACGCACGACAGCGTGTAGAGGAACCCGAGGTCGTGGGTGTCGAGGTCCTCGCCCACCCGCACGCGGCGACCGAAGTCCGCGGCGTGGGCGAGGGCGGCATCCCGATACACGTCGTCACCGGTGAGCTCGAACGCGATCCACTGCATGCCGGGCCAGAAGCTCGTCGTCCAGCCGCGGTTGGCGCCCTCGGCGAAGCCGGGAACCGCCGGCCGCAGCGCGTAGCGGTTGTCGCGGGTGGTGTCGTCGGGGTAGCGCGTGCCGAAGGCGTCGATGTTGGCGCGGATCGTGGCGAGCACCTGCGCGATCGCGCGGTCGGTTTCGACGCGTACGGGCTCGACGCGGGCGGTGCCCGCGCCGGTGGTGGGGGGCGAGGTCGTCATGCGGGAGAAATCCTTCGGATCAGACGGCGGCGACGGTGGCGTCGGCCGGAAGCACGGGGCGGAGGGCGTAGCGGGCGTTCGCCCAGACCAGGTACAGGGCGGGCGCGGCGGTGAGGCCGAGCGCCAGCGCGGGAGAGGTCACGAACAGCGCCGCCTGACCGGCGAGGACGAGCAGGCTCACCGCGCTCAGGTACCAGCGGCGGACGGCCAGCGCGGCCGCCGTCGACAGCAGCACCCGCAGCGGAGTGCCCGGCGCCTCGGCCAGGGCGGTGAGCGCCACCGGGGCGGTCGCCAGGGCGAGCAGCGCGAGGGTGGCGCACAGCGGCACGACGAGGACGGACCAGGATGCCGCCGACACGGCGCGCACGTCGACGAGCACGATCGCGAGCACGACGGCCACGATCGCCCCCACGCCGAGGGCCTTCCCCGCGGTGCGGCGCCAGCCGGCCCAGAAGGCGCGCACGACCCGTCCCTCCCCGAGCCCGTGCGCGCGGAAGGCCGTCAGGGCCCCGACGAGCGCGGGTCCGCAGAGGGGCGTCGCGATCAGCAGCAGCGGCCACGACGCGGCGGGGTCGGTCGTCAGCAGCAGGAACACCAGCGGTGCGCAGCCGACGATCAGCATCACGTTGACCATCAGCCCCAGGTAGACCGTGGAGAAGATGCTCGCGTACGTGTCGTGGGAGATGCGGCGCACGGCTCAGCCCTTCATTCCGCTGGTGGCGATGCCCTCGACGAAGTACTTCTGTCCGAGGAGGAACACGACCGCGATCGGGACGACCGACATCGTGAGTCCGGCGAACAGCAGCGCGTAGTTGGCGTCGTAGAGCGTGCTCACGAAGCTCTGCAGCCCCAGCTGGATGGTCCAGAGGTCGGGGTTGCGCAGATAGATGAGCGGGCCGAGGTAGTCGTTCCACGTGCTGACGAACGTCAGCATCGTCAGGCTCGCGATCGCGGGGACCGAGAGCGGGAGCATGATGCGCGCCCAGATGCCGTACTCGCTCAGCCCGTCGAGGCGCGCGGCCTCGGACAGGTCCTCGGGGATGGTGTCGTAGTACTGCTTCATCAGGAACACCCCGAACGCGCCGAAGGCCTGGATGAGGATGATCGCCCAGAGGGTGTTCGACACCTTGAGATTCGACAGCAGGATGAACTGCGGGATCATGTACGACTGCCACGGCACGGCGATCGTGCCGATGTACACGAGGAACAGCACGTCGCGACCGGGGAAGCGCATGCGCGAGAAGCCGTACGCGGCGAACGAGCCGGTGAGCACCTGCAGGAACGTCACGACGACCGCGAGAACGAGGGTGTTGCGGATCCAGGTGAGCATCCCGGACTGCGTCCAGATGTCGATGTAGTTGCTCCACACCCACGTCTCGGGAAGCCACTTCACGGGGGCGCTGAAGACGTCGTTGGGCGTCTTGAGCGAGCTCATGATCATCCAAAAGAACGGCAGCAGCAACGCCGCGGCGGCGAGGATCATCACGGCGTAGCCGATGATCCGGCCCACGCGCCGGGCGGGGTGGGCACCGGCGACCGGACGACGGCGCGGCGGCTTCGCGCCCGCGGTGACGAGCGTGCGGGTCGCGTCGGGAACGAGGAGATCGGTCATCAGGCGTCTCGCTTCTTGTTGAGGAAGAACTGCACGAGCGTCACGACGATGCACAGGAGGAACAGGACGATGGATGCCGCGGACGCGTACCCGAACTGGTTCTCCTGGAAGCCCTTCTGGTAGATGAACTGCGACAGCACGAGCGTCGACTGACCGGGACCGCCCTGGGTCATCACGAGGATGAGGTCGAAGATCTTGAAGGAGTTGATCGTGAGCATCACCGTCACGAAGAACGTCGTCGGCCGCAGGCACGGCAGCGTGACGTTGACGAAGCGCTGCCACACGTTCGCCCCGTCGACGCGGGCGGCCTCGTGGAGTTCACGCGGCACGGTCTGCAGCCCCGCGAGGAAGAGGATCATGTAGTAACCCATGTCGCGCCAGGTGCTGATGATCACGACGGCGGGCATCGCCCACTCCGACGAGGTGAGCCACCCGGGCGGGTTCTGCAGGCCGAAGAAGCGCAGGATCTCGTTGATCGGGCCGTACTCGGGGCTGAAGAGCAGGTTCCACACCACGGCGATCGCGACGATCGAGGTGATGTAGGGGAAGAACGCGGCGGTGCGGAAGAACGCGACCCCGCGCAGCTTGTTGTTGAGCAGGAGCGCGAGCCCCAGCGCGACGACCATCGTCAGCGGGATGTGCAGGGCCGCGTAGTAGAGCGTGTTCAGCAGGGCGATGCGGAAGCTGCCGTCGCCGAGCAGGCGCTGGAAGTTCGCGAGGCCCACGAACGCCGACGAGCCGAACACGTTCCAGTTCGCCATCGACATGTAGAAGAGCGTGACGACGGGCACGAGCGTCAGCGCCGCGAAGCCCAGGAAGTTGGGGAGGATGAAGCTCCACCCGATGAGGGTGCTGCGCAGCGTCAGGCGCGACCGGCGGCGCGCGGGGCGCGGCCCGCGGTCTCGCCCGGTCTTCGGCGCCTTCGGGCGCGTGTCGGCGATGGTCGCCATGGGGTCTCCAGATCGTGAGGGGATCTCAGGGGCGGTCGGCCCGGGACGCTGCCCGGGCCGACCGGTGAGGGGGCGTCAGCCGACGCCGACCTCGCTCTTGACGCGGTCTTCGGCGGTCTTGATCGCGTCGTCGATCGACGTCGACCCCGACATGACGGCCGTGTGCAGGTCGAGCAGGATGTTCTGCACGGCCGCGGTCTTCGCCGAGGTGGGGTTCTCCGGCTTGGTCTCGTGCGTCGACCAGGCGAACGACGACAGCTCGTCGGTGGGCGCGCCCTTGACGGCGAAGTACGTCTTCGCGACGGCGTCGCTCGTGAGCGCCGGCGTGATGCCGAGGCCGGCGAGCACCTGCGCGCCCTCTTCACCCGAGGCGAAGGCGAGGAACTTCTTCGCGGCGGCGAGCTTGGTGGCATCCGCCGCCTTGTTGATCGCGAAGCCGGTCGGGTCGCCGAAGGTCACCGGGGTCTTCGAGGTGCCGGTCGTCGAGGAGTCGTACTGCGGGATCGGCGCGAAGCCCCACGGGAAGGCGTCGGCCTCGCCCTTGGCCTGCTGGGCGATGAGGGTCGCGACGTACCAGGTGCCCATCGGCATCATGGCCGCCTGCTGCTTGCCGAACTCGGCCTGGTAGGTGAGCTTGTTGGCGGTGACGGTGTTGTACTCGACCTGGGCACCCGCGTCCTGGAGCGCGAGGGCACGCTCGTAGTACGGCTTCAGGTAGCCGTAGTCGCCGTCGAGGATGTTCACGTCGGGGGTCTGCGCGTTCGCGAAGCCCTGCACGGTCGACTGCCAGCTGTGCTCGTAGGTGCCGAGGGCGGCGGAGCCGGCGGCGCCGAGCTTGGTCGTCAGCTGCTCGGCGGCCTTCTCGTAGTCGTCCCAGGTCCACGACCCGTCGGGCTCGGCGACGCCGGCCTTTGTGAAGAGGTCCTTGTTGTAGAAGAGCACCCAGGAGTCCTGGCGGTAGGGCACAGCCCAGGTCGACCCGTCGACCTGGTAGGCGTCCGCGCCGCCGATGCCGTCGGGAAGGGTCACGTCCGACACGTCGGCGAGCTGGCCGCCGGCCTGGTACGTGATGAAGGTCTTGAGGTTCTTCTGCGTGATGATGTCGGGACCGGTGCCCGCGGCCAGGTCGGCCGTCATGAGGGTGTCGTAGTTGGCGGAGTCGTACTCCTTGACCTCGATCGTGACGTCGGGGTTCTCCTCGTGGAACTTGTCGGCGAGGGCCTGGAACTCGGGCGTGGTGCTGAGGCTCCACCCCGACATCGACAGCGTGACCGGACCGCTCTGGGCGGGGGCCTCGGACGATCCGCCGCTGCAGGCGGTCAGCGACAGGGCGGCGACGATGCCCACCCCGGTCGCGACGACGATCTTGCGCTTCATGCGTGCTGCTCCTTTGCGATTGCGTGCGGGACACCGGTGCGGGCCCGTGAATGCCGGTGCGCCCATCGAGAGGCTCCGGAGTCTGTGAGGGGGGTGCGCGTCGACCGACCGTCGGGCCAGGTGACGACGGCGACGGGCTCGTCGCCCTCGATCTCGAGCGAGGCCGGGATGTCGTCGGCGGTCTCGGCGCCGGTCAGCGTCACGAGCGCCGCGAACGGCACGCCGACCTCCGCGTCCCACGTGAGCACCGGGACGGCCGCGGTCTCGCCCAGCGGGCTCGCGCCGCGGCGGACCACGACGCTCGAGATCGCCTCGGGACGAAGGGCCCGGATGCCGGACACCCGGCCGTCGAGGCGCACCTCGGCGCTCCCCGTGTCGGTGCCGTGCTGCGGCTCGTCGCCGGCGAGGGGCCAGCCACCCACGCGCAGGCGCAGCCCCTCGAGGTCGACGCCGACGGCGAGGTCATCGATCGAGGTGAGACGCACCTCCCACGGGCCGCGGACGAGCGAGCGCACCGTGACCCGCGCGAGGTGGCGCGTCGTGCCGGCGAGGCCCGCGCCGTGGCGGTGGGTCGTGGGAGAGACGTCGACGGTGTGCACGTCCGAGGTCGAGGACGCGATCCCGACGCCGTCGACGACCTGGGCGCCTAAGGGCGTCAGGGCCGTGCGATGGGTTGCGCGGCCGCTCGCGTCGACGAGGGCCACCGCCTGTTCGAGCGGATCGGTCCAGGCCAGGTCGTCGAGGAGAGGAGCGGTCGCCGTGGAGTAGCCGATGCGCGCGTACAGGGGCGAATCGGCCGTGTGGGCACCCGGGCGGGCCTTGTCGGTGCCGTGGTTGACGACACGGACGATCCCGTCGGTACGGGTGCCCGAGACGATCCATCCGGCGGCGGCGATGGCGCGCAGGTCGTCGGCCTCGGTGATCGGGAGGGGCTCGTCGGGCGCGCTCCACACGGGGTGATCGGCGGGGAGGGCGATCCCCATCAGCCCCTTGACGGCCCAGTAGGGCGAGCCGGGGCCGGAGTACGACTGGGCGAGCGCGCGCCACTCGCCGTGCCATCCGAGGGTGAGGATGCCGTCGGCATCCGGGGCGCCGCGGGTGACGAAGTGGTCGACGACCGCGCCCGCGGCGCGCCGCAGGCGGCCCGCTCCGGTCGAGGGGACTCCGGCGATGATCCCCGCCCAGAACGGGGCCGCGGCGGCGAAGCGGTAGATGAGGCTCCGGCCCTGCAGGAGCGGCGAGCCGTCCGCGCCGATGAGTCGCACGGCGTCCTCGAGGAAGCGGTCGAGCCGAGCGACGTCACCCGCGGTGCGGTGATCGACGAGGTCGGCGGCACCCGTCATGCGGGGCCAGAGCACGGGATAGACGTGCAGGGCCCAGCCCACGTAGTGGTCGAAGGCGCGCTCCTCCCCGTCCGACAACCACCCGTCGGCACGGACGAACGAGTCGTGCCGCGCGAGGTCGGCGGCGATGTCGTCGGGCGACCAGGGACCCCCGACGGAGCGCAGGAACGTCTCGACGACGATGCGGAACCACACCCAGTTGGTCTGCGGGTAGGTCTCGTCCCCCACGACCGGGGCGAGGTAGGCGATGACCCTCTCGCGGGTCCGCGCGTCGAGCGTGTCCCAGATCCACTCCCGGGTGAGATCCAGGGCGAGGGCGAGGGAGGCCGCTTCGACCTTGGCCTGCGCGTGCTCGTCCATGCGGACCCAGCGGTCCGTGGCATCCGGATCCACGCCGGTGCGCACGCCCTCGGCGAAGAACGCGATGAGCTCGTCCACTCCCTGACCGCGCGCTCCGGCGATGCGGAAGCCCGCGAGCAGGAAGACCCGCGCGAAGCCCTCGAGGCCGTCGACCGCCGCACCGTAGCCGCCCTCGGCCCCGGGGAACACGATGCGTCCCCGGCCCGGGGTGGCGTACCGCTGCGCCGCCGCGAGGAGCGCGTCGGCGACGGCGAGCCAGTCGCTGCGCTGTCCGCCGGCGAGGCGGGGAAGGGCGGAAGTCGCCACGGATTCTCCTTCGAAGACCGTCGTCACACCCGAACCGAACGGGTGAACGATGGCGAGCGTAGCAATCAAAAAACAACACCACAACATCTTTTCTGAATCATCGTGATCGTTTATGATCGTTTCAGGCGGGAGAAGCCCGCTCAAAGGAGACCGATGTCGTTCCCCACCGCGCCCTTCCGTGGGCCGCTCGCCGCGCAGCTCGGACACGTCGTCATCCGCCGTTCCGGCGACGATGCGCTGCCCGTCGCCCCGGCGTCCGACCGCACGGTCTGGGACCCACACTCCGGGTCCGCAGACCGCCTCGGGCTCGACGACATCGTCGCCCGCGCCGTGGCCGAGCGATCGACGCCCTGGCCCCACCCCCGCGCGAGCGACGCCGCCCGCGTCCATCGCGACGGCGACCGCACCGCGTGGGAGGACGCGGCCTTCGAGCGGCAGCGCCGGCTGAGCCGCGCGGCCATCGCCGCCGCCACCACGCTCGACGACGCGTGGATCGACGAGGTCGTGGATGGCATCGTGCTGCTGTGCGAGCAGAGCTCGTGGTGCTGGCCCGCCCACGACGACACCCGTCGCGTGCACGGTGCGGTCCTCGCGACCGTGACCGATCCCTACGTCGACCTCGGCGCGGGAGAGACCGTCGCGCAGCTCGCCTGGATCGACCACCTCCTCGGAGCGCAGCTCGACACGCGGGCTCCCGGCGTTCGCGACCGCATCCGGTACGAAGCGCGAGTGCGCGTCTTCGAACCGTTCCAGCGACGGCGCGACTGGCACTGGATCGGTCTCGACGGCGACGTGCACAACTGGAACCCCTGGATCCACGGCAACGTCATCGTCGCCGCGCTGCGCCTGCTCGACGCTGCCGGCGATGCCGCCGAGCGCGACCGCGTCATCGCCCTCGCGATCGAGGGCCTCGACCGCTACGTCGCCGTGCTCCCCGCCGACGGCGCGATCGACGAGGGCTACGCCTACTGGTGGAACGGCGCGGCGCGCGCCCTCGAGGTGCTCGACATCCTCGCCCACGCGACCGACGGCGCGGCCGATGCCACCGCCGTGACGTCCCTGCGCGAGACCGTCGCGTTCCCCCACCGATCGCACCTGGGCGGCGACTGGTTCGTCAACCACGCGGACGGCCAGGCGAAGCCCCCCGCCGACCAGCCCTGGCACGCTCTGCACCGCGCCGCCCGCCGGCACGGCGACACCGCTGCCGCCGCGTTCGCCGCGTCGCACCGCGACCGGGGCGCGCCCGCGGCCACCGAGCGCGAGGGCCTCGGCCGACTGCTGCGCGGCCTCACCGATCCCGCCTGGGTCACGGCATCCCCCGCTCCCCCTCCCCTGCCGCGCGACGTCTGGCTGGCCTCGACCGAGGTGTTCCTCGCGCGCGAGAGCGCCGGGTCGAGCGACGGCCTCACCCTCGTCGCCAAGGGCGGCCATAACGGCGAGCATCACAACCACAACGACGTCGGATCGTTCCTCGTCGCGGTGGACGGCGTCCCCGTGATCGTCGACGCCGGACGTCCGACCTACACCGCGGCCACGTTCGGGCCCGACCGGTACGCGATCTGGACGATGCAGAGCGCGTGGCACAACGTCCCCGTGGTGCGGGGCACCGCCCAGCCGGAGGGGACGGATGCCGCCGCCCGCGGCGCCGCGGTCGAGATCGCCGACCACGGCTCGGCGTTCACCGTCGAGCTCGCGGGCGCGTACCCGGATGCGGGGCTCTCGACCTGGCGCCGGCGAGCGCGGCTCGATCGTGCGGCCGCGCGCGTGGAGGTCGACGACTCCTGGAGCTTCGCGGACGGCATCCCGACCGGAGAGGACACGCGACTGCACCTCCTCGTCGCGGGCGACGTGACCCTCGAGAGCGGCGGCGCGCGCGTGATCCCGCGAGACGGGGCGCGCCCGGTGCGCGTGCGCTGGCCGAGCGACATCGCCGCGGCGGTCGAGGTGCGCGATCTCGACGATCCGATGCTCACCGAGGTGTGGGGGGAGCGTCTGACGCGCCTCGCCCTGCCCTTGGCATCCCGCACTCAGCTCCAGGTCACGGTAGAACTGGACTCACCGATCGAGGATCACGAATGACCGACACCACCCCGCATCAGCCCTTGGCCGCGGAGCGCCGCGCGCACATCCTGAGCGCGCTGCACAGCGACGGCGCCGTGCGCATCTCGCAGCTCACCGAAGACCTGGGCGTCGCGACGGTGACCCTGCGCCGCGACCTCGCCCAGCTCGAGAAAGAGGGGGTGCTGCGCCGCGTCCACGGCGGAGCCGTCGCGGGAGAGAACACCCCGCCGCGCCCCGAACCCCGCGCCGACGAGACGCCGGCGGGATCGATCGCCGTCCTCGTCCCCTCCCTCGCCTACTACTGGCCGGGCGTCGTGCGCGGGATGGAGACGGCCGGGCGTCGCCTCGGCTACAAGATGCTCCTGCGCGGCGCCTCCTACGAGCTGCAGGACGAGCGACCGGTCCTCGATCGCCTCGTCGCGACCGGCGACGTACGGGGACTCATCGTCGCCCCCAACACCGACACCGCCCACGCCGCCGACGTGATGAGCTGGCTGGCCGACTGCCCCGTGCCGAGCGTGCTCGTCGAGCGCGACGCGGTGCCCGGGGCCGGCGGCATCCCGATGGAGTCGGTCACGACCGACCACGCCCTCGGCGCGCTGCTGGCCGCGCGGCACCTCGCCACGCTCGGCCACCGCAAGGTGGGGCTGATCCTCTCGCGGCACTCGCCGACCTCGCGCAAGATCGCGGCGGGATGGCAGACCGCGTGCGAGGAGCTCGCGTTGACCCCCGCCGACCACTTCGAGCAGACGCTCCCCGACCGCGCGAGTCCCGACTTCTCGGACGTCGTGAACGCCACTCTCGACTCGGCCCTCGCCACCGGGGTGACGGCGCTGCTGGTGCACTCGGACCCCGAGGCCATGGCCTTCGTCGACCTCGCGCTGACCCGGGGCATCTCGGTGCCCGACGACCTGTCGATCATCGCGTACGACGACGAGGTGGCCCAGCTCTTCACGCCCGCTCTCACCGCGGTCAGCCCGCCGCGCGCGAGCGTGGGCGAGGCGGCCGTCGAATTGCTGGCCCGGCGCATCGCCGAGCCCGACCGTCCCGTCCACCGCGTGCAGCTGAGCCCGCGGCTGAACGTCCGCGCCTCGACGGCGGCCCCGCGGTCATGACGTCTCCTTCGTCGCACGACTTCTCGCCGTGGACGTTCTGGGACGAGGCCTCGCCCGAGGACCGGGATCGACAGCGCGCCCACCTCGCCGCGCTCAGCCGGGAGCACCCGGATTGGGACCTCGGCGATCGCGTGTTCGTGTCGGAGCATGCGGGGGTCGACCCCGACCAGGTCGCGATCGGCGACCGCTCGTACGTCGCCCTCGGCGCCTACGTCACGGGCACGGTCCGCATCGGTGCGGACTGCTCGATCAACCCCTACACGGTCGTGCGCGGCGACGTGCAGCTCGGCGACGCGGTCCGCGTCGGTGCCCACACCTCGATCATCGGCTTCAACCACTCGTTCGAACCGGGCACCCCGGTGTTCCGCCAGCCCCTGACCTCGCGCGGCGTGCGCATCGGGGACGACGTCTGGATCGGCTCGCACGTCGTCGTGCTCGACGGTGTCTCGGTCGGCGATCACGCGGTGCTCGCCGCGGGAGCCGTGGTGACGAAGGACGTCCCGAGCGGCGCGATCGTCGGAGGCAACCCCGCGCGCCATCTGCGGTGGCGCGTCGCTCCCCCGGGTTCTCGCGATCCGCGCCGCGACGAGCTCGCGCGGTTCGCCGACCGCGCCCGTGACGATCTGGCATCCGTCCTCTCCCGCACCGCCGTCGAGGGCGGCTTCCGCGACCGCCCGGGCGCGGCGCCGTCGCTGCGCGGTCTCGGTGACGCGGTCGAACTCGCCGACCTGCTCCTCGGCACACCTCCCTCGGGCGCGGGGCGCGCCGAGTGGATCGCCGTGCTGTCGTCGGCGCAGCGTCCCGCCACGGGTCTGACGACCGACGCGGCGTCACTGTGGGACGACCCCGACGCCGCGTACGGCGTCCTCAGCGCCGGCTACGCCCTCGACCTCCTCGGCGGGCGCTTCCCCCACGCCCTCATCGATGTCGTCGACGCCGACGTTCCCGGTCTCGTCGCGCACCTCGAGGCCCTGCCCTGGGCCACCGACCCCTGGAGGGCGGGGCATCACGTCGACGCGTTCGGCACCGCGCTCCTGTGGAGTGGACGACGGACGGATGCCATCCCCCCGGGCCTCACCGAGGCACTGTTCGGCTGGCTCGCGCTGCGCGCCGACCCGCGCACGGGGATGTGGGGCGAGCCCGGCCCCGGCGGCGATTCGCGCCTCCTGGTCAACGGCTTCTACCGCGCGGCACGGGGCACCGTGGCGCAGTTCGGCCTCGACGTCGCGCATCCGCTCGCCGTGATCGACACCGTGCTCCGTCACGCGCGCGACGACCGGTGGATGCAGCCCGGCCGACGCGACGCGTGCACCGTCCTCGACATCGTGCAGCCCCTGTGGCTCACGCGGTCGAGCGGGTACCGCACCGACGAGATCCGCGTCCTCGCCGCCGACCTGCTGCGTCACGCGCTGAGCGGCTGGCGGGCGGGAGCGGGCATGGCCTTCCGTCTCGACAGCGACGACCCGGGCCTGCAGGGCACCGAGATGTGGCTCGCGATCGTCTGGTACCTCGCGGACCTGCTCGAGTGCTCCGACGCTCTGGGCTACCGCCCGCGCGGCGTGCACCGCCCCGAGCCCGGGCCGCGCTGAGCCCTCGACCCGCCAAGGCGGGTACCGCCCGCGCACCGGAGTGAACCCTCGACCCGCGAGGGGGTGCGGCCCGCCGCGGCGGGCCGCACCCGATCTCACGCGCGCGACCGACGGCGCCGCACCAGCAGCGTCCCCGCACCGAGCGCGAGCAGCAGCAGCGCCGCGCCGACCGTGACGGCCGTTCCCGTGGTGTCCTGACCCGTGGATGCCAGGTCGTCACGCCCGTGGTGCTGACCGGGGTCGGAGTCTCCTCCGGACGGCGGGCCGGGCGTGCCGGGCTCCCCCGGCTCCCCCGGCTGCCCGGGCTCGGACGGTTCGCCCGGCGCCGCCAACGTCACCGCGACCGTGTAGGTGCGCACCGACCCATCGGCGGCCGTGACCTGAACGGTGCCCGTGCCCGCGGCATCCTGGGGCTGGGTGATCTGCACGACGGCGTCCTCGTCGACCGCGAGGGCGAACAGCTGCGGCAGCGTGTCACCCTCGACCGTCACGGCGTACGCCGTGGTCGCGGCGTCGAAGCCCGCGACCGGGTCGTCCCCCACCGTCAGTCGCGCGAGGTCGGCGACCCCCGACGGTCCCGCCGCGTCGGCGAGGATCTCGACCTCCGACACGATCATGTGCTGGTCCTCGCGGGCCGTCAGCACGACCCGCACCTCGTCGGCCCGGGCACCGTCGACCGGCACCTCGACCCGCGGAGCTCCCTGCTCGGGCACGGGAACCGCGACCGGCTCGCCCTCGACCCACGCGCCGTCACCCGAACGGTGATCCACGCGCAGGGTGTCGGCCCAGCTGGGCCCGCCGTCGCGGTAGAACTGCACGGCGACGCCGCGCACGGTCTCCTCCGCGGCGAGCGCGTAGCTGAGCGTGTCGGACGGGTTCTTGGCATCCGATCGCCAGTTCGACCAGCCCTTGTCGGTGGTGTCGCCGTTGATCGTGCGTTCGACGCCGTAACCGCCCTCCGTGTAGGTCGCCGAGGGCGTGCTCTCGGGAGCGACGTTGCGCTCGACCGCGGCGGTCACGATGACCGTGAGCCGCGCGTCGAGACCGTCCTCCGTCGTGCCCGCGACCTCGACGGTGCCGGGCGCCGCGAACGCGGCGGCCTCCACGCCCGTCCAGTCCCACGTGACGGGCACCGCGTAGCCGGACCCCGACGGGCGCAGCTCGGCGAGCACCGTGTCGTCGGCCTGAGCCTGCACGGCGGCGAGAGCACTCCCGGCGACCACGGTCACCGAACGCGGACGGGTCGCCGTGAACGCGCCCACCTCGACCTCGGCACGCGCCTCGACGGAGGCCCCGAAGACGTCCGCCGCCGTTCCGGGAACCGTGACGGTCCCCGCGGTGCCGAAGTCGAGCCCCTCGGTGTTCCAGGTGACGGGAGCCGAGCGGCCCACGTTGCCCGCGTAGCGGACGGTCACGGTCTCGGGCAGCTCGGGAGCCGTCCCCACGGGCGTCGCGGCCGAGACCGGGTCGCTTCCCACGGCGGTCGTGCTCACGAGTCGCCAGGTCTGGTTGCCCGCGCCGTTGGAGGTCCACAGCCCCACGGCCGTCCCGGCATCGCTGCTCGCGCCGTCGACGTCGAGAACCCGCTCCGCCGCGACGTTGAGCACCGAGTAGGTGGTGCCGTCGAGGGTCGAGCCCATCCACTGCGTCGCGGGGTCGGCCGCGGCCGTCGCGGCGTCGGTGTCGATCAGCGCCGTGGCGCCGTCGCGCGAGCCGAGGAACGCCCCGTCGCCGTTCTCCAGCGTGAAGCGGTGGCGGTTGGTCCCGGCACCGTCGATCGTCCGCACGGTCCAGCCCTGGGCACGAGCGGCCTCGGGCGTGGTGGCATCCGTCTCGATCGTGAGGTCGTCGTCGCCGTGGAGGGCGAGTCCGCTCTGCACCCCGACGAGCTGCACGGTCTGGCCGTCGCGGAAGGCGGGCGCGTCGTCGGCGACACCCGAGACGCCGTCGACCTCGAACGTCACGACCGACTTCGCGGGGATCGTGAGCCGGGCGATTCCGGATGCCGCATCCACGGCGACCGCGTCACCGGCGCGCAACGCGTTCACGGTCGGCTCCTCGGCGGTGGACTGCGTCGTCACGATCGGGGTGACCGTGGCGCCCGGCGCGATCTCGCCGAAGCGGCTGAGGTCGAGGTCGACGACCTGCTCGGCGTCGTCGGCGTTGACGTGCACGATCGACGCTCCCTGGCCGTCGGCGTCGATCGCCGCGGTGGAATTCGTGTCGTCCGTCGCCATGAGCCGATCGCCCGGCTGGATGTAGTGCGTGAAGTTGCGCACGGTGTTGAACTTCTCGTTCGTCAGCACCTGGCAGCTCGGGTCGGCGTCGCCGTCGGCGATGCGACGCTCCGAGAGCCCCTCGGCGTTGCAGTCGAAGTCGATGAAGACGCTGCCCCAGTTGAGCTTCTCGACCTTCTCCATGTTGTAGAGGTCTTCGACCGGCTGCCAGAACACCCACGCCTCGGGCTCGAGCTCGCGCAGGTCGCCCACGATGTGGGAGGCCATGCCGAGACCGTTCTCGATGTCGTTCGTGACGAAGCCGCGGCTCGTGTCGGTCCAGTTGCCCTCGACCTCGCTCATCCACAGCGGCTTGTCCGATGCCTTGGCGATATCGCGCACGACCGGACGCCCGCCCGTGCCGTACGTGTGCACGTTGAGCTGGTCGACGGCGTCCTTCGATGCGTCCGACCAGGTGTCCCAGTTGCGCGCGAAGATGCCCGGGTTCGTCTCGTCCATCGCCGAGATCACGGCATCCGTCGTCGTTCCGTCGCGCCCGAGCCGATCCGCGAGCGCCTGGATCATCTCGTCCTGCCGCTCCGGCCCGATGTGAGCGCCCTCCTGACGACCGCCCGTGGGCCAGGTCGCCCCCTCGGGAATCTGCGTCTGCCAGTAGTTCGTGTTGGGCTCGTTGAAGGGATCGATCGTGTCGAACCGGATGCCATAGGCCTTCTCGAGCTCGTCGACGACGGTCACCAGGTACCCGGCGAACTTGTCCATGTCGGCCGAGCGGAGCTGCTCGCTGGTGGCGTCGTTGATGCCGCCGGAGACGAAGCCGCTGTCGGTGAGGAAGTAGGGCGGGGAGTTGCTGAAAGCCTCCCAGTGCGTGACCTTGTCCTTCAAGGCGTCGAGCCACCAGCGCTGGGCGGAGTCGGCGTCGAAGTCGTAGTGCGTCGGGTCATCGGGGTTCCACGCGTCGCGGTAGCGGTCGCGGTCGGCGTAGGTCGAGGTGATCTCGCCCTCGGCATCCGTCGCCGGAAGGTCCGGGTTCCAGAACCCGGGCACCGCGCCGCCCGCGCGCAGGTACGGCGGCACGTCGGTCGCGTTTCCGCCGCCGACGTTGTAGCGCGCGATGTTGAGGTTCAGCCCCTCGTCGCCGAACAAGGCGTCGAAGAGTTTCTGCCGCACGTCCGCGGGGTAGTTGCCGGTGGCGTTGGCGAACCACACCAGGCTCGTACCCCACCCCTCGAAAGCCTCGGTGGCCGAGGCGGGATTGGGGGTGATGCGCACGGCCGACGGGTCGTCGGCCGCTCTCGCCGGCGGCGGCGCGGCGGCCGCTCCGGCGGTCAGGGCACCGGCGACCAGAGCCGCGGCGCACGTGAAAGAAAGGACTCGAGACGTCATCGTCGTTTCCGTTTCCGGCCGCGTCGGTGCGGCCTGTGGGGGGATGTTGACGTCAACATGTTGACGTCAACAGCGAGCCTAAGCCGAGCCGCGGGTCGCGCGCAACGGTTCCGCCGCGTGACGGGCGGGAGCGAGGCACCGCGTGGCGGGCGGGAGCGAGGCACCGCGTGGCGGGCGGGAGCGAGGCACCGTGCGACGGGCGGAGGGAGGCACCGCGTGACGGGCGGAGGGTCAGGGACGGAGGGAGGACGAATCCGCCCCGCAGGGCCTCCACCCGCCACAGACCCTCCGCTCACCACGACCACCGGCGCGCACGGCGCCCGGGGCAGCGCCTCCCGGAAGGACGGCGCCCGGGGCAGCGCCTCCCGGAAGCACAGCGTCGGGAGCAGCGCCTCCCGGACGGAGGAGCTCACGAACGGAGGGCGAGAGGCAGCCCCGCGGCGGACGCGGCGTACAGCCTCAGCCGCGCGGGCCGGAGCTCGCGCGCACCACGAGCGACGTCGGGACGAGAGTGCGCGCGTGCTCGCCGCCGGTGCCCTCGATGTCGGCGATCAGGGCGCTCATCGCCTCTTCGCCGACGCGCTCGAAGCGCTGGCGGACGGTCGTGAGGGGCGGCCAGAAGTTCGACGACTCCGGCATGTCATCGAAGCCGACGACGCTCACGTCGCCGGGCACCGCACGCCCGGCCTCGTGCAGCGCCCGGATCACGCCGAGCGCCATCTGGTCGTTGGCGGCGAAGACCGCCGTGACCTGGGCGTCCTGCGCGAGGTCCACCCCGATGGCGTGCCCCGACTCGGCCGTCCAGTCACCGATCTGCACCTCGGGCACGCGGCATCCGCGGTCCTCCAGGGCCGCTCGCCACGCCGCGCTCCGGCGTTCCGCGGCGAACGACTCGCGCGGACCCGACACGTGCCACACCGTCTCGTGCCCGAGGTCCAGCAGGTGCTCGGTCGCCAGCCGCGCGCCCTGCGCCTGGTCGTTGTCGACCACGGCGTAGGGGTAGTCCGCGCTCGAGTCGACCACCACGACGGGGAGTCCGGTGGGCAGCGACAGCTCGTTCTCGCCCAGGCGGTGCGTCTCGATGAGGATCACGATGCCGTCGACCGCGTGCTCGCGCAGGCGTAGGAACGCGCCGGAGACATCGGACTGCGAGGCGGACTGCACGGTGATGAGGGTGATCGAGTATCCGGATGCCGCGGCGATCGACGCCAGGGCATCGAGGGTGCGCGTGTTTCCGTACGAGCTCAGCGAGAACATGATCACGCCGATGCTGCGGAAGCGCCCCGAACGCAGAGCGCGCGCGGCGCTGTTCGGGCGGTACCCGAGCGAGGCCATCGCGTCGAGGACCCGCTGACGCGTGTCGGGGTCGACATTGGTCCGGCCGTTGGCCACGCGTGACACCGTTTGGCCCGAGACACCGGCAGCCGCGGCGACGTCAGCCATCGACACTTCCCGCCGGCGCCCGCGCACCCAGCTCGCGGTCGACGTCGTCGTCGTCTCGCCCATGCCTACCCCCTGGAATGTTGACGTTGACACACTAGCGCGACAGAGTTATGTTTACGTCAACATCTCGGCCACCCGGACCGGATGCGCACCAACGAAGAGGCTCTGGACGATGACGACCACCGCGGCACCCCCGCCTGCTCTGCGCCCCCCGCGACGCAAACGCCGTTCCCGGATCGACGATCGCGGCTGGCTGTTCGTCGCCCCGTTCGCCCTGGTCTTCGCGCTGGTGTTCCTCGCACCACTGGCCTACTCGGTCTACCTCAGCCTGTTCCGCGACCAGCTCATCGGCGGCAACGCCTTCGTCGGCTTCGCCAACTACATCACCGCGTTCGGCGACGAGAAGTTCTGGGACGGCTTCGGCCGCGTCGGGATCTTCCTCGTCGTGCAGGTGCCGATCATGCTGATCCTCGCCCTCGCGGCCGCCCTCGCGATCGACAGCGCCCGTCTGCACGCGGCGGGCTTCTACCGGATCGTGATCTTCCTGCCGTACGCGGTGCCCGCCGTCGTGGCCGTGCTCATGTGGGGCTACATCTACGGCGACCAGTTCGGCCTGACCCGCAACCTCAACGACCTGCTGGGCGGACAGTTCGTCCAGCCCTTCCTGCCCGAATGGATGCTGCTGTCGATCGGCAACATCGTCACGTGGCAGTTCGTCGGCTACAACATGCTGATCTTCTACTCGTCGCTCAAGACCATTCCCGGCGAGCTGTACGAGGCGGCATCCATTGACGGAGCCGGCGCGTGGCGCACGATCTTCTCGATCAAGATCCCCGCCGTCCGGGGAGCCGTGGTGATCGCCACGATCTTCTCGATCATCGGCAGCTTCCAGCTCTTCAACGAGCCGAACATCCTCAAGCCGCTGGCTCCGAACGTCATCTCGACGTTCTTCACGCCGAACATGTACGCGTACAACCTCTCGTTCGCCGGCCAGCAGTACAACTACGCGGCTACGATCGCCATCATCATGGGCGTCATCACCGCCGTCATCGCCTATGTCGTGCAGCTGCGCGGCTCTCGTCAGGAGGCGCGATGACCACCGCGACCGCACCCCGTACCGACACCGTCGCCGTGACCACCCCCCGCGGTCCGCGACTCGCTCGCCGCTCCCCCACGAACAGCAAGAAGTCGCTCGTCCTGAGCATCGTCATGGGCCTGTACCTGCTGTATACGCTCGTCCCGCTGTTCTGGCTCCTCATCAACGCCACCAAGACCCAGGCCGACCTGTTCACGACCTTCGGCCTCGGACCCGGCAACAGCTTCGCGCTGTTCGACAACATCGCCGAGACGCTCACCTACCGCGACGGCATCTTCGTCCGGTGGCTCGGCAACACCCTGCTGTACGTCGTCGTGGGCGCGGGCGGAGCGACTCTGCTGGCCACCCTCGCGGGCTACGGTCTGGCGAAGTACAACTTCCGCGGGCGCAAGGCCGTGTTCGCGGTCGTCCTCGGCGCGATCGCGGTGCCCGGCACGGCGCTCGCGGTGCCGACGTTCCTGCTGTTCAGCCAGCTCGGGCTCACCAACACCCCGTGGGCGATCATCATCCCCTCGCTCATCAGCCCCTTCGGGCTCTACCTGATCTGGGTGTACGCGTCGGATGCCATTCCCACCGAGCTGCTCGAAGCCGCCCGCATGGACGGAGCCGGTGAGTTCCGCACCTTCTTCACGATCTCGATCCGCCTGCTGACGCCCGGCATCGTGACCGTGCTCCTGTTCGCGGTGGTCGCGACGTGGAACAACTACTTCCTGCCGTTGATCATGCTGAGCGACCCGCAGTGGTACCCGCTCACGGTCGGCCTGAACCAATGGAACGCCCAGGCGACCGGGGTCGCCGCGCAGCCCATCTACAACCTCGTCATCACGGGCTCGGTGCTCTCGATCATCCCGATCGTGGCCGCCTTCCTCGTGCTGCAACGCTTCTGGCAGTCCGGCCTCAGCGCCGGCAGCGTGAAGCAGTAAAGCGTCCCCCCTCCCGCACCCGGAGCGTCCTGCACCGGAATCCACAACAACACTCCACAACAACGAAGTGAAGGAAACCCCAATGACATTCATCCGCAAGGGCACCGCCGTTCGGCGGACCGTCTTCGCCCTGGCTGCGACCGCGCTCGCCGCGGGCGCGCTCACCGCCTGCTCGGGCGGCAGCACCAACGGCGGCGCGGCCGGCGGCGGCAGCGCCGACGACGTCGAGAAGGCCCTCGAGGCCGGCGGCGAGATCACGTACTGGTCCTGGACCCCCTCGGCCGAGGCCCAGGTCAAGGCGTTCGAGGCGAAGTACCCCAAGGTCAAGGTCAACTACGTCAACGCGGGCACCAACAAGGACGAGTACGCGAAGCTGCAGAACGCGATCAAGGCCGGCTCGGGCGCCCCCGACGTCGTGCAGATCGAGTACTACGCCTTCCCGCAGTTCGCGCTCTCGGACTCGCTCGTCGACCTCGCGCCCTACGGCTTCTCCGACCTCAAGGGCGACTACAGCCCCGGCACCTGGGGCTCCGTCGACTTCGACGGCAAGGTCTACGGCCTGCCGCAGGACTCGGGCCCCATGGCCCTCTTCTACAACAAGGCGGTCTTCGACCAGTACGGCATCAGCGTGCCGAAGACCTGGGACGAGTACCTCGCGGCGGCGCAGAAGCTGCACGCGGCCGACCCGACGAAGTACATCACCGCCGACACCGGCGACGCGGGCTTCACCACCAGCATGATCTGGCAGGCCGGCGGCACGCCGTTCACGACGTCGGGCACCGACGTCACCGTCAACCTGCAGGACGACGGCTCGAAGAAGTTCGCGAACAACTGGAACCGTCTCATCGAGGGCGGCCTGATCTCGGACACCCCGAGCTGGAGCGACGAGTGGTTCAAGGGCCTCGGTGACGGATCGATCGCCTCGCTCGTGATCGGCGCCTGGATGCCGGGCGTGCTCGAGTCCTCGGTTCCCGACGGCGCCGGCAAGTGGGCCGTCGCTCCCATCCCGACCTACGACGGCAAGGCCGTCACGGCCGAGAACGGCGGCGGTGGCCAGGCGGTCACGAAGCAGAGCAAGAACCCGGCCCTGGCGGCGGGCTTCCTCAAGTGGCTGAACAACGACGAAGAGAGCCTGAAGATCTTCGCCGAGTCCGGCGGCTTCCCGTCCACGACCGCTCAGCTGAGCGACCCCTCCTTCGTCGACAAGGCGTCGGACTACTTCGGTGGTCAGAAGATCAACGAGGTCCTCACGCAGGCCTCCAGCGAGGTGCGCGAGGGCTGGAGCTACCTGCCCTACCAGGTGTACGCGAACAGCATCTTCAACGACACCGTCGGCCAGGCGTACTCGACCAAGGGCGACCTGAACAAGGGCCTCAGCGCCTGGCAGGACCAGCTCGTGCAGTACGGCAACGAGCAGGGCTTCTCGGTCAACAAGTAAGCACGACCATCCGGGGGGCGGGTCGCATCGTTCGCGAGCGGTCCCGCCCCCTTCCTTTCCCTCCAGGAGAAACGCATGACCTCCCCCACCCGGATCGTCGTCGATCGAGACGCCCTCGGTGCGGTCGTCCCGCGCCGCCTGTTCGGCACGTTCGTCGAGCACATGGGCCGGTGCGTCTACGACGGCATCCACTCTCCCGGACACGAGACGGCGGATGCCGCGGGCTTCCGCGGTGACGTCCTCGCCCTGGTGCGCGAGCTCGGTGCCACCGTCGCTCGTTACCCCGGCGGCAACTTCGTGTCGGGGTACCGCTGGGAGGACGGGGTAGGTCCCCGCGACGAACGACCGGCGCGCCTGGATGCCGCGTGGCACAGCACCGAGACCAACCAGGTGGGTCTGCACGAATTCGCCGACTGGGCGGATGCCGCCGGCCTCGAGGTCATGGAAGCGGTCAACCTCGGCACGCGCGGCGTCGCCGAGGCAGCCGACCTGCTCGAGTACGCCAACCACCCCTCCGGCACCGCGCTGAGCGACCGCCGCCGCGACAACGGCCGCGAAGACCCCTTCGGCATCCGGCTGTGGTGCCTGGGTAACGAGATGGACGGGCCCTGGCAGATCGGCCACAAGACCGCCGAAGAGTACGGCCGCCTCGCCGCCGAGACCGCCCGCATGATGCGCTTCATCGACCCCACCGTCGAGCTCGTCGCCGCCGGCAGCTCGAACCACGAGATGCCCACCTTCGGCGAGTGGGAGCGCACGGTGCTCCGCCACACGGCGGGCCTCGTCGACCACATCTCGGTCCACGCCTACTACGAAGAAGACCCGACCGACCCGGCGAGCTTCCTCGCCAGCGGCGCGGCCCTCGACCGCTACATCGGCGAGGTCGCCGACATCATCGACGAGGTCGGCGCCACCACCCCCGACGGGCACCCGATCGGCATCAGCGTCGACGAGTGGAACGTCTGGAACCAGACCCGCTGGAACGAGGTCGACAAGCCCCGCGTCTTCACCGGCGACTGGCCGATCGCCCCGCGCCTGATCGAGGACGACTACACCGTCACCGACGCCGTCGTCGTCGGCTCGCTCCTCATCACCCTGATCCGCCGCTCGGACCGCGTGTCGATGGCGAACCTCGCCCAGCTGGTCAACGTCATCGCCCCCATCCGCACCGAGCCGGGCGGCGGGGCGGCGTGGCGTCAGAGCACGTTCCACCCCTTCAAGCTCACCGCCGAAGCGGCATCCGGTCGTGTCGTCGAACCCCGCGTCGAGGGGGCCACGATCGAGACCGCGCGCCACGGGGCCGTCGACGCGATCGACACCGTCGCCACCGTCGACGGACGCGACGTCACCGTCTTCCTCGCCCACCGAGACCTCGAGGCGTCGACCGAGATCGAGCTCGACCTCGGCGTGGTCGAGGGCATCGAAGCCATCGTCGTGACCATCCCCGAGGGCGGCGACCGGCACACCACCAACTCCGCGGGCGCCGAGCCCGTCGCTCCCGTCGCCCTCGATGTGCGGGTCGGCGAAGACGGCATCCTGCGCTTCACCCTCCCCGCCCTGGCCTGGGCGCGCCTACGCGCTCGCCTGGCCGGCTGACCCCCCACCCGAAAGACACCGTGACGACCTTCACCATCGGCGAAACCGACTTCCTGCTCGACGGGCGACCGCACCAGGTCATCTCGGGCACGCTGCACTACTTCCGCATCCACCCCGAGCACTGGGCCGACCGCATCCGCACCGCGAAGGCGATGGGGCTCAACACCATCGAGACCTACGTCGCGTGGAACGCGCACGAGCCCGTTCGCGGGGAGTGGGATGCCACGGGCTGGAACGACCTCGGGCGCTTCCTCGACCTCATCGCCGCCGAGGGACTGCACGCGATCGTGCGCCCCGGCCCGTACATCTGTGCGGAGTGGCACAACGGGGGGCTGCCGGTGTGGCTGACCTCGACGCCGGGGATCGGCATCCGTCGTTCCGAACCGCAGTTCGTCGAGGCCGTGTCGGAGTACCTGCGCCGCGTCTACGAGATCGTCGCTCCCCGTCAGATCGATCGCGGCGGCAACGTCGTGCTCGTGCAGATCGAGAACGAGTACGGCGCGTACGGCTCCGACAAGGAGTACCTGCGCGAGCTCGTGCGGGTGACGAAGGACGCCGGCATCACCGTGCCGCTGACCACCGTCGACCAGCCGATGCCGTGGATGCTCGAGGCGGGGAGCCTGCCCGAGCTGCACCTCACCGGCTCGTTCGGCTCGCGGTCGGCGGAGCGCCTCGCGACCCTGCGCGAGCACCAGCCGACCGGCCCGCTCATGTGCAGCGAGTTCTGGGACGGGTGGTTCGACTGGTGGGGCAGCATCCACCACACGACAGACCCCGCGGCATCCGCCCACGATCTCGACGTGCTGCTCGCGGCCGGAGCGTCCGTCAACATCTACATGGTGCACGGCGGCACGAACTTCGGCACGACGAACGGGGCGAACGACAAGGGCCGCTTCGACCCGATCGTCACGTCGTACGACTACGACGCCCCGATCGACGAATCCGGCCACCCCACGGCGAAGTTCCACGCGTTCCGCGAGGTCATCGCGAAGTACGCGCCGGTCTCGGGCGACGTGCCGCCGGCGCGACCGGCCGCGCCCGCGTTCGAGGCGGCGCTGACCGCCGAAGGCGACTGGATGCCGTCGGCACAGGATGCCGAGCCCACGGACGCCCCGCGGACGTTCGAGCAGCTCGGGCACCTCGGCGCCCTCGTGCGCTACGACGTCGACCTGCCTGCGCTCCCCGACGACCGCGCCGTGCTCGCCGCCGCGGAGGTGCGCGACCTCGCGTGGATCGAGGTGGACGGCGTGCCGGTCGGGCGCCTGTCGCGCTCGCTGAACGAGCGCGCTCTCGCGATCCCCACGGGCACCCGGCTCACCGTGGTCGTCGAGGACCAGGGCCGCGTGAACTACGCCGACCGGCTCGGCGAGGCGAAGGGGCTCATCGGCCCCGTGACGCTCAACGGCTCCCCGCTGACGGGCTGGCTGTCGACGCCCGTCGACGTCACGGCCGTCACCGGGGCCGGGGGCGACGGGATCGGGCGCGCGGCGTTCCGCGGCTCGTTCGACCTCGACGCCCCGGCCGACCTGTTCCTCGACACCTCCGCCTGGGGCAAGGGCTACGCGTTCGTCAACGGGTTCTTCCTGGGCCGCTACTGGCGCACCACCCCGCAGAACACCCTGTACGTCCCCGGCCCCGCGACCCGCGCGGGCGCGAACGAGATCGTCGTGCTCGAGCTCGAGCAGGTGGGCGAGACCGTCGCACGCTTCGTCGCGGAGCCGTCACTGGGGCAACTCGAGGAGTAGCGGCATCCCGCCACGAGAACAGGGGATGCCGTGGGGACAGGGGAATCGTTCGCGAAGCGCCCTGGCCTCGTGGCATCCCCTGTTCTCGTGGCGCAAGCCCGCCCCGAGGTTGGGTGGGTGAAGTACCGTCGAGAGGCGCGAGCGCGCGGGGGAAGGACGCAACGATGCCGTTGTTCGAGATGGAGGCGAGCCCCCGCGGGCGCATGCGCGTCTTCCTCCGTGCGCAGTTCCCGTTCCTCCTCGCCGTCGTCTTCATGGTCGGCATCGCGGGCCTCACGGAACCGGCGACGCTGACGGCGCCTGTCGTCATCGCGGGCTTCCTCCTGACCATCGTCGCGAGCGTGCTCTCGCTCGTGGTGCCCTGGGAGCGGCTGCCGCGCGGGTGGATGATGCTCATCGCGGGGCTCGACTTCGTGGCCGTGGCGCTCATCCGCGCCGAACTGCTGCCCCTGTTCCCGTCCGTCTCGGTGCTCGCGATGTTCCCGGTGCTGTGGCTCGCCTACGGCTTCCCCTGGTACGGGATCATCGCGGCGGTGTTCGGAGCGGGATTCATCACGTCGTTCCGCTTCGCGTACGTGGGCTCCTGGCCGTCGTCGCCGACCGAATGGGCGAACGTCGTGATCATGCCGACGTTCATCGTGGGCGTCGCCGTCATCGTGTTCGTCGCCGCCCGCCAGCTTCGGCGTCGTTCACGACAGGTGATGCGGGCCGCCCGCGCCCAGGCGGACGCGCTGGAGGATGCCCGCGACACCGAGGCGGTCGCCCTCGGCATCGTCGACACGGTGAGCGCCGGGGTCGTGTTCTACGACGCGGAGGGGCACCTGGAGGTGGCCAACGAGCGGGCGCACCACTTCGCGGAACTCGGGGGATTCCGCCTCGATGAGCCGCCGATGGCGGGGCGAACCGTCTTCAGCGCCGACCGCTCCACGGTCGTGCCCGCGAACGAGCAGGTCATCCCCCGCGCGCTGGCGGGGGAGGCGGTCAGCGACCGGTTCGAATGGTGGGGCCCCGAGGAAGCCGCCGTCGCCGTGCTGGCCTCGTCGGGCCGCGTCCACCGACCCGACGGAGCCGTGCGAGGGACCGTGGTCGTCATCTACGACACCACGGTGCTCGCGGAAGCGATCGAGCTGCGAGAGCAGTTCCTGCGGACCGTCTCTCACGAGCTCCGCACGCCCCTGACGAGCATCACCGGGTTCCTCGATCTCATCGAGGAGGAGGTCGACCCGGAGAACACTCGCCTGCGGCGCCACATCGACGTCGTCACCCGGCGGACGGCCGATCTCTCGCGCCGGGTGCGCGACCTCTTCGCCGCGAGCGAGAGTGAGAAGACGTTGCGTCGGGAGGACGTGGACCTCGGTGACGTCGTCGGCGCCGCCGTCGCCGAAGCCGGGGCGCTCGCCGAGGCCCGCGGACACACCATCGACACCGCCGCCACCGGTCCGACCCCGGCGCGCCTCGACCGCGCCCAGGTCGTCGTCGCGGTCGCGGAGCTGCTCACGAACGCCGTGAAGTTCGGCATCCCGTCCGCCCCCATCACCGTGTCGTACGGCGTCCGCGACGGTCGCGCCGTCCTGGCGGTGACCAACTCCGGCCCGGGACTCGCGCGGACCGAGCAGCGCCGGGCCTTCGAGCGGTTCTACCGCGGGTCGCTCGCGCGCACGGGCGAGATCCAGGGCTTCGGGCTCGGACTCACGAACGTCCGCGCGATCGCCGTCGCGCACGGCGGGACGGTCCGCATCGACAGTGTGCCCGACGAGCGGACGACCGTGACGCTGGATCTGCCCGCGGGATAGCGGGCGCGGGGCGACGCGCGAGGCGGAGGGGTCAGGCGTCGACGGCGCGGGCGCGGAGGAGGATGAGCCGGTCGACGTCGGTCAGGGGTGTGGCCACGCCGATCGTCTCGAGGCTCGCGCCGGTGAGGGTCACCCCCGCGGCCATCCAGGCGGGCACAGGATGCCGCGTGCTGTCCGGCGCCGAGGGCTCCTGCACCGTCACGCGATAGCGACGCTCGGGATCGAGGCCCGGGAGCGTGATGCGACCGAGCGGCCACTGCGCCGAGTGGTCGACGGTGCTCATCCGGTACAGGGCGTCGCTGCCGTCGTGTGCCACGACGCCCTCGACCTCGACCGCCGGGTTCGTGCCGTCGGCGTGGACGACCGTACCGTGGTGCAGGAGCGGGCGGAGCTCCTTGTGCAGCTCGATCCAGCGCCGCAGCTGCGCGAGCTGGGCGGGGTCCGCCTTCGCGAGGTCCCATTCCACGCCGAAGTGCCCGAACAGGGCCGTGCCGGCACGGAAGTCGAGGTCGAGCACCCGCCCGGTCGTGTGGTCGCGGTCGGCACCCACGTGCGTGCCGAGCAGCTCCGGCGGGAGCAGGAGCGAGCTCCAGCGCTGCAGGCGCTGTCGCTCGTGCGCGTCGATGCAGTCCGACACCCAGACGCGGTCGGCGTGCTGCATGACACCCAGGTCGATACGCCCGCCCCCGGCCGAGCACGACTCGATCTCCAGCCCCGGGTGGCGGCGCTTGAGCTCGTCCATCAGGCGATACGCCGCGAGCGTCTGCGCGTGGACCCCGGGCGTGTGATCCGGGCCGTGACCCGCGTCCACGAGGGGACGGTTGTGGTCCCACTTCAGGTAGTCGATCCGGTGGCGCTCGATGACGGTCGACATCGCGTCGAGGACGTACGCGAACGCCTCCTCGCGACCGAGGTCGAGCACGTGCTGGTTGCGAGAGGGCAACCCGGGCCCGTGCGAGCTCTGCAGGACCCATTCCGGATGCCGTCGGGCGAGGTGCGAATCGAGGTTGACCATCTCGGGCTCGAACCACAGACCGAACTGCATGCCGAGGCCGTGCACGTGATCCGCCAGCGGGCCGAGCCCGTCCGGCCAGACATCGGCGTCGACCTGCCAGTCGCCGAGTCCCGCCGTGTCGTCGCGGCGCCCGGTGAACCAGCCGTCGTCGAGGACGAAGCGCTCCACACCGAGCTCGGCCGCGCGATCGGCGAGGTCGCGCAACCGCGCGAGGTCGTGCTCGAAGTACACCGCCTCCCACGTGTTGAGGATGATCGGACGCTCGACGCGCGGGTGCGACGGGCGCGCGCGCAGATACTCGTGGAAGCGGTGGGAGAGCGCGTCGAGCCCGCGCCCCCACGACCCCATCAGCCACGGGGATTCGTGACTCTCGCCCGGCGCGAGGACGATCTCGCCGGGAAGCGGCTTCTCGCCGCCGCTCAGCATCCGCCAGCCGGTCGCGGTCCGCTCCGCCGACACCGCCCCGTTCCCCGACCAGGCGAGGTGAACTCCCCAGACGAGCCCGCGCCGGAAGCCGAAGCCGGTCTCGCCGGCGCACAGGACGGTGGCCGAGTCGTGCCCGGGGCGCCCTCCCCAGGCCTCGCGCGTCCAGCGCCCCTGTCGGAACGCTCCCCGCTGCGGGTGGCGTTCGTGGGCGTGACGCCCGGTCATGTCGAGGATCTCGTCGGCGACGGCGGGTACGGGGAGCGCGGGCTCCAGCACCGTGAGCTCGTAGTCGGCGTCGCCGAGGTTGCGCACCCCGGCCCGCACGCGCACGAGACCCGACGGCTCGAGGAGCAGCTCGGTGGTGACCTCGAGGCGGTCGACCTCGTCGACGGCCACGCTCACGAGACGTGCGGGTTCGCCGGGGGTGTCACCGACGTCGTGGGTGACCGTGCTCGGGTCGAAGGACCAGGCGCGGCCGGCGCGACTCCCCCGGAGTCCCGGATGCCCGAGCCAGCCTCGACTGTGTAACGGGAGAACGCCCACCTGCGGCTGCGCCTGCACGAGCGAGTCTCCGACCGGTCCTGCCGTCGCGACGAGCAGTTCGTCCTCGTCGCCCGCCGGGACCTCGGGACCCCAGTGCAGGATCGTGGGCAGGGCGTCGTCGTCGAGCCGGACGATGAGGCTGGTGCCCCCGCGACGGACATGGACGGCCCGCGGGCCGGCGGCGGTGGTCATGGTCATGGAACTCGTCCCGGGTCGAGGGAGCGGCGACGCGCATCCCGCTTTAACGATCGCTTTAACGATCAACCGCTCTATCCTGAAACCCCCACGAGAGGTTGTCAACCGCGATGTCCGACGCACTCCCCCCGCACCGGCGCGGCGGCTCCCGCCCGCGCATCGTCGACGTCGCGCGGGCCGCGGGCGTGTCCGCTCAGACGGTGTCCAACGTCCTCAACGAGCGCCCCGGCTTCACGCCCGAAACCCGCGAGCGCGTCCTGGCAGCGGTCCGCAGCACCGGCTACATCCCCGACCCGGCCGGGCGCCACCTGCGCACGGGCCGCTCCCGCCGCGTGGGGTTCAGCATGTCGCGGAGCGACCTCGACCCGCGGAACCCCTTCACCCTGGCGTTCCTGGATGCCGTGCTCTCCACGGCCGCGCAACTCGATCAGCGCGTGCTCGTCTACACGCACGACGTCCACGTCGAGGGGGCGTTCCGCGCCGACGCGGGGCGCGGAGAGACGGACGGATTCGTCCTCGCCAACAGCGCTCCCGGCGATCCGCGCGTCGCGATCCTCGAGGAACTCGGCATCCCGTACGCCCTCATGGGGCGGACACTCCCCGCACAGGCCCAGGCGTGGGTCGACATCGACAACGCCGCGGCCATCGCCTCGGCGGTGGATCACGTGATCGCCGCCGGTCGCTCGCGCATCGCGTACGTGGGGCACGACAGCGACGTGCCCTGGATCCGCGAGCGCGAGCGCGGCTTCGTCGACGCCCTCGAGCGGCACGGACTCTCACTGCCCGCCCCCTGGCGCCTGACCGGATCCGTCGCGCAGCTCCGGGACCGTCTCGACGCGGTGTTCGCGGGGGCGGAGATCCGTCCCGATGCCCTCGTCACGGCGAGCGATTCCCTCGCCCTCCTCACCGTCGACGTCGCCCGCCGCCACGGCATCGCCGTGGGATCCGAGCTCGCGGTGACGGGATTCGACGGGGGCGCGCTCGCCACCCTCGCCCGCCCGCACCTCACGACGGTCGAGATTCCCGTGCCCGCGATCGCCGACCGCGTAGTGCGCCGCCTGCTCGGGAGGATCGACGGCACCGACGACGCGGCATCCGGTGAGATCTTCGCGACACGGCTGGTGGTGGCGGAGAGCGCCTGACCGCGCACGGTGGTCGCCGGGGTCGGCGACTCCCCGCGACGGCGCTCAGGCGGACGCGCGCCAGACGATGGGCGCGTCCAGCAGGATGCCGTCGGCCTCGGCGATCCCGCCCGAGAGCTGCAGCAGCACGGCTTCTGCGGCAGCCGCCCCCAGCCCCTCGGCCGGCTGGTCCACCGTGCTCAGCTGCGGATCGGTCCGCGAGGCCCATGCGCTGTCGTCGAAGCCGACGACGCCGACGTCGTCGGGCACACGCCGTCCGGCCGCGCGCAGAGCCTGCAGAGCGCCGGCTGCGACGGCATCCGATGCTCCGAAGACGGCGTCGATGTTGGGCGCTCGCTCGAGAAGGCGACGCATCCCGGCCTCGCCGTCGGCGTAGGCGTAGAGCGGAACCGACTCCACCAGGTTCTCGTCGAAATCGTCACCGAGGGCGTCGCGGAAGCCGGCGAGGCGGTCGCTGCCCGAGTCGCGGTCGAGGGCGGCGGCGATCATGCCGATACGGCGGCGACCAGTCTCGCGCAGGCGCTGCGTGAGGGCGCGCGCCGCGCCGTGATTGTCGATGCCGACCCAGGGGCGATTGATGCCGGGCGGGTGACCGACGTAGGCGACGGGGAGTCCGAGGCGCTCGACCACGTCGGTGATCGGATCGTGATGGCGGGCCGAGACGATCACGGCGCCGTCGACGAAGCCGCCGCTGAGGTAGCGGGCCACCCGGTCGGTGTCGCGCTCGGTGTCGACGACCACGCACACCATCTGGTAGTCGGCGTTGGACAGCGCGGTGTTCGCCCCGAGCATGATCCCGCCGATGTTGGGATCCTCGAGGAACAGCGAGTGCGGTTCGTGCACGATGAAGCCGACCGCCTGGGTGCGCTGGCGGACGAGGTTGCGCGCCGCCGTGTTGGGCACGTAACCCACCTCGCGGATCGCGGTCTGGATCGCCTCGCGGGCCTGTTCGGAGACGTAGCCGCCGTTGAGCACACGGCTCACGGTTCCGCGCGACACCCCCGCGACCTTGGCCACATCGTGCACCGTGCTGCGCCGGCGCCCAGGCGGAGGAGGCGTCATGAGCGCAAGCCTATCGGGCGGTCCGAGTTGACGCGGCGGGTCCGGGATGCCACTATGTGCACGTTCACACATTTACAGACCGCATTTCCGTCGGCCTCGTGTGTGCACGTTCACACAACCCCGCAAAGGAGCGCGCCCCGGATGCTCGCCGTCGACCGCCTGGCCCCCGAGACCCGTCAGGGCTCCCCTCTGGAGCCGCTGACCCGCGACGGCCTCGTCTTCGGGTGCGACTACAACCCCGAGCAGTGGGACCGCGCCGTCTGGGACGAGGACATGCGCCTCATGCGGCAGGCCGGCGTCTCGCTCGTCGCGGTCAACATCTTCGGCTGGTCGTGGATCAACCCGGCGCCGGGCGTGTGGTCCTTCGACGAGCTCGACGAGGTCATGGACCTCGCCCACGCGCACGGCATCCGCGTGAACCTCGGCACGGCCACGGCCTCCCCCGCTCCCTGGGTGACCACGCGGCATCCGGAGATCCTGCCCGTCGCCGAAGACGGCACGCGCCGCTTCCCGGGCGGTCGCCAGGCGTACTGCCCGAGCTCGCCCGTGTTCCGCGCCTACGCGGCCGAGGTCAGCCGCCGGGTCGTCGAACGCTACGCCGACCACCCCGCCCTTGCCATGTGGCACGTCTCGAACGAGCTCGGATGCCACAACTCCCTCTGCTACTGCGACGCCAGCGCCGCGGCCTTCCGGGGATGGCTCGAAGCACGCTACGGGTCGATCGCCGCGCTCAACACCGCGTGGGGCACGTCGTTCTGGAGCCAGCGGTACGGCGCCTGGGACGAGATCCTCCCCCCGATGACCGCGCTGTCGCTGCGGAACCCCGCGCAGCTGCTCGACTTCCAGCGCTTCTCCTCCGACCAGCAGCTCGAGCTGTACCGCGCGGAGGCCGAGGCCATCCGCCGGCACAGCACCGCCCCCGTCACGACGAACTTCATGGTGACCGCCCACATCCGCACCCTCGACTACTGGTCGTGGGCGGGCGAGATGGACGTCATCGCGAACGACCACTACCTCGACCGTCGGCTCGCCGACCCCACCGCGGAGCTGTCGTTCGCCGCGGATCTGACCCGCGGCCTCGCGGGCGGTACCCCGTGGCTGCTCATGGAGACCTCGACCGGTGCGGTGAACTGGCAGCCGCACAACCTCGCCAAGGGCGAGGGCGAGCTGCTCCGCAACGTCGTCTCGCACGTCGCCCGCGGTGCCGACGGCATCTGCTTCTTCCAGTGGCGGGCCTCGGCACAGGGGGCCGAGAAGTTCCACTCCGCCCTGCTGCCCCACGCCGGCACCGACACCGCGCAGTGGCGCACCGTGCTCGAGGTGGGCGAGACCCTCCGGCGGCTCCAGCCGGTCGCCGGCTCTCAGGTGCACTCCGACGCCGCGCTGCTGTTCGACTGGGAGAGCTGGTGGTCGCTCGAAAACGAGGGACGCCCCAGTGAGGACGTGCGCTACCTCGACCAGGTGCACGCCGCGCACGCGGCGCTGACCGGCTCGGGCGTGAGCGTCGACGTCGTCTCCGCGCACGATGAGCTGACCGGGTACCGCCTGGTGGTGGTCCCCGCGCTGCACCTCGTGCGCGACGAGGACGCCGCCCGCATCGCCCGCTTCGTCGAGGACGGCGGCACGGCCGTCATCACCTTCGCGAGCGGCATCGTGGACGAGGACGACCGGGTGCGTCTCGGCGGGTACCCCGGCGCTTTCCGCGACCTGCTCGGGATCGTCTCGGAGGAGTTCGCCCCCCTCGGTCCCGGTCAGACGGTCACTCTCGACGACGGCGGCACCGCCTCGGTGTGGGCCGAACGCCTGCGCGTCACCGACGCCGAGGTCGACGCCCGCTTCCTCGACGGACCGGCGGCGGGCCTTCCCGCCCGCACCCGCCGCGCGGTCGGCGAGGGCAGCGCGTGGTACCTCGCGACCCTGCCCTCCGCCGCCGACTACCGCGCCCTGCTCTCCCGCGCGGCACAGGATGCCGGCATCCCGACCACTCCCGTTCCGCTCGGCGTCGACGTCATCCGGCGCGTCAGCGCGGACCGGGCGTTCCTGTTCGTCATCAACCACACCACCGACACCGTCGAGATCGCCGCGCGCGGCCGCGATGCGATCAGCGGCGAGGCCATCGCCGGCCCCGTCCGCGTGGCCGGCGGTGCCGTCCGCATCATCGAGGAGGCCTCGTGACCACCACCGTCCCCGCCCCGGCGCGCGCGGAACGACCGAGCGTTCCGCACCCGCGGCGCCCGCGCGTGCCGTTCAAGGGCGCGATCGCGGCGCTGCTCGCGCCGTTCGCGGTCCTGTTCCTGCTGTTCTACGTGCTGCCGATCATCTTCGCGATCGGGCAGTCGCTCCTCGTCGTCCGTCGCGAGGGCACCTTCGGCAAGGCCGAACTCGTCTTCGGCGGGCTCGCGCAGTACGCGCTGGTCTTCCAGGACGAGGCGTTCTGGACCTCGATGCTGCGCATGCTCACCTTCGGCGTCGTCCAGGTGCCGGTCATGCTCGGGCTCGCCCTCGTCTTCGCGCTGCTGCTGGACTCGCCCCTGCTCAAGGGCAAGCGCTTCTTCCGCCTCGCCTTCTTCGTGCCCTACGCCGTCCCGGGCGTGATCGCCGCGATCATGTGGGGCTCGCTGTTCTCGCCGAACCTGTCGCCCTTCACCGCTCTGACGAAGAACGTCGACTTCCTGGGCGCCGACCTCGTGCTGTGGTCGATCGCGAACGTCGTGACCTGGGTCTACGTCGGCTACAACATGCTGATCATCTACTCGTCGCTGCTGTCGATCCCCAGCGAGATCTACGAGGCGGCCCGCCTCGACGGGGCCGGGCAGTTCCGCATCGCGTGGTCGATCAAGATTCCGCTCGTGCGTCCCGCGATCGTCATGACCGCGATCTTCTCGATCATCGGCACGCTGCAGCTGCTCGCCGAGCCGCAGGTGTTCCGCTCGTTCAGCTCGGCGGTCACCAGCACCTTCACCCCGAACATGACCGTCTACGCGACGGCATCCATCCCCAACGCGAACCTCGCCGCGGCGTTCTCGGTCGTGCTGGCCGTGACGACCTTCGTCCTGTCGTTCGGGTTCATGAAGTGGATGCAGAAGAAGGGCAACGCATGAGCGCCGTCACCACCCCTCGCCCCCGCGCCGACCGTTCCGGGGCAGCCCGCTCCGGCGCGCCCCGCCCGGGAGCCTCGCGTCCGGGCGCCTCCCGCTCGCGCGCGATCCGGGAGCCGCTCGTCTCGCGCACCTCGGCGATGCTCGTCATGGCCGTGTTCACGGTCTACTTCCTGCTGCCGCTGTGGTGGCTGCTGGTGGCCTCGAGCAAGAGCACCGGCGACATCCTCACGACGAACCCGCTGTGGTTCGCCGACATGCGCCTGTTCTCGAACATCGGCGACCTGTTCGCCTACCGCGACGGCATCTTCCTCCGCTGGCTCGGCAACTCGCTGCTGTACGCCGGGCTCGGCGGAGCGGTGGCGACGCTGCTCGCGGCGATGGCCGGCTACGCGCTGGCGAAGTACCGCTTCCCGGGACGCGAGCTCATCTTCGACGTCGTCCTCGGCGGTGTGCTCGTCCCGGCGACCGCGCTGGCCCTTCCGCTGTTCCTCATCTTCAGCCAGGTGCAGCTGACGAACACGTTCTGGGCGGTGTTCCTGCCCTCGCTGGTCAGCCCGTTCGGGGTCTACCTCGCGCGCATCTTCGCGGCATCCTCCGTCCCCGATGAGTTGCTCGAAGCGAGCCGACTCGACGGGGCGGGCGAGATCCGCACGTTCTTCACCGTGAGCCTGCGCCTGATGAGCCCGGCGCTGGTGACGATGTTCCTCTTCCAGTTCGTCGCGATCTGGAACAACTTCTTCCTGCCGCTGATCATGCTGCGCAGCGAAGAGCTCTTCCCCGTGGTCTTCGGTCTCTACGGCTGGAACAACCAGCTCAACCAGATCCCGGAGCTGCGCGGTCTCGTGCTGATCGGCGCCCTGCTGTCGGTCATCCCCCTCATCGTCATCTTCCTGCTCCTTCAGCGCTTCTGGCGCAACGGTCTCGGGACCGGCGCCCTGAAGTGATCCCTCCGGCGACTCCGGTCGCCCCGATCCCGGGCGGAAAGGCCCGTCCGGGTACCCAGAGAAAGGCACTCACATGAAGCACAAGCTCTTCACAGCGACGGCGGGAGTCGCCCTGTCGGCGCTCCTGCTCGCCGGTTGCGCCGGCGGAGGAAGCAGCAGTGGCGACGGCGCCGCAGCCGCGGCCGATTGCGCACCCTCCGACGGCCCCGTCACCCTCGAGTTCACCTCGTGGATCCCGGGGATCGAGAAGGTCGTCGACATGTGGAACACCGAGAACCCGGACATCCAGGTCAAGGTGCAGACGGGCCCCAACGGCAACAACGGCACGTACCAGAACTTCTTCAACCAGATCGCCGCGGGCAACGCTCCTGACCTCGGCCAGATCGAGTACGACGCCCTGCCGAACTTCCTCGTCCAGGACGGCGTGGAGAACATCGCGGGCTGCTCCGACGTGGTCGCCGCGAAGGACCAGTTCGTCGGCTGGGCGTGGAACCAGGTCGCGCTCGGCGGCGAGGGCGGCGTCTACGGCATCCCCCAGGACATCGGCCCGATGGGCCTGTTCTACCGCTCCGACCTGTTCGAGAAGAACAACATCCCCGTTCCCACCACCTGGGACGAGTACACCGAGGCCGCGAAGAAGATCCGCGCGCTCGGCGGCTACATCACCAACTTCTCGCAGTCCGACATCAACCAGTTCGCCGGCTTCGTGTGGCAGGCGGGCGGGCAGTGGTTCGGCAACGACGCCGACGGCTGGACGGTCTCGCTGACCGACCCGGCGTCGAAGAAGGTCGCCGACTACTGGCAGTCGCTCATCGATCAGGACCTCGTCTCGACCTACCCGGCGTGGACCGACGAGTGGAACAACGCCTACAACTCCAGCCAGGTGTGGACCTGGAACTCCGCCGTGTGGGGCGCGAACTCCATCTCGAGCGGTGCTCCCGACACGGCCGGTAACTGGTCGGTCGCGGACCTTCCGCAGTGGAAGGCCGGAGACGCGGTCTCGGGCAACTGGGGCGGTTCGTCGATCGCCGTCCTCAAGGGCAGCAAGCACCCCTACGAGGCGACGAAGTTCGCGCTGTGGCTGAACACCTCGACCGAGGCGCTCACCGCGCTGAACGAAGAGGCGAACATCTACCCCGCCACCACCGAGGGCCTCAAGCTCCCCTCGCTCGCGAAGGGCGTCGACTTCTACGGCGGCCAGAAGATCTACGACGTCTTCGCCAAGGCAGCCACCGAGGTCACCCCCGACTTCGTCTGGGGACCGACGATGACCAAGACCTACGCCGACGTCTCCGACGGCTTCAAGGCGGCGGTCAGCGGGAGCGGCACCCTCGCCGACGCCCTCCAGAAGGGTCAGGATGCCACGATCACCGCCCTCGAGTCGCAGTCGATCCCGGTGAAGAAGTAACAGTTCCCCCCGGGGAGGCGCCCGCGGATGCTCCGGCATCCGCGGGCGTTTTCCGTCTCCGGATGCCATCGGGGCTGCGGGGGCGGGCCGGCTCGGACCACCCCGGTTCGGGGCGCGTTCTTTCATCTGGGGGCGGGGCTGCGGTGGGCGGGCCCGCTCGGACCACCCCGGTTGGGGCGCGTTCTTCCGTTTGGGGCGGGGGCTTTCACGCCCCGAACCGAGAACTCCGCCCCGGACGTCTGCGCCAGGCTTCGGGGGCGCCGGTCAGATCGCGGCGCTGCTCGCGCGCACGACCAGCGCGGCCGGCACCGTCTCGGCGACGGCGTCGCCGCCCTCGATCGCGGCGATCAGCGCGGCGACGGCTCGGCGGCCGAGGGCGTCGAAGTCCTGCCGAACCGTGGTGAGCGGGGGCCGGTACTCGGCGGCATCCACGATGTCGTCGAAGCCCACCACGGCGACGTCGTCGGGGACGCGCCGCCCGGCGTCGGCGAACGCGCGCAGGGCGCCGAGCGCCATCTGGTCGTTGGCCACGAACACGGCCGAGGCCCCGACCAACGCTCGGGCGGCACGGTATCCGGATGCCGAGGTCCAGTCGCCGCGAACGGGTTCCGGGGCGGCGACCCCGGCGTCGGCCAGCGCCGCGCGCCAGCCGCGCTCGCGCTCCACCGCCGCGAAGGAGCCCGCGGGACCCGCGAGATGGTGCACCGTGCCGCACCCCAGGGCGAGGAGGTGCGTGGTCGCGGCGCGCGCGCCGGCGGCGTGATCGGTCTGCACGATCGAGAAGCGCGGGTCGGCCGGGGAGTCGACCACGACGAGGTGCAGGTCGGCGGGCGGCTGCGCGTCGCGCGCGAGCTCGGTCGCCTCGTTCAGCACGACGGCCCCGTCGACGCCCTGCGAGCGCAAGCGGGCGAAAGCCTCGCGGATGCCGCGCTCCCCCACCGTGACGACGGCGAGGGCGTAATCGCGCGCGGCGGCCGCCTCGGAGATCGCCTGCAGCATGCGGGAGTTGCCGACGGAGGCGAGCGTCGACACGACCAGACCGATCGTCGAGGTCTGTCCCGTGCGCAGGGCGCGCGCGGCGCGATGCATCCGATACCCGAGGTCGGCCATGGCCTTCTCGACGCGAGCCCGGGTGGCGGGGTCGACGCGGGGGCTGCCGTTGGCCACCCGCGACACGGTCTGCGCCGAGACTCCGGCCCGCTCGGCCACGTCGGCCATGGATACGCGCATCACGCCCCCTCCATGTTGACGATAGCACGGGCCAGATGTAGCGTGTTATCGTGAACACGGACAGCCTCACCGCGGTGCCCCTGGGCGCCGGCGTCGTCAAGCGGCCCACCCACCTGGCCGACGGACGCGAGCTCATCTACTTCGACGACCCCGACACGACGCTCGGCGCCGAGCGCGCGGTCGACGCCCGCACCCTCGACCCGCGGCCGACGACGGCGACGATGCGACAGGACGTGCTGACCGGTGACTGGATCACCGTGGCATCCAATCGCCAGAACCGCGCGTTCCTCCCGCCCGCGCACCTCGATCCGCTGTCGCCGCAGACGCCGACCAACCCGTCGGAGATCCCGTCGCTGTACGACGTCGCGGTGTTCGAGAACAAGTCGCCGTCCTTCGGCCCGGCCCTCGACACCGCGATCGGCGACGCCCCGGCGGCCGTCGACCCGCCCCGCGGCGACGACGACCTCGAGCACCTCGGCCTCGGCCGCACGCGCACGTCGGTCGGGCGCTGCGAGGTCGTGTGCTTCAGTCCCGCGCACGAGGGGTCGTTCGGCTCGCTCTCGCGCACCCGTGCCCGCACCGTCATCGAAGCGTGGGCCGACCGGACCGCGGCCCTGTCTGCTCTGCCCGGCATCCGTCAGGTCTTCCCGTTCGAGAACCGCGGCGAGCAGATCGGGGTGACCCTCCCCCACCCCCACGGGCAGATCTACGCCTACCCGTACGTCACCCCGCGCACGCACCGCCTGCTCGACACCATCTCGCGCACCTCGAACGACCTGTTCGAGCGCATCCTCGAGTTCGAATCCGCCGGCCCCCGCGTCGTGCTGCGCGGCGAGCACTGGACCGCGTTCGTGCCGTTCGCCGCCCGCTGGCCCATCGAGGTCCACGTACTGCCGCACCGCCACGTCGCCGACCTCGCCGAGACGACCGACGCCGAGCGCGACGAGCTCGCCCCGTTCTACCTGCGGCTGCTGCGCGGCATCGACGCGCTGTACGACACCCCGACCCCCTACATCGCCGCGTGGCACCAGGCGCCGGTCGGACGGGGACGAGATGCCGTGCGCCTCAACCTGCAGATCACCTCGCCGCGTCGCGCGGCCGACAAGCTGAAGTACCTCGCCGGATCCGAGGCCGCCATGGGCGCCTGGATCGGCGACGTGACCCCCGAGTCGCAGGCCGAGCGCCTGCGCGCCGCCCTCGACACCGTTCCGGAGGTGACGGCATGACCGCCGTCGACGACGCCCGCACCCTTCTCGCCCGTCCCCCCGTGGGGGTGTGGTCGGCGCCCGGTCGCGCCAACCTCATCGGCGAGCACACCGACTACAACGAGGGCTTCGTCTTCCCCTTCGCGATCGCCCAGCGCACCGCCGCCGCCGTCGCCCTGCGCGACGACGACGTGATCCGCGTTCGGTCGACATTCGCCGACGACGCGGTCGAGGTTCCGCTGGCCGAGCTCGACGCGCGCATCGCCGCCGGCGGCCTCGGCTGGGCGGGGTATCCCCTCGGGGTGGCGTGGGCGCTTCTTCACGAGGCTCCGGATGCCGCGCCCCGCGGCGTCGACATCGCCCTGGCCTCGGAGGTGCCGGTGGGTGCCGGCCTCTCGTCGTCCGCCGCGATCGAGGGGGCCGTGGCATCCGCCCTCAACGACGTGTGGAACGCGGGCCTCGACAAGATCGCCCTCGCCCGCGTCGGTCGGATCGCCGAGAACGACGCCGTCGGCGCCCCCACCGGGATCATGGACCAGATGGCCTCGATGCTCGGCGTGGCCGACGCGGCGACGTTCCTCGACTGCCGCACCCTCGAGACCCGCCCCGTGGCGCTCGGCTTCGCCGACGCCGGGCTGTCGATCCTCGTCACCGACACGCTCGTCGAGCACGCGCACTCCTCGGGCGGGTACCGCGAGCGCCGCGCCTCGTGCGAGAAGGGCGCGGAGGCGTTCGGCGTCGCCGCCCTGCGCGACCTCACCATCGACGACCTGCCGCGTGCCGAGGAGATCCTCGACGACGTGACCTTCCGCCGCGTCCGCCACATCGTGACCGAGAACCAGCGCGTGCTCGACACGGTCGCCGCCCTCGACGCCGAAGGCCCCACGGCCATCGGCGACCTTCTGACGGCGTCGCACGCGTCGATGCGCGACGACTTCGAGATCTCGGTGCCCGAGCTCGACCTCGCCGTCGAGACGACGCTCGCCGCGGGAGCCCTCGGTGCCCGCATGACCGGCGGCGGCTTCGGCGGGGCGGCGATCGCGCTGATCCCGACCGGGCTGATCCCGGCGGCGACCGAGGCCGTGAACGCCGCGTTCGCGGCATCCGGCTTCCGTGCGCCGAACATCTTCACGGTGACACCGTCGGAGGGCGCGCGCCGCGACGCGTGACGCCGTCGGCGGTGGTGGGGTGCTGGGCGGCGTGTGACGCCGTGGGCGGGGGCGCGCCGCGGCCGCCCATGTGCTCGATAAACGCTGATCCTGGCGAGACACGGTGCCGCACCGCGTGTTTCGCCAGGATCGGCGTTTATCGCGAGGGTGGCGCGGCGCGCGGCGGTGGCACGGTGGCACGAGGCACGGCGCGCGGTGGCACCGGGCACCGGCCACCGGGCACGCCCGATAAACGCCGTTCCTCCCGAGACACGCTGCCGCACCGCGTGTTTCGCGAGGATCAGCGTTTATCGCGAGGGGGCGCGCGCCCGAGGACGCCGACCTGGCGACGCCCGCCGGACGGGCGTAACCTGCCCGAATGACCGACGATGACGTCCTGGCATGGCTGACCGACAGCGATCCGAGCCTGCGGTGGAAGGTCGAGCGCGACCTCCTCGACGCCCCCGAGGACCAGTGGCAGGCGACCCGCGCCCGGGTGGCGCACGAGGGGTTCGGCGCGCAGCTCCTCGCCGCGCAAGGTGAGGACGGGCTCTGGGCCGGCGGCGCGCACTTCCCCGCCGGGTTCGAGTGGGGGGACCCGCAGCCGTGGACGGCGACGTCCTGGTCGCTGATGAGTCTGCGCGAATGGGGAGTGGATGCCGACGCCCTCCGCCCCGACACCGCCGGACTCCTCGAGCGCAACGCCCGCTGGGAGTACGACGACCTGCCCTTCTGGGGCGGCGAGGTCGACGCCTGCATCAACGCCTTCACCCTCGCGAGCGGGGCGTGGCTCGGGGCGGATGTCAGCGGCATCCGGAACTGGTTCGTCGAGCATCAGCTGAACGACGGCGGATGGAACTGCGCGTGGGTGGAGGGGGCGACGAAGTCGTCGTTCCATTCGACGATCAACTCGGTGATCGGGATCCTCGACGACGAGTGGCGCACCGGCGGGACGCCGGAACTGCACGCGGCGCGCAAGGGCGCAGAGGAGTACCTGCTCGAGCGCCAGCTGCTCTACCGGCTGTCGACCGGCGAGCGGCACGTGTGGGCGCATCACCTGGGCTACCCGTTCCGCCACCGCTACAGCGCGCTGCGCGCCCTTGACCACTTTCGGGCGGCGGCGCAGTTCGACGGCACCGCGCCCGATCCGCGTCTCGCCGATGCCGTCGAGCGCGTGCGGGCCTCGCGCGATGCCGACGGCACCTGGCACCAGGCGTACCCCCTCGACGGGGCGGTGTGGTTCCCGGTCGACGTGGACGCGGGCGAACCCTCGCGGTGGCTGACGTTCTTCGCGCTCCGCGTCCTGCGGTGGTGGGACGGCGCTCAGGGGTGAGCCCGCACGGGCAGGATGGGGACATGGATGCCGCCGTGCTCGCCACCACCTCGAGGGGACGCCTACGCGGGTTCCGCCGGGGCTCGACCGCCGTCTTCCTCGGCATCCCCTTCGCCCAGCCCCCGGTCGGGCCGTTGCGCTTCGCCGCGCCGGTGCCCGTCGAGCCCTGGGAGGGCGAGCGCGACGCGACCGCGTACGGGCCGACCGCGCAGCGTGGTGACGCGGGCATCACGCTCATCCCCGAGCCGAGCGTGCCGGGCGACGCGACCCTGAACGTCAACGTCTTCACCCCCGCAGACCGAGATCCGGATGCCACCCTCCCGGTGCTCGTGTGGATCCACGGCGGGGGCTACACCTCGGGGTCGCCCGCGAGCCGGTGGTACGACGGCGACGCGTTCGCGCGCGACGGGGTGATCACGGTCGTGATCTCGTACCGGATCGGCTTCGACGGGTTCGGACTGATCGAGGGAGCGCCCTCGAACCGTGGTCTGCGGGATCAGATCGCCGCGCTCGAGTGGGTGCGCGACGAGATCGGCGCGTTCGGCGGCGACCCGGCGCGCGTGACCGTGGCGGGGCAGTCGGCGGGCGGCGGGTCGGTGCTCGCGCTGATGGCGAGCCCGGCGGCATCCGGACTCTTCCGCGGTGCGATGGCGATCTCGCCGGCGATCGGGGCCGTCGCCGTCGATGCGGCGCGGGGCTTCGCCGCGCGCCTGGCATCGCTGGCGGGGGTCGCCGCGGATCGCGCGGGATTCGCGTCCGTGCCGGAAGAACGGCTGATCGAGCTGCAGAAAGCCGCGGGGAAGCCTCCGCGCGGGCGCGCTCTCGCGTCGCTCACGGCGCTGCTCGACGACGGTCTGCCGCTCGGGCCGGTGATCGACGGGGACGTTCTGCCGCGGCATCCGCTCGAAGTCCTCGGTGAGGAGCCGAGCGTGCCCCTGGTCATCGGTTCGACCGACGACGAGTTCACGATGTTGACGGCGCGCTACCGCGCCGTGCTGCGGTTCGTGCCCGTATCGCTGGCGCTGGCCGTGCTGGGACTCGGGCGGTCGCGGCGGCGCGCCTACCTCGAGCGAACCTGGCGGCGGGGGACCGCGGCGGTGCTCGGCGGGTACGCCACCGACCGGGTGATCCGAACGATGGTGCTGCGGGTGGCGCGGGCGCGGATGGACGCCGGATCGGCGGGAGCGACACCGTCCTGGGAAGGGGACGGCATGAACGGCTCGACGCCGGCGACCTGGGTCTACCGCTTCGCGTGGCCCTCCCCGGTGTTCGGCGACGCGTGCCACTGCCTCGACGTGCCGTTCTGGTTCGATCACCTCGACGCCGACGGGGTCACCGCGATCGCCGGTGATGCTCCCCCTCACGACCTGGCCGCGCAGCTGCACGGCGCGGCGGTCGCGTTCGTGCGCGACGGCGACCCCGGCTGGCCGACGTGGGACGCCACGGGTCGACGTGCGCGGGTGTTCGACGCTCCGGCATCCGTCCCTTCCGTCGAGAGCGACGCGTACGCCGAGGTGGCGCCGCTGGTGTGACCTCGGCGCGGGACAGCGCCCGAGCGCATGGCGGAGAGGAAGACGCAGCGGAATCGGACAGGTGCATCGGAATCGGATGCCACCGCGGCGGCGTTCCGATTCCGATGCGTTGACCCGATTCCGCGACGCCGGCGGGCGCGGGGCCTCCCGCGAGCCCGGCACCGCCGCCGAAGGAACGATCAGAGGTGTGGGATCACCTCGCGCTCGAAGAGGGAGATGCCGGAGGTGTCGTACGCGGCTTCGGGGAAGTAGTGGATCGCGTAGCCGAGACCGTGCGCCGCACGCTCGCGCAGGCGCTCGACGATCTGCTCGGGGGTGCCGAAGCCGTCGGAGGAGCGGTAGTCGGCTTCGATGGCATCCGCTCGCTCGTCGCCCACGTGCGGTCGGAGCCGGGCCACGACCGCGGCGAGACGCTCCTCGGCCTCGGACTCGGTCTCGGCGACGATCGTGTTGAAGTTCGTCGACTGCGTGATCTCGCTCACGTCGCGTCCGAGCGCCTCGCAGTGCCCGCGCAGGACCGCGGTCTTGTGCTCGAACTCCTCGATCGAGCCGCCGAAGTTCGTGTACGAGGCGCACTTCGCGGCGATCTTCAGCGTCACCTTCTCGCCGCCGCCGGCGATCCACAGCGGGATGCCGCCGTCTTGCAGCGGCTTCGGCTGCACGATCGCGCCGTCGACCTCGTAGTACTTCCCCGACAGCGTCGCCTCACCCGTGGTCCAGGCCTGGTGCATGATCTCGACGCCCTCGCGCAGGCGCCCGAGGCGCTCGGCGATGGGCGGGAAGCCGTAGCCGTAGGCGCGCCACTCGTGCTCGTACCAGCCGCCGCCGATGCCCATCTCGGCGCGCCCGCCCGAGATGGCGTCGACGGTGGCCGCGACCTTCGCGAGGTAGGCGGGGTTGCGGTACCCCATGCACGTGCACATCTGGCCGAGACGGACGCGGTCGGTCGCGGCGGCGAAGGCGGCCATGAGCGTCCACGCCTCGTGGGTGGCCTCGGCGCTCGGGACGGGGGTGGTGTGGAAGTGGTCGTAGACCCACAGCGAGGTCCAGGGGCCGTCGTCGGCGCTCTGGGCGAGCGCGTTCATGACGCGCCAGTGCTCGCTCGGATCGATGCCGACGAGGTCGAAGCGCCAGCCCTGGGGGACGAAGATTCCGAACGTTCCACTGCGCTCACCTACGGCGCGGCGACCGACATCGGGCGCCGGCGGACCGCGCGGCGGCGCGACGCGCGGCGGCGGCGGCGGCGGGGCGACGGCGCACGGGCGCCCAAGGCGCACATAACCTCCGCGATGCGCACAACCTCCGCCCCGCGATAGCCCCCTCAACGGAGGTTGCGCGAATCGCTGACTCTCCGAGCGAGACGCGAGCGGCGAGGCGTCAGCCCGCGAACGGCTCCAAACGCTTACGCATCACGGCCACCGCGTCCGCGTTGTCGTCGATCAGCACCGAGTCCCTGCCGAGGGGGGCGGCGACGGCGCCGAGCGTGCCGCTGCCGGCGAACATGTCGAGCACGCGGTCGCCGGGGCGACTCGAGGCCTGCACCATGCGCCGCAGCACGCCCTCGGGCTTCTGCGTCGGGTAGCCGGTCTTCTCGCGGCCCGTGGTCGGCACGATCGTGTGCCACCAGACGTCGGTGGGCATCTTGCCGCGCGCGGCCTTCTCGGCGGTCACGAGGCCCGGGGCCATGTACGGCTCGCGGTCGACGGCATCCGAATCGAAGAAGTAGGTCGCGGGGTTCTTCACATACACGAGGATCGTCTCGTGCTTCGTGGGCCAGCGGCGCTTGGTCTTCGCGCCGTAGTCGTAGGCCCAGATGAGCTCGTTGAGGAACTTGTCGCGCCCGAAGAGCGCGTCGCACATGACCTTGGCGTAGTGCACCTCGCGGTAGTCGAGGTGGAGGTAGAGCGTGCCGTCGTCGGCGAGGAGGCGCCACGCCTCGATGAGCCGCGGCTCGAGGAAGCCCCAGTAGTCGTCGAAGCGGTCGTCGTACGTGCGCAGGTCACCGCGCAGGCGCGCGTACTCGCGTCCGTGGAAGCCGCGCTGCACGACGGGCGGCGGGGGCGGCTCCTCCTCGGGGAACGTCAGCATGTTGGGATCGGATGCCACGTCCTCAGGCGGAGCATCGGGCGAGGAGGCATCCGGGGTCGAGGCGCCTTCCGCGTCATCAGCAGCCGGCGTCCACGTCGCCGACTCGACCGCCTTCGAGCGCGTGCGGCCGGTGTTGAACGGCGGGTCGAGGTAGACGAGCGCGAAGGAGCCGTCGGCGTAAGCCGGAGTGACGGTGAGATTGTCGGCGTGGTGGATCTCGACGCGGCCGGGTTCGGGGGCGTCTTGGACGACCTCGGCGCTCACGGGACGCGCTGCAGCCACGCGTCGGTGGCGAACTTCGTCTCGACGAGCGCCTCGGCCTCGGCGTACTCCTCGTCGGAGATGTGCCCCTCGGTCGCGCCGTACAGGGTCGTGAACGTCTGGATGAAGCGGTCGATGACCTGATCGCGCGGCAGCCCCGTCTGGCTACGGAGCGGGTCGACGCGCTTGGCCGCCGAGACGGTGCCCTTGTCGCTGAGCTTCTCGCGGCCGATGCGCAGCACCTCGGTGAGCACCTGGCCGTCCATGTCGTAGCTGAGGGTCGCGTGGTGGAGCACCCCGCCGTTGGCGAGGCGCTTCTGGGCGGCCCCGCCGATCTTGCCGTGGGGACCGGCGATGTCGTTGAGCGGCTGGTACACCGCGTCGATGCCGAGCGAGCGCAGCGCCTGCAGCACCCAGTCGTCGAGGAACGCGTACGAGTCGGCGAAGGTCATGCCGGCGACGAGGGATGCCGGGACGTACAGCGAGTAGGTCACGATCGAGTTCGCGGCCATGAGCATCGCGCCTCCGCCCGAGATGCGACGCACGACGTCGAAGCCGTGCTTCTGGGCGCCCTCGGGGTCGACCTCGTTGCGGAACGACTGGAACGAGCCGATCACGACGGCGTTCTCGTTCCACTCCCACAGCCGCAGGGTGGGCTTGCGCAGGCCCGCCCCGACACGGGTGGTGAGCACCTCGTCGAGGGCGAGGTTCATGCGGGGAGAGACGGGGCGGTCGTGGACGACCTCCCACTCGAAGTCGGCCCAGCCGGGAGCCGTGACGAGCGCGCGGCGGATGGCGGTCGCGACCGACTCGGGCGTGAAGCCGAGCAGCTGCGCCCCCTCGGGGAGGGCCGCGCGGATGGCCGCCGCGATCGTGGGGACGTCGGATTCGACGGGCAGACCGTTGACGGCCGCGTCGATGTCGTCGAGGGCGTCGTCGGGCTCGAGGAAGAAGTCTCCCGCGAGGTGGAACCCGTGGATCCGCCCCTCGCGCTCCTCGAGGTCGACGACGACCAGCTTTCCCCCGGGGACCTTGTACTCGCCGTGCATGCTTCCAGCCTACGGCGGGGGCGCGACCGCGAGGACGGGCTCACCGCTCGTCGCACGCGCGGCGAGCGCGCGCCGGTGGCGGCGCTCGATCGCCTGACCCGCGTACGACGCCGCGATGATGAGCGCTCCCCCGGCCAGACCGGGCAGACCCAGCGCCTCGCCGCCGATCACCACGCCGACGGCGAGAGCCCAGACGGGCTCGGTGCCCATGAGGATGCTCGCGCGCGTCGCGGAGGTCCTCCGCACCGCCCACAACTGCACGACGAACGCGAACACCGAACACATCAGGCCGAGGAACAGGACGTCGAGCCACCCGGATGCCGTGAGCCGACCGACCGCGAGGGGGAGGTCGGCACCGGCCACCGCCGTCGACGTCAGCGCGCACACGACGAGCTGCACGCACACGACCGCCAGGGTGCTGTCGCGGCGCCCGCGCGTGAGGTGACCGCTCGCGGTCACGTGCACCGCGCGCACGACCGCGGCCGCGATGACCAGGGCGTCACCCGCAGTCGGCAGGCGGAAGCCGCCGCCCGACACCAGGAGCGCGACCCCGACGACGGCCGCGACCGCGGCCACGAAGTACGACCGTGGCAACCACGAGCGCGAGGCGACGCTCTCCAGCACCGGGGTGAAGACGAGGGCGAGGCTGATCAGCAGCCCCGCGTTCGTCGCCGACGTCAGGTGCACGCCCCAGGTCTCCAGCCCGATCACCGCCGCCTGCGAACAGCCGAGGAGCGCGGCGATCGCGAGGCCTCGGCCGCGTGGCATCCGTTCCCTCCGGATCAGGCAGATCACCCCGAGGGCGGACGCGGCGACGAGGAAGCGCAGAGCCACGGCGGGGGCGACGCCCACCTCGCCGGTCAGCTCCTTCGCGGAGAGGAAGCTCGCGCCCCACACCGCCGCCACGGCGATGAGGAGCACGTCGACGACGATCTCGGGTGGGCGGCGGGTCATACGTCCACCGTCGCCGCCTCGACGCGGAAGAGCAATGACCGATCGCTTCAGCATCCCGTAAGTTCGGACTTATGGATGCCGCGCACCTCCGCCTGCTGCGAGAGCTCGGCGACCGCGGGAGCGTCGCCGCCGTCGCCGCGGCCCTGCACATCTCGCCCTCCGCGGTGTCGCAGCAGCTCGCGCACCTGCAGGCCCGTGTCCCCGTGCCGCTCACCGTGCGGCGCGGGCGGGTGCTGACGCTGACCGCGGCGGGCGAGGCGCTCGCGGCGGCGGGTACGCGTGTCGACGAGGCGCTGACCGCGGCACGGGAAGCCGTCGGGGCGTTCCTCGACAGCGACGACCGCCCGGTGCGGGTGTCGGCGTTCCACAGTGCGGGGCTCGCGCTGTTCGGCCCGCTGCTGCGCGAGCTCGACGGCACCCCTCCCCTCCGTCTCGCGGATGCCGACGTGGCCCACAGCGATTTTCCGGGGCTCACCGCCGACCACGACCTCGTGATCGCGCACCGGCTCTCGCACGACGCACCCTGGCCCGCGGACCGCGTGGTGGCGACGCCGCTGCTGACCGAGCCGCTCGACATCGCTCTGCCCGCGGCGCATCCGCTCGCCATGCGGGAGCGGATCGCGGCGGAAGACCTCGCGGACGAGCGGTGGGTGTCGGTTCATTCCGGGTTTCCGCTGGCCGGTGTGCTCGACCACCTCGCCGCGCACCTCGGGCGGCCCCTCGACATCGCCCACCGCATCAACGAGTTCTCGGTGACCGCCGAGGTGGTGCGGGCGGGGGCGGCGATCGCCGTGCTCCCGCGCACGACCGCGCGCCCGCTCGCCGGGGACGGGCTCGTGCTGAAGCCCCTCGCCGACCTCGCGCTCGTGCGGCACGTCGACGCTCTGGCCAGGCCCGACGCCCTGGCGTACGCGGCCGTGCGGCGGGTGTTGCGCGCGCTGCGCGCGGTGGCGGGCCGGGCGGCGGAGGCTGCGGGCTGAGTCGGCAGCGGGTCGGGGCGGCCCTTCGACAAGCTGAGGGGCCTCCCGCCCGGCGGGCTGCGCACCGGACCCTGCGCGAGTCAGGAACCTCCCGCGCGGGTGGCTGAGCTTGTCGAAGCCACCGGAAACCCCGGCGGGTCAGGGCGGCCCTTCGACAAGCTCAGGGGCCTCCCGCCCGGCGGGCTGCGCACCGGACCCTGCGCGGGTCAGGAACCTCCCGCTCGGGTGGCTGAGCTTGTCGAAGCCACCGGAACCCCTGCGGGCCAGGGCGGCCCTTCGACAAGCTCAGGGACCTCCCGCCCAGGTGGCTGAAGCCGCCGTTCAGGCGGGGAGGAAGCCCGTCGTCAGCGACTCCGGCGACAGCACGTGCTCGACGGCGAGCATGCTCGCCCCGATCACGCCCGCCTTCTCGGCCGCGACGGACGGCACGATCGACAGGTGCTCCGTCGCGAGCGGCGTGGAGCGGGTGTACACGACCTCGCGCACTCCCGCGATGAGGTGCTCCCCCACCCGGGCCATCGAGCCGCCGATCGCGATCACGGAGGGGTTGATGAAGCTCACGCACGTCGTCAGCACGTCGCCGATGTCGCGACCCGCCTGACGCACGGCCTGGATCGCGTCGACGTTCCCGCGCTTGACGAGGTCGACGACGTCGTCGCCGCTCTGCGCGTCGATCCCCTCCTCCCGAAGCACGCGGGCGATAGCGGGACCGGATGCCAGGGCTTCGAGGCATCCCCGGTTTCCGCAGCGGCAGGCCACCGCCGAGGCGCGGGCCAATTGCACGTGACCGATGTCGCCGGCGGTGCCCTGCGCTCCGCGCTGGAGCTGGCCGCCCGCGATGAGACCGGCGCCGATTCCGGTCGCGACCTTGACGAAGAGGAAGTGGTCGACGCCCGGCCAGGCGACGCTGCGCTCACCGAGCGCCATGACATTGACGTCGTTGTCGACCAGGACCGGCACGGGGAGGTGCCCGGCGATCCACCCGGGGATGTCGAACCGATCCCAGCCGGGCATGATCGGCGGATTGACCGGGAGACCGGTGGAGTGCTCGACCGGACCCGGCACGCCGATGCCCATCGCGGCGACGTCGCGCGGCGAGCGCCCCGCGCTCTCGAGCAGCTCGTGCGCTCCGTCGACGACCCAGCTCAGCACCGGTTCGGGGCCGAGCGCGATGTCGAGCGCCCCGCTCTTCTCGAGCAGGATCGTGCCCGAGAGGTCGGCGATCGCGACCGTCGCGTGCGAGGCTCCGATGTCGACCGCGACCACGACCTTCGCCGCCGGGTTGATCGCGAACTGCGACGGCGGCCGGCCCCCGGTCGACACCGCGTCGGCGACCGGGGTGATGAGGCCCATCCGCATGAGCTCGTCGACGCGGACGGCGACGGTCGAGCGCGCGAGCCCGGTGGACTTCGCCAGCTCCGCCCGCGTGCGCGGCACGCCGTCGCGCAGCAGCTGGAACAGCTCGCTGACGCCGCTCGCGACCTGCGGGGACTCGGTGGTCATCCTCTTCACGCCCTCAGTACATCACCGCTGGATGGGTCGAGCCGTCACGCCGGGAAACGAAGAGTCTCGCACCCGGCGCGCACCCGACCCGGAACGGGGCGACCGACGCGGTGCGCACCAGCCGCCCCCACCTCATCGTCGCCCGGGCTGTCGGGAGAATCGCTGCTGCAGCAGCACCGCGACGACGATGATCACGCCCTTCGCCACGGCCTGGACCGACGACGACAGGTTGTTCTGGACGAAGACGTTGGTCAGCGTCGCGAAGATCAGCACGCCGAACACCGTGCCCGTGATCGTTCCCCGCCCACCCACGAGGAGCGTTCCGCCGACGACGACCGCCGCGATCACGTCGAGCTCGAGCAACTGACCGTTCGTGGAGCTGCCGGCCGTCGTGCGGCCGAGGAACATGACCCCCGCGATACCGGATGCCAGCCCCACCAGCACGTAGAGCCACATGACGTGCCGCCGGACGTCGATGCCGGCGAGACGCGCGGCCTCGCGGTTGCCGCCGATCGCAACGGTGCGACGACCGAAGGTCGTGCGGTTCAGCAGCACCCAACCGAGAACCGCGACGATGAGGAAGATCCAGATGAGCATGTTCACGCCCAGGATGTTGGCGTTCATGAAGGTGATGAAGCCGCGGTCCTGGACGACGAGGGTGCGCCGCTCGGCGAGGATCTCGGCCAGACCGCGCGCTCCGACGAGCATCGCGAGCGTGGCCATGAACGCCACCACGTTGCCGTAGGCGATCACCACGCCGTTGATGAGACCCGCGACCGCGCCCACCGCGAGGGCGAGGAGCACGAAGACGATCCAGTGCATCGAGTCCGCGAGGTCCTGCACCACCGCGAGCGTGCCGACGACCGACGCGAGACCGGTGACCGAGCCGACCGAGAGGTCGATGCCGCCCGCGATGATCACGAGGGTCATCGCGACGGCGATCACCCCCACGATCGAGGCCTGGCGGAGGATGACGAAGACGTTGTCGAGGGTGAGGAAGGTTCCCGGGGCGGTGATCGCCCCCACGACGAACATCACCAGCAACGCGATGACGAGGCCGATGTTGCGGCCGGCGGAGCCGGCGAAGAACGCCCGCAGCGGGGACGCCGCGGAGGGGGAGGCCGGCGGGATGCCGGCCTCGGCGGGAGCCGTGCGGGCACGGGTCGGGGTGGTCGGCTCGCTCACGCGGCTGTTCCTTTCATGACGAGGTCGAGCACACCGTGCTCGTCGATCTGGTGCGCGGGAAGGGTGCGCAGGATGCGGCCGTCGGCGACGACGAGGACGGTGTCGGCGAGACCGAGGACTTCTTCGATCTCGCTCGAGACGATGACCACCGCGTTGCCCGCGGCGGCGAGGTCGCGGATGAGGGCGTAGATCTCGGCGCGCGCGCCGACGTCGACGCCGCGCGTGGGTTCGTCGAGCAGCAGCACGGTCGTGCCGTGCACGAGCCAGCGCGCGAGGAGGATCTTCTGCTGATTGCCGCCCGACAGCGTGCGCGCGGGACGATCCGGGTCGGCGGGCCGCAGCTCGAACGCGTCGATCTGCTCGCGCGCCACGCGGCGCGCGGCGCGGTCGTCGAGGAAGCCGCCCTTGGCGAAGCGCGTCATCGACGCGAGGGCGATGTTGACGAAGATCGGCTCGTCGAGCACGAGTCCCTGGCTCTTGCGTTCCTCGGGAGAGAGCCCGACGCCGGCGCGGACGGCCGCGTGCACCGATCCGCGCGGGAGGGTCCGGTCGCGCACGCGCACCGTCCCCTCGCTCGCCTTGCGCGCGCCGTAGACCGTCTCGAGGATCTCCGAGCGGCCCGAGCCGACGAGCCCCGCGAGCCCGACCACCTCCCCCGCGCGGACGGTGAACGACACGTCCGCGAAGACGCCGGCCAGCCCGAGGCCCTGCACGTCGAGGACGACGGGGGCGTCGGGCTCGACCGGCATCCGTTCCGGGAAGACGTTGGCGATGTCGCGTCCGGTCATCAGGCGGATGAGCTCGGCGGTCGGGGTGTCGGCGACCGGGAGTCCGACAGCGGTCGTCCGTCCGTCCTTCAGGACCGTGATGCGGTCGCCGATCTCGCGGATCTCCTCGAGACGGTGCGTGATGTAGACCACGGCGATGCCCGCCGCCGTGAGCTCGCGGACCACGGCGAACAGGTTCTTCACCTCTTCGGTGTCGAGCACCGCCGAGGGCTCGTCCATGATGATGAGCTTGATGTCGTGCGACAGGGCGCGCGCCATGCTGACGATCTGCTTGTTCGCGGCGCTCAGGGTGCCGACCTCGGTGTGCGGGGGCAGGTTCGCGTGCCCCAGGCGGCGCAGCAGCTCGGTCGTCCGGCGCGCCGCCTCGCCGCGCTGCGTGAACCCTCCGCGCGAGAGCTCGTGCCCGAGGAAGATGTTCTCCGCGATCGTCAGCCCGTCGACGACATCGAGCTCCTGGTACATCGTCGCGATCCCGAGTTCGATGGCGGCGTCGGGATCGGCGATCTCGACGGTCTCCCCGAGCCAGACGATCTCGCCGGCGTCGGGACGGTGCACGCCCGCGAGCGTCTTGATCAACGTCGACTTACCGGCGCCGTTCTGGCCGAGGACGCAGTGCACCTCGCCCGCACGGAGGTCGAGATCGACCCCGCGCAGGGCCTGGACGCCGGAGAAGGCCTTCGTCACTCCTCGGACGTCGAGTAATGACGGAACATGGTCATCTTTGATCACGCGGCGAACCTAACATGCGTGATTTTTGACCGCGACCCTCGCCGCACGCCGTCCTGAGGCGCGAGGAGGACGGCCCGCGGGAGCACTGGCATCCGCAGAAAAACCCAGTACAGAAGCCAGTAGTGCACTTATGCCGATAAACCTGCAAAAGCTGATGGTGTTTCTGACGCTTCTGTTAGCGTGAGCCGCGTCAACGCCGACCCTCCTCGCAGGAATGCCCCGGGCCGCGCCGACACCCGCTGCATCACATTCAAGGAGGAAGAACATGCACGCACGCACAGCCTCTCGCTCGCGACTCGTCCTGACCGGCGTGGCCGCCCTCGCCGCCCTCGGTCTGCTCACCGGCTGCACCGGCTCGAGCAGCGAGGCCGAGAACATCGTCGACCAGGGCACCACGACCGAGGAGAACGCCGCGACGGGCGATACGGTCACCATCGGCTTCTCCGGCCCCGCCGCCGACCACGGCTGGCTCGGTGCCATCAACTCCGGTGCGCTCGCCGCCGCGGAGAGCTTCCCCGACGTCGACCTCCAGGTCGCCGAGGGCACCAACGACGTCAACGCGCAGATCGCCGCGGTGGAGACCTTCATCAACAACAAGGTGGATGCCATCGTGCTCCTCCCCAGCGACGGGGCGGCGCTCACCGAGGTCGCCACGCGCGCCATGGAGGCCGGCATCCCGGTCATCAACGTCGACCGCGAGTTCTCGAGCCCCTTCGCCGCCCGCACGACCGTGCTCGGCGACAACTACGGCATGGGCGTCAGCGCCGGTACGTACATCTGCGAGCAGCTGAGCGGACAGAGCGACGCGGTCGTCGCCGAGATCGCCGGCATCGACTCGCTCCCGCTCACGCAGGACCGCTCGGCCGGCTTCAAGGACGCGCTGTCGGACTGCGGTCTCGAGGTCGGCCCGCGCGTCGCCGCCGACTTCACGGTCCAGGGCGGCGAGGCATCCACCTCCCAGCTGCTCTCGGCCAACCCGAAGATCGACGCCATCTGGAACCACGACGACGACCAGGGCATCGGCGTGCTCGCCGCGATCACGGCCGCGGGACGCGACGAGTTCTTCATGGTCGGCGGCGCGGGCAGCAAGAACGCCATGGAGGCGATCCAGGCCGGAGACACCCCGCTGCAGGCGACGGTGATCTACCCCTCGACCCAGGCTGCGGACGGCATCGCGCTGGCCCGCCTGATCGCGCAGAAGAAGACCGCGGGCGACCTCATCACCCCGAGCGTCCCGAACCGTATCGTTCTGGATGCACCGGTCGTGACGAAGGACAACGTCTCCTCGTACATCGACCTGGCGTTCGAGTCCTGAGCACCCGGGGGCGTCCACCGCGGTGGGCGCCCCCTCCCCTCCCCGACAGAAAGGCGACCCCGTGACCGCCCCTCTCCGCATCGCCATGATCGGCGCCGGCTTCATGGGCGCCGCCCACTCCCAGGGCTGGCGCGTCGCGCCCCGCTTCTTCGACCTCCCCCTCTCCCCCGAGATGAGCGTGCTCGTCGGTCGCGACGCCGACCGCACCCGCGCCGCCGCGGAGACCTGGGGCTGGGCCGACACCTCCACCGACTGGCGCGAGGCCATCACGCGCGACGACATCGACGTCGTCGACATCGTCACCCCCGGCGACTCGCACGCCGAGATCGCCCTCGCCGCGCTCGCGGCCGGCAAGCACGTCCTCTGCGAGAAGCCCCTCGCCAACGCCGTCGACGAAGCGGAGCGCATGACCGCGGCGGCGGAAGAGGCTCGGACCCGTGGCATCCGGTCGATGGTCGGATTCACGTACCGTCGGGTCCCGGCCGCGACCTTCGCCCGTGACCTCGTGCGCTCGGGCCGCCTCGGGGAGATCCGCCAGGTGCGCGCCGAGTACCTGCAGGACTGGCTGAGCGACGCCGAGGCGCCGCTCACCTGGCGCCTCGACCGGGACCGCGCCGGCTCCGGGTCGCTCGGAGACATCGGTGCGCACGCGGTCGACCTCACCGAGTTCATCACCGGGCAGCGCCTCGCGCGGGTGTCGGGCGTGCTCGAGACGATCGTCGCGGAGCGACCGGTCCTGGCATCCTCGTCCGGCCTCTCGGGGTCGGCCGGGACCGAGCGCGGCCCGGTCACGGTCGATGACGTCGCCCTGTTCACCGGACGGCTCGAGTCGGGAGCCCTCGCCTCGTTCGAAGCGACCCGCTTCCGCACGGGCCGCAAGAACGCCCTCCGTATCGAGGTCTCGGGCTCCCTCGGGGCCCTCGCGTTCGATCTCGAGCGGATGAACGAGCTCGAGGTCTACGACGCCACCGCTCCCGAGACCGAGCAGGGCTTCCGTCGCATCCTCGTCACCGAACCCGGACACCCCTACGCCGGCGCCTGGTGGCCCACCGGACACATGCTCGGCTACGAGCACGGCTTCTCGCACCAGGCGAAGGATTTCGTGGAGGCGATCGCCGAAGGCGCCGACCCGCGGCCGTCGTTCGCGGACGGCCTGCACGTGCAGCGCGTGCTCGACGCCGTCGCCCGCAGCTCCGACGCGGACAGCGTGTGGGTCGACGTCGACACCGACACTGAGACATCCCGCGACGAAAGGACCTCGCGATGACGCGACCGATCACGCTGTTCACCGGCCAGTGGGCCGACCTGCCCTTCGAGGAGGTCGCGCGCCTCGCCGGAGAGTGGGGCTACGACGGCCTCGAGATCGCCTGCTGGGGCGATCACCTCGACCCGTGGCGGTGGGACGACGACGCCTACGTGCAGGGCAAGCTCGACGTCCTCGAGCGAAACGGGCTCACGGTGCGGGCCATCGCCAACCACCTGAAGGGCCAGGCCGTCTGCGACGACCCCATCGACCAGCGGCACCGCGACATCGTCTCGGACCGGGTGTGGGGCGACGGCGACCCCGAGGGCGTCCGTCAGCGGGCCGCCGAGGAGATGAAGAACACCGCGCGCCTGGCCGCGAAGCTCGGCGTCAAGATCGTCACGGGGTTCACGGGATCGAGCATCTGGAAGTACGTCGCCATGTTCCCGCCCGCCACGGAGGAGATGGTGGATGCCGGCTACCGCGACTTCGCGGACCGGTGGAACCCCATCCTCGACGTCTTCGACGAGGTGGGCGTGCGCTTCGCGCATGAGGTGCACCCCTCGGAGATCGCCTACGACTACTGGACGGCGATGCAGGCCCTCGAGGCCATCGGGCACCGCGAGGCGTTCGGGCTGAACTGGGACCCCTCGCACATGGTGTGGCAGGACATCGATCCGGTCGCGTTCCTGTGGGACTTCCGGGACCGGATCATCCACGTGCACTGCAAGGACACGAAGAAGCGCCTCACGAACGGCCGCAACGGCCGCCTGGCCTCGCACCTCCCCTGGGCGGATCCGCGCCGCGGATGGGACTTCATCTCGACCGGCCACGGCGACGTGCCGTGGGAGGACGCGTTCCGGATGCTGAACGCGATCGGCTACGACGGCCCACTGTCGGTCGAGTGGGAGGACGCCGGCATGGACCGCCTCGTCGGCGCGCCCGAGGCGCTTGCCTTCGTGCGGAGACTGTCGACCTACGAGCCGTCGGGGGCGGCGTTCGACGCGGCCTTCAGCCGGCACTGACCCGGGGGGCACACGGGAGCGGGGCGGGGGCCGGATGCGGGGGCGTCCGGCCCTTCTTCGTGGGGAGACCGGTCCCTTCGACAGGGCGGGGGACCTACGGCGCGAGGCGGCGCGTGAGCTCCCCGAGCACCACGAGCTGGTGGTGCGGTCCGCCACCCTCGTGGCCGTTGTACGGATAGACGCGGATGCTCTTCTCTCCCGCGTAGTGGTTGTAGGCGGCGAACACCGTGGACGGCGGGCACACGGCATCCCGAAGTCCCACCGAGAAGAGCGCGGGCACGCTCGAGCGGGCGGCGAAGTTCACCCCGTCGATGTACGACAGCGCGCGGAAGACCGCGTCTTCGTCGCCGCGCCGCGTCTGCAGGTAGGTGACGAGCTCGCTGTACGGGGCCGCGTCGGTGAGGGCGACCGCGCGGCGGATCGCGCTGAGGAATGGGAAGTCGACCGCCGCCGCGACGAGCCCCTCGGTGAGCGCGGCCGCCGCGAGCGCGATGCCGCCGCCCTGGCTCCCGCCCCACACGGCGATGCGGTCCGGGTCGATCGCGGGGTGCGCGCGGACGGCGTCGACGGCGCGGACCGCGTCGCAGAACACGCGGCGGTAGTACGCGTGCGCGGGGTCGTCGAGGCCGTCGGTCAACCGCCCGGAGGGGTGCGGGGCGCTCCCCACCGGGTCGGGAGTCGCCCCGGGGAGGGCGCCGCTGGTCTGTCCGCGTGTGTCCATCACGAGGACGGCAAGGCCCGCGCTCGGCAGCAGCGTGTGCTGGTGCGCGAGACCGCGGCCCGAGTTGTACCCGATGTACTGCACGACGCAGGGAAGCGGACCGCCCGGCCCGCGAGGTCGGAGCAGCCATCCCCGCACGGGGTGGCCGCCGAAGCCCGCGAACTCCACGTCGTCGACCTCGACGCCGCCGACCCCGCTCTCGGCGGCCGGGACGGGGCGGAACCGCGGTTCCCACCCGGCGGCGCGCGCCTCGACGAGCGTGTCGGCCCAGAACCGATCGAAGTCGGCGGGCTCGTCGCGCGGAGGACGGAACGTCTCGAGCTGGTCGAGCGGAAGGTCAAACTGCGGCATGGGGCTCCTCAGCGGGTGATGGAACGGGAGATGTGATCGCGGGTGGCGGCGAACGCGGCGGCGCGCACCTCGGCGAGGCCGTCGTACTCGCGATGCCCGTACGGGAGGACGGCGAGCTCGAGCTCGGCCTCGGGGGCCGCGTCGATCGCGTTCGCGACGGCGAACTGCCCGGGCGGGGGCACGTGCCGATCGCGCAGCGCCGCCTCCACCCGCACCGGCACGCGCGCGAAGCCGGCCGCGGTCGAGGCGTCGAAGAAGCGCAGCACCTCGCGCGCGGAGGGGTGCGCCGCGACGTACTGCCGCACCCGTTCCCCGCTCCCCTCGCACGGCATCCGCAGCCGCAGGTCGTACTGGCCGAAGCTCGGCACGATCAGCGTCGCCCCGACGAGCCGCTCGTCCCAGGGCAGCGCGAGCGCACCGATCCCGCCCCCGAAGCTCTCGCCCACGAGGTACAGGGGCACGTCCCCGGCGAGCGCGCGTATCGCGGTTCCGGCGTGCCACAGATCGACCGCGCAGCGGCCGAGGACGTAGTCGTCGACGGACCGGATGCCGTGCAGCACATGTCCCTCGGCGGGTGTGGGCGCACCGATCCCGGTGTTCAGGCGGCCCTGACCCCGGGCGAGAGCGAAGAAGACCGCCGCATCGGCGGGGACGCGGTCGAATTCGGGGTCCTCGCGGCCGCCGTAGCCGTGGCTGTGCACGATCCCGACGCGGGTCCGGTGCCCGTCCTCGGCCGTGGCGAACCAGCCGCCGAGGCGCAGCCCGCCCGAGACGACGTGCTCCACCGCGAACAGATCGCGCCCCTCGCGGCGGCCGAGCGGACGCACGCGCGGGTCGGGGTCGACCGCGAGCGCCTCGTCGTACCAGGACCGCCACCGCTGCGCGAAGCCGGATGGGGGCGGCACCGGCGGCACGGCCCGGAGCGCCGCGAGGTCGAAGCCGTAGTCGCCGTCGCCCGGCTCGATCGTCGCGCCCGTCACGAGCGGGCCGCCGTGGAAGACTGGAGGCCCGACCGAGAGGAGCGATCGTGCTCGCCGCCGAACGCCGATCCCGCCTGCTGGCGGAGGTGCGCCGTCACGGAGCCGCGGCCGTGCCGGACCTCGCCGCCGCCCTCGGCGTGAGCGAGATGACGATCCGCCGCGACCTCGACGTCCTCGCCGCCGACGGTCACGTCGACAAGGTGCGCGGGGGCGCCCGTCACCCGCGTCCCGGCGACGCTCCCGCTCGCGACCTGACCGCGCAGTCGCGCCGCAACGGCGCGGAGAAGACCGCGATCGCGCGCCGCGCCGCGACCCTCGTCGAACCGGGCATGTCGGTGGGGCTCAGCGGCGGCTCGTCGACGTGGGCGCTCGCGCGCGAGCTGCGCGGTGTCGCCGACCTCACGATCGTCACCAACTCGCTCCCCGTCGCCGACGTCTTCGCGCGTCCGGACCGCGCCGACGAGCCCTACACGCAGACCGTCGTCCTGACCGGCGGAGTCCGCACGCCGACCGACGCTCTCGTCGGGCCGGTGGCCGTGGCATCCCTCGAGCACCTGCACTGCGACGTCGTCTTCCTCGGAGTTCGCGGCATGGAGCTGACGGCGGGTCTGACCACCTCGAACCTGCTCGAGGCCGAGACGAATCGCGCGCTCGTCGCCGCGGGCGCTCGCGCCGTCGTGCTCGCCGACCATTCGAAGTGGGGCGCGGTGGGGCTCACGACCATCGTCGACCTGAACGAGGTCGACCTCGTGGTCACCGACGCCGGCATCGCGGCCGACGACGAAGAGGTGCTCCGCGCCCACGTCGCCGAGCTGTGGGTGGCGCCGCTCGCGTCCGCCGACGACTGAGGAGCGCCGCGCCGCCCGAAGCGGTGCGGCGAGGAACCCGCGCGTCACCGGGCCGTGCTCGCGCGCGCGATCACCGTGGCATCCACCACGATGTGCCGCACGGGGACGTCGGCTCCCGGGGGCGCGGCCATCTGGCGATCGAGCTCGGTGAAAGCCGCCTCGACGATGCCCTGGTCGTCGGGGGCGACCGAGGTGAGCGCCGGCACCGAGTAGGTCGCGGCGTGCACGTTGTCGATGCCGATCACCGCGACATCCTCCGGAACCGAGAGCCCCACCTCGTGGAGCGCGGCGAGCACGCCGAACGCGACGGAGTCGTTCGAGCACACGACCCCGTCGAAGGGGGTCCCCGCCGCGTGCAACCGACGGAGGGCTGCGACTCCCTCTTCGGGGGTGAAGGCGTCGACCGCGACGATCAGTCCGGCGTCGTCGGCGATACCGAGGCGGGCGACCGCGTCGCGGTACCCGGTGAAGCGCTGGTCCGCGGCATCCGAGGGTCGGGAAAGGCGCGGACCGATGAAGGCGACCCGACGGCACCCGACGGATGCCAGGTGCGAGGTCGCGAGGTCTGCCGTGCGCCGGTTGTCGATCGAGACATGCGTGAACGGGCTCACGGCGATGTGCTCGCCGAGGAGCACGAGCGGTCCCGGCGAGGTGCGACGGGTGAGGTCGCCCACGGTGAGCGAACGCGGGATGTGGATGAGACCGTCGGTCGCGGGCAGCCCCACGCCGTTGGCGATGTCGATCTCGCGCTGGTGGTCGCCCTCGGTCTGCTGGATGAGGATCGACAGCCCCCGCGCCTCCGCCCCGCGCGCCAGCAACGTCGTCAGCTCGGCGAAGTAGGGCTCCTCGAGGTTGGGGACGGCGAGGGCGACGATCCCGGTGCGCTCCCGCCGGGTCAGGGGAGAGACCCGCCGCGCCGTCGAGGGGGAATCGGTCATCGGGGAACTCCTCGCACGCCTGGTCGGCCGATCGACTCTGGGGGATACGGTATCGCGGGCCATCTCACTCCTGGACGCGGAAGGCGACGACCCGCGCCTCGGGGGATCCGTTGGTCGCGGTGATCGTCACGCGAGCCGCGGTCACCGCGCCGAGCTCGGGCGCGACGGGGTGGACCCGGCGGCGCCGACGGTTGTCGGTCACCTCGGCCACCGTGTGCCAGGCGCCGTCGACTGTCTGCACCTCGACCCGGTAGTCGCGGACGAGCGAGGGCATCACCAGGTGCGGGTCGCGGTGGTGGTGCAGCGTGTTCAGCTCGACGTCGGGATCGTCGTCGAAAACGAGGACGATCTCGCGCGGGCGCACGGGCTCGTCCCAGTCGAGGCGGAGCCACGCGGGCTCCTCCGCGAGGGGTCGCGAGGCCCAGGCGTTCGGACCGCCGAAGGGCCGCTGGTACCCACCCACCGCGCGATCGGGGGCGAGGGCCTCGGACGGCGCGGTCGCGCGGAACACGATCGAACGGCCGCGCAACGGCTTCGTCGGCCACTGCACCAGCAGCTCGTCGAGGCTGACGTGCACGTTCTGGTCGTCGGCATCCGAGGTGTGGACCAGGGTCAGGATGCCGGGGGGCAGGTCATCCGTCGTGAACAGCGTCACGCCGGGCTGGGCGCGGACCACGATCACGGCGTTCGCGGGACTCTCGGGCTCCCAGCGCACGGGGGCGGTGACCCAGCGGGCGTCCCCCGCCGAGACGGGGACCGAGACCCGGTGCTCGAGGTGCTCGGGGACGACGTTCTGCGCGAGGCCGGTCGAGAACACCTCGACCTCGAGCTCGGTGTCGCTCTCGCTCGCGACGAGGAGCTCGATCCCGTCGAGGCGCGGGTGCACGGGGACGACGATGCCGACGTCGTGCGCGAGGGGATACGGCTCGCTCGGCGCGGTCGCGTGCGGCCCGAGGCCGTCGCGCGCGCCGGACGCCGAGACGCGCGCGGCGAGCGCGAGGTCGGCGGGATCCGCGTCGGCCACGCCGATGAGCGGGGCGTCCTGTCGCAGCAGCAGTTGCCGCAGCTCGACGCGGTGGTTCTCGTAGACCCCGCGCGGCGAGGTGCCGTGGGTCAGCGCGAGCGCGGCCGCGGTGCCCGCCGCCTCCCCCATCGCGGCGCACGTGGCCATCACGCGGGCGGCGCCGAAGGCGATATGGGTCGCCGAGATGTCGCGGCCGGCCATGAGCAGGTTGTCGACATCGGCGGAGTAGAGGGAGCGGTACGGGATCTCGAAGACACCGTTCGAGAAGCGCTGCACCGCGCCGGCGCCGGTGGAGTACATCCCCTCGGTCGGGTGAAGGTCGATCGACCAGCCGCCGAAGGCGACGCCGTCGTCGAAGCGCGTCTGCTCGAGGACGTCGCGCTGGTGCAGCGTGTAGTCCCCGATGAGCCGGCGGTACTCGCGCTTGCCGGGCACGTTGCCGATCCACTCGAGGTCGAGGTTCTCGGCGTCGAACTCGCCCGAGTTCTTGATGTGATCCCAGATGCCGAGGATCACCGAGCGCAGCTCGTCGCGGATGCGCTCGTTGTCGTGGACGATGTCGAGCTCACCGCCCCACTCGATCCACCAGTAGTGCGCCCCGCTGTCTCCGCTGCGGATGATGCGCGACGAGGGGATCGGGGTGTCGCGGATGGCCTTGGCGGAGTCGGGGGCGACGAAGCGGACGGGGTGGCCGACGTCCTTCGTGTAGAAGAGGAGCGTCGAGCCGAGGAAGGTGCGCTCGGCTTCTTCCGGGGCCCAGTCCTCGTCGAACTCCTCGCGTGCTTCTTTCCCCAGACGGGCGCGCGCGCCGGCGAGGTGTCCGATGAGCCCGTCACCGGTGCCGTCGAGGAACAGCGGCGCCCGGAACACCGTCTCGGTCTCGGCCCCCATGGTCCAGCCCGTCACCGACTCGATGCGGCGAGCACCCTCGGGCCCGGTGGCCACGACATCGCGCACGTCGGTGTTGAGCAGCAGCGTGATGTTCGGCTCGGCGCGGACGGCGTCGAGCACGACGTCGTCCCAGTGCACGGGGTTGCCGTCGGGGTTGCGGTACTGGTTCTCGAGGTAGAGCTCGCCGATGATGCCGTTCTCTCGGGCCCACCGCTGGTTGCCGTGGGCGGTCGCCCCGCAGACCCAGACGCGGACCTCCGAGGAGGAGTTACCGCCGAGCACCGGGCGGTTGTTGACGAGGGCGACGCGGCGACCGAGGCGCGCGGCGGCGATGGCGGCGGAGACTCCGGCGAGTCCCCCGCCGACCACGACGAGGTCGAAGTCGGCTGTGTGTGTACGCATGTCGCGTGGGTCCTTCCTGCGGACGTCCGGGGGTCCGTCCCGATGTGCGGGGGCGAGCGGGGCGCGGTCGGCTCACGGCGTAGCCGACCGCGCGCCGCGTCAGCCGACGAGCTTCTGGGCGGCTTCGCCCGCCTGCTTCATGGCGTCCTTCGGCGAGGCCGAACCGACCAGGACGGCCTGCACCCGATCGGCGATCGCGGACTCGATCTGCGAGTAGGCGGTGAACTTCCAGAGCGGGTTCGAGCTCGCGGTCGCGGTGATGCGCTCGCTGAACGCCGCACCGAAGGTGTCGGACGACACCTCGCTCGAGGCCAGGGCCTCGGTGGTTGCCGGCGGGAGCCCCCGCAGCTTGTAGTCGGCGAGGATCGCGTCGAGGTCGCTCGTGGCGTACTGCGCGAAGTCCCCGGCCGTCGGGGCGCCCGCGCCGTTGACCACGGCGATCGCGCCGCCCCACACGAGCGCGCGCGGAGTGTCGCCGGCCTTCAGCACCGGCCGCGAGACCGGGGCGAGCTTGGCCGCGAGGTTCGCGTCGGGCGACTCCTTCGTCACCGCGCCACGGCCCACCGGGGCGTCGTCGTACATGGCCGCGCGGCCCTGGGCGAAGAGGCTCCGCGCGTCGAAGCGGTCGACGTCGGCGGCGATGAGGCCCTGGTCGTACAGGCCCTTGTACCAGGTGACGGCCTCGACGCTCGCGTCGTCGCCGATCGTGACCGTGTCGCCGTCGACGAGCGGGCTGCCGAAGGTCTGCATCCAGATCAGGATGTCCTTCAGCTGCGCGGCCTTCGTCGAGGCGGCGTAGGGGATGAGACCGCCGCCGAGACCCTTGAGCTTGACGAGCGTCTTCTCGAACTCGTCGACCGTGGTCGGGAACGCGTCGGGGGCGACACCGACCTTGCCGAGCGTCTCGGAGTTGGTGATGAGACCGATCGCGCCGATCGTCCACGGCAGGGCGTACTGCGTTCCGTCGAAGGTCGCGGCCTGCAGGGCCGAGGAGGTGTATCCGCGACCGGATGCCAACGACGACAGGTCCTGGAGCTTGCCGGTGGCCGCGAGGCTCCCGAGCCACGCGACGTCCACGTGCGCGGCACCCGTGAACTGCCCGCCGGTCACCTGCAGCATGAGCTGGTTGATGTACTCGTTGTACGGGAAGGCGGTGCGCTTGATCGCGACGCCCTTCGCCTTCTCGTAGCTCGTGAGCGTCCCCTCGAGGGCGGGCTTGGCGGACTCTTCGGTGAGCGACCACGACGCGAACGAGAAGTCGGTGGGGTCGCCGCCGTTCAGACCCGCGGCACCGGCCGCGGGGCCGGCGGTTCCGCTGGGCACGCAGCCCGCGAGGGCCGCGGCGCCGACGCCGATGCCGAAGAGCTGCAGGGCGCGACGGCGGCTGATGAGGGGGTTGGGCAGGGACGAAGCTGACATGGGTGTCCTCCTTGACGGTGCGAGCTGGAAGGTGCGGGCGAAGAGTGAATCGGGGAGCCGGTCAGCCCTTGACCGCGCCGGCGGTCATGCCGCTGACGAGGTAGCGCTGGAGCAGCATGAAGGCGATCGCCACGGGCAACGACACGACGAGCGAGGCCGCCATGAGTTCGGGCCACGCCGTGGCGGCTTCCCCGACGTAGGTGTTGACGAGTCCCGGCGGGAGCGTCTGCTTGTCGGGTCCGGCGAGCGTGAGGGCGAAGATGAAGTCGTTCCAGCCGCGGACGAAGGCGAACAGCCCCGCGGCGACGAGTCCGGGAGCGGCCAGCGGCAGGACGATCGAGTGGATCGTGCGCAGGCGCGAGGCCCCGTCGACGCGCGCGGCCTCGATGAGCTCGTCGGGGATCGTGTCGAAGAACCCCTTCAGCATCCAGACGCACAGCGGAAGCGTGAAGGTCGTGAACGACAGCACGAGGGCGGTGTAGGTGTTCAGCAGTCCGTAGGCGCTGAACACGCTGTAGAGCGTGACGAGCAGCAGGGCCTGCGGGAACATCTGCGACGCGAGCACGAAGTACATCAGCTGGCGCCGTCCGCGGTAGCGGAACTTCGAGAACGAGTACCCCATGTAGGCCGAGACGATCACCGAGAGCACGGCCGTGATGACCGACACGATGATGCTGTTCTGCAGGTACGTGAACAGCTGCGGGTTCGAGACGAGCCCCGCGTAGGCGTCGAACGTGACCTCGGTCGGGAAGATCTTGGGCGGGTACGAGAAGACCTGGTCACGCGGGGTGAGCGACGTCGCGAGCAGCCAGTACACCGGCAGGAGGGCGAACCCTCCGCAGACGATCACCGCGCCCCAGGCGGCGAGGCGGACGCCGGGCCGATCGGAGCGGAGACCGGATGCCAGCTGGCGACGGCGACGACGCGGAGTCTGGGGCACCACGGGAGGCGCGTCGGGGGTCGGGGTGACGGTGGGCAGTGCGGTGCTGGTCATCGCTTCTCGCCCCTCTCGGAGAATCGGACGTAGACGACGACGAGCGCCATGAGCAGGACCATCCACAACAGGCCGAGGGCACCGGCGTGACCGAGGTCGAAGCCGTGGAAGGCGGTCTCGTACACCGCGGTGGCGAACGTCTCGGTGGAGCCGGCGGGACCGCCGCCGGTGAGGACGTAGATGATGTCGAAGTGCTGGAAGTTCCAGATGAACTCCAGCAGCAGGACGAGCCCGATGATGCCGCCGATCTGCGGCACGGTGATCGAGAAGAACCGGCGGACCGTGCCGGCGCCGTCCATCTCGGCGGCCTCGTGCAGTTCGCGCGGAACCGTCTGCAGGCCGGCGAGGAGCATGACCATCATCCAGGGGAAGGACTGCCACGTCTTGGCGACGATGACCGCGAACATCGCGGTGCCGGGCTGGGCGAGCCACGCCTGCGGAGCGACGCCGAGAGGCTCGAGGATCGCGTTCATGACGCCGTAGTTGGCGTTGAAGATCCACATCCACAGGAACGAGACGACGACGCCCGGGACGAGCCACGGGATGAGCATGAGACCGCGCATGATCTTCGACCCGCGGATCTGGGTGTTCAGGGCGAGCGCGAGCGCGAAGCCGATCACGAAGGGCGCGATCGTGGTGCCGAGCGTGAAGACGAGCGTCTGCATGAGCAGGCGGAGGAAGTCGCTCTCGAGCACGTCGACGATGTTCTGGAAGCCCACGAACTCGCGGCCCGGGGTCACGAGGCTCTGACGGAAGAACGCCGTCACGAGAGCCGAGATGAGCGGGTACGCGACGACGACGGCCATGAGGGCCATGCCGGGCACGACGAGGAGCAGGGCGAACATGCCGCTGCTCAGCCGTTCGGGACGAGAGCCGGCGGTTCGACGCGGGGATGACGTCGGATCCGTATTGTTCGGTGTTGTTTGCTTTTGTGTGAATGTCGTGGTCACGTCCGTGTGCACTTTCCTCGGCATTGAGGGACCGAAAGGCCCGGGGGATGCGGATTTCTCCGAATCGGACCGCCTCAGCTTCGCGGTTTCCGCCGCGCGGGTCAATTCGAGGAGATAACGCTTAGGTCACGGCGTGTTGATTAGCGTTTGTTCATGTTCGGATATGTTCACGCACGCGCACGAACTCGACCGGCCCTTCGACAAGCTCAGGGACCTCCGCCGCGCGACCCGGGCGCGAGGTGGCTGAGCCCGTCGAAGCCACCGGCCCTTCGACAAGCTCAGGAACCTCCGAAGCAAGGTGGCTGAGCCCGTCGAAGCCACCGGACCCTTCGACAAGCTCAGGGACCTCCACCGCGCGAGGGGACCGGGGGCGCGCGACCTACGCCCGGGGGAAGCGAGCGTCGAGCCAGGCCAGGAGGTCGGCGCGCACCTCGGCCTGCTGCACCTCGGCGAAGATCTCGTGCCGTGCGCCGGGATACACGAGCGTCGTGACGTCGGTCAGCCCGGACCGCGAGCGGTACGCGTCGGCCAGCAGGTGCACGCTCCGCGGCCCGCCCACGGTGTCTTCGCGCCCCACCATCAGCAGCATCGGCACATCGCGCTCGATATTCCGGCGCGGGCGACCGAACAGCTTCGCCGCCTCGAGCGGCCCGAACAGCTTCGCCAGCGGCACCGACGTGGTCAGCGGGTCGGCCGCGAAGTCGCGACCGACCTGCTCGTCACTCGAGAGCCACTGCATGCCCGAGCCGCCGAGCTTCTTCCACGGGGCGTTCAAGTCGCCGGCGTTCAACGCCCCGGGCCAGCGCAGGGCCGAGCCGCTCAGGATGACCGCGTCGAAGGCATCCGGATGCCGATCCAGCAGCATCTGCGCGAGGAACGAGCCCCAGGAGTGCCCGAGGAGAATGAGCGGGAGGTCGGGGTGGCGCTCTCGGATGATCTGCGTCAGCGTCCAGACCGCGTCGCGCGCGGCGCCGAGGCCGCCGGGACCGAGACGCCCGAGCTTGCTGTGATCGCCGCTCCACTGGCGAAGGCCGGTGCGGCCGTGCCCACGGTGGTCGTCGGCGTAGACGGTGTAGCCGTCGGCAACGAGCGCCTCGATGAGCGCCGCATACCGCCCCGCGTGCTCCCCGACGCCGTGGAGGAGTTGCACGACGCCGCGGGGCTCGGCCGCCTCGTAGACGTCGTAGACGATCGTGATGCCGTAGGCGTCATCGAACTCAGGCATGCGCCCGATCTTAGGGCGAGCCGGGTGACCGCGGTTCCGTTAGCAAGACTAATAAGCTATGCTAACGACTGAGATGATGACGAAGACCGAGAGCACCGACACGCCCGACCAGAGCCCCGTCTTCACCTCGACGGCATCCACCCTCCGCATGGCCACGTTCCGACTGGCGCGACGACTGCGGGCCCAGCGCGCGGTCGACTCCATGAGCGACGGCCAGTTCGCGGTGCTCGCGGCGCTCACCATCCACGGCGAGCACACCCTCGGCCAGCTCGCCGATCGCGAGCGCGTCACGGCGCCCTCGATGAACCGCACCGTCTCTCTCCTCGAGGAGGCGGGGTACCTCACGCGCACCCCGCACGAAGACGACCGACGCAAGGTCACGATCGCGTTGACGGATGCCGGGCGCACCGTCGTCGACGAGACGGTGCGACGCCGCGACGCCTGGCTCGAAGAAGCCCTCGAGGGCCTCAGCCCGGGCGAGCGACAGACGCTCGCCTCCGCGGCCGAGATCATGCGGAAGGTGGCGGAGAGATGAGCGCGATGTTCCGATCGTTCTCGGTGTTCAACTACCGCGTCTGGTTCATCGGCGCCCTCGTGTCGAACGTCGGCGCGTGGATGCAGGCGACCGCGCAGAACTGGGTCGTGCTGACGCAGCTGACCGACAACGACGCCGCCGCGATGGGCGTCACGATGGCCCTGCAGTTCGCACCGCCGCTCCTGCTGGTGAGCGTCACGGGGTGGGTCGCCGACCGCTTCGACCGGCGCAAGCTCATCATGTGCACGCAGTCGGCGTTGCTCGCGCTCGCACTCACCCTCGGCATCCTGATCCTCACCGGCGTGATGACCCTCCCGCTCATGTACGGCTTCGCACTCGCGCTCGGCGTGGTCACCGCCTTCGACAATCCGGCGCGCCAGACCTTCGTGTCCGACCTCGTCGAGAAGGAGAACGCCTCGAACGCCGTCGCGCTGAATGCCGCGTCGTTCAACACGGCGCGGCTCATCGGCCCGGCCGTCGCGGGCGTCATGATCGTGGTCGTCGGCACCGGCTGGGTGTTCCTCGTCAACGCCGTGACGTTCCTCGCCATGCTCGCAGCCCTGCTGATCATGCGCCCGCACGAGCTCGTCGTGCACCATCGCCGCGGCGGCCCCGCACGACTCGCGGACGGGTTCCGGTACGTGGCGAAGCGCCCCGACCTGGTCGTGATCTTCTCGATGGTGTTCCTGCTCGGCGCGTTCGGCATGAACTTCCCGATCTTCGCCTCCACGATGGCGCTCGAGTTCGGGCGCGGCGCCGACGGCTTCGGGCTGCTCAGCTCGTTCGTCGCGATCGGCTCGCTCGCCGGCGCCCTCCTGGCCGCACGCCGCGAGCGCGCACGGATGCGCGTCGTGATCCTGGGGTCGGGCGGGTTCGCCGTGGCATCCACTCTGTCCGTCTTCGCACCGAGCTACGGCGCGTACGCCGCCACGCTCGTGCTCACGGGCTTCTGCGTGGTGACGACGCTGACCACCGCGAACGGCTACGTCCAGACCACGACCGACCCCGCCCTGCGCGGGCGCGTGCTCGCGCTGTACATGGCGATCCTGCTCGGCGGCACTCCCGTCGGCGCGCCCATCGTGGGCTGGGTCGCGAGCGAGTTCGGCCCGCGCGTCGCGATCGGCCTCGCCGCCGTCGTCGCGTTCCTCGCGTGCGGGATCGGGGTCGCGTGGACGCTGTCGTCGGGCCGCGTGCACCGGCACGAGAGCAAGCGTTTCCGGCTGACGGTGGATGAGACGCGCCCGCTGAAGGTCGTCTCGCCCGAGCCCGAGGACTTCAGCGACGAGATCGCGGGCACGACGCCGATCCCCCTCGCCGGCGGGGAGCGCGCGCCCCGGCCCGGGACGCCTCGCCCGGCCTCGCATCACCCCTGAACCTCCCCGTCAAGGGATGGCCCTCGCCACATGTAGCTAGATAAGCTAGCTACATGACCGAACGCATGGACCGGCGCCGCTGGGCGGGGCTCGTCTTCATCAGCATCGCCGTCTCGCTGATCATCGTCGACTCGACGATCGTCAACGTGGCCGTCCCTTCGATCGTCGAAGACCTGGGGATCTCGTCGACCGAGGTGCAGTGGGTGCAGGAGGCCTACACCCTCGTCTTCGCCTCGTTCCTGCTCGTCTTCGGCAGTCTCGCCGACCGGTTCGGCCGACGACGCCTGATGCTCATCGGCGTGGTCGTCTTCGCGGTCGCCTCGATCGCGGCATCCCTCGCCCCCACCGGCGGAGCCCTCATCGCGGCGCGGCTCGCGCAGGGCATCGGCGGGTCGATGATCCTGCCGACCACGCTCTCGCTCATCAACGCGACCTTCCGCGGTCGAGAGCGCGGCATCGCGTTCGCCGTGTGGGGATCGACGATCGGAGGCATGGCGGCCGTCGGGCCCCTCCTCGGCGGGTGGCTCACGACGGAGTTCTCGTGGCGGTGGGCCTTCGGCATCAACATCCCGCTCGGCGTGATCATCGTGATCGGCGTGCTGCTGACCGTCGCCGAGTCGCGCAGCGATCAGCGCGCGGCGATCGACGGCGTCGGCGCGCTGCTCTCGGTCCTGACCATGGCGCCTCTCGTGTTCGCGTTGATCGAGGGCCGCACGTACGGCTGGTGGACGGTCGACACCGTCCCCACGATCGGCTCGTGGACGTGGCCGTTCTCGCTCTCCCCCGTTCCGATCGCCTTCGCGGTCGCGGTCGTCGCCCTCGCCGGATTCATCGCGTGGGGCCTCCGGCGTCAGCGGCGCGGCCTCTCGACCCTGCTGGCGTTCGACCTGTTCCGCATCGGGTCGTTCCGCAACGGCAACATCGCGGCCGCGGTCGTGTCGCTCGGCGAGTTCGGGATCATCCTCGCGCTGCCGCTGTGGCTGCAGTTCGTCGTCGGGTTCGACGCGCTGCAGACGGGGCTCCTGCTCCTCGCCCTCGCGATCGGCTCCTTCGTCGCGAGCGGCGTCGCCGGAGCCCTCAGCGGGCGGGTCGCCCCGGTGTGGGTGGTGCGCGGCGGCCTCCTCGCCGAGATCGTGGGCGTCGCCGGAGTGGCCCTGACGATCGGACCGGATGCCACCTGGGGACCCCTCATCCCCTTCTTGTTCGTCTACGGCCTCGGGGTGGGCCTCGCCACCGCGCAGCTCACCGGCGTGGTCCTCGCCGACGTCCCGCCCGCCGCGAGCGGCCAGGCATCGGGAACGCAGTCGACCTCGCGGCAGCTCGGTGCCGCCCTCGGCGTCGCGATCCTCGGCACAGTGCTGTTCTCGACCACCGCGGGCGTGCTCGCGAGCTCGCTCGACGACCGCGGCCTCCCCGCCGCCCAGCGCGACCAGGTCGTCTCGCAGGTCGTCGACAGCGCGGGAGCCGCGATCGCGGGACTCGGCCAGTCCCCCGCGACCCAGGACATCGCCGCGGACGCGCGCGCGGCCTTCAGCGACGGGACGCGAGCCGCGGCGTTGACGGCCGCGGGCTTCCTGACGCTGGGGCTCGTGTCGACGTTGGCGCTGGGGAGGCGGAGGGAGGAGCGGTGAGGCGCCACCTCGCCGCGGACAGCCTGGCCTCTACGCGTAACGCGCGATGACGAGCGCGACGCCCTCGCGGACGAGTTCACTCTCGGTCTTGCCCGTCTTGGCCTCGATCCGTGCCAGCATGTCGAAGTCGGCATCTGTCACTCGAGCGCGCACGGTCGGCGACGGGCCCTTTCGTGCAGCCACCTTGACCGTCGCTTTGCGGGGTCGTCCAGGCTTTCGCATCGCCGCCTGGATGGCTTGTTCGTCACCGAACTCCCGCAGCAAGAACTCGCGGCCGTACGCCGCCGCGCTCTCGCCTGTCCGCACATCGCCCGGCGCGCGGAGCGTGTGCGCAGGGTCCTCCGCCAGCCGGTAAGCCAGCTCCTCATTGGTCTGTGGGGTTTTCTTCTCAGCCATCAGGATTCTCCTCTCGATAGCTACGGAACTTCGATCCCAGGTGCATTGCATGGAAGATCCGAGCTTCTCGACCGTCGCTGAATTCCTCAACGAGGATCTCGACTTCTCGTTCTGTCTGCGCATGCTCGGGACCGATGAAGAGTCTCACGACTCCCCCGTTCCGAGCCCTCTCTGGAACCGATGCCGTGTACGTAGCGTTCAGCATCGATGTCGTGCTTGAAGCTCGAGCTCTCCCAGATCGGCGCCACACATCCCCCGTTCTGTCGGTTCGAGAAAATGTAGCACAATATCTGCGACAAGCATTGTTGCGCGCCGCAATCTCCGCCGACGCCTAAGAGCCCGCGCGCACCAACACCCGCGCCTCGGGGTATCCGGGAGCCGTCACCCGCACCGTGATCTCCCCCGCCCCGGTCGGGCGCACGATCGCGAGAGCGCGACCGTCGTAGGTGGTCACGGAGGCCGCCGACAGCGGCTCCTCGGTGCGCGCCCGTCCCGTCCCGAGACCCGCGAGCACGCCCGGACCGGAAACGCTGACGCTCACCACGACATCGCGGTCGCACGGCACGACGTCCGACGGATCCTCGAGGGCGATCCGCACGAACGCCAGGTCGTCGAGACCGGCGCCGATGGTGGCGGCTTCTGCCCGCGCGACGAGCGCCGGCTCGCCCGCGGCCGAGCGCAGCGTCGTGCGACCCACCTCGACGCCGCCGCGTCGCGCGATCGCCGTCAGCTCCCCGGGCACGTAGACCGTGTCGAAGCGCGCGGTGAACTCGCGCGCCTCGCCGACCGGGGAGACACCGACCGTCTCGCCGTCGCGCTGCAGCTCGACCTCGTCGGCATCCGCGTAGACGTCGACCACGACCGGCGAGCCCGCGGGGACGTCCCACGACCAGCTCGCCACCGTGTCGTCCCAGGACCACGGGGTCACCGCCGTCGGGCGGCCGTAATACTGCGGCCGGTGCACGGCGAGGAACGGTTCGGTGCGCAGGCCGTAGACGATCTCGCGGAAGAACGAGACCGTGCGCCGGTGGCCCGTGGCATCCAGGTCTCCGGACTCCGCGAACAGATACGGGTACGGGCCGGCCGTGTCGGTCGGGGCGTCCGAGGCGGCGTCGACGTAATCGACCCGGCCGATGCCGGCTTCGCCGAGGTAGTCCCAGCCGGTCCAGGTGAAGTCGCCGATCACGTGCGGGAGCGACGCGACGAGCGGCCAGAGCGCGCCGATCCGCTCGGGGAAGGTCTCGGACCCCACGATCACGCGGTTCGGGAACAGCTCCGCGTCGAGGGCGTACCGTGAGTCGGCGTAATTGAAACCGACGACGTCGAGCACCGCGGCGGACTCCTCGATCGTGCGGGTGACGAGCTCCGAGGCGTTCATCGCCGCCATCTGGGCCCCAAGCCCCGCCATCAGGGTGTTCGGATCGGATGCCGCGAGCTCGGCGCGCGCGTCGGCGATCCGGTCGAGGTTCGCGATGATCCCGTTGATGCCGTTCGTGACGAAGCGGGTGTCGTCGAGAGCGCGCACGGCCTCGGCGAGGCGTCGGCTCCACGCCGCTCCGTGGGGACTCGCGACCTCGAGGATCTCGTTGCCGATCGAGTACAGGATCACGCTCGGATGGTTGACGTCCTTGGCCACGAGGGCTTCGACGTCGGCGCGCCAGTCGTCGGCGAACCGGACGGAGTGGTCGAACGCCGTCTTGGCGCGCGTCCACACGTCGCCGAGCTCGTCCATCACGACCATGCCGTGGCGGTCGCACGCGTCGAGCAGCGCGCGGCCGGCCGGGTTGTGCGAGCTGCGGATCGCGGTGAACCCCGCCTCTTTCATCAGGCGCACGCGGCGGTCCTCTGCGGCCGCGATCGAGACGGCGCCGAGCGGGCCGTTGTCGTGGTGCACGCAGGCGCCCCGCAGCGTCACGCTCTCGCCGTTGATGCGGAGCCCGTGCACGGGATCGAGCTGCAGGGACCGGATGCCGAAGGCCGTGCGATCGGTGTCGACAGGCGCCGCGCCGCCCTCGTCGGCGAGCGCGGTGTGCAGCTCGTGGAGCGCGGGGGTGTCGATGCTCCAGAGCTGCGGGCGCTCGACGATCAGACGGGCGCGGGCGACCGCGACCTCTCCGGGCAGGACGGTGACGGGCGAGGACCCCGTCGCGACGGACCGCCCCGCGGGGTCGCGCACCTCCCACGACACGCGTGTCGTCCGCGTGTGCCGCGTGGTGTTGCGCACGCGCGCCGAGACGGCGACGATCGCCCGCTCGGCGTCGATGTCGGGGGTCGTCACGCGCACGCCGTCGAGCGGCAGGTGCACGGGATCGGCCACGACGAGGTGGACGGGACGATGGATGCCGGCCCCGGTGTACCAGCGGGAGTCCTTGTGCACCCGCGCCTCGACACTCAGACGGTTGGTCTCGCCGAAGCGGAGGAACGCGTCGGCCTCGACCGTGAAGGCCGCGTATCCGCTGCCCTCGTGGGCCGCGCGCTCTCCGTTCACGAAGACGACGGCGTCGCGGTAGACGCCCTCGAACTCGAACAGGACGGTCTTGTCGCGCCACGACTCCGGGACGTCGAACTCGCGGACGTACTCGAAGACCCCACCCGGGTAGTAGCCGGACGTCACCCCCTGCGGGCTGTCGGGCGAGCGCGGCAGGTCGCGGAGGGCGTCGTGCGGAAGGGTGACGTGTGCCAGGGTCGCGGCATCCTGTGCTTCGAAGGCACCGCGCTTCGGACCGACCGTCCACCCGTCGAGGAAGGGCTCGCGGATCATCGGGGCTCCCCCGCCTGCAGGTCGAGGACGTTCTCGAGGGACTGCAGGTCGAACCCGCGGACCAGCAGACGGAAGTGCGCCGCGAGGTCGTGGGCCATGTCGGTCGAGGCAGGATCGAGGAGCCACTGCACCTGCAGGCCGTCCATGAGCGCGGTCGTCGCGACGGCCGCGCGGGCGGGAATGACCCCGTCGAACAGGCGCCCGGCCGTCTGGAGACGCTCGAAGGCATCCGTGAGCCGGGAGCGGACGTAGGTGTACCGGTTCTGGAAGTACTCGTGTGCCGGGTGCGTGGGAGAGGTCGCTTCGGCGGAGAGGGTGCAGAAGAGCTCGACCACGCCCGGCATCGACGCGTTGAGGGCGGCGAGCTCGACGAGTCCGTGCAGGGTGGCGGCACCGTCGGTGAGGTCGAAGTCGACCACGGCCCGCGCCGCTTCGTCGCGGTGATCGAGGACCGCGAGCAGGAGGGCGCTCTTGCGCGGGAAGTGGTGGAGGAGACCCGCTTCGCTCATGCCGACACGCTGCGCGATCTCGCGGAGAGACCCCGCCCGGAAGCCGGACTCGGCGAACACCTCCAGCGCGGCATCGAGAATCGCCTGGCGGGTCGCCTCGCTTTTGGCGTACTCCCCACGTGGCTTGCGCGCAGGGCGCGTCGTCTCGGTCATTGAGCCACCGTATCCGCTCGCACAGGACCCCATTGGCTGAGCGAGCGACCTTCCGTGAACCGTTTTATAACGAATTCCTAGCGACCGCTAGTTTTTTGACTCGAAAATCTAGCGAGCACTCGGAATTGCTGTTACCGTCTCGGCGCAGGGCGATCCATTGGGGTATCGCCACGATGAAGGGAACACAGATGTTCCGATGGAAGGCCACAGCAGCCCTCGCCGTCGCGGCAGCACTGGTGCTGACGGGATGCTCCGGCGGAGGGTCGGGGAGCGAGGGCTCCGGCAGCGCTGATCGACTCACGCTGACCGCGATCGCTTCGCCCACGAGCTACGACATCGGCGCCGGCGCCGAGTACGGCAACCGGAGCCCGTTCTTCCAGGCGGTGTTCGACACGCTCCTGCAGAAGGACTCGAAGGGCGAGATCCAGCCCTGGCTGGCCACCGCGTGGGAGTACAACGACGACAAGACGGTGCTCACGCTGACCCTGAAGGACGGCGTGACCTTCACCGACGGGACGCCGCTCGACGCGTCCGCCGTCGTCGCGAGCCTCGAGCGCTTCCGCGACGGCACCTCGCCGCAGGCCGCCACGCTCGCGGGCAAGGAGTTCGCCGCCGTCGACGCCACCACGGTGACGATCACCCAGACCGCTCCCGACCCGTCGCTCGTCAACCTGCTCTCGATCGCCCCCGGCCTCATCGAGGCGCCGTCCTCGTTCGGCAACGCCGACGTCGCGACGAACCCGATCGGCTCGGGCCCCTACATCCTCGACACCGCCTCGTCGGTCACGGGCACCACGTACAACTACACCGCGAACCCGGACTACTGGAACAAGGACGCGGTCAAGTACCAGAACCTCACCATCAACGTCCTCGAGGACCCGACCGCGACGCTCAACGCGATCCGCGCGGGTGAGGCCAACGGCGCGAAGATCGCCGACAACAACACCATCAGCGAGGTGGAGGGCGCCGGCTGGACGATCGAGTCCAACGAGCTCGACTTCCAGGGTCTGCTCCTGCTCGACCGCGCCGGCACCATGGCGCCCCAGCTCGCCGACGTCAAGGTCCGTCAGGCCATCAACATGGCCTTCGACCGCGAGGCGCTGCTGCAGTCGCTGCAGACCGGCTACGGCACCGTGACCGAGCAGGTCTTCCCGAAGACCTCGGTCGCGTACGACGAGTCGCTCGACAGCACGTACCCGTACGACCCCGCTGCCGCGAAGAAGCTCCTCGCCGACGCGGGCTACCCGAACGGCTTCACGCTGAACATGATGTCGACGCCCGCGTTCCAGCAGACATTCGACCTCGTCGCCCAGCAGCTGTCGGACATCGGCATCACGGTCAACTACACCGACCCCGGCACCGGCAACTTCATCACCGACATGCTCGCCCCGAAGTACCCGGCGACGTGGATGGCTCTGGAGCAGAACCCCGACTGGCAGCTGATCAACTTCATGATCGCTCCGGACGCGACCTTCAACCCCTTCAAGTACGAGGACCCGAAGGTCGACGCGCTCATCTCGACGATCCAGACCGGATCGCAGGCCGAGTCGGACACCGCGGTCAAGGAGCTGAACACCTACTTGGTCGACCAGGCGTGGTTCGCCCCGTTCTTCCGCGTCCAGGGCACGTTCGCGACCGACGCGAACACGAACCTGGAGTTCTGGCCCACCAACGCCTACCCGTCGATCTTCGACTTCTCGCCGAAGAACTGATCCGTCCGTCGGTCCGTCCGCGCCCCGGCGCGGGCGGACCGACCCGGGCCCCAGGGACCACACATGCTCGCATTCATCGTGCGCCGGCTCCTCTCCGGAGTCGTGCTCATCGCCGTCATCTCCTTCCTCGCGTTCACCCTCCTCTACGCCGCCGGCGGCGACATCGCCCGCCGCATCCTCGGTGAGAACGCCACCGCGGAGACCGTCGCCAAGAAGACCGCCGAGCTGGGCCTGAACCGCCCCCTGCTCGCGCAGTACGGCGACTGGCTCTCCTCCGCCGTCACGGGCAACCTCGGCCGCAGCTGGTTCAACGGCGAACTCGTCTCGGTGAGCGTCAGCGGCCGCCTATCCGTCACCCTCTCGATCGTCGTCGGCGCGACCCTCGTCTCGGCGATCCTCTCGATCCTCCTCGGCGTCCTCGCCGCCCGCCGCGGCGGAGTGATCGACGCCGGAGTCCAGTTCCTCTCGCTCGTCGGCTTCGCCGTCCCGGGCTTCCTCATCGCGCTGCTGCTCGTGCTCGTCTTCGCGGTGAACCTCGGCTGGTTCAAGGCCACCGGGTACACGCCCCTCACCACCTCGTTCAGCGGGTGGGTGGCATCCGTGGTCCTCCCGATCGTGGCGCTCTCGATCGGCGCGATCGCCACCGTCGCGCAGCAGGTGCGCGGCTCCGTGATCGACGCCACCTCGCGCGACTACGTCCGCACCCTCCGGGCCCGCGGCCTCAGCGAGAACTCCGTCATCTACCGCCACGTGCTGCGCAACGCCGGCGGCCCCGCCCTCGCGGTGCTCGCCGTGCAGTTCGTCGGGCTCCTCGGCGGCGCGGTCATCGTCGAGCAGATCTTCGCCATCCCCGGCATGGGTCAGCTCAGCGTCCGCGCCACCACGCAAGGCGACATCCCCGTCGTCATGGGCCTCGTGATCGCCTTCGCGATCATCGTCGTGGTGGTCAACCTCCTCATCGACCTGGCTCAGGCCGCTCTCAACCCGAAGGTGCGACTGTCATGACCGCCATCGCCGTTCCCCCCGCCGTTCCGGTCGCCCCGGTCCGCGTGGCGCTGTTCCGCCGCCTGCTGCGGCGTCCCCTCGGCCTCGTCTCGCTCGGCTTCCTCGCGCTCATCGCGCTGCTGGCGATCATCGGCCCCCTCATCGCCCCGCAGGACCCGAACTTCGCCGACATCCGCGCGATCCTCGCGAGCCCCTCGGGCGCCCACATCCTGGGCACCGACGGCAGCGGTCGCGATGTGCTCTCGCGCCTGCTCGCCGCCACTCAGACGAGCATCGCCGCCGCCCTGATCGCGCTCGTCGTCGCCGTCGTGCTCGGTGTGGTCAGCGGCCTGATCGCGGGCTACTACCAGGGCTGGTTCAACACCGCCGCCACGTGGGTCACCGAGCTGAACATGGCCCTCCCCGGCATTGTCGTGCTGCTCGCGGCGCGCGCCGTGCTCGGTCCCTCGGTCTGGCTGTCGATGGTGATCTTCGGCATCCTGCTCGCCCCCGCGTACTTCCGCCTCGTCTACGCCTCGGTCACCGCGGTGCGCAGCGAGCTGTACGTGGACGCTGCGCGTGTGTCGGGTCTGAGCGACCTCCGCATCATCGGACGCCACGTCTTCTCGGTCGTGCGGGCGCCCATCATCATCCAGTCCGCGATCATCGCCGGCATCGCCATCGCGATCCAGTCGGGCCTGGAGTTCCTCGGCCTCGGCGACGTCAACGTCCCCACCTGGGGCTCGATGCTCACCGACGGGTTCAAGAACATCTACAAGAACCCGGTCCTGCTGGTCTGGCCCTCGCTCGCGATCGCCCTGACCTGCATCGCCCTGACGCTGCTGGCCAACGTGCTGCGCGACGAGCTCGAGCGCACGGTCACCGTGCGTCGCCGCCGCCGCCGCGCGGTGCTGACCGCGACCGGCTCGATCGCCACCGCGACCACCTCCGTGGCGCTCGGCGGCGGTGACCTCACCGACCCCGACGAGATCCCCGAGGTCGCCGACGGCGACGTGATCGTGCACCGCGAGGACGCGCGCAGCAAGTCCACCGAACCGGTGCTGCGTGTCCGCGACCTGCGGGTCGGGTACGACCAGGCCGACGGCTCGCACATCGAGGTCGTGCACGGCGTCTCGCTCGACATCCGCAAGGGCGAGGTGCACGGCCTCATCGGCGAGTCGGGCTCCGGCAAGACCCAGACCGCGTTCGGCGTCCTGGGGCTCCTGCCCCGCGGCGGCTCGGTCACCGGCGGCACCATCTCGTTCGACGGCATCGACCTGGCCGACGCCTCGGAGCGCACGTACGCGGGCGTGCGCGGCAAGCGCATCGGGTACATCCCCCAGGAGCCGATGAGCAACCTCGACCCCGCGTTCACGATCGGCAGCCAGCTGGTGGAGCCGCTGCGCAAGCACCTGCACCTCTCGGCCAAGGACGCGCGGGAGCGTTCGCTCGACCTGCTCGCCCGCGTGGGCATCCCCGAGCCGAAGCGCACGTTCGACGCCTACCCCTTCGAGGTCTCGGGCGGCATGGCGCAGCGCGTGCTCATCGCCGGGGCCATCTCGACCGACCCCGAGCTGATCATCGCCGACGAGCCCACCACGGCTCTCGACGTCACGGTGCAGGCCGAGGTGCTCGAACTGCTGCGCGACCTGCAGCAGGAGCGACACATGGCGATGCTGCTCGTCACGCACAACTTCGGCGTCGTCGCCGACCTCTGCGACCGGGTGACCGTGATGCAGAACGGTCGCTTCGTCGAACAGGGTCCCGTGCGGGCCATCTTCAACGACGCGCAGCACCCGTACACGCGGGCGCTGCTGGACGCGATCCTCGACGAGGGTCCCGCGCGGCCGCCGCTCGGCGCCGAGAACGGAGTGGTGGCATGAGCACCCCGCTGCTGACCATCGACGACCTCGTCGTCGAGTACCCCGGCAAGGGCTTCCGCGCGAAGCCGTTCCAGGCCCTCAAGGGCGTCTCGCTCGACATCCTCCCCGGCGAGACCGTGGGCCTGGTCGGCGAGTCGGGGTCGGGCAAGACCACGCTCGGCCGCGCCGCCCTCGGCCTCGCCCCGGTGACCGGCGGGAAGATCACCTACGACGGTCGCGACATCTCGCACCTCGGCCGCTCCGCGCGCCGCGCGCTGAGCTCCGAGATCCAGGTCGTCTTCCAGGACCCGTACTCGTCGCTCAACCCCTCGATGACCGTCGAGCAGATCCTCATCGAGCCGCTCACGGTGGCCGGGGTCTCGGCATCCGATGCCAAGAAGCGCGTGCGCGACCTGCTCGACCAGGTCGGGCTCCCCGCCGACGCCCGCAACCGCCTGCCGCGCGAGTTCTCGGGCGGACAGCGTCAGCGCGTGGCCATCGCCCGCGCGCTCGCGCTGCAGCCGCGGCTCATCGTGTGCGACGAGCCCGTGTCGGCGCTCGACCTGTCGACGCAGGCCCGCGTGCTGGACCTGTTCATCGAGATCCAGAACCGCACGGGAGTGGCGTACCTCTTCGTCACGCACGACCTCGCCGTCGTCCGTCACATCAGCCACCGCGTGGCCGTGATGTACAAGGGCGAGATCGTCGAGACCGGCGACGCCGACCGCGTCACCTCCACGCCCGAGCACCCGTACACGCAGCGTCTCTTCATGGCCGCGCCCGTGCCCGACCCCGACCGCCAGGAAGAGCGACGCGCCGCGCGACGCGCCCTGCTGTCGGCATCCTGACCCTCCCCACCGGAAAGACCACCGTGACTGCTTCGTCTGCCACCGACCACCTCGTCCCGCTGCTTTCGGCGCTGACCCTCGAGCAGAAGGCGGCCCTCGTGCAGGGCGCCGACTTCTGGACCACCGTCCCCCTGCCCGAGATCGGGCTGCGCGCGATGACCCTGTCGGACGGTCCCGCGGGCGTCCGCGGCCCCCGCTGGGACGAGCGCGAGCCCTCGCTCAACATGCCGTCGGGGTCGGCGCTGGCCGCCTCGTGGGATGTGGATCTCGCGTACCGGTACGGTGCGGCCGCGGCATCCGAGGCTCGTCGCAAGGGTGTCGACGTCGTGCTCGGACCGACCATCAACCTGCACCGCTCGCCGCTCGGCGGCCGCCACTTCGAGTGCCTGAGCGAGGACCCCGAACTCACCGCCGAGCTGGGCGCCGCGTACGTGCGCGGCCTGCAGGACAACGGCGTCGCCGCGACCCCCAAGCACTTCGTCGCGAACGACTCCGAGACCGACCGCTTCACCGTCGACGTGCAGGTCGACGAGCGCGCGCTCCGCGAGCTGTACCTCGCTCCGTTCGAGCGCACGGTCGACGCCGGCGCGTGGTCGATCATGAGCTCGTACAACTCCGTCGACGGCGTGACGATGACCGAGAACGACCTCCTCGAGACGCCGCTGAACTCCGAGTGGGGCTTCGACGGCGTGGTCATCAGCGACTGGACCGCCGTCCGCTCGCTCGACGCCGTGGCCGCGGCGCAGGACCTCGCGATGCCCGGACCCGCCCCGGCCTGGGCCGACCTCGTCGAGGCCGTCCGCGACGGCCGCGTGCAGGAGGCCGACCTCGACCGCAAGGTGCTGCGTCTGCTGCTGCTCGCCGAGCGCGTCGGCGCCCTCGAGGGCAGCACCGCGATCGAGCCTGCCACGGTGGATGCCACGGAGTTCGCGCGCGAGTCGGCGATCGCCGGCACGGTGCTCCTGAGCAACGACGGCATCCTCCCCCTCGACGACGGGGCCGTGGCATCCGTCGCCGTCATCGGACAGAACGCGCGCGACGCGCGGACGCAGGGCGGCGGCAGCGCGACGGTCATCCCCGCGCACGTCGTCTCTCCCCTCGCGGGCCTGCGCGACGCGTTCGGCGAGGAGCGGGTCACGTACGAGCTCGGCGCCGTCACGCAGGAGGGCGTGGCCGAGCTGCCGCTCTCCCAGATGCGCAACCCCGCCACGGGCGAGCCCGGTCTGCGCGTGCGGTTCCTGGATGCCGCGGGCACCGAGCTGTTCGCCGAGGACCGTCGTGCGTCGGCGCTGGTGTGGTTCGGCGGCGACGCCCCGATCGAGGCGAGCCGCACGGTCATCTTCGAGACCGTCTACACGCCCGAGCAGTCGGGCGCGATCGAGCTGGGCTTCGCCGGCGGCAACCCCGCGAAGATCTTCGTCGACGATGAGCTCGTGCTCGACGACACCCCCGTCCTCGAGGGCACCGACCTGGGGGCCGCCTTCCTCAATCCCCCGTCCGTCACGGCCACCGTCGAGGTCGAGGCCGGGCGCGAGATCGCGGTGCGTGCGGAGTTCTCGCGCGACGGCTCCGGGGCGCTCTCCGGCGCGATGAGCGCGACCCTCGGCATCGCCCCCGAGCGGACCGATCCCGACGAGCTCATCGCCCGCGCCGTCGCCGCCGCCGAGGCGGCCGAGGTGGCCGTCGTCGTGGTGGGCACGAACTCGAAGGTCGAGTCGGAGGGCTACGACCGCACCTCGCTCGACCTGCCGGGTCGTCAGGACGACCTCGTGCGCGCGGTCGTCCGGGCCAACCCCCGCACGATCGTGATCGTCAACGCGGGCTCCCCCGTCGTGCTGCCCTGGGCGGATGAGGTCGCCGCCGTCGTGCAGGGGTACTTCGGCGGTCAGGAGTTCGGCACCGCCCTCGCGGCGGTCCTCACCGGTGCCGCCGAGCCTGGCGGCCGCCTGCCCACCACGTGGCCCGCGAGCATGGCCGACGTGCCGGTGCTCGACGTCACCCCCACCGACGGCGTGCTGCGCTACGAGGAGGGCATCCACGTCGGCTACCGCGCATGGCTGCGCGCCGACACCGCCCCCGCGTTCCCGTTCGGTCACGGCCTGGGCTATACGACCTGGTCGTGGGATGCCACGGAGCGCGACGGAGACGACCTCGTGGTCCGCGTGACCAACACCGGCGAGCGCGACGGCCGCCAGGTCGTGCAGGTCTACGCCGAGCGCGCCGACTCGGCGGTCGAGCGCCCCGCGCGCTGGCTCGTCGGTTTCGCCACCGTCGACGCCGCTCCCGGCGAGAGCGTCGAGGCACGGGTCTCGGTTCCCGCCCGGCGCCTCGCGCACTGGGACGGCGCGTGGGTCACCGAGCCCGGTGACTACACGCTCTCGGCGGGGGCGTCGGTCGTCGAGACGCCGCTGAGCACGACCTGGTCGGTGTCGGCGTGAACCCCCTCGCCACGGAGCACCTGAACGGTCACGCCGACGATCGGATCGCCGACGCGGTCGCCCGCCTGGACGCCGCTCTCGCGGGCGACCCCGAGCTGTCCTTCCAGGCGGCCGCGTTCCACCGCGGCGTGCCCGTGCTCGACGTCTGGGGCGGGCACCACCTCGGCGGGGACTCGGTGCTGGTGCCGTTCTCGGTGACCAAGAACACCATCGGTGTCACCATCGGCCTCCTCGTCGAGCGCGGTCTGCTCGACCTCGACGACCTCGTCGCCGATCACTGGCCCGAGTTCGCCGCGGCCGGCAAGCAGCGCGTCACCGTGCGCCAGCTGCTGTCTCACCAGGCGGGGCTCGCGCAGACCGATCCGCCGCTCGACCGCTTCGAGGCCCTCGACCAGCCCATCGCGGCCGCGCGCCTGGCCGCGACCCGACCCCTCTGGCATCCGGGAAGCGCCTTCGGGTACCACGGGGTGACGATCGGCAACCTGGGTGCCGAGCTGATCCACCGGGTGACCGGCCGGACCATGCACGCGTTCTACGAGGAGGAGATCCGCGCCCCGCACGACATCGACTTCTTCCTCGGGCTCCCCGCGGGCGAGGAGCACCGCCGGGTCGACCTCCGGCCGATGACCCCGCCCGCCGCGGGCGTCGGTGACCGGCGACCGACCGCGCTCGGCGTGCGGGTGTTCGGCAGCGCCCCGCCGACCCCCGATTTCGCCAACGACCCGCGCAGCTGGCGCTACGGCCACCCGGCGACCTCGGGCACGGGCAGCGCCCGCGGCATCGCCCGCCTTCTCGCCGCGGCCGTCACCGGGGTCGAGGGCGCTGCTCCCTTCCTCTCGGCCGACACCGTCGCGCAGATCGGGCAGCAGCAGGTGCACGGCTACGACGAGGTGCTCGGTCAGCACGACCGTGCCCACGCGATCGTGTTCCAGAAGCCGACCGCGGCCATGCCCTTCGGCGGAGTGAATGCCTTCGGGCACGACGGTGCCGCGGGCGGGCTCGCGTGCGTCGACCCCGAGACGGGCATCGCCTTCGCCTGGACCATCGCCCGCGGAGCCTGGCCGGGCGGAGGCGACCCGCGCGCGATCGCCCTCGCCGCGGAGCTCGGCCGCCTGTTCGCCGACTGAGCCGACCGAGCCGCCCGTCCCTTCTCCCGCCGTCGCCCGCGACACCCGCCGGGCGGCGGCGGACCCGACCCCCTCGAGGACCATGACGACCACCGCCCCCCTCCCCAACCCGCTCATCGCGGGCTTCCATCCCGACCCCTCGGCGGTCCGCGTCGGCGACACGTGGTACCTGGCGACCTCCACGTTCGAGTACCTCCCCGGCATCCCGATCCACCGCTCCACCGACTTCGTCGAGTGGGAGCTCATCGGTCACGTCGCCACCCGGCCCGGCCAGCTCGCCGTCGAGGACGTCCCGACGGCGGGCGGCGCGTGGGCACCGACCCTGCGTCACCGCGACGGGATCTTCCACGTCGTGGTGACCGACGCGATGGGGCGCGGCATGCTGCACTTCACCGCGACGGATCCCGCCGGGCCGTGGAGCGACGGCGACCTCCTCACGGTCCCCGACGGTTCGCGCTCGCTCGACGGCATCGACCCGGACATCGCCTGGGATGCCGCGGGCACGGCGTACATCACCTACTCGGGGCTCATCCTCGGCGGTCCGGACGCGGGCACGCACACCGGCATCCAGCAGGCCCGCGTCGACCTCGAGACGCACCGCGCGCTCGAAGAGCCGCGCTCGCTGTGGTCGGGCGTGGGCGGGATGTTCCCCGAGGCCCCGCACCTGTACGAGATCGACGGGCGCTGGTACCTCCTCATCGCCGAGGGCGGCACCGAGCGCGGTCACGGCGTCTCGCTCGCCCGTGCCGATTCCCCCGAGGGCCCGTTCGAGGCGGCGCCGGGCAACCCTCTCGTTTCCGCGCGATCGACCACCCGGCCCGTGCAGAACACCGGCCACGGTGACCTCGTCACAGGCCCCGACGGCGAGTGGGTGTGCGTGCTGCTCGGCGTCCGGCCGCGCGGCATGACCCGCGCCTTCTCGGCGCTCGGACGCGAAACCTTCGTCACGCGCGTCGCCTGGCAGGCCGACGGCTGGCCCACGATCGAACCCGTCCCGCTCAATCCGCGTCCCGGCACGCGCGTGGAGGTCGCCTTCTCGCCCGAGACGCCCCTGGACGGCGAGTGGATCGCGGTGCGTTCCCTGCCCACCGACCACGCCGATCTGACCTCGCGGCCGGGCTGGATGCGCCTGGATGCCGACGGCTCGACGCTCGGAGACCCCCGCCCGGTCTTCGTGGGCCGACGTCAGGTGCACCTCGCCCAGCGCACGTCGGTCACGGTCGATGTGTCCGCCGGCGTCGGCGGTCTGGCCGTCCGCTACGACGAGCGTTTCCACGTCGAGGTCGAGGCGGGCGCGGGCGAGATCGTCGCCCGCGCCGTCCTCGGCGACGTCGTGCAGGAGTGGCGCACACCGCTGACCGCGACCACGCTGACGCTGCACATCGACTGCGGGCCCGGGAGCTCCGCGGTGAGCTTCGCGCCCGCGATTCACGCCCTGCATCTGGGCGCGACGGTCGACGGTCAGCGCCTCGCGCTGGCCGAGGTCGACGGACGTTTCCTCTCGTCCGAGGTCACGGAGTCCTTCACCGGACGCGTGATCGGGGTGTACGCCCGAGAAGGCAGGATCGACGCGACCGCCTGGGTCGCCGAGGGAGACGACGCATGACCACCGACACCCGTGTCGCCGCGGTGAAAGCCGAGCTGCGCACCGATTCACCCTTCGTCGCCACGCCCACGCCCCGCCTCACCTGGCGGGTCGAGACGTCGACCCCGTCCTGGCGCCAGGCGTCCGCCGAGATCACCGACGGGGCGACCAGCGTCCCCCTCGAGGGAGCGGAGTCCGCGCTCGTCGCCTGGCCGTTCGCGCCGCTCGAACCCGGCGAGCGCCGGGAGGTGCGGGTGCGGGTGACCGGTGTCGACGGAGCCGTCACCGCCTGGAGCGCGCCCCTCGCCGTCGAGGCCGGCTTCCTCGCCCCCGACGAGTGGGTCGCCGAGCCGATCGGCCTCGCCGACCCGGAACGAGAGGCCCAGCCCGCGCTCGTGCAGACGGCCTTCCGCCTCGATCGTCCCGTCCGCCGCGCCCTCCTCCTGTGGACCGCCCTCGGCAGCGCGGAGCCCGAGATCAACGGCCGCGCGGTCTCGGACGACGTCCTGGCCCCGGGCTGGAGCGCGACGCGCGACCGGCTCGTGCACGAGACCGTCGACGTCACCGACCTGCTCGTCGAGGGCGACAATGTCGTGGGGGCGACCCTCGCCGGCGCCTGGTACACCGAGCGCTACGGCTTCTTCACCTTCACCGACCGCATCTACGGCGACCAGCCCGCTTTCCTCGCGCAGCTGCGCGTGACCTTCGCCGACGGCACGGTCGAGACGGTCGCGCCGACGGGGTCGGCCTGGACCGCGACGGGCGACGCCGAGATCGTCACGAGCGGCATCTACGCGGGCGAGCACCAGGATCTCCGCCTCCGCGCGCCCTGGTCGACCCCGGATGCCACGACCTCCGGCACCGACCGCCGCTGGGCGCCCGCGCGGGTGGGCGTCGTCGCCCGCCCCGGCCACGAGAACGTCCCCCTCCCCGAGGCGCGCATCGCCGAGCCGGTCCGCCGGCACGAGAGTCTCCCCGTCGTCGCGCGTCTCGCGACGCCCTCCGGCGGCGAGGTGCTCGACTTCGGCCAGAACCTCGTCGGCCGCCTCCGCCTGCGGGTGCGCGGCGAGGCCGGCACCACCGTCACGATCCGCCACGCCGAGGTGCTCGACGAGGGGGAGCTCGCGCTCCGCCCCTTGCGCAACGCCAAGGCCGAGGCATCCTTCGTCCTGTCCGGTGGCGACGACGTGCTCGAGAGCCGCTTCTCGTTCTACGGCTTCCGCTACGCGCAGATCACCGGGATCGACGTGACCGACGCGCAGGTCGAGGCCGTGGTGCTGCACAGCGACATGGAGCGCACCGGCTGGTTCACCTCGTCGCACGCGCTCGTGAACCGTCTGCACGAGAACGTCGTGTGGGGGATGCGCGGGAACTTCCTCGCCCTTCCCACCGACTGCCCGCAGCGCGACGAGCGTCTGGGGTGGACCGGCGACCTGCAGGTGTTCGCCCCGACGGCGTCGTTCCTCTACGACTGCGACGGCTTCCTCACCTCATGGCTGCGCGACCTCGCTCTCGAGCAGGAGCGCGCGGGCGGCATCGTCCCGCTCGTGATCCCGGCGGCCCTTCCCTCGTTCGCGGGCGGGGGTCCCGTCGCGGCGTGGGGCGATGCCGCCGCGGTCACCCCGACCGTCCTGCACGAGCGTTTCGGCGATATCGGCGTGCTCGCCGCGCAGTACCCCAGCATGCGCGCATGGGTCGAGGCGGTGCGAGCGGATGCCGGGGACTCGGGCCTTTGGGCCGGGCGGATGCAGCTCGGCGACTGGCTCGACCCGAGCGCGCCGCCCGACCAGCCCGGCAAGGCGAAGGTCGACGGCGACATCGTCGCGACGGCGTACTTCGCCCGCTCGCTGCGCCAGGTGGCCGAGGCGGCGGCGCTGCTGGAGAACACCGCGGATGCCGAGACCTACCACGCTCTCGCCGAGCGCAGCCGCCGCGCCTTCGTGAGCGAGTACGTCACCCCCGCCGGCCGCATGATGAGCGACGCCCCCACCGCGTATGCGCTGGCCCTCGCGTTCGACCTCGTGCAGGATGCCCCGACTCGCGCCGCTCTCGCCGACCGGCTCGCGGCGCTCGTCCGCGAGAGCGGCTACCGCATCTCGACGGGGTTCGTCGGCACGCCGATCATCGCGGACGCCCTCAGCGACGGCGGCCACCACGACGCGGCCGAGCGCCTGCTGCTGCAGACGCAGTGCCCCTCGTGGCTGTACCCCGTCACGCAGGGCGCGACGACGGTCTGGGAGCGGTGGGACAGCCTGCTCCCCGACGGATCGGTGAACCCCGGCGAGATGACCTCGTTCAACCACTACGCCCTCGGCGCCGTGGCGGACTGGCTGCACCGCACCGTCGCCGGGCTCGCTCCCGCCGCCCCCGGCTATCGCCGTCTGCGGGTCGCCCCGCGCCCGCTCGCCGCCTTCGAGCACGCCTCGGCCCGCCACCTCACCGCCTACGGTCCGGCCGAGGTGTCGTGGGAGCGGGAGCCCGGCAGCGACGTCGTGCGCGTCCGCGCGATCGTGCCGCCGAACACCACGGCCGAGGTCGCCCTCCCGGGAACCCTCGCCGACGGTTCCGAAGCCCCCGCCGAGGTCGGGTCGGGTACGCACGAGTGGCGCGTCACGCTCCCGGCCGTCCCCGTGCGGCCGCCCCTGCCCGGCCTCGAGGCGATGCTCGCCGACGTCATCGACGACCCGCGCGCGTACGCCGCGCTGCTCGATGCCCTCGAAGAGACGGCTCCCGAGCGGGTCGAGGGCGTCCGCTCCGGCACCGTGTGGGGCGCCGGTCGCCCCTTGGCATCCGCCCTGATGTTCACCCCGCCGGACGTGCTCGCGCGGGTCGACCGCGCCGTGCGCGACGCGACCGCCTGAGACCCGGCATCCGCCCCGTCCGTCACCCGCGAGGCCCCGCACCCGCGACCCGGCCCCGACACCCCTGAGCCCCGAGGAGACCCCATGTTCGACCGCCGCTCCACCTTCGGCGAAGCCCTCGACCACCCCGGTGCCCGGGCGGTGCTCGAGCGCCTCATGCCGGGCTTCGCGGCGTCGCCGATGGCGGCGCAGTTCCGCGGCGGTCGGCTGGGGTCGCTCATCGCCCTCGTCCCGTCGCTCGAATCGCCCGAGGCGCGCGCGCAGCTGTGGGCCGAGCTCGCCGAGATCGGCGAGGTGGCCGAGCGGCCCGCGTACGCCCCCGCGATCGCACCGAACCCCGCCTACGAGGGCGACGACGTCGACCGCGCCTCGGCGTCGGTGCGCCCCGTGGCCGACACGAGCCGGTGGGGCGTGCTCGAGGTGCGCATCGACGGCCCCGCGCACGGCAATCCCTTCGTCGAGGTGGATCTGCACGCGGACTTCACCCGTCCCGACGGCTCGACCGTCCGAGTCGGCGGCTTCTACGACGGCAACGGCGAGTGGGTCGTCCGCGTGCTCGCCGACCAGGAGGGGCGCTGGGCGTTCACGACCACCGCGACCGCGCGGTCGCTCGACGGCCTGCGCGGCGAGGCGCAGGTGGGCGCGGCCCGCGACGGCGCGCACGGGCCGGTGCGCGTCGACGGCTTCCACTTCGCGCACGCCGACGGCACGCGCCACCGCCCGCTCGGCACGACGGCGTACGCCTGGACCCACCAGCCCGACGCCCTGCAGGAGCAGACGCTCGAGACGCTCACCGACGGACCGTTCCGCAAGATCCGCATGTGCCTGTTCCCGAAGTCGTACCTCTTCAACGCGAACGAGCCCGACGACTTCGTCTTCCCCGGTTCGCTCGCCGACGGATTCGACCTCGAGCGCTTCGATCCCGCGCACTTCCGCCGTCTCGAGAAGCGCATCGCGCAGCTCGGCGAGCACGGCATCGAAGCCGACCTCATCCTGTTCCACGCCTACGACCGCTGGGGCTTCGCCGACCTCGGACCCGCGGTCGACGACCGGTACATCCGGTACGTCGTGCGCCGCCTCGCCGCGTTCTCGAACGTGTGGTGGTCGATGGCGAACGAGTACGACCTCGTCTGGGCGAAGGACGAGGACGACTGGGAACGCCTCGCGGCGATCGTCGGCGACGAGGATCACGCCGACCACCTCAACTCGATCCACAACTGCCGTCCGTTCTACGACTACTCGCGCCCGTGGATCACGCACGTCAGCATCCAGCGCGTCGACGTGTACCGCACCGCCGAGAACACCGACGAGTGGCGCGAGCGCTGGGGCAAGCCCGTCGTGATCGACGAGTGCGCGTACGAGGGCGACATCGACCAGGGCTGGGGCAACATCACCGGCGAAGAGATGACGCGCCGCTTCTGGGAGGGCGCCGTCCGCGGCGGCTACGTCGGCCACGGCGAGACCTACCTCCCGGCCCCGGTGGGCGAGGTGGAGGTCCCGGATGCCGCCGGCTCCGACCGCGAGGTCCTCTGGTGGGCGAAGGGCGGCGTGCTCCACGGCACCTCCCCCGCACGTATCGGCTTCCTCGAGAGCGTGCTCGCCGAGGTCCCCGGCGGCGTGCTCGACCCCGCTCCCTCCGACTGGGACGTGCCGTGGGCGCAGTCGAGCGACGGCACGGTCCGCGTCGCCTACTTCGGCTTCAACCGCCCCCGATTCCGCAACGTCATGCTCGGCGAGGGCGACTGGGCCATCGACGTGATCGACACGTGGAACATGACGATCGACCGGGCCGACGGCATCCATTCCGGGACCGCTCGCGTAGAGCTGCCGGGGCGGCAGTTCGTGGCGGTGCGGCTGTCGCGCGTGTGAGGCTCTTCGCTCCGCGAGCAGAGACGACGAAGGGCGGCGCGAGACAGCACCCTGCACGTGTACGGGGATCTGCCGTACAATGACGGAGTGAACAGACCCTTGAAAGACGCCCGCATCGAACTCCGCGTGACAGCCGCCCAGAAGGATGCCATCGAAGCCGCCGCAGCGATCACGGGTCGCACCGTCACCGACTTCTCCGCCGCCACCCTCACGGCACGCGCGGAGGAAGTCATCCAGCAGGATCGCCGACTCCGAGTCGATGCGCACGCCTTCGATGCCTTCCAGTCGGCGATGGATCGCCCCGCGCGCTCCCTCGACGGGCTCCGTGACCTTCTGACGCGCACATCGGTTTTCACCGACGGTGACTGAGTTCCTGACCCCACGACCCATCGCCGCGGGAGACAAGCTGTCCGCGTTCCACTCGGGAGAGGAGTCGCTCGACAGCTGGCTCCGAGGACGTGCCCGCAGCAACGAGAAGGCGGGCGCCTCCCGCACCAGTGTTTCCGTCACCCGCGACGAGCACCGCGTGGCGGGCTATTACTGTTTGTCATCGAGCTCGCTGGAACGCGGCGACGGCCCGCCGATGTTGGCCGACAAGATGCCCTCGATCATCCCCGTGGTGCTCCTCGGTCGGCTCGCCGTCCATCGAGATTTTCACGGCATGGGGCTCGGGTTCTCTCTCCTGCAGCACGCGACGCTGCGAGCACTCGATGCCGCCGAGACCATCGGCGTCCGCGCGATCCTGGTCCACGCTTTGAACGAGGACGTCGTCCCGTTCTACGAGAAGTTCGGCTTCACCCGGTTCCCTGACCGGAGCCAGACCCTCTACCTGCTGACGAAGGACGCGCGGGCGACCATCCGCTGAGACGCTCCCCCGGTCGCGCGTGCGAGGCGCTCCGCTACGCTTCCTCACCATGAGCCTCGACGCCTACCTGAACGGGCACTCCCCGGAGCGCAGGGAGCTCTTCGCCGAGCTCGTCACGATGGCCGCGGGCCTCGCCGACCACGCCGAAGACGTGAGTCCCCTCGTCTTCGTTCCGGGCCGACCTCACCCCGAGTGGGAGGACGCCGACGAGGTCCTGTGGATGGCGGTGGAGCAGCTGATGCTGCCGAACCCCGCGGCTCCCGATGAGCTGCCGGTGCTGTGGGTGGGCTACCACGTACAGGATCGCCTCACGCGCAAACGGGAGGCACAGGGCTTCCTCCTCACCAGCCATCGGCTCGTCGCGAAGGACACCGTCGACCTCGTCTTCACGAAGGGCACGGAGCGGCAATACCCGCTGTACGAGGCCCGCACGGCGTCGCTCGCCTCGACCGCGACCGAGGAGTACGACTGGGACGGCACCGCGGCGCTCCTCGGCGACGCGCGCCCCGACGCGATCGAACAGCTCCTCGCGGAGGCGATCGCGTCGACCGTCCACATCCTCGAGAGCCGAGGCGAGACGCTTCCGGTCGAGCCGGCTCCGACCACGAACCTCCGCGAGCGGGTCGCCGAGCTGGACCTCGCCGGCATCGTGAAGTACGAGGACGACGCGAAGCACGCCAAGCACTTCGCCAAGCTGTTCAGGAAGGTCTCCCTCGACCCGGGCGAGCGGGTGCTCGCGTCCTTCAGCGACGCCACGCTCTTCGGCCCCTACGGGCTCGTGCTCACCGACCGGAACCTTCGCTCCCGCGACCTCGGAGAGGACGCGATCTCCACGCCTCGCGCCGACATCGACCCGTCCGCGGTGCGCGTCTCCCCCGACAAGGCGCACCAGCTCGCCGTCGGCCCCGGCAGACCGCACGACGTGCCGACCTTCCTCGACGAGAAGCAGGTGGGCGCACTCGTCACGCTGGTGCGGGAGTGGGCGGCGGGGCGCATCGACTAAGTTCACGGGCGGGTCCCGGGTGGTTCACCGCCGGGCGACCCTCGAGGCTCCGTCGCCACGGATCAGGATGCCGACTCTGCGCGTGATGACGAGGCGCGCCGGGCGTCTCGTCGTCGAGAGATCGTCCAGAACATCGTCCCCGCGGCGACGATCACGGTCCCCCCGACCGCAAGCGACGCGGGAAGAGAAGTGCCCGTCTGCGCGAGCGCAGCTCCCCCGCCGGGACTCATCGACGGCGGCATCGGCTCGGGCTGCGGCGAGATATCGACGGTGACGCCGACGGGTTCCGACGCATGCACCGGCGGAGGCGATATCCCCATGACGCCCGCCGCGAGCAGTACGGCGACGGCGACGCTCCACACACCCGATACGGCATCCCGACGCCCTTGCTCGCGGGCCTTCTCCACCAAGCTCGCCCAGCGTCGACGTCGCCGACGCCGATCCCACACAGCGAGCACGACGAGCGCCACGGCGCAGCCCCCGACGAGGAGCTGACTCCAGGGCATCGCCGGCACAGTCACGCGAGTCGCCGCGGTCACCCCCTCGCTGTTCCCTCCGGCGTCGGCGGCCGTCGTGGCGACGACGGCGGTCATCGCGAAGAGCGGCCACACGTCGTCGACGGTGACCGTCGCCTGCCTTTCGTCGCCCGGCGCCAACTCGGGGAGGGGATCGGAACGGCTCGTGCGGGCCGCGAGCCCGAGCGGTCCGGTCACCGCGACCTCGTTCTCGGCGGAAAGGCGCGTATTGCCCGTGTTCCGGGTGGCGAGGTGAACCTCGAGCCGGCCGGGAAGGAAGGGGTTCCAGGGCGGGTGGTAGTCGGCGGTCGCCGTGGTGCTCACGGCGGGGACCACGTCTCCGGTCACGCGCGTCAGGACTCTGAACCCGATCCGAGACTCGACGCCCACCGTGTCCTGTTCCGAGAAGATGCCCGCGGCGACACCGGCGAGGTGGTCTCCGGGGGTGGCGTTCGCCGGTACGTCCACCGTGAAGGGGACGACGACGCTGGCACCCGGGTCGACGGAGACGGATGCCGGAAGGGTGATCCACGTGCCCGCATCTGCTGAGCGCTGTCCCGCCGGCAGCATCGTGAACCGTCCCGTATCGGTGAAGTAGCCGTCCGCGGCCGACAGGGAGAACACGACCGCCTCAGCACCGCGGTTGGTGACGCGCAAATACTGCTCCCGACGTGCTCCGGGGTCCAGTGTCAACTCCACCCACGGATGCCCCGTCGCATCACCGGCTGCGGTGACGGGCTCGACCGACCAACTGACGGAGTCGGCGGCGTGAGCGGGAGGTGGGGGCGCCAGCAGCGCGCAGACCGCTACCGCCGCTGCCAGAAGAATCCGCCCGAGGAACGCGCGCATGGGATCCCTTCGCGATGCGGCGCGCGAGGCGGGCACCTCGCACGCCGCATCGGGTGATCACTGGAAGAGGGACAGGGTGATGACCGCGGAGTATGTGCCCGCCTTGACCGTGGGCTCCACCTTCAGGGTGAGATCCGCCGTCGCCGTCGAACTCACCCCTCCGTCGGGAACGGACTGCGGGTCTCCGAGCGAGAGCAGTTCCTTGTCGACCAGTCCGCGGTTCGTCGCGGCGTCGGTGCCGGTGTTCGGATCCAGGGCGGTGCCGACGTCTCCGCCGACGGACACCGCACCTTCGTCGCCCGAGACGAGCCGCGGACTCCATCCGATGTGGTCCGCGCTGATGGTGGCGCCCCCCTCGGCGGTGAAGGCGCTCGAACTGCCGAGGACGTACCACGATCCTCCGGAGGCCAGTTGATCGGGGGTGCGGGTGTCGGTGACGGTGACCTGCGGAAGCGATCCGGTGAATCGCCGCACGGTGTCCGTGGAGCCGTTCTCGGTCAGCGTCGCGCGACCGGGAGCGACGGTCATCGTGAGCGCTCCCGGGGACGTGAGAGACGAGATGTCGACATCGACGCCGATGTCGGTGTCGGTGCCGGGCTGCGCGGCGACCGCGACGGCCGATCCGCCGCTGATCAGGAGTGCCGCCGTCAGCGCGGTCGCGCCCAGCACGAGGTGGGTTCGCATGATTCTTCCCTTCGGGTGGGGTCGGTGGGGGCGGTCGCCCGCCCCCACCGAGGTGTCAGTTCTGCGCGTTGTACGCAGCCGTGAGCTGTTGCGTCGCGGCGACGCCGTTGACGGTGCCGCTCAGCGTGATGGTCGCTCGCCCCGCGGGGATCGAGGACTTGGTGGTGTTGAGCGAGACGCTGACCTTCTTGCCGGGTTGCACGGCCGAGAAGGTCTTCTTCCCGTAGCTGGTCTCGATCAGCACGTCGACGGCGACGGACGACGTGTTGGTGACGTCGACCGTGACGTAGACCTTGCCGGCGAGCTTCCGAGTGGATGCCGCGGCGTCCGCCTTGAGAAGCACATCGGCCGTGTTGGTGGTCTTCGAGACCAGCGGCGACAGCGCGAGCCAGTCGATGTTGGGCGCATTTCCCGTGCTGTTGCCCAAACGGAGCGAACCGTTCGCCGTCGTCAGATCCAACGGGACGGTGTGGGTCCAGAACCCCTTCCAGGTGTAGTTGTTGCGGAAGGCACCGCGCGTGGTGGTTCCCCCGTCCTCCGTCACGTCGAGGAACCGCGTGATCACGTCGGTGTTGTAGGCGTGACCGGTGTTCTTCTCCGCGTTGGAGTACCGCACCGTCAGGTCGTACGCTCCCGCTCCGAGACCCGTCGGACGGGTGAGCGTGGCGTAGTTGTCCGCTCCGCCCCCGAGCCACCCGAGCTGCTTGCCCGAGACGTTCGTGGGCTGCCCGGGCGTCTCCAGACGGGCGGTGCCGTGCAGCGAGATCTTCGCGCTGTCCTCGCCCTCGACGCGCACCGTCGCCGCATCGCCGTCCGTGGCTCGCGTGACGGTGACCGACTGCACAGCGGCACCCTGCGCGGAGCTGATCCGCAGATCCGAGATGCCCTCGGCGAGGTGCACGCGGGCCGTCGAGGTCCACGTGCCGGCCTTGTCGGCTCCCAGCCCGCTGATGCTGCGCGTGTTCAGCGTGACGCCGAGACCCGCGGCGCCGGTGGTGGTGTAGCGGATCGCCACGTCGTAGTACCCGGTCTCGCGCGCGGAGGGGAAGAACGTCGCCGTGTTGTCGCCCGACAGAGTCACGGCTCCCTTCGCGTAGTCGAGGGTTCCGCTGGTGCGCGAGAGGATCGCGGGGTACGTGGTCGTCTCCGGCCCGTCGATGCGGGTGAGGTCGAACCGGTCGAGGGAGATGTCCGATCCCGGGAGGAGCGTCGACCCGTCGGCGCTCATGCGCACGGACAGCTCGTGCCGACCCTGCGTGAGCTGCACGGTGGTCTCCCCGCGTCCGCGGTAACTCCAGTCGAAGCCCGCCTCGTACTCGATCGTCGCGGCGTTCTGACCGTCGACGAACAGGGCGTGCTTGCCGGGGCCGACCTTGGTCCCGTTGACGCCGGCGATCGCGCCGAAGCGGTACGTGCCGGTCGTGGGAACGTCGACGGTCCAGGTCAGCGACGAGGTCGTCTTGTTGGTCGAGCCCACATCGCGCCCACCGGATGCCGAGAACGTCCAGTCCGCGGCCGGGTCCTGGTTGTAGGCCGTGACGTCGCGCAGGACGGTGTTCTCGGCCTCGATGCTCGTCGACCAGGTCGCGTCCGCGACCGGCTGCGTCGGCAGGGCCGGGGTGATGATCGCCTGATAGGCGTCGAGGCGATTGCTGCTGGGGACGTCGATCTGGATCGTGCCGCCGACGGCGACGCGCTTGGTGACCACGACGGGCGGAGCCTGGGCTTCACCCTCCTGGCCCGACCACTCCGCCTCGCGTACCTGCACGTCGACGGTGTTGCCGAACACGGCCGGGTCCAGACCCGACAGGTCGAGGCGGGTCGCGTTGTTGGTTCCGCCGAAGAGCACGGTCGCCTGCTTCTTCGTCGTGTCGATCGCTCCGAGGCCCTGCAGGGTGTCGGGGGCGTTCAGCGACGGCGGCGTGACGGCGACGGTCTGCCCGGTGAGATCGCCGTACCACTTCAGGAGCCACCAGGCGCCGTTGGCACTGTTGTTCTTGGCCATGTTGTCGTTGAGATTGCCCGCGTAGGTCCAGTAGGCGGTCTCGGCGTCGACCTTCTCGTCCTCGAACATCGCCAGCCACTGCACGAGGTTGCCGGGCACCGACATGTCGCGCCGCATGGCGTACTCGGTGATGTTGACCGGCCGCTGACTGATGCCCAGGTCGCTCTCGATCTTGCGGTACTCCGCCAGGTGCGAGCGGAAGTCCTGGAGGCTCCCGCGACCGAGCTCGTGCCACGTGAAGATGTCCGGCAGGACGTTGTTCGCCTTGGCATACGTCATGAAGTCCCGGGTACGCGTCTGCTGCCACCGGGTGTCCCCGTTGCCGGCGATCTTGGCATCCGGGTAGACCTCTTTGATGACCTGGTAGACGGCCTTCCAGTCCTGCAGGTAGGTGTCCTTCATCGAGCCCCAGTCGGCGTACCAGTTGCCGCCGTCGGGTTCGTTGAACGGAGTGAAGACGTACTTCTCCGGGTGGTCCGACTCGTCGACGATGCTCTTGACGACCTTGCGGACGATGTCGAGGTATGTGTTGAAGTCGGAGGGACGCTTGCCACCGTTGTACGCCCAGTCGGGGTAGTAATCCTGGATGTTCGTCATGATGTACTTGCCCCCGTTCTCGAAGAACGCGCCCTCGACCTCCAGCGGGTCGCCGTTGGGGTGCTGGGCACCGTGGGGGGCCTTCTGCGTGAGGTTGGTGGGGCGGGCACCGGCGATGATGGCATCCGTGGGGACGCCGTCGTCGGACAGGCCGTAGAGCATGCCGGAGGCGCCGCCCTGGACAGCGCCGTCGGTCTTACTGAAATCGACGCCGATGACGTCGACGGTCGCGGCGTGGGCCGGGGCGGCGACACCGAGGCCGAGACCCGACAGCAGCAGCGCGGACAATGCGGTGCAGGCCGTCGTGCGGGTGACGCGCGTGCGCGCGCGGGAACTGGTCACGAGTACTCCTTCGTACGTGGTGGGGTGAGGTACAGCGGGCGAGCGGGTGGCGGGGCGCCCCGCGGATGCCGAGTGCGGGGCGCCCCGGAGTGGTTACTTGAAGAGGGCGTTGATCTGGTCGTTGGCGGCCTTCAGTGCGCTCGCGTCGGAGGCGCCCTTCAGGTACGACTCGATCGCGGCCTTCATCGTGTCGTTGACGTCCGACCAGTGGTCGGCGATCGGAAGGAGCTTGGTCGTACCGTCGGTCACCTGCTCGGTGAACCCGGTGACGTCCCAGCCCTTGGCGGTGAAGGCGGCCTCGGCCTTCTCGGTCGAGGTCTTGACCGCGGGGAAGACGACGGCGGCTTCACCGATGACGTCCTGGCAGGCGGCCGAGCCGAGGTACTTCACCCATTCCCAGGCAGCATCCTGGTTCTTGCTGCCGGCCCAGATGCCGTCGGAGAGGCCGTTGAACAGGCTCGCACGCTCTCCGCTCGGACCGACGGGAGTCGGGGCGACCTTGGTGGGGACGCCGCTCTGGCCGAGGTAGGACCCGTTCATCCAGCTGCCGTCGGTGACGAGGGCGTAGCGACCGGCGAGGTATCCGTTCAGCGGGTCCTGCTCCGACAGCGCGATGTCGACGCTCGGCATGTAGCCCTTGTCGATGAGGCCCTTGTACCAGGAGAGCGTGTCGGAGAAGGCCTTGTCGCCGAAGTTCCAGGAGCTCGTCCACGGCGTCTTGTCGCCGTAGTACCAGTCGTTGCCCAGGGCGTAGGGCGACCACGTCTGCTGCCCGCTGGCGTTCAGCCCGTTGCCACTGAGGGCCAGGCCGTAGACCGCGACCTTCGACTTGTCGAAGCCCGCCTCGTCGCCGCGGACGCCGTTCTGGTCCACCGTGAGGTGTGCGACGAGCTTCTCGAAGGACCCGCCGTCCTTCGTGTTCCAGGCGAGGTCGGCGAGCTGGTCCGCGGTGTACCCGGCGTCGGACACCATCTTCTCGTTGTAGAACGTGGCGACCGTGTCGAAGTCCTTCGGCAGGCCGTAGCGGCCGCCCTCCTGCGTGGTCCACAGCTCGGCGAGGCCGTCCTGGTAGATCCCCAGGTCGAGGCCGTCCTTCTCGACGCGGTCGGAGATGTCGAGAAGCTGGCCCTGCGAGACGAACTCCGGGTAATAGGAGAGGTGGTCGGCGAAGACGTCCGGGGCGGTGCCGGAGGCGAACCCGGTGGTGAGGCCCTGCCAGTAGTCGGCCCATCCGTACTGCTCGATCTTGACCGAGATGCCGGAGGACTTCTGGAAGTCGTCGGCGCACTGCTGGTAGGCCGGCTGCTGATTGCTGTCCCAGAGCCAATAAGTGATCGACTGGCTGTTCGAGCCGTCGCCCGTGCCCGCGGACGAGCAGCCGGCGAGGAGGACGGGAACCGCTGCGGCGAGGGCGGCGACCGCGACGGTGCGGCGCGCGCGTGAGGTGGTGCGCATGGGAGTGCCTTTCGTGATGGGAGGTGCGTTGCGGTTCCCGCCCGGCGGTTCGGGGCGCCGGGCGGGAGTTCGGGGCCGGGGGGCCTACTTGATGCCGGAGTAGCCGAGGTTGTCGACGAGCTTCCGGCCGAAAAGGATGAACAGGACGAAGATCGGGAGCGCCGCGATGAGGGTTCCCGCCATCAACCCGGCCCAGTCCGGTCCGGTCTGCGGTGTCTGCGACCGGAAGATGCCGAGGGCGACGGTGAGCACCCGGGAGTCGTCGGCGCGACCGACGAGCAGGGGCCAGAAGTACTCGCCCCACGCGGTGATGTACGTCAGCAGCGCGAGCGTGAACACGGGCGTCGACGACATCGGCAGCACGATGCGGAAGAAGATGCGCAGGTGTCCGGCGCCGTCGATCTTGGCGGACTCCTCGACCTCACGGCTGATGCCGAGGAAGAACTGCCGCATGAAGAAGATGGCGAACGGGGTCATGAAGAAGAACGGCAGGATGATGCCGGCCAGGGTGTTCAGCAGCCCGAGGTCGCGGATGAGGATGAAGTTCGGCAGCTGCACGAAGATCGGCGGGATCATCAGCGCGGTCAGGAAGAGGAAGAAGACAGCATCGCGCCCCTTCCACTCCAGACGGGCGAAGGCGTAGGCCGCCATCGACGAGAACAGCACCTGCCCGACGGTGATGACGGTTGCGACGATGACGGTGTTCCGCAGGTACAGCCAGAAATTGATCGACCCCGTCGTCCCGCCCTCGGCAGCAGCCTGCTCGGGCGATGACAGACCGAGCACGCGGGCGAACCCTCCCCAGCTGAACTCGACCGGCAGCAGGCTTCCCGCGTTCGTGTAAAGGGCGGTGTTGGTCGACAGGGCGGTGCGCAGCATCCAATAGAAGGGGAAGAGCGTGACGAAGAGCAGCACGATCAGCGCGGCCCACGCGACGAGTCGACCGACGTTGATCCGGCGGGGGCGACGAACGGGGGCGTGATCCTCTCGGCGGGACGACGGGGACACCGACGGGCGGGTCCGAGGCGGCGTGGCAGTAGCGGTCATCGGGATCTCCTAAGCCAGGTCGGACGAGTTGGAGCGCATGATCTTCAGCTGGAAGTACGCGACGACCGCGAGCACCACCAGGAGGAAGACGGACATCGCGGAGGCGTAGCCGAGGTCGAACCGCTCGAAGGCCTGTTGGTAGATGTAGTAGTAGATGACGCGCGTCGAGTTGATCGGACCGCCTTCGGTCGTCACGGCCACGGTGTCGAAGATCTGGAACGACCCCACGACCGTGATCACGAGCACCAGCGCGAGCACCGGACGCAGCAGCGGCAGGGTGATCGAGCGGAACATGCGCACCTCGGATGCGCCGTCCAGCGCGGCCGCTTCATAGAGCTGGGCGGGGATGGTCTGCAGCCCGGCGAAGACCAGGAGCGCGGTGTAGCCGACGTACCGCCACACGTTGATGAGGGCGATCGTGGGGATGGCGAGGTTCTCGTTGCCGAAGAAGGCCATCCGGTCGCCCCCGATGAAGTCGAGGAAGACGTTGATGATGCCGGTCGAGTAGTCCATCATCCAGAACCACACGAGGGCGACGACGACGTTGGCGACGAGGTACGGCAGCAGGATGATGCCCCGGATCACCGCGGATCGGGTCAGTCGATGCATGAGCACCGCGATCCCGACGGCGAGGACCGTCTGCACGCCGATGTTGATGACGACGTACTCGAGGGTCACCCACAATGAGTTCCAGAACAGCGGATCGCCGAACATGCGCGTGTAGTTGTCGAGACCGATGAATTTGCCCGCTCCGATGAGGTTCTGGTCGGTGAAGCTGAACCAGATCCCGCGCAGCGACGGCACGAGGTAGAACGCGATGAACCCGAGGGCGGCGGGCGCGATGAAGAACAGCGCGACCTTGGCATCCCCTCGGCGGCGGCGGGCGGTCCGGGGGGCGACGATCGCCCGGGTGTCGAGGGAGCGGGTGTCGAGGGAGCGGGTGCGGGTGTTCACGCGAGAGCCTCCACGTCGAGGAGAACGGTGGTGTCGGGGTCGAGGGCGGGGATGTGCAGTCCCACCTCGCTGAGCGCGGATCCCGCGAGGACGGTGCCGGTGCGGTACCAGGAAGGATGGACCCGGGGGTCGTAGGGGGCGTCGGCACCGGGGCCGGCGACCGTGACCCGGTACTGCGCGAGGGGGTTCAGACCGGGCAACTGCACGCGTCCGGCCGGCCACGTCACGTGCCGTTCCCGGAGGGTCAGGGCGTACAGGGCTCGTCCCCGATCCGGGCTGACGCTGCCGTGCAGCCACAGGTCGCCGCTCTCCAGCGTGCGCCGGATGATCGTGCCGGTGTGGATCAGCGACCGCACGGCTTTGTAGTAGTCGACCCACTCCGCGAGACGGGCGAGATCCTCGGGAGAGGCGGCGGTGAGATCCCACTCGATTCCGAAGTGTCCGAACAGCGCCGTGGCCGCCCGGAAGTCCAGGTCGAACTGGCGCCGGGTGGTGTGCGCTCGTTCGGCACCGACATGGCTTCCCACGAGCTCCGGGGGCAGCAGCTGGGCCGTCCAGCGCTGGATCTGCTGGCGCTCACGCGCATCGATGCAGTCGGACGCCCACACGCGGTCGGTGTGGTTCAGGATCTCCAGGTCGACGCGGGCACCGCCCGAGGAGCAGGACTCGATCTCCAGCCCCGGACAGGCCGCGCGGATCGCGTCGAGGAGTCGGTACGTCGCGAGAGTCTGCTCGTGCACGCCCGCCCGCCCGGTGCGCGTGGAGCCGGCATCCATCAGGTCCCGGTTGTGGTCCCACTTGATGTAGTCGATGCCGTACTCCCGCACAAGGGAGACGATCTGCCGCTCGACGTGCGCGAACGCGCCCGGGTGCGACAGGTCGAGCACCTGCTGGTGGCGGAACTCGATGGGCAGGCGACCGGGTACCTGCAGCAGCCATTCGGGATGGGATGCCGCGAGTTCCGACGCCACGTTCACCATCTCGGGCTCGAACCACAGGCCGAACTGCATCCCCCGCTGCTTCACGCCGTCGACGAGGGCACGGAATCGCCCCCCTCCCCAGACGTCCTCGGCGATGATCCAGTCCCCCAGGCCCGAGGTGTCGTCGCGGCGGGATCCGAACCACCCGTCGTCCAGGACGAACCGCTCGACACCGACGCGCTGCGCGGCATCCGCGAGTTCGAGGAGCCGGGTCAGGTCGTGGTCGAAGTAGACGGCCTCCCAGACGTTCATCACGACGGGGCGCACGGTGCGGGGGTGGCCGGGCCGGGCGCGGAGGTACGAGTGGAACCGCGCGGCCACGTCGTCCAGGCCGGCGCCGTACGCGGCGAAGACGTCGGGCGTCGCGTAGCCCTCCCCGGGGCCGAGCTGGATCTCGCCGGGGAGGAGGAGTTCTCCGCCGAGCAGAAGGCGCTCGCCGGAGAACGCCCGTTCGGCGAGCGTGCGGTGGTTTCCGCTGAAGGCGACGTGCAGGCCCCACGCCTCGCCCTGACCGAAGTCGAGATCGGCCGTTCCCGCGGTCAGGATCGTCGCCGCATCCGCTCCGGTGCGTCCGTGACGCCCCTCGCGCAGGTGCGTGCCCACCGTGAACTCGCGCCACTGGGGGACCTTCTCCTTGCCCCAGCGCCCGGCCAGGTCGAACAGGACGTCCGCCCGGGTCGGCACGGGCAGGGCCAGCTGCAGTCCGTCGAGCGTGTAGGTGCTCTCGCCGGTGTTGGTGAGCGCCGCGGAGAGGCGGGCGAGCCCGCTCGGAAGGAGGGCTATCGACAGGTCGAGGGTGAGGTCGGCGTCGACATCGATCGCGCGGACCGCGACGGACCCGCCCTGCCCGTCCTGCTCGGCGACCTCGACGGCGACCGGAACGAACCTCGTCGACCAGGCCTTTCCCGAACGGTGCCCGGCCAGGCCGGTCGTTCCGGTCCATCCGCGGGAGTTCTCGGGCAGCACCGAGGCGACGACGCTGCTGTCGACACCGTTGGTCGCGAGGGGCGGCAACGCGTGGGTGGCGAGCTCGCGGAGCTCTTTGGCATCCAGGGCACCCGCATCCGCACCCCAGTGGATGACGAAAGGGAGGGCGTCGTCGGGGAGGCCGAGAATGAGGGACACCCCACCGGCCCGAAGTGCGACGACGGAGTCCCACGGGGCGTCGACCGCACCGGAGAGCTCGGAAATCACCTGAGTGGTCAAAAGCTTCTTCGCCTTTCCTGACCCGACATCGGGCCTGCAAACGTTGGTCAAGCTAGCACGGGTGACACCGCTCTGCAAACGTTGGTCAGAGAAAAGGACGTCCGAAAGATGAACGTTGGTCATTAGGCTGGCCGGATGCCTCTCGATCGCCACGTCCCGGGGATCGTCGACGTCGCCACCAAGGCAGGGGTCAGCCTCTCCACGGTTTCGCGCGTGCTCTCGGGCCGCGTCCGCGTGAGCGACGAGCTGCGGGTCAAAGTCGAGGCCGCTGTCGCTGAGCTCGGCTATCGCCCCAACGCCGCGGCGCAGTCCCTCGTCAGTGGGCGCCGGTCCACCGTGGCCGTCTTCGCGCGGAACACGATCCGGTACGGATACGCCGCAACACTGCAAGGGATCGAAGAGGCGGCCCGCGCAGCGGGATACGTGGTCGTCATCGCCGTCGTCGAGTCCGGGGACCCCGACGACATCGCTCGATCGGTGAACAACGCACTCTCGCATCCCCTGGCGGGCGCGATCGTGATCGAGTTCGACAAGGTCGGCGTCGCAACCCTCGCCGCCCTCCCGTCCACGCTCCCCGTCGTCGCGGCGGCGGGTGCACGCCGCGCGTCAGGTGAGACCCCGCACGCGTTCCTCGACGATGCCGCCGGCGGCTACGAGGCCACCCGTTATCTCCTGTCCCTCGGACACACGACGGTGCACCACCTCGCCATCCCCGCGACGAAGCCGCGGAGCGGACGCGCCTGGGGGTGGAGGAAGGCCCTGCAGGAAGCCGACGCCCCCATCCCCCCGGTCGTGCAGGCCAGCTACTCCCCCACCTCGGGATACGACTCGGCGCAGAAGCTCACCGGCGACCCGAGCATCACCGCTCTCCTCTGCGGCAACGACGAGCTCGCGATCGGTGCCGCGCGCGCCTTCCAAGAGGTCGGCCGTCGGGTTCCCCAGGACATCAGCATCGTCGGCTTCGACGATCAACCGTTCGCACGGATGTGGATGCCGGCCCTGACGACCGTGCGACAGGACTTCGTCGATCTGGGCCGGCGGACGTTCGGGCTGCTCGAGGAGTGGCTGACGGAGAACCGGCATCCCGCGGACTCCGCCGTCACCCCGACCCTCGTCGTGCGCGAGAGCAGCGCCGCCCCCCCACGGCAGCGCGAGACCGCGTAAAGATCTTCGACGGAGACCGTCCCGCGTCGACGATCTCGACCCGAACGGACATCGTGTCGCTCGTGGAATCGCGCGATGCGCGCGAGGGAGTCGTTCGTGGCGAGCGACGCCACTCACCCCCGCTGGCGACGCCCCGCCCTCGCGGCGAACGCGTCGACAGCGTCCAGAATCTCCTCGCTTCGCCAGAAGGGGCCCAGCTTGTGCTCGGCTTTCGAGCGGACGATCCCGGCGTCGACGAGGGCCTTCAAGGGCGGATACACGTTGGGTTGAGCGACCCCGAGCTCCCGGGCGGCGGTCGCCGAGTCGAGAACGGGTCGGGACAAGAAGATGTCGAGGAGTCTCCAGGCGCTCGAGTCACGGCGGACGGTCAGCCGACTGTTCCACGACGCGCGTATCGCGTCGATGTCGGAGACGAGCTCTCGACTGTTGGACACCGCGCGGAAAGCCGCGGCAGCGAAGGCGCGGACGATGGGGTTGGGGTCTCCCGCGCGGTACGCGGTCAGCGCGGCGTGATAGCCGTCGACATCCGCGAGGAGGCCCGCCGACACAGGGACGGCGACGTTCCTTGTGACGCCGCGGTAGCGGAGCATCGACTGCGCGAGGGCTCGCCCCGTTCGACCGTTGCCATCGGTATAGGGGTGGATGGTCTCGAACTGCGCGTGAGCGATCGCGACAGAGGTGAGCGACGGCACGTCCCAGCGCACCGCGAACTCCGCGAGGTCGTCGATGAGGGGCGCGACGCGTTCGTGATGGGGTGGGACGAACTCGGCACCGACGGGCGAGTCGCCTCGCGTCCCGATCCAGACCTGCTCGCCTCGGTACTCGCCGGGGGTGTGTCGCGGCTGCGATTCCATCAGAACCCGGTGCATCGCCGCGATGGTGGCGGGCGTGATCTGCTCCGCGAGCCCGAGAGCCGCCTGCAGGGAGCGCGTGTTCGCGGCGATCAGCTCGGCGTTCCGGGATCCCTTCGCTCCGAGTTCGGCGGAGAAGATCGCGCGCGCTGAGGCTGTGAGGTTCTCGATCTGCGAGGAGGACGCGGCTTCCGAGCGAAGGAGAACAGGGGCGAAGCCGGCGACCCTGCCGCCGAGCTCCGCATCGAATCGTGCGAGTTCCGCAGCTGCCTCGTCCGCGTCAGCCGCGACCTCGGGGAGCAGGACGGGGTGCCGTGAGGCGATCATCGGCGGCACGGATGCGTCGTACGCGACCCTCGCGTGACCCGCGCGGGCAGCCCGAATCCCGATCCGCGTCTCGGCGTCCACCGCCGGCCAGGAGGGGCCGGGGAGCGGCCGTTCGCCATAACTCATAAGAAATCCCCCAGCTTTTATGACTTAGGGCACTATCTCATAAAAAGAGAGACGACGTCTTCTGGGAACGCACAACCCCGCGATCACTCCCCGACGAGACGAGCCGACGCCGTCGCCATGTGGACGGCCATCGCGGATGCCGCGGCGTCGGCGTCGCGTGCCTGGATCGCCCGGTGCACGGCGTCGTGCTCGGCGATGGCCCGGGTCGCGTCGTCGGCGCTCTGGACCGCGCGGTCGGCGTAGACCTGCAGGAGCGAGCGGACGACGTTGAGCTGATCGACGAGCAGGGTGTTGCCGGCGGCGTGGCCGAGGGCGTCGTGGAAGGCGAGGTCGGCGCGGGCGAACGCGCGAAGGTCGCCCTGCGACCGCGTCATGTCGGCGAGCGTGGCCGCGAGGCGTTCGTTCGCGACGGCGTCCGCGCGCTCGGCGGCCAGGCGGGCGACGTAGATCTCGAGCCCCGCGCGAAGGTCGAGGAGCTCGGCGGTGTCGGTGTCGCCGAGGAGCAGTCCCCAGCGCAGCGTCTGCGGGAGCAGGGAGCTCGCGGTGCCGCGCAGGTACGTGCCCGACCCGGGGCGGACGTCGACGATCCCGAGGATCTCGAGGGCGGCGAGCGCCTCGCGGACGGCCGAGCGGCCGACGCCGAGCGTCGTGGAGAGCGCGCGTTCGGCGGGCAGACGTGTTCCGGGCGCGATCGAGCCGGTGGTGAAGAGGTCGAGCAGTCGCCGTGCGACCTCGCTGACCGGAGAGCCCGCGGGGAGGGCCTCGAGCGCGGCCGCGATCTCGTGGCTGCGGTCGGCGGGATAGGCGGGCACCCCCTCAACCTAGCGTGGCGCCGTCGTCGCGCTTGCAATTGGTCAACCGGTTGGCCAATATGGACGTGCGCGCCGAAGCGCCCTCATCGAACGGAGTCATCGTGGACACCTCTCACCCTCGTGCGGCGGAACCCGACGTCGCGCGCCGCGCCATTCGCAAGGTGGCGTGGCGGCTGGTCCCCTTCGTCGCCCTGATGTTCTTCATCAACTACCTCGACCGCACCGCGATCGGCTTCGCCGCCCCGAACGGGATGAACGACGATCTCGCCCTGAGCGCCGCGCAGTTCGGCTTCGCCTCCGGCGTCTTCTTCGTCGGCTACATCCTGCTCGAGGTGCCCTCCAACCTCGCCCTGCACCGCTTCGGCGCCCGCCGCTGGCTCGCCAGGATCATGGTGACCTGGGGCATCGTCGCCCTGCTGTTCACCTGGGTGCAGAACTTCGAGCAGCTGGTGGTCCTGCGCTTCCTCCTGGGTGTCGCAGAGGCCGGGTTCTTCCCCGGAGCGATCCTCTTCCTCAGCCTCTGGGTCCCCGCGGCGCACCGCGGTCGCATCCTGATGCTCTTCTACCTCGCCCAGCCGCTCACGACCGTGATCGGTGCACCCCTCGCCGGCGCCCTCATCCAGCAGCACGGAATGTTCTTCGGCCTCGAGGGGTGGCGCTTCATGTTCTTCGGCGTCGCGATCCCCGCGATCGTCATCGGCGTCATCGCGTGGTTCTACCTGAAGGACAAGCCCGCCGACGCGGGCTGGCTCGCCGCCGACGAGAAGGAGTGGCTGACCGCCGCCCTCGCGAAGGAGTCGGCCGCGACCGCAGCGAGCCAGAAGCACGTCTCCGCGCGCTTCGCCTTCCGCAGCGGACGCGTCTGGATGCTGTCGTTCATCTACTTCGGCTTCATCTACGGTCTCTACGCCCTCGCGTTCTTCCTCCCCACGATCATCAACGGGTTCCAGGAGCAGACCGGAGCCACCTTCGACGTGTTCCAGAAGGGCCTCATCACCGCGATCCCCTACGTCCCGGCGGCGATCGCGATGTACTTCTGGTCGCGCGACGCCTCGCGTCGAGGCCTGCGCACGTGGCACATCGTGGTCCCCGCGTTGGTGGGCGCGGTCAGCATCCCGCTGGCCCTGTTCGCGGGCTCACCCGCCCTGACGATCGCTGTGATCACGCTGACCGCGATGGCGATCTTCGCCGCGCTGCCGAACTTCTGGACGCTGCCCACGAAGTTCCTCACGGGCGCTGCGGCGGCGGCGGGCGTCGCCCTCATCAACACGATCGGCAACCTCGCCGGCTTCAGCGCCCCGTACGTCACCGGCGCCGTGCACGATTGGACGGGCGGCTACGAGGTTCCGATGTTCATCGTCGGCGCTGTGATGCTGGTCTCCGCGATCCTCATGATCGTCCTCGCCCGCCGGACGACATCCGCCCGCGCGGCGACACCCGAACCGGCCGAGGTCGAGGAGCCGGCCCGATGACCCGACTCTGGAACGAGCCCGCGGCGTTCGCCGACGAGATGATCGACGGTTTCGTGGCCGCCAACGGCCGCTACGTCCGCCGCATCCCGGGAGGCGTCGCCCGCGCGACGACCTCGCCGCGCGGCCAGGTCGCGGTCGTGGTGGGCGGCGGCTCCGGCCACTACCCGGCGTTCGGCGGCCTGGTCGGCCCGGGCCTGGCGCACGCCGCGGCGATGGGCAACCTCTTCGCCTCGCCCTCGACGCAGCAGGTGTACGGCGCGGCGCGCGCAGCCGACAACGGCGGCGGCGTGTTCTTCACGTACGGCAACTATGCCGGCGACGTCCTCAACTTCGACGCGGCCCAGGAGCGCCTGCGTCGCGAGGGCATCGACGCGCGCACCGTCACCGTCACCGACGACATCTCCTCCGCGCCTCCCGCGGAGCGCCTCCGCCGGAGGGGCATCGCGGGCGATCTCACGGTCTTCCGCGCTGCCGCGGCCGCCGCCGAACGCGGCGACGACCTCGAGGGAGTGACTCGCGTCGCCGCCCTCGCGAACGAACGCACCCGCTCGTTCGGCGTCGCGTTCACGGGCTGCACCCTGCCGGGCGCCGAGGACCCGCTGTTCACCGTCGCCGAGGGCCGCATGGCGGTCGGGCTCGGCATCCACGGAGAACAGGGAATCGACGAGACCGACGTCCCGACCGCGGACGGGCTCGCCGAGATGCTCGTCGCGGCCCTCCTCGACCCGGCCGAACTCCCCGACGGGGTGGCATCCGTGTCCGGTGCTCGTGTGGTGCCGATCCTGAACGGGCTCGGCTCGCTCAAGTACGAGGAGATGTTCGTCGTGTACCGGCGCGTCGCCCAGTTGCTCGAAGAGGCCGGTATCGAGATCGTCGACCCGCACGTGGGCGAGTACTGCACCTCGTTCGACATGGCCGGCACGTCGCTGACCCTCTACTGGCTCGACGACGAGCTCGCCACACTGTGGGAGCACCCTGTCGACACCCCCGCCTACCGCCGCGGGGCCGTCACCGCGACCGATCGCGTAGCCGCCCCGGCGGCGACGGTCACGGTCGCCGACGAGATCCCGGATGCCGACGACTCCTCGCGAGCGGCGGCACAGACCGTCCGTCTCGCGGTGGCGGCGATCGCCGACACGATCGATGCGCACGTGGATGAGCTGGGACGACTGGATGCCGTGGCCGGCGACGGCGATCACGGCATCGGGATGCAGCGCGGGGCCCACGCGGCGCGGGCGGCAGCGGACGCCGCCGCCGAGGCGGGCGCCGGGGCCGCCACGACGATGCAACGCGCCGCCGATGCCTGGGCCGATCGCGCGGGCGGCACCTCGGGAGCCCTGTGGGGAGTGATCCTCGCGGCGATCGCCCGCGCGCTCGGCGACAGCGGCACCCCGACCGCCGCCGACGTGGCGGCCGGCGTCTCCGCCGCTTCCCGCGCCGTCACCGACTACGGCAAGGCCGAGCTGGGCGACAAGACCCTCGTCGACGCGCTCGTGCCCTTCGCCACGACCCTCGCGCACGGGGTCGACGGCGGCGCCTCGCTCTCGGCCGCCTGGGCTGCCGCCGCCGTCTCGGCGGATCGCGCCGCTTCGGCGACCGCGGATCTGCTGCCCCGCAAGGGCCGCGCCCGCACCCACGGCGAGCACGCCGTGGGCACCCCCGACCCGGGCGCCGTCTCGCTCGCGCTCATCACCGCCGCGGTCGCCGACGTCCTGGCGACCGCTTCCGAGAAGGGAACCCCCTCATGACCTCTCCCCTGCGCATCGTGATCGGCTCCGACGACGCCGGATTCGACTACAAGGAGATCCTCAAACGCGACCTCGAGGCGAACGGCGGCGTCGTGTCGGTCACCGACGTGGGAGTGGATGCCGAGGGCCACACGCCCTACCCGACGGTCGCGATCGAAGCGGCCTCCCGCGTCGCCAACGGCGAGGCCGACCGCGCCCTGTTGATCTGCGGGACGGGGCTGGGCGTGGCGATCGCGGCCAATAAGGTCCCCGGTATCCGCGCCGTCACCGCGCACGATTCCTTCTCGGTCGAGCGCGGGGTTCTGTCCAACAACGCGCAGGTGCTCACGATGGGGCAGCGCGTCGTCGGGATCGAGCTCGCGCGACGCCTCGTGCGCGAGTGGCTCACCTATCGCTTCGATGAGTCGTCGGCGAGCGCCGAGAAGGTCGCCGTCCTCACCGCGTACGAGAACACCGGATCCTGCTGATGACCGCGCCGGTATGGGTGGGAGTGAGCCTGAAGACGTACTTCGGGCACTCCCGCGCTCTCGCGTGGCTGCGCGAGGTCGCCGGGGTCGTCCGCGACACTCCGGCCGTCGCCTCCGGCGCCGTGCGGCTCGTCGTCGTCCCCACCTATCTGCAGATCCCCGCGGCACTCGAGGCCTTCGCCGGGACGGGCGTGCTGATCGGCGCACAGGATGTCTCGGCCCACCCGGGCGGGGCCTTCACCGGTGAGATCGCGGCGTCGGAGCTCGCGGAGATCGGCGTCTCCTATGCGGAGATCGGCCATGCCGAGCGCCGACGCCTCTTCGGCGAGACCGATGCCGACACGGCGGCGAAAGCCACGGCGGCCTTGGCGGCGGGTCTCACCCCTCTGCTGTGTCTGGGGGAGACCGAGAGAACCGCGTCCGACGTCGCTGCCGCGACCGTCGTGGCGCAGCTGCACGCGGATCTCGAGGGCGCCCCCGCCGGTGCGGTCACCGTCGCCTACGAGCCGGTGTGGGCGATCGGCGCGGAGTCTCCGGCATCCATTCCGCACATCGTCCGCGTCACGCGGGCGCTCCGCGAGGCTCTCGACGCGCTGCCCGAACGCACGGGCAGCGCGGTGGTCTACGGCGGCTCGGCGGGGCCCGGCCTTCTCACCGACCTGGACGGCGCGGTCGACGGCCTGTTCCTGGGGCGCTTCGCCCACGATCCCGCACAGCTTCGACGAGTCATCGACGAGGCCGCCGCTCGCGCGGCGGTGAGCGCATGATCGGCCTCGGGACCTACGCGTTCTTCTGGCAGCATTCGGCGCGCGCCCCCGAGCCCCTCACGCTGCGCGGGGCGTTCGAAGCGACCCGTGCGCTCGACGTCGACCTCTTCCAGATCTGCGACTTCGCCCCCCTCGAGTACATGGGCGATCGCGAGCTGTCCGAGGCCTCGGCCGCCGCCCGCGACCTCGGGATCACCGTGCAGCTCGGCACCAAGGGCCTCACGCCCGAACGGCTCCACCGTTTCCTGGGCCTCGCCGAGGTCTTCGACGCACGGCTGATCCGCTCGATGCTCATCGGCCCCGAGGGCACGCCGTCCCTCGCTCGCGCAGAGCGCTGGCTCGCCGACACCCTGCCCTCCTTCGAGGCGGCCGGGGTGACCCTGGCCCTCGAGACCTACGAACAGGTCGCCACGGCCGATCTCGTCGAACTGGTGTGGTCGTTGTCGAGCGAGAGCCTGGGCATCTGTCTCGACCCCGCGAACGTGGTGGCTCGGCTCGAGCAGCCCGCAGCGTGCGTCGAGGTGTGCGAAGAGCTCGTCGCCAATGTGCACGTCAAGGATTTCGCCTTCCAGCGCCGTGACGGCTGGGTCGGCTTCGAGTACACCGGCGTACCGATGGGCGCCGGACTGCACGACTACCCCCATCTGCTCGACACCGTCCGACCCCGCGAGCGCGGGATCGACGAGATCGTCGAGCACTGGCTCCCCTGGCAGGGGGACGCCGAAACCACCCTTCGTCTGGAGCGGGAGTGGACCCGCACCACCATCGACTACCTGAGGAGCACCCCATGACCGAGACCACCACCGACCTCCACTCGATCGCCGTCATCGGCGCGGGCGGCAAGATGGGCATGCGCGTGTCGAACAACCTCGCGCGCACCGCCCACCCGGTCGCGTACGTCGAGAACTCCCCGGCGGGGCGCGAGCGCACCCTCGCCGCGGGCCGCGAGCTGACCGACGCGGCGGATGCCGTGTCGGACGCCGACATCGTCGTGCTCGCCGTGCCCGACCTCGCCCTCGGGCCCGTCACCGCCGAGCTCGTGCCGCAGCTGAAGCCGGGCGCGATCGTGCTGACGCTCGACCCGGCCGCGGCCTACGCGGGACTGCTGACCACCCGCGGCGACGTCGTGCAGGCCGTCGCGCACCCCTGCCACCCCTCGGTGTTCCTCGAGCGCACGACGAAGGAGGAGTGGGCCGACACGTTCGGCGGCATCGCCGCCGCGCAGGACGCGATCGCCGCGATCGAGTCCGACGACCCCGAGAAGAAGGCGATCGTCGAGGCCACCGTCCGCGCGATCTACGCCCCGGTGATCGACGTGCACTGGGTCACGGTCAAGCAGCTCGCCCAGCTCGAGCCGACCCTCGTCGAGACCGTCGCGTGCATGATCGGGGCGCTCCTCAACGAAGCGCTCGACGAGGCGATCCACACCATGGGCGTGCCCGAGGCGGCGGCGCGCAGCATCCTGTACGGCCACACGCAGGTGGCGCTCGCGAACGGCCTCCGCGGCGACAACCCGTTCAGCGACGCGTGCCTCATCGCGATGGACTACGGTCGCGAGAGCATCATCAAGGACGACTGGAAGAAGATCTTCCGCGACGACGAGCTCGACAAGAACCTCGCGCGCATGCTGCACCTCGACCAGATCTCGCGCTGAGGACACCGCAATGACCAGACTTCAGGGAAAGACCGCGCTCGTCACGGGCGCGGCCACCGGGATCGGTTTCGCCGTCGCCGTGCGCTTCGCCCGCGAGGGCGCCCGCGTGCTCATCGGCGACCGGGACGCGGATGCCACGGCCGCGGCCGTCGCGCGGATCGGCGGGGCCGCGCGGGCCGCCGTCCTCGACATCTCCGACGAGGAGTCCGTCGCGGCCGCCTTCGCCGACGCGGGAGAAGCGGGGTGGACGCCGGACGTCGTCGTCGCGAACGCGGGCGTACAGCTGTTCGGCCAGGACGCTCCCATCGCGGACCTCGATCTCGCCGTCTGGCAGCGCACCGTCGACGTGAACCTCACGGGGACCTTCCTCACCATCAAGCACGCCGTCCGTGCGATGCGCGACACGGGCGGGTCGATCATCGTCACGGGCAGCCCCACCGGACTGAACGGCGAGGGGCGCGACTTCACCGCCTACAGCGCCACGAAGGCCGGCATCCACGGGCTCACGCGCACCGTCGCCGCGGCATATGCCGATCGCGGCATCCTCGTGAACACCGTCGTCCCCGCGTACACCGAGACCTCGCTCGTGACCACGATCACCGACGACCCCGCGGCGCGAGCCGCGATCATCGGGCGCATCCCGCTCGGTCGCGCGGGCGCCCCGGAGGACGTCGAGGGGATCATGGTCTTCCTCGCGTCCGACGACGGAGCGTTCGCCACCGGGGCCCTCTTCGCCGTCGACGGCGGCATGACGACGCTCTGAGATGACGTGGGCGGAGCCGGGCGCGGCGTGGACGGACGGGCGGTGGTCGCTCGAGCGCCGCGGCGATGAGCTCGCCGACCTCGCGGTCGACGGGGTCGTCGTGCTCCGCAGCGTCCGTCTCGTGCTGCGCGACCGCGACTGGGGAACCGTCGACTTCGACGTCGAACGGTGCGAGAGCGGCCCGGCCGCGGTGACCCTGCACGTCCGGGGCGGCGGGATCGTCGGCACGGTCGGGGTGCGCGTGGACGGGGCGCGCCTCGAGGTCGTCGCCGACGTGGTCGCGGAGCGCGAGGTCGAGACCAATCGCCTCGGCCTGGTGGTCCTGCACCCTCCCGCGGTGGCGGGGGCGGACCTCACCGTCACTCACACGGAGGGAGCCGTCGAGGCCACTCGCTTCCCGCGCGCGATCAGCCCCCACCAGCCGGCGTTGGACATCGCGGCACTGGCCTGGGAGCACCGCGGCCTCGCCCTGTCGATGACCCTCGAGGGCGACGTGTTCGAGATGGAGGACCAGCGCAACTGGACGGATGCCTCGTTCAAGACGTACAGCCGCCCGCTCGAGCTCCCCTTCCCCTACCGGCTCGCCGCGGGGAGTCGCGTGCGGCAAGCGGTGACGCTCCGCGCCACCGGTGCGGCGGAGCCCCTCGCGACCGCCGATGACGAGGTGGTCCTGCGGCCGGCCGGCGTCGTCCCCGCGCTCGGCGTCGGCGCCGCGACCGCGCCGGACCCGGCGCCCCCTCCTGCCCCGGTCGGCTCGTTCGTCCGCGTCGAGCTCGACCTCGCCTCACCCGCGTGGCGCGCGGCACTCGATCGGGCCACCGCGTCCGGACTCCCGCTCGACGTGCGTTTCGTGCGCGCCTCTCCCCGCCATCTGCGCGCGGCCGTGGCGCCCCTGCGCGGCCTCGACGTGCGCACGGTCGGCGCCTTCGCCGGCGACGGGCCCGAGAAGCACGTATCGGATGCCACGACCGTGGCCGGACTGCGCGAGGCGCTCCACGCGGAGGGGCTCGACCTGCCCGTCGTCGGTGGAGCCCGGACGCACTTCACGGAACTGAACCGAGGACACTCCCTGCTCCCCGACGACCTCGACGGCGTCGGCTTCGCCCTCACGCCGCTGTTCCACGCGCGGGCGACGGCGCAGCTCGTGGAATCCCTCGGCATCCTGCCCCTCATCGCCCGCCAGGCGGTGAAGCTCTCCGGGGGCACCCCCGTGCACGTCGGGCCCGTGACCCTGCGCCCGCACGTCGACGCGGTCGCGACGACGGCGGAACCGGTTCCGAGCGAACCCGATCTGCGCGCGGGGTACGGCCCCGCTCTCCTCGACGCGGCGGATCCGCGCCAGAGCGCACCGGAGCTCGCAGCCTGGACGGTGGCGAGCCTCGCCGCGCTGACGACACCGGGGATCGCGTCGGTGGCGTTCTTCGAGGAGTGGGGGCCCCGTGGCATCCGGTCCTCCTCCGGCGAGCCGTACCCCGTGGCGGAAGCGCTCGACGTCCTCGCGAGCCTCGCGGGGAGCTCGGTCGAGGTCGGGTGCAGCGCCGACTCCCGCGTGTGGGTGATGCGGGTGACGACAGCGGAGGGGCGGGTGACGCTCGCGGCCAACCTCGACGAGCGGGCTCGAGACGTCCGCGTCGGTGCGGGGCGGATGCGGCTCCCCGCCGGCGCGTGGCTTCGGGCGGAGTGACCACCGCCGAAAGCGCATGCTTTCGCCGAGACCGCACGCGTGTGCCGCCCATCGGATGCGGCTTGGGCGAAGGGATGCGGCCTCGACGCGGCCGGAGGTCCGCGCGCACGCGTGGACAAGCACGGTCGGTCCGCCGATCGGACGGGCGGAATACACCGATGGACGGATGTGCCCCGCCGAGCGGATGGCGAGCATGGAAAGGTGATCCGAACCGAGAAACGCCGCCGACGCCCGTACGTGATCGGAGCGATGGCCGCGGTCGTGCTGGCCGTCTGCGGGGCCGCCGCGTGGGGACTGCACGAGTACGGCCCGCGCTTCGGCATGTATCTGATGCCGCCGTCCCCGCAGCGGTACGCCGAGATCGTCGTCGACCGCCTCGACACGGGGTACTACGCCTCGGGGCCCGAATGGACGGCGGCCCGGGCAGCACTCGTGCACGCCGCGCCCGCCGCGCGCAGTTACGAGGACCTCTACCCGCTGATCGATGCGGCCACCCGGGCGGCGGGAGGAAAGCACTCCGTCTTCCAGCCTCCGACGGCCCGAGAGCACGCGAAGGCCTCGGACCCGACCCTCCCGACCGTCACGGTGTCCGGCGGGGTGGGCGTCGTGACCCTTCCCGAGCTGATCGACCCCGACGACCGGGCGCAGCAGGACTACGCCGACGTCGTGGCCACCGGGATCGCCGCCCACGCCGACCAGGCGTGCGGGTGGATCGTGGATGTGCGCGGCAACGGCGGCGGCAACATGTACCCGATGCTCTCGGGCGTCTCGGCCCTGCTCCCCGACGGTCCGGCGCTGTCGTTCCGCACGCGGGGCGGCGCCTCGACCTCGGTCACCGTGCAGGAGGACGGTGCAGGGCTGGAGGGCCAGACGATCGTGCCGGTCACCGCGCGCGGCAAGGTCAGCGGCGCGCCGATCGCCGTGCTCCAGGATGCCGGGACCGGATCGAGCGCGGAGGCCGTCGTCACGGCTTTCCGAGGCATCGAGGGGGTCCGCCTCTTCGGGGCGCCCACCGCCGGCTACACCTCGGCGAACCTCCCGATCCCCCTGTACGACGGCGCGAGGATCATCCTCACGCAGAGCATCTACGCCGATCGCACCGGCACGGAGTTCCCCGAGACGCCGATCACCCCCGACGAAGCCGCCCCGGTCGATGCGGCCGAGGCGGCGCGCGCGTGGCTCGGCGGGCAGGGGTGCCGCTGACGCGGGCTGCGGCCCCGGCCCGGCCGTGGCCCTGGCCCGGCCGTGGCGGCCAGGGCAGCGGCCCCTGCCGCCACGGCTTCGCCGAAACCGCACCCGCATGCCGAGACCGCACCCGCGGGCGGTCCATAGGGTGCGGTCTCGGCGGACGCGTGCGGTCTGGGCGGTCTGGGCGGGCTGCCCGACTCAGTCGAGCGATCCCGCGATCTCGCGCAGGGTCGCGAGGTGCGCCCGCCAGGCGGCGCGGCCTTCCTTGGTGAGCGTGAGCGAGGTGCGGGGCATCTTGCCGGCGAAAGACTTGCCGACCGACAGGTAGCCCGCCGCCTCCAGCGTCGACACCTGCTTGCTCAGGGCGGAGTCCGTGATCTCCACGGCATCCCGAACCTCTTTGAAGCTCAGGGTGCTCGCCCGGTCGAGGGCCGCGACGATCGAGAACCGCACGGAGTTCTGCAGCAGCTCGTCGAGCTTGTGCCGAGGGTGGGGTGCGGCCGTGGTCATGACCGAGCCTCGCGCGCGGCGCAGAGGAACGACACGACGAGGATGAGCCCCGACGCGACGCTCGCCAGCACGACCGACCCGTGCGCGAAGATCACCACGGCGAGCGCCGCCGCGTAGGTGACGAACCAGCTCGCGATGTACGTCGTCCAGCGGCGGCTCCGGGCGAACGCCGCCCGACCCTGGATGCTGATCACGAAGAAGAGGATGAGCGCGAAGGCCACGGCCAACGTGCCGACGTAAGCGGGGCCGAAGGCGTCGCCCGTCGCGAGAGCCATGGCGAAGGTCCCCATCGCCGTGGCCACGCCGAGCGCCACGATGAAGGTGATGTAGGGCCACCGGGTCGCGTCGTGAGCGGAACGGCTCAGCCGGTCGGCTCGGTCGAGGAGGTGTCGCGCTTCCGCGGGGGTGAGGGCGGGGTGGGTGTCCATGGGGTTCCTTCCGATGACTCCATCCTGTCAAGCACTTGCCATATAGGCAAGTACTTTCCTTGACGAAGTGTCTTCGCGCCGCGAAGCGTCGTAGCGTGGAGGAATGGGTGCGACCTTTCCGGTGATCTCGATCGACGGTCGTCCCGCGTCGGTCGAGGCGTTGGTGCGCCCCGCGCTGGTGAATGATGGCCACTTCACCGCCATGCAGGTGCGCAACGGCGCCACGCGCGGCCTGGAGCGTCACCTCCGGAGATTGTCTGCTGCGCACGCGGAGCTCTACGGCTCGGAACTGGATGCCGCGCTGGTTCGAGACCGGATGCGAGTCGCCGTCGCCGACCAGCCGGACTGCTACCTGCGCGTCACGCTGTACGAAGAATCGCCGGGTCGGCCGCGCGTCATGACCGTCGTGCGCCCTCCCGTCGACGCGACCGACGCACCTCAGGCCCTTTTTCCCGTCCCCTACGTCCGACCGTTCGCCCACATCAAGCACGTCGGAGCTTTCGCGCAAATCCGCTACGGCGAGCAGGCAGTTCGAGAGGGTTTCGACGACGCTCTCCTCGTCGGACCCGACGGCCGCATCTCGGAGACGACGATCGCCAACATCGGCTTCTTCGACGAGGACGGCGTGGTGTGGCCGGACGGCCCCTCGTTGCACGGCATCACCTGGCAACTCCTCGACGAGCAGCTCGCTGCCCGCGGTCACCCCGCGCGGTGCGCCCCGATCACCCTCGACACCGTGACGCGGTTCACGGGAGCCTTCACCGCAAACTCCATCGGCGTCTCCGCGGTCTCGCGCATCGGCCCGCGCGAACTCCCCGCGGCCCCTCACGCCGTCGCGGACCTCACCGCGCTGTACTCAGCGGTGCCGTGGGACCGCCTGTGACATCGCGCTGACCACCTCCGCGGAACGGACACCCGCCGAAACCGCATCCGCCCGCCCAACCCGCGCGAGATGGCACCGAAACGCGTGCGGCCTCGGCAGCGGGGTGCGGGTTCGGCGCCGCACGCGGCCCGGCCGGCGGCGGCAGCCCGCACCGACGACGAACCCCGCCGACGCGACCCACGAAGGGGCCGCCTCGGCGGGGTTCAGGTCGATCAGATCGTGCGCGCGAAGGGATCGAAGTCGCGGGGCACGACCGGCACGGGAGCCGCGAGCGTGCTCTCGACGGTCGTGAAGGCCGCGTTCTCGATCGACTCCTCGGCCGACAGCATGATGTCGAGCACGTGGTAGCCGAGCTCACCCGTGGCGACGTGCGGGCGGTCCTCCGCGATCGCGCGGACCATGTCGAGCAGGCCGAGACCGCGGCCGACGACCACGCCCTCCTGCTCGACGTCGATCCACGGCTGGTCGAAGCGGGCGCCGTCGCGCAGCACGCCGAGCGGCTTGACGTACCGCGTCGGCCCCTCGAAACGGTTGGGGTCGGGAAGCACGATCGTGCCCTCGGTGCCGTGGATCTCGAGCACACCGTGGCGCTCGAGCGCCGAGTCGAAGCTGAACTGCCCCTGCGCCTGCTGGCCGCTCTCGAACGCCGCGAGAAGCTGCACCGTGGTGGGCACCTCGACGTCGAAGAACGTGCCCTCGTCGGGTCCGGCGTGGATCTCGCGCTGCGCCTGCGGCTTCGCGCCGAGGGCCGCGACCCGGTCCACCGGACCGAGCAGGCTCACGAGCGCCGTCAGGTAGTACGGACCCATGTCGAGCAGGGGGCCGGCCCCGCGCGCGAAGAGGAACTGCGGTCCCGGATGCCAGAGGTCGGGCCCCTGCGTCTGGAACGAGGCCTGCGCGAACACGGGCTGACCGATCACGCCGTCGAGGATCGCGCGCTTGGCGGACTGGAAGCCGGGTCCGAGCACGGTGTCGGGGGCGGAGCCGATCCGCAGGCCCGCGGCCTCGGCGTCGCGCAGAAGCTGCGCGGTGCCGGCGCGGTCGAGGCCGAGCGGCTTCTCGGTCCAGACGTGCTTGCCCGCGGCGATCGCGGCGGACGAGACCTCGACGTGCACGGCGGGAATGGTGAGGTTGACGACGACCTGGATGTCGGGGTTGCCGAGCACCTCGTCGGCGGTGCCCCACGCGGCGACGCCGTACTTCTCCGCCTTGGCGCGGGCACGTTCGATGTCGATGTCGCCGACCGCGAGCACCGTCACGTCGGGGAACGACGTGAGGTTCTCCAGGTAGGTGTCACTGATGACACCGGCACCGATGATGCCGACTCCCACCGGGGCGCTCACGCGGCGAGACCCTTCTCGAGGAGGAACGCGTAGCTGGCGGCGATGTCGTCGAACACGTCACCGGGGGCCTGGTCGTACTCGATGACCGCGTACTTGACGTCGGCGGCACCCTGCATGGCCTCGACGAGGGGAACCTGGCCCTCGCCGGGACGACGCTGGTCGAGCTGTCGCGTGGCGCTGCGGTCGGCATCCGGAGCGAAGGGGTTGGGCACGGGGACGATGCCGTCCTTGACGTGCACGGCCACGAGCCGCGACCCGAGACGCTGCACGAGGGCCGGCACGTCCTGGCCGCCGGTGAGCGCCCAGAACAGGTCGAGTTCGATCGCGACGCGCTCGTCGGTCAGCGACACGAAGTGCTCGAAGCCGCTCTTGCCGTCGACGTCGATCAGGAACTCCTGCGCGTGGTTGTGGTACCCGACGTTGAGTCCGAAGGTGGAGGCCACGTCGGCCGCCTTGTTCAGACGCTCGGCGATGTCGGCGATCCCGTCGGCGGTCATCCAGCGCGCCGGGTCCACGAAGGGGTCGATCACGGTCGACATGCCGATCTGCGCGGCGGCCTCGAAGACCACCTCGGGAGCCGGGGTGGGGATCGAGCCGTCGGGAGTCCACAGTTCGTCCGAGAGCAGCGGGGCGTGTCCGGTCGGGGAGGCCAGGCCGCTGGCATCCAGGGCCGCACGGATCTCCGCGGGACGGCGCACGAAATCGAACGCCTCGACGTTGCGGAGGCCGATCGCGGCGAGGCGGTCGAGCGAGCCGCCCGGGTCGGCGGTGAATTCTGCGGCCAGCGTGTAGAGCTGAACGGAGGGGATAGGGAGCGACATCGGACCTTTCCTTGCTCGTCGTCGAGGGCACCGCGGGTGGCGCCGAGGGCATTGCGGGAACGCTACCACAAAACCGACCACTGGTCGCTTTTATCTCCCCTACACTGACGGGGTGACCAGCGACGACGAGGCCGAGGCCCCCGCCAGCGAGGGCGACGACCGCCTCGGACGCTCCGGCGCCTACACGAAGGGCGTCGCGCGACGGCAGGAGATCCTCGACCGCGCGATCCACGTCTTCGCAGAACGCGGGGCGGAGGGAGCCTCGCTCCGGAGCATCGCGCGGGCGCTCGGCGTCTCGCACGCGGCGCTCCTGCACTACTTCGACTCGCGCGAGCAACTGCTCGTCGCGGTCTACGACCACGCGGCGAAGTCGACGCCGAGCGCCCCCGACGCGACCGCCCTGTCGTCGCTCACCGACTCCGCCGAGAACAACACCTCGGTCCCCGGCCTCGTCGAGCTCTACACGACGCTCGTCGCCACCTCGCTCAAGGCCGACAGCGCGACCGCCCGCGAATACTTCACCGACCGCTTCGCCCGCTTGCGCGAGGAACTCGCCGATCGGCTCCGCGCCGAGCAGGCCGACGGCCGCGTCCGCGCCGACTGCGACCCCGACCAGGTCGCCGCGCTGTTGATCGCGGCCTCCGACGGCCTGCAGGTGCAGTGGCTGCTCGAGCCCTCGATGCCCCTCGCCGACGTGCTCGGCGCTCTCGGGGGCCTGCTCGCACCGCCGCGCTGAGGGCCGGCGAGTCGCGCCCGGCGCGCGCAACCTCATGGACGCGCGCAACCTCAGCCACAAACACCGCGACCGCGCGGAGATTGCGCACGTCGCGGAGATTGCGCACCGTCGCCCGGCGGGCCTCAGACGCGCGCGTCGACCCCCTGGCCCGCCACCGGCACCAGCCGCGTGAGCTGGGTGACGTGCCGCGGCTCGAGCTCGGCGAGCGACGAGACGCCGAGGAGGGTCATCGTGCGCTCGATCTCGCTGCGCAGGATCGCGATCGTGCGGTCCACGCCCTCGCGACCGCCGGCCATCAGACCGTAGAGGTACGCGCGGCCGATGAGCGTGAACTTCGCGCCCAGGGCGATGGATGCCACGATGTCGGCGCCGTTCATGATGCCGGTGTCGACCATGACCGTGGCGTCCTTACCCACCTCGCGCACGACGTGGGGCAGCAGGCGGAACGGGATCGGCGCGCGGTCGAGCTGACGCCCGCCGTGGTTCGAGAGCACGATGCCGTCCACGCCGAGGTCGACCAGGCGCGCGGCATCCTGGACGTTCTGCACACCCTTCACGACGAGCTTGCCCGGCCACATGCCGCGGATGATGTCGAGGTCGTCGTAGCTGATCGTCGGGTCCATCGCCGCGTTCAGCAGCTCGCCGACGGTGCCGCCGGTCGTGCTGAGGGAGGCGAACTCCAGCTTGGGCGTGGTGAGGAAGTCGTACCACCACCACGGACGCGGGATCGCGTTGACGATCGTGCCGACGGTGAGCTGCGGCGGGATCGAGAAGCCGTTGCGCTTGTCGCGCAGACGCGCGCCGGCGATGGGGGTGTCGACGGTGAACTGCAGCGTGTCGAACCCGGCCTTCGCGGCGCGCTCGACCAGACCGTACGAGATCTCGCGCTGCTTCATCACGTACAGCTGGAACCAGTTGCGGCCGACGGGGTTGGCGGCCTTCACCCCCTCGATCGAGGTCGTCCCGAGGGTCGACAGGGTGAACGGGATGCCGGCGGCCGCCGCCGCGGACGCCCCCGCGGTCTCGCCCTCGGTCTGCATCAGGCGGGTGAAGCCGGTGGGCGCGATGCCGAACGGCAGAGCCGAGGGGCCGCCGAGGATCTCGCACGAGGTGTCGACCTCGTTCGCCGGCCGAAGGATGTCGGGGTGGAACTCGACGTCCTCGAACGCGCGGCGGGCGCGGTCGAGCGAGAGCTCGCCCTCGGCGGCGCCGTCGGTGTAGTCGAAGGCCGCCTTGGGCGTGCGCCGCTTGGCGATCGCGCGCAGGTCACCGATCGTGAGCGCGGCGTCGAGGCGGCGCTTGCGCGCGTCGAGTTCCGGCTTCTTGAACTGCATGAGCTCGAGGAGCTCGCCGACTTTGGGGAGCTGTCGCTGCACCATGGGTGTCTCGCTTTCGTGTGGTCTGACCACAGCATAAGGCCTGTCGGGTCGTCCGCGGGCCGGGATTTTCAGGAGCGGGGATCGAATCTGACCGCGGGGAAAGCGGATGCCACGCGATCGCGCAGCTCTTCGAGCGACGCGTCGGCGCCGAAGCAGCCGAGGGCGCGCGCCTGGACCAGGACGTTGCCGAGCGCGGTGGCCTCGACCGGACCCGCGAGCACGGGTACTCCGCTGCGGTCCGCGGTCGCCTGGCACAGCAGCGCGTTGAGCGCTCCCCCGCCGACGAGGTGCACGGCATCGATGTCGCGCCCCGCGAGCTCCCCCGCCGTCCGCAGCGTTCGCGCGAAGGCGTCCGCGATGCTCTCGACGATGACCCGCGCGAAGGCGGCGCGCTCCGCGACGCCGGGTTCCGGCATCCCGAGCAGGGTCGCGATGCGCGCCGGCATGTCTCCGGGCGTCGACAGCGAGGGGTCGTCGGCGTCGAAGAGACGCGCGGGCGCCGGTTCGACGGCGGCGGCCGCCAGGAGCGCGGGGAGGTCGACCGCGACGCCGTCGCGCTCCGCCCACGCCCGCACGGTCTCGCTCAACAGCCACAGGCCCGTGACGTTGTGGAGGAAGCGCACGCGCCCGTCCACGCCTCCCTCGTTCGTGAAGTTCGCCGCGCGGGCGGCATCCGTCACGATCGGCGCATCGAGCTCGAGCCCGACCAACCCCCAGGTCCCGCAGGAGATGTACGCGGCATTCGGCGACGACAGGGGGACGGCGACGATCGCCGAGGCGGTGTCGTGCGAGCCGACCGCGACCACCGGGACATCGCCCAGCCCGCGCGCGCGTCCGATCGTCTCCCCGGGATCGACCAGGGGCGGCAGGACGAGCGAAGGGATGCCGAGCACCTCGGCGAGAGCGAGGTCCCACTCCCCCGTGTGCACGTCGACGAGCCCCGTGGTCGAGGCGTTCGTGCGCTCGGCGACCCGGCGGCCGGTGAGCCGCTCGGCGAGGAGGTCGGGGATGAGCAGGCTCGTCTCGGCGGCGGCCAGCTGCGGGTCGGCGGCGTACTGGTACAGCGTGTTGAACGGGAGGAACTGCAGGCCGTTGCGACGGTACAGCTCCTCGAACGGGACGATGCCGTGCACCGCGTCCACCCCGCGCGCCGTGCGTTCGTCGCGGTAGTGGAACGGCTCGGCGAGCAGGCCGTCCGCACCGAGCAGGCCGTAGTCGACGGCCCACGAGTCGATGCCGACGCTCTCGATGCCGGGCTCGCGGCGGAGGGCCTCGACGAGCCCTGCGCGCACGTGATCCCACAGCGCCTCGATGTCCCAGTGCCAACCGTCGGCGCGTTCGACCGGGCCGTTGGGGAACCGCGCGACCTGCTCGAGCTCGAGCACCCCGTCGCCGACCCGCCCGATCATCACGCGGCCGCTCGTGGCCCCGAGATCGACGGCGGCGACGGCGCGGACGGCGCCGGGCGCCTGGGCGGCGGGCGCACCCGCCGCGGGGGCCGAGGCTCCGGCCGCGGGTACCGGAGCTCCCGAGGCCGCGGCCGCCACGCCTCCGCCCTCTCCGGCGGCGCTGCCCGACGACGTCCCGCTCATCGCAGGAACGCCGCCGCGACGCCCGAGTCGACGGGCACGTGCAGGCCGGTCGTGCGCGAGAGCTCGGGGCCGGTCAGCACGAACACCGCGTCGGCGACGTTCTCGGGCACGACCTCGCGCTTGAGGATCGTGCGGTTGGCGTAGAACTGACCGAGGTCCTTCTCATCGACGCCGTAAGTGGCGGCGCGGTTCGCGCCCCAGCCGGCGGCGAAGATGCCCGAGCCACGCACGACCCCGTCGGGGTTGATGCCGTTGACGCGCACCCCGTACTCGCCGAGCTCGACCGCGAGCAGGCGCACCTGGTGCGCCTGGTCGGCCTTGGTCGCCGAGTAGGCGATGTTGTTCGGACCGGCGAACACGGAGTTCTTCGACGAGATGTAGATGACATCTCCCCCCATGCCCTGCGCGATGAGGGCCTTGGCCGCCGCCTTCGACACGAGGAACGAGCCCTTGGCCATGACGTCGTGCTGCAGGTCCCAGTCCTTCTCGGTGGTCTCGAGCAGCGGCTTCGACAGCGAGAGACCGGCGTTGTTCACGACGAGGTCGATGCCCCCGAACGCGAGCACGGTGGCGTCGATCGCGGCCTGCACGCCCTCGGCATCCGCCACGTTCGCCGCGACCCCGATCGCGACGTCGGTCGAGCCGAGCTCGGCGGCGACCGCTCGCGCCTTCTCGAGGTCGAGGTCGGCGACGACGACGCACGCACCCTCCGCGGCGAGGCGGGTCGCGATGGCCTTGCCGATTCCGGATGCCGCACCCGTGACGAACGCGATCCGACCCTGGTGCGTCTTGGGCTTCGGCATGCGCTGGAGCTTGGCCTCCTCGAGCGCCCAGTACTCGATGCGGAACTTCTCGGCATCCGAGATCGGAGAGTAGGTCGAGAGGGCCTCGGCGCCGCGCATGACGTTGATGGCGTTGACGTAGAACTCGCCCGCCACGCGCGCGGTCTGCTTGTTCGCGCCGTACGAGAACATGCCGACGCCCGGGACGAGCACGATGAGCGGGTCGGCGCCGCGGATCGCCGGGCTGTCGGCGGTGGCATGCGCGTCGTAGTACGCCTGGTAGTCCGTGCGGTAGGCGACGTGCAGCTCCTTCAGCCGCGCGATCGCCTCCTCCACCGACGCGTCGGCGGGCAGGTCGAGGATCAGCGGCTTCACCTTGGTGCGCAGGAAGTGGTCCGGGCAGCTCGTGCCGAGCGCGGCCAGGGCGGGAGCCTTCTCGGATGCCAGGAAGTCGAGCACGACGTCGGCGTCGGTGAAGTGACCGACCATGGGCTTGTCGGTCGAGGCGAGCCCGCGGATCGTCGGGGCCAGCGCCGCCGCCTTCGCGCGACGCTCGGCCTCGGGCAGAGCGGCGAAGCCCGCGCGCACCCCGCCGAACGGCTCGGCCGCACCGTGCTCGTCGATGTAGGCCTGCGCGGTGTCGATGATCCACAGGCTGTTGCACTCGGCCTCCTCGGAGGTGTCACCCCACGCGGTGATGCCGTGGCCACCGAGGATCGTGCCGATCGCCTGCGGGTTCTCCTCCTTGATCGCGGCGATGTCGAGCCCCAGCTGGAAGCCGGGACGACGCCACGGCACCCACACGACCTTGTCGCCGAAGATCTTCTGCGTCAGCTCCTCGCCGTCGGCGGCGGTCGCGATCGCGATCCCCGCGTCGGGGTGCAGGTGGTCGACGTGCGCGGCATCCACGAGTCCGTGCATCGCGGTGTCGATCGAGGGAGCCGCCCCGCCCTTGCCGTGCAGGCAGTAGTCGAACGCGGCGACCATCTCGTCTTCGCGCTCGATCCCGGGGTACACATCGACGAGCGCGCGCATGCGGTCGAGGCGCAGGACGGCGAGCCCCTTCTCGGTGAGCGTGCCCAGGTCTCCGCCCGAGCCCTTGACCCACAACAGCTCCACCGGCTCGCCGGTGACGGGGTCGATGTCGGTGCCCTTGGCGGAGGTGTTGCCGCCGGCGTAGTTGGTGACCTTGGGGTCGGAGCCGAGGCGATTGCTGCGCTCGACGAGCTCGTGCGCGGTGGAGGTGGTCATGTCGTTTCCCTCGTCGTGTGATGGGTCGTGTCGTGCGTGGTGTCGTGTGCGTTGCGTCGCGGGTCGCGCGGTGCGCGTCGCGCTCCCGGCGTCGGTTCTGTCGCTGAGTGTCCAGAACACCCGGAGGTTTTTCGCGCGGCTCCGGGTGTTTTGGACACTCGGTCGCTGCGAAGCGCTTACGCGCGAGCGCCCGCAGCGGTTGCGGTCAGGCGCCCCAGCCGGCCTGGGTGCCGCCGACGCGCTCTTCGGCGATGCGGGGCAGGTATCCGGATGCCGCGAACGCGGCCATCGGGTCGGCGGGAAGGCCCCGCGACTCCCGCCACTCGGCGAGGGCCGGGCGCACGTCCGTGTAGAAGGCGTCCATGAGCACCGCGTTCGCACCGAGCACGTCGTTCGCCTGCTGCGCGGCATCCAGGGCGTCGCGGTCGATGAGGAGCGCGCGCGCCGTCATCTCCTGCACGTTCAGCACCGAGCGGATCTGGCCGGGGATCTTGTCCTCGATGTTGTGGCACTGGTCGAGCATGAAGGCCACGTCGGGGTTGTTCAGGCCGCCCCCGCGCACGACCTCGGTGAGGATGCGGAAGAGCTGGAACGGGTCGGCCGCACCCACGATGAGGTCGTCGTCAGCGTAGAAGCGCGAGTTGAAGTCGAACGAGCCGAGCTTTCCGAGGCGCAGCAGCTGCATGACGATGAACTCGATGTTCGTGCCCGGCGCGTGGTGACCGGTGTCGAGGCAGACCATCGCCTTGTCGCCGAGGGCGGCGACCTGGGCGTACGACGTCCCCCAGTCCGGAACATCGGTGTGGTAGAACGACGGCTCGAAGAACTTGTACTCCAGCACGAGACGCTGGTCGTCGCCGAGGCGCGCGTAGATCTGCTGCAGCGAGTCCTGCAGGCGGTCCTGGCGGCCGCGCATGTCGTTCTGACCGGGGTAGTTCGAGCCCTCCGCCAGCCAGATCTTCAGATCGCGTGAGCCCGTGGCATCCATCACGTCGATGCATTCCAGGTGGTGGTCGATGGCCTTGCGGCGGATGCGCTCGTCGTGGTGGGTGAGGGCGCCGAACTTGTAGTCCTCGTCCTGGAACGTGTTGGAGTTGACGGTGCCGAGCTTCACGCCGAGGTCCTCCGCGTGGCGGCGGAGGGCGGTGTAATCGTCGACGAGATCCCACGGGATGTGCAGGGCCACCGTGGGGGCGAGGGCGGTCAGGCGGTTGACCTCGGCGGCATCCGCGATCTTCTCGAACGGGTCGCGCGGGGTGCCGGCGGTGGGGAACACGCGGAACCGCGTGCCGGAGTTGCCGAAGGCCCACGAGGGCAGTTCGATGGCCTGGGCTTCGAGGGTCGAGAGGATCTCGGGAGACAGCGTCGTCATGAGGGGGTGCTTTCGGTCGGGGCGGATGCCGTGGTCTCGGGGCGCGCGTCGTCGGTAAGCGCGGCGTTGGTGTGCGCGGTGACGGTTCGGGTGGTGCCGGGGCGGGTGGTGCCGGGGCGGGTGGTGCCGTCGTGTGCGGTGCCGTCGTGTGCGGCGCCGGCGACACCGGCGAGCTGGTCGGCGAGGTGGAAGACCTCGGTGAGCGGGGTGGCGGCCTGATCGGGACGCCCCTCGAGGCCGAGGAAGTACGGGGCCATCTCCGCCTCCCACGCCGCGGCGATGGGAGAGGCGGCGAGGTAGGCCTGGGCGGCCGCGTCGTCGTCGGTCTCGTAGTAACCGATGAGCCGCCCGCCCTCTCCGAGGAACAGGGAGTAGTTGCGGCGTCCGGCGGCGGCGATCTCGGCGAGCATGTCGGCGCGGACCGGCGTGTGCCGGGCGACGTACTCGTCGATCAGCTCAGGTCGAACGCGGAGTTCGAAGCAGACACGGGCGGGCATGGAGAGTTCTCTTCCTCGAGAATGAATCGTTTCACGACACGGTAGCACGATGCGCCGACGCGTGCGATATCGTCGTCGGATCATGGCGGTCAAAATCAAGGACGTCGCCGCGCACGCCGGCGTCTCGGTGGGCACCGTCTCGAATGTGCTCAACGGTCGCGACACCGTGTCGCCCGCGGTCGTCGCGCGCGTCCGCGCCTCCATCGACGCCCTCGGCTACGTGCGCAACGACGCCGCCCGCCAGTTGCGCGCCGGCCGGAGCCGCGCGATCGCGCTGATCGTGCTCGACGTGGGCAACCCCTTCTTCGCCGCCGTCGCCCGCGGCGCCGAAGCGCGCGCCGCCGCCGACGGATACGTCGTCCTCCTCGGATCCAGCGGCGCCGACGCCGACCAGGAACGCCTCTACCTCGATCAGTTCCGCGAGCAGCGGGTCGCCGGGGTTCTTCTCACGCCTGCCGACGCCGGCGGAGACGTCGTGGAGCATCTCGCGGCCGCCGGCATCCCGGTCGTCCTCGTCGATGAGCAGACCCCCGGCGACGACGTCTGCACCGTCTCGGTCGACGACGTCGAGGGGGGCTCCCTCGCGGTGGCGCACCTGCTCGCCCAGGGCCGACGGCGTATCGCGTTCGTGGCCGGCCCCCTCACCACCCGACAGGTCGCCGACCGCCTCACCGGCGCTCGTCGCGCGGTCGGCGAGGTCGAGGGCGCGACCCTTGAGATCATCGAGACGGATGCCATGACCGTCCTCGCCGGCCGCGCCGCCGGCGAGGGGCTGCGCGAGCGCGACGACCGACCGGACGCGGTGTTCGCCGCCAACGACCTCCTCGCGGTGGGCGTGCTGCAGGCGCTCACGATGCTCGGCGACATCCGCGTGCCCGACGACATCGCCCTCGTCGGCTACGACGACATCGACTTCGCCGCCGCGACCGTGGTGCCCCTCACCTCGGTGCGACAGCCCGCCGAGGCCCTCGGCTCGACCGCGGTCGACCTTCTGCTGCGCCAGCTCGACGGCGGCGTCGACCCGGCCGAGCGGCAGGTGCGGTTCCGCCCGGAGCTCGTGGTGCGGGCATCGAGCGGTTGAGACGCGCGCGACGAACGAAGCGCGGTGCGTTGCTGGCCCACGCCCCGGGGATGCGACCGCGGGTCTGCGCGGTCGAGTCGAGCGCGAGCTCCGGCTGCACTCGCTGACCCGCGAGCGGAGGACTCCCCGGGACGGGAGGACGATCCACCCATCCGGAGTCCTCCGCTCCCCGGTTCTCCTCCCTCCGACGCCGTGTGCATCGCTCGCACGAGACACCTGGCCCCGAGAATGACGAAGGCCCCGACCGCCACGAGGGCGGCCGGGGCCGGAGCGGAGGCTTCGACTCAGAAGTCGAAGTTCCCGATGTTGGAGGCGTCGAACACGTAGGGGTCGCCCAGGAGCACCGTGGCGTCGGCGCCGACGGTGAACGAGCCGAGCTTGCCGGCCTCGAAGGTGTCGCCCTCCTTGCCCGTGATGGTGCCGTCGATCAGCGCCTTCGTCGCGTACGCCGACAGGTACCCGAGGTCGGCCGGGTTCCACAGGGCGAACGAGGTGATGGTGCCGTCCTGCACGTACTCGCGCAGCTGGTTCGGCGTACCGAGACCGGTCAGCGCGACCTTGCCCTTGTACTCCGAGGTCGAGAGGTAACGACCGGCCGCGGCGATGCCGACGGTGGTCGGCGAGACGATGCCCTTGAGGTTGGGGTAGGTCTGCAGCAGGGCCGCGGTGCGGTCGAACGAGGTCTGATCGTCGTCGTCGCCGTAGACGACGTCGACGAGCTCGATGTTCGGGTGGTTGGCGGCGAAGTCCTTCTTCATGAGCTCGATCCAGGTGTTCTGGTTCGTCGCGTTCGCGGCCGCCGAGAGGATGGCCACCTGACCGGCGTCGCCGATCTGCTTCGCGACCAGGTCGACCTGCACCTTGGCGATGCCGTCGGCCGTGGCCTGGTTGATGAAGAGGTCGCGGCACTTCGCGTCGGTGTCGGAGTCGAAGGTCACGACCTTCACCCCGGCGCTGCGGGCCTCGTCGAGAGCGTCGCAGATGGCGGAGGGGTCGTTCGCCGAGATGACGAGCCCGCCCACACCCTGCTGGGCCGCGGTCTGGATGTACTGCACCTGCGAGGTGGGCGTCGCCTCGCTGGGGCCGACCTGCTCGAAGGTGCCGCCGAACTCCTTGATGGCCTCTTCGCCACCCTTGTTCGAGGTCTCGAAGTACGGGTTGCCGAGGTTCTTCGGGAGGAACGTGATCGACAGGTTGCCGCCGTCGCCTCCCTCGCTCGAGCCTCCGCCGGCGCCGCCGGAGCAGCCGGTGGCGAGGAGGGTGACCGCCAGGGTCAGGGCGGCGGCAGCGGTGCCGACGCGGGTCTTGCGGGTGAATGCGAACATCGTTGTTTCCTTCCGTGGTGCAAGTGGTGGTGGTGCAAGTGGTGGTGGTGCGGGTGGTGGTGGTGCGGGTGGTGGGCGGGGTTCAGGCGATCGACGCGGGGGCGGTCGGCCGCACGCTCTTCCTCTTGCCGAGCGCGGTGACGCGTCGAGCCTGCAGCCAGGCGAGGAGGCTGGCCGACACCACCGAGAGCACGAGCAGCGCTCCGGTGATGACGTTGATGATGTCGCTGGTGACGCCGGCGAGACGGAGGGCGCTGCCCAGCGTGCCGATGAGCAGCACGCCGGCGATGACGCCGTGGAGCGCGCCGCGGCCGCCGAAGATCGACACGCCGCCGAGCAGCACCGCCGCGATGACCTGCAGCTCCATGCCCATGGCGTTCTCGCCGCGGGCATTGCTGTAGAGCAGGGTGAAGTACACCCCGGCGAAGCCCGAGACGGTGCCGCTCATGACGAACAGCAGGAACTTGGTGCGGGCGACGTCGATCCCGGAGAACTGCGCCGCCTCTTTGTTCAGACCGATCGCGTACAGCGACCGACCGAAAGAGGTGAGGTGCAACAGCACGGCGAACACGATCGCCAGCACGACGAACGGGATCATGATCAGCGGGAGCGGGGTCCCGGGGATGTTCGCCTTCGCGAGGTCGGTCCACGTCTCGGGGAACTCGGTGACCGCCTCGGTGCCGAGCAGGCCCACGGCGATCCCGCGGAAGAGCGCGAGCGTCCCGATCGTGACGGCAAGGGAGGGCAGGCCCACGACGGTGACGAGGAAGCCGTTGATCGCCCCGGCGACGAGGCCGACGACGATGGCCGCGAGGGCCGCCAACTCGAAAGGCCACCCCGACTGCGTCAGCACACCGACCGTGACACTCGACAGGCCCACGATGCTCGCCACCGAGAGGTCGATCTCCTCGGTGATGATGATGAGGGTCATCGGCAGCGCGATCAACAGGATCGGCGCGATGTCCCGCAGCAGGTACGTGACCGTGAGCGGGCTGTCGAAGTTGCGCACGGTCGCGAGCGACACGGCGATGACGAGCAACAGGATGCCGATGATGGCGGCCTCGCGCGTCAACAGGGCGCGGCGCCAGAACGGGCGGGCGTGCGCGCGGTAGGTGCGGGCGCGGTCGTCGACGGCGGTGGAGGTCATCGGCCCGTCTCCCTCTCTGCGGTGAGCTTGCGGGACTGGCGGACGGCGAGCACGCGGTCGAGCACGATCGCGCCGAGGATGAGCGCACCGACCACGGCCCGCTGCCAGAAGTCGTCGATGCCGAGGATCGGCAGTGCACGGTTGATGGTCAGCAGCAGGTAGGCACCGATCGCGGCGCCCCAGACCGAGCCGACGCCGCCCGAGATGGCGACGCCGCCGATGACGGCCGCGCCGATCGCCTGCAGTTCCCAGCCGAAGCCGGCGTTCGAGGCGACCGTGCCGTAGCGCGCCGCGTACAGCACGCCGGCGAGACCCGCGAGAGCGCCGCTCGTGACGAACGCGCCGATGATGCGGCGGTTGACCTTGAGGCCGTAGAGGTGGGCCGCGGCCGGGTCGGAGCCGATCGCGTACAGCTCGCGGCCGCTGCGGAGGTTGCGCAGGTACCACGCCGCACCGATGAGCACGACCACCGCGAGGATCGTCAGGATCGGGATGCCGAGCACCTGGCCCGTGCCGAGGTCGCGGAAGCTGCCGGGCAGGTCGGAGGCGTTCACCCGGTTGCTGCCCGCCCACGCGACGTTGATGCCGCGGTAGATGTACATCGTTCCGAGCGTGATGACGAGCGCGGGGACCTTCGCGTACGCGACGAGCGCGCCATTGATCAGGCCCAGGATGCCGCCGACGACGATGCCCGCGAGGAACACCACCACCAGGGGCAGGCCCGGGACGTCGATGAACAGGCGGCCGGTCAGGTACGCGGTCAGGCCCACGACCGATCCGACCGAGAGGTCGACGTTGCGCGTGACGATGACGATGGCTTGACCGACGGCTACCAGCAGCAGCAGCGACGGCGTCAACAGCAGGTCGCGGAAGCCGTCGGGAGAGAAGAGGAAGGTCGGGTTGTTCAGCGTCGCGATGACGACGATGAGCACGAGAGCGAGGACGATGCCGCTCTCGCGCGCCGTGGCGACGTGCGAGACGAGCTTCGCGGCGGGGCTGGCACCCGGCCGGACGGGGGTGGCGGTACTCATCGGATGCCCTCCGCATCGGCGGTCGCAGCGAACATGATCGTTTCGGGGGTGGCATCCGCTCGGGCGAATTCTCCGGTGAGGCGTCCCTCGCGCATGACGAGGACGCGGTCGGCCATCCCGAGTACCTCGGGGAGCTCGCTCGAGATCATGAGGATCGCGAGGCCCTGCTGCGCGAGTTCGGAGAGCAGGCGGTGCACCTCGGACTTCGTGCCCACGTCGATGCCGCGGGTGGGCTCGTCGACGATCAGCACCCGGGGCTGGGTCGCGAGCCATTTCCCGATGACGACCTTCTGCTGATTTCCTCCGCTGAGCGTTCCCGCGGTGGCATCCAGCGCGGCGGTCTTGACCTCGAGGCGGCTCGCCCACTCCCGGGCGGCGCGGTTCTCGTCGGTCGTGCGCAGCAGCCCCCAGCGGGAGAGCTTCGAGCGGATCGCCAGGGTGATGTTGCGCGAGACGCCCTCGTCGAGCACCAACCCTTGTTTGCGGCGATCCTCGGGCACGAGGGCCAGACCGCGGGCGGTCGCCTGACGGACACTCCCCTTGGGGAGGACCGTGCCACCCAGTCGGACCGTTCCCGACTCGTAGGCGTCGACGCCGAAGATCGCGCGGGCGACCTCGCTGCGCCCGGCACCGACGAGTCCCGCGAGACCGACGATCTCGCCGGCGCGCAGGGAGAACGACACGTCGCGGAACACACCGGGTCGCGTGAGCCCCTCGACCTCGAGCACGACGTCGCCGGGGGTGGACGGCAGCTTCGGGAAGAGTTCGGTCACGTCTCGGCCGACCATCTGGCGGACCAGGTCGTCGACCGTGGTGTCGGCCAGGGGCGTGGTGTGGACGTATGCCCCGTCGCGCATGACGGTGACGGTGTCGCACAGGGCGAACACCTCGTCGAAGCGGTGCGAGATGAACAGGAGGGCGCGACCCTCGTCGCGCAGGCTCCGGGCGACCGCGAACAGGCGCTCGACCTCGACGCCGCTGAGTGCGGCGGTGGGCTCGTCCATGATCAGCACGCGGGCGTCGAGGGAGATGGCCTTCGCGATCTCGATGATCTGCTGGTCGGCGATCGAGAGGCCCTCGGTCACCCGATCGGGATCCAGAGCGACGCCGAGACGCTGGAAGATGCGCGTCGCCTCTTCGCGCATCGCCGCGCGATCGATGCGACCGAGGCGCCCGGTCGGTTGACGGCCCATGAAGATGTTCTCGGTGACCGAGAGGTCGGGGAAGAGCGTCGGCTCCTGGTAGATCACCGCGATGCCGGCGGCCTTCGACTGCGCCGTGCTGGCGAAATCGACGCTCTCGCCGTCGAGCAGGAAGTCGCCGTCATCGCGGCGGTACAGCCCCGCGATGATCTTCACGAGAGTCGACTTGCCGGCCCCGTTCTCCCCGATCAGCGCGTGAATCGAACCGCGATCGAGCACGAGGCTCCCCGACCGCAGGGCGACCACGGGGCCGAACGACTTCATCACGCGTCGCAGCTCGAGCGCGTGATCGGGCGGGGCGGGTGTCGCGTCCGTCGCGTCAGCCATGCGGCCTCCTCGTTGAGGGTGGAGCCGGTCGCCCGGCCGAAATCTGAATCGTTTCAGATTGGATGCCAGTCACTGTAGGGTGAGTCCGACGATGCGGTCAAGTCAGGATCACGTCGAGACCGGATCGTGACGTGAGGGGGCACCGTGTCGATCAGCATCCGCGATGTCGCAACCCTCGCCGGCGTGTCCGTGGGCACCGTCTCCAACGTCCTCAACCGCCCCGACGCCGTCTCCGCGGGCTCGATCGAGCGCGTGAACCGGGCTATCGAAGAGCTCGGCTACGTGCGCAACGACGCCGCTCGCCAGCTCCGCGCCGGGGTCAGCACGACGGTCGGCTTCGTCGCGTTGGATGGGCGCAATCCGTTCTTCGCCGACGTCGTCGGGGGTGCCGAGAACGAGGCGACCGCCCGGGGACTCGCCCTCCTCCACGGCAACAGCGACGAGGATGCCGCTCGGGAGACGCTCTACATCGACCTCTTCGAGCAGCAGATGGTGCGCGGGCTCCTCATCGCTCCGTTCGGAGATGTCACCGCACGGTTGACGCGGCTGCGAGCCCGCGGCATCCCGTCCGTCCTCATCGACCGCTTCTCCGGCGACGCGCAGTTCTCCTCGGTCTCGGTCGACAGCGTGGCGGGCGGAAGACTGGCGGCGGAGCACCTCTTGGAACGCGGTCGTCGGCGCCTCGCTTTCGTCGGCGGAGGCTTCGACATCCGGCAGGTGACCGACCGTCTCGCCGGGGCGCGCAGCGCGGTCGAGAACAGCACGCATCGCGCCACGCTCGAGGTCGTCCCGACCCACGCCCTCACGGTCGACGAGGGCGTCGCGGCCGCGCGGCGCCTTCTCGCGCGGGATCGCTCCGACCGCCCCGACGCGGTGTTCGCCGGCAACGACCTCGTCGCGCTCGGACTCCTCCAGGGCCTGATCGTCGACGGGCGCGTCCTCGTGCCCGACGAGATCGCCGTCGTCGGCTTCGACGACATCCCCTTCGCCGCCGCCGCGGCCGTGCCACTCACCTCGGTACGCCAGCCGAGTGCGCTCATCGGGGGAACGGCGATGCGTATCCTGCTCGACGAGGCCGATGATCCCGGGCGAGCGACCCGGCAGACGGTGTTCGCGCCCGAACTCGTCGCGCGGGCGTCGACGGGGGCGCCCTAGCCTCCGACCGGGCACGCGTGAGGCGCGCGAACGGCGATCACTCGGGGATATGTCGGATGAAATAAGGCGGATTCTCCAACAAAAGCACGCATCGGTTCGGAATTCCGCCATGCAAACCCATATTCATCTAATGAATTCTTGACGGCGTTGTTCCGACGTGGTTCCCTAGGTGACTGTCGAGGACCCCCACTCGACAGGCACCACCTCCCCCTGTGGTGCCGACGAACGCTCGATGAGGAGTGCATCCGTGAAGAGAAGAAGCAGGATCGCGGCCGTCGTCTCGGCGGCTGCCGTCGCCGTGGCCCTCGCCGTCCCAGCGAGTGGCGCCGCTGCCGCCACACAGTTCCTGACGTACATCAAGCCCGCCCCGATCGTCGGATCTCTGTCCACGACGGCGTGGGGCGCAGCCACGGTGGGCCCGCGCGACCAGTCCAACGGCCTCGAAGACAAGACGCTCGCGAACTGGGTGTACTGGGACGGCGGCATCATCAAGGGAGCCGACGGCAAGTACCACATGTTCGCCAGCCGCTGGCCGGAGTCCGAGGGCCACGAAGCGTGGCGCTACGACTCGTACGCCGTCTCGGCCGTCAGCGACAACCTGTACGGTCCGTACACCGACCAGGGTCTGATGTGGCCCGACGTCGACGGCGGCCACGGCCACAACGTCACCCCCGTCCAGCTGAAGGACGGCACCTACGCCGTCACCATCAGCGGCTTCTCCGACGCGCGCGTCTTCACCTCCCCCTCGCTGAACGGGCCCTGGACCGCGCAGGGTCAGGTGCAGGTGGCATCCGGTCCCTATTCGAGCACGTTCAACACCGGCGGGAACTTCCGCACGATCCTCGGTCCCGACGGGAAGTACCACGCCATCGTCAACGGCTTCCAGACGGCTGTCGCCGACAACGTCGTGGGACCGTACACGGTGCAGAACCCGCCGCTGTTCTCATCCATCACGGGAAGCCCCACCGATGACATGGAGGATCCGCTGATCTGGTATAGCGGCGGCCAGTACCACGTCATCTTCAACTCGTGGTCGGCGAAGAAGGCGTACCACTACACCTCCACCGACGGCGCCACGAACTGGACTCTGCAACCCGGCGTCGCGTACGACGCGAACGTCGACTTCACCACCTACACCGACGGCACCAAGAACCACTGGGCGAAGCTCGAGCGTCCCTCGATGTACATCGAGAACGGCGTCCCCACCGCCATGACGTTCGCCGTGGTCGACGTGGAGAAGAACCAGGAGAACGGCAACGACGGCCACGGCAGCAAGGTCATCGTCGTACCGTTCGACGGGGCCTCGCTGAACGCTCCCGCGCTGACCCTGCCGACCGTCTACGCCGACACCGATCGCGCGGGTGCCAACGCCGCCCTGGGAATCGGCACCTACACGATCGCGCAGTTGCAGGCGAAGGGCATCGGCAACGACGCGATCTCCTCCGTCGCGGTCCCGCCGGGATACAAGGTGGTCGCCTACGCCGACGACAACCTGTCGGGCACCCCGTGGACGTTCACGAGCACCAACCTCGACCTGCGCCAGACGGGCAACAACGACCAGATCTCCTCGATCAGAATCACCCTCGACACCACGGCCCAGTTCGAAGTGTCGAGCAAGAGCAGCAACCGTGCCATCGACATCGGTTCCGCCTCGACCGCCGACGGTGCCGAGGCCCTGCAGTGGGAGTACCGCGCGACGCCGAACCAGCAGTGGAGCTTCGCCGACGCCGGGAACGGCGCGGTGAAGATCGTCAACCGCAACAGCGGCAAGGTCTTGGAGGTGTCGGGTGCCTCGACCGCGAACGGTGCGCAGATCGTACAGTCCACCGATGCCGGTCGCGCGAGCCAGCAGTGGACGCTGACCAGCTCCGGCGACGGGGCCCTGACGATCACCAACCGCGGCAGCGGCAAGGTGCTCGACGTCACGGGCGCGTCTACGGCGAACGGCGCGAAGATCATTCAGTGGCCCGGAACCGGCAGCGCGAACCAGCGCTGGGAGATCACCAAGGTCGGCTGAATCGGACCCGGCGGGGCGGAGGGCGATGGCGCGCCCTCCGCCCCGTCGTCGTCGGACGGAGTCCGTGATACAGAAGACTCCCCGATCTCGGATGCCGAGACCTCAGCGCCCTCCGAGCCAATCGGTCATGATGCGGACACCGGCGTCATAGCCCGGTGTTCCGGGTCGGTTGAGGAACCCGTGCGGCGTCTCGGGGACCACCTCGTACCGCAGCGGCACACCCGCACGACGAAGCTCCTCGGCGAACGCCCCGCCCGACGCGCGCAGCGAATCGCGGTCGGCGTCGAGCATGAGGGTGTCGGGGAGCCCCGTCAGATCGTGTCCACCGGGGAAGGCACGCGGATCCTGCATCGCGGCGACGCTCCCGGCGTAGTTGTGGTTCATCCGACGCACGGTCGCCGGGCGGAACTGCGAGAACCAGTGCCGACCGCGCATCCGCGAGCGCAGTTCCGCCGGAATCGCAGGCAACTGCGCGTGGAATGTTCCGTAGGCCAGCACAAGGCCGCGGACGGAGGCGGATCGGCGCTGTGCCAGATCGCGCGCGGCAGCGGCGGCCAGGCACGCTCCCGCGCTGGCCCCGCCGAGCAGGATGTGCCCTCGCGGGGCCTCCCCGGCGACCGCGGTGATGACGTCGAGCACATCATCGAACGGAATCGGAAAGCGGATGCCGGTCAGCGACGAGTCCTTGACGTCGAAGAACGGATTCCACGGGCCGACCAGACGGTAGTCCACCGTGACGATCGTCCGTCCCGTCGCTGCCGCACTCATCGCAGGTGCGTGCGACTCCGGTTGATCGAGGCCCCCGTACGCGAAGGCTCCGCCGTGCAGCCAGACGAGCGGCGTCCGTGTGCCGCGGGGCGACTCATCGAGGGTGTAAGTGCGAATCGGGACCGCCCCGTGCCGACCCGGCACGGCTCCCGCATGGAACGAGACGGTCATGCCGACACGGCACCGGCCGCCCCACGCCGCGCGTCCGCCCCCGCCGCGACGCGGCGGGCCGCCGCCGGCATCTCCACCTGCGCAAGGTGCTGATTCGCCTCGGCCTGGCGCCCGTAGCCCGCAGGATCGCGCACACAATCGGGACACCAGTGCCCGGCCGTCAAGATCAGGCGCGGGCTGCCGGCGAAGACGTGTCCGAGCGCGCAGCGCCAGACAAGCGGCGTCGACGCCGCCCCGACGTCCGTGCTGAGCAGCTCCCCACCACGGAAGTCGGCCGCGCCCGCGACGTCATCGGCGGTCCACGCCGCGGCCGGCTTGGACTCGTCGTACCCGTGATCGAGCAGTTGCGGCACGCGCGACGGCTCCGGAACGGTGAACGTGCTCCAGTCGCCAATCGCCTCCCACGCCTCACGCGAGCCGAAGGACGCCGCGATCTCGTCGGCGCGACCCGCGCGCACGGCGGCCATCGTGCCGCGGGGCTTCCGCGTCAGCGGCTTCATCACGAAGTTCTTCACGATCCACGGCGGCACTCTCCCCGCCGAGCGCACCGCGGCCGGAGCGGCCTCGATCGCCCGAGTCATGGCATCCGCCACCGTGTCCTTCCGGAAGGGAATGAGCTCGTTCAGCCGGTCGCTGTCGGTGTACCACTGCCCATGGAAGTTCTTCAGCGCGAACCAGTTGCGGTCGTACCAGCGGCGGATGTCGGGCACGCCGAGCGCCCCGGCGATGAGGTTCTGCAGCTGCCAATTGGTCAGTCGCCACTGCTCGCCCCCGCCGATGTTGTAGACGCCGCCCCAGAAGTCGGGGGGAACGTCGGCGGATGCCGCGCCCACGAGCAGGCGCGCCGAATCCTCCGCCGTCGCCCACTCCATGACCCCCGCGAACGGCGAGTGCGTCATGATCGGGTCGCGGATCTCGAGCATGCCGGCGTGGAAGATCCCGGTCTGGCGCAGCCACGCCCACTTCGGCAGTCCCGAATCGACGAGCAGACGCTCCGCGACGATCTTCGTCTGGCCGTACTCGTCGAACTGCGACACCCGGAGCGGGTCGCCGACGCGCCCCCAGTGGACGGGCTCCTGCCGGTCCCCGGTCTCGGCGACCGAGCCGATGCCGACGATCGCGACGGCACCGGGATCGGGCAGTTCCTTCACCGCGCGGATGAGGTTCTGCATCGACCCGATGTTCACGCGCCGCGCGAGGTCGGGCCGCTCGTCGGCGAAGGGCGAGACGACCGCCCCGACGTGCAGCACGACATCGACGTCGCGGATCGCCGCCCGCACGTCGGCGAACCGCGTGAGGTCCCCGCGCACGACCTCGAGGTTCGGCATCCCCTCGAATTCCGCGAGGACCGCGTCGTCGGCAGGCGTGGGGAGCGCGAAAGCCCGCACGCGGATGTCGGGGCGCGCACGGAACGCGCGCAGAGCGGCGCGTCCCCAGTTGCCCGTGGCACCGGTGAGCAGGACGGTCCGTTCGAAAGAGATGGTCACGATCAGACCACCGCCACCGGGGCCTTGCTGAGGTCGATGAGCTGCTCGAGGGCCTCGATCGGGATCGCCCCGTTCGTGAAAACGAGGAACTGCTGCATCGGCATCGACTCGACCATCTTGAGCCCATCCGGGTTCTGCTCGGCCTGCTCGGCCTGTTCCGGAGTCATGGATGCCGTCAGCCCGGCCATGAGCGCGGGACCCACGACGGGGTGACCGAACCAGTCGCCCACCGTGGACTCCATCGTCAGCTCACACACGAGCGCATCGCCCGCCAGTGCGACGCGCTCTTCGACGAGCACGGTCGACGCGTCCGAGCACACCTGGACGGTGTACTCCCCCGCGGGCACCACCCAGTCGTGCTGCTCGATGTCCCAGTAGGCGAAGGCACGTCGGTCCAACCGCAGCTCGACCCGACGCGTCTCACCGGGCTCGAGCGACACCTTCTCGAACGCCCGCAGCTCGCGCAGGGGTCGGCGAACGGGGCCGGTGTCGGTCGAGACGTAGACCTGCACGACGTGCTTTCCGGTCCGCTTCCCCGTGTTCGTGACGGTGACCGCGACGTCCACCGCGTCATCGCCGACGACCTCCGCCTCGACGGCATCCGTTCGGAAGGTCGTGTACGACAGCCCGTGTCCGAAGGGATATCGCACGGGGACACCCGCGGTCGTGTAGTGCCGGTAGCCGACGAACACGCCCTCGCCGTACCGCACGTGACCCTGCTCGCCCGGAAAGTTCAGCCAGCTCGGGGTGTCTTCGAGTCGCAGCGGGATCGTCTCGGCGAGATGACCCGACGGGTTCACCGCGCCGAACAGCACGTCGGCGATCGCCCCGCCACCCGCCTGGCCCAGCAGCCACGCTTCGGCGATCGCGGCGACCTCGTCGTGCCATCCCTCGAGCGAGACCACGCCACCGTTGGAGAGCACGACGATGGTGGGCGTACCCGTTGCGGCGACGGCACGGATGAGCGCGACCTGAGCCTCGGGCAGCATCAGCGTGGTGCGGTCGAAGCCCTCGGACTCTTCGCGATCGCTCAGCCCCGCGAAGACGACGGCGACGTCGGCCGCTGTCGCGATCGCCACGGCCTCGGCGCGCAACGCGAGACCAGCGTCCTCATCGGCACCTTCGAGGGTGAATCCGGCGGAGGCGTCCACCGTGGATCCGTGCGCCTGAGCGAACGCGCGGATCTCGTCGAGCGCCGCGTCGACGCGTGTGGGGTTGATGTGCGAGCTTCCCCCGCCCTGGTAGCGCGGCTGGGAGGCGAACGCGCCCAGGACGGCGATCGATTTCCCCCCGGCGATCGGCAGCACGCCGTCGTTCTTCAGCAGCACGACCGACTCGGCCGCCGCTCGACGCGCGACGGCGTGGTGCCCGTCGACGTCGAGTTCGTCGGTGGCCTCGTACGCAAGCTCGGCGAGCTGCAGCACGCGTCGCGCCGACGCGTCGACGAGGGCCTCATCGAGCTCGCCCCGCCGCACGGCTTCGACGACCTGGGCGTCGGTGGTGCCGTTGCTGCCGGGCATCTCGAGGTCCATGCCGGCGCGCACGCCCTCGACGCGGTCACTGACGGCGCCCCAGTCCGAGACGACGGCCCCCTCGTATCGCCAATCCCCTCGCAGCACCTCGGTGAGTAACCACCGGTTGTGCGACGCAGAGACGCCGTTCACCTTGTTGTACGAGCACATCACCGTCGCCGGCGCAGCTTCCTTCACGACACGTTCGAAGGCCGGAAGGTAGATCTCGCGCAGCGTGCGCTCGTCGACCTCGGCGCTCACGCGCATGCGCTCGGTCTCCTGGTTGTTGGCGGCGAAGTGCTTCACTGAGGCGCCGGGACCGGCAGCCTGCAGCCCGATCACGTGCGCGGCGCCCAGCGCACCCGACAGCAGCGGATCCTCCGAGTAGTACTCGAAGTTGCGGCCGCACAGCGGCGAGCGCTTTATGTTGATGCCCGGGCCGAGAACGACGGACACTCCGAACGCGACGCCCTCCTCGCCGACCGCTCCACCGACCGCTCGCGCCAGCTCAGGATCCCAGCTGGAGCCGATCGCCACAGCCGGTGGGAAGCACGTCGAGGGCAGGCTGTCGTGGATGCCGAGGTGGTCGGCATCCCCCTTCTGACGCCGGATGCCGTGCGGACCGTCGGTCAAGACGATCGAGGCGATGCCCGCTTCGGCGATCTCCTTCGTCGACCAGAAGTCGCGGCCGGAAAGGAGCGAGGCCTTCTGCTCGAGAGTCAGCTGCGAGGGGTCGAGGGTCATGAGGAGGCTCCTTCGGAGACGCGGGCGAGGGCGGCGGCGAGGTCGCCGCGCAGCTCGTCGGACGCGCCGGGCACGTACTCGAGCATCGTATTGACGGTCATGAACGCCGCCTCGGGGGCGGTACCGTCCAGCGGCACCCCGGGGAAATGCGTGGAGAACGCGTCGAAGAACGCGCGCCAGGCCGCGGCGTCATCGGCGATCTCTTTGAGCGTGGAGTCGAGATCGTAGCTGCCGCCGGTCGCCACGGGCACGCCGTAGGTCCAACTGTGCGTGCCGCCGCCGACCTCGTGCATCTCGGCATCCGGGTGCAGCGGAAGCGCGATCTCGGCGGTGACCCCCTCGGGCACCGTCGCCGTCAGCGTCATGCTCTGGGCCTCGCGCTTCCACGACACCTCCACGTCCCCGGCGGCGATCGTGTGGCGGAGCGATGCCGAGGTGAGGCCACCTCCGACGAGGGGGGCGATACGCACGCGGCGGTACCCGGGCTCGATCGCGGTCAGACCTCCGATCGTCCGGTGCATCCAGTCGACCACGGCGCCCAGCGCGTAGTGGTTCAGAGAGGTCATCCCCGACGGGTTGATCGTGCCGTCGGGGCGCACCGAGTCCCACCGCTCCCAGATCGTGGTCGCACCCATGGTGACCGGGTAGAGGAAGGACGGGCACCCCGTCTCGAGCAGCAGCAGGTAGGCCTCGTCGAGGTGGCCGGTGCTCGAGAGGGCGTCTGTGACGAGCGGGGTGCCCGCGAAGCCGGTGGAGATGCGGTACCCCGCCTTCGCCACCAGACGCGCGAGCAGATCGCCCGCGTGCGCGCGCTGGTCGTCGTCCAGGATGCCGAAGGTGATCGCGAGCGAGTAGCCCGTCACGGTCTCCCCGGCGACGCGACCCTTCTCGGTGACGTACTCACGGCGGAACGCGGCGCGAACGTGCGCGGCGAGGGCTCCGAACTCCGCGGCATCCTGATCGCGACCGAGGATGCGCGCCGTCTCGGCCATCTCGCGCGTCGTCTTGCACAGATAGGCCGAGGCGACCAGGTGGCGGTCGGTCTTGCCTCCCGCGGGGTTGTCGTCGGGGGCGTCGGGGTCGAGCCAATCCCCGTACTGGAAGCCGGTGCTCCAGAGTCCGTCGTCGTCGAGGAGACCCGCCACCTGTCGGATGAACGTCGTCATCGACTCGTACGCCTGAGCGAGGATGCCGGTGTCGCCGTACTCGCGGTACAGCGCCCACGGGAGGCTCACCGCGACGTCGCTCCACAGTGCTGTGGGCGACGACGGCGTGGACAGCACGTCGGGCACGACCCAAGGTACGAAGCCCATGGCCTTCTGCTCGAGAGCCAGGTCGCGCAGCCACGAGCCGAGGACGCCGCGCACGTCGTAGAGGAAGGCCGCGGTGGGCGCGAAAGCGTTGATGTCGCCCGTCCATCCGAGACGCTCGTCGCGCTGAGGGCAGTCGGTCGGGACGCCCACGAAGTTGTCGCGCATCGACCACACCGCGTTGGAGTGCAGCTGGTTCAGCAGGGGGTCGCTGGTCTCGAGCCACCCGATCCGCGTCATGTCGGAGTGCGTGACGACCGCGCGGATCGCGGCCGGGTCGAGCTCGCCGGGCCACCCCTCGACCTCGACGTAGCGGAAGCCGTGGAAGGTGAAGCGCGGCTCCCACGTGTCGGTGCCACCGGCCGAGATGAAGCGGTCGGTCGCCTTCGCGGTGCGGACCGTCTCCATGTCGATCTCGCCCGCGACCATGACCTCGGCATGCCGGAGGGTGATGACGGCACCCTCCTCGGCGGTGACGGTGAAGCGCACGCGACCGGACAGGTTCTGCCCGAAGTCGACGACCGTCTTGCCCGAGGGCGTCGTCATGACCGCGACCGGAGCGAGCTCCTCGACGCGGCGGATCGGCTCGGCCGGCGAGTCGATGAGCGCCTCGAGGGGCCACTCGACCGTCTCGACGTCGCCCCATGCGGAGTCGTCGAAGCCCGCGGCATCCCACCCCGAGGGCTCGAGGCGCGCGTCGAACGTCTCGCCGTCGTAGATGCCGTTGTCCCGGATGCCACCGGTACCCGCGCGGAACGACCCGTCGCTCGCGATGACCTCGGTGCGGCCACCGAAGTCGAGCACGAGTTCGGCGAAGAGCGCCGGACGCTCGGCGTAGTGGTTGCGCTTGTTCTCCCAGCCGAGGCGGCCCAGCGCCCACCCCTCGCCGACGATCGCGCCGAGGACGTTCTCGCCCACGACGAGGTCGTCGGTCACGTCGTGCTCCGAGACCACGAGGCGGTGCCGGTACGAGGTCCAGCCCGGCGCGAGCACCTCGTCCCCCACGACGGCACCGTTCACGCGCGCCTCGACGACGCCGAGCGCGGTGAGGCGGAGCGTGGCCCGCACGGGGCGCTCCGCGAGCGAGAACGCGCGGCGGAGGTACATCGCGGGTTCACCCTCGCGGCCGGTGGAGGCGGCGGACGTGATGAACGCGCCTTGGGTCGGGGTTGTCATGAGGGAGGCTCCTTCGAGGTGGGGCGAGACGGAGGGTCAGCGGACCGAGCGGATGCGGAGCACGACGGCACCGGCGAGGACGACGCAAACGGCACCGACGATGTACACGAGCGTGTAGTTGCGGGCGTCGCCGCTGACGCCGATCAGCAGGATCGCGGAAGCGAGCAGCGGGGCGATCGACTGCGGAATCGACGTCGCGAACCCGACGATGCCCATGAACCGTCCGGCGTCCGTCTCGCGCTCGGGGAGCACATCGAGCAGCAACGCCGTATCGACGGCGGCGAACATGCCCAGGCCGACCGAGCCCAGCAACGATCCGACGATGAGGAAGGTGAGGTCGGGCGCGAGCCCCTGCGTGACCATGCCGGCGGCCATGATCACCCCGCCCACGAGTACGAACACACGGCGGCGGTGGAGGCGGTCCGACAGGAAGCCACCCCCCAGTGCGCCGAGCGTCACCGCGAGGATGCCGCCGAGGCTGAGCGAGGCGATGATCCCGGTGACCGACTCCACGGGGACACCCAGACGGTCGGCGAAGAAGAACGCGGAGTACGTCGTGCTGAGGGTGATGCCGGTGTAGAAGAGGAAGCGACCCAGCCAGTTCCACGAGAAGTCGGGGTGCTTGCGGGGGTTGTAGAGGTACTTCGCGAGCATCTGCGTCACGGTCATCGGATCCTTGGGGATCGACCGGCTGTCGTCCTCGTGGACGAGCGTGACGAACAGCACGACGAAGAGGACGCCGACGGCTCCCGGAACGAGGAAGAGCAGGAGCGCATCGGCCGTGAAGAACTGCGCGAGCACCACACCGAACACAGGGGCGATCTGCGTCGCGAAGCTCGTCAGTCCGGCCACGCGACCCCGCTGCGACTCGGGCAGCCGGTCGGCCTGCGAGATGTTGAGGTTGCTGAGGGTGGTGCCCCATCCCCACTGCGCGAGGATCCACCCGAGGCCGACGACGAACACGTTTGGGGCGAGAGCCATCACGAACAGCGACACGACACCGATGAGCATCCCGCCCAGCATGAACGGACGGCGGCGTCCGAAGCGGGTGCGCGTGCGGTCGCTCCAGATCCCCATGAAGGGCGAAGTGAGCATGACGAACAGCGCGCCGGCACCGGTGATGAAGCCGAGGTACTCGGGATGTCCGGGTGCGAGGGTGTTGACGCGGATGGTCAGCGAGATGGCCAGCGGTGTGATGAAGGCCATGAAGACGCCGAGCTGCGCGAGCGTCATGAACCAGATATAGCGGGGGCCGACCTTGGGCATCTCCCCGGGGGCGTCGTCGACGTCGATCACCTCTGCCATGGCGGCGGGGACCGGCGGGATCGGCTGCGGCATCGGGATGTCGGAAGCCGGAGCGTTTTCGGAGGGGGCGTTCATCGCGAAGACTCCATTGTCGAGTGGGAGATCGGGCTATGAAACGTTTCACGGGCCGATCTAGAGGTGCTTGCGCGTGCAAGTGAATGGAACATACCAAGATCAACTTGCGCGTGCAAGTAGAGTGTCCCTATCAGAACGCACGAGAGGCGATGACATGACGACCGCTCCGCAGACGCGCCGCGCGACCGCGGCCGACATCGCGCGCGCCGTCGGCGTCTCCCGCGCCACGGTCGGCTACGTGCTGAACGACACCCCCGGTCAGACGATCTCCGCCTCGACCCGCGAGCGCGTGCTCGATGCCGCGAGGGCGCTCGGTTACCGCCCTCACGCCGCCGCCCAGGCGCTCGCGAGCGGACGGACGCGCATCGTCCTGCTCGTCCTGCCCGACTGGCCGCAGGATTACAGCGTGCGCCGCTACATAGAGGAGGCTTCCCTCCTCCTCGACGAGGCCGGCTACACCCTCGTCACCTGGACGCCCCACGCGACCGGGAGGACTCGCCCCCTGTGGCAGTTGCTCGATCCGGATGTGGTCTTCGGCTTCCTCCCGTTCTCCGACGCCGACGTGGCCGCCATGCGGGAGCAGGGCATCCGCGCCATCATCCCCGACCCCGACGTGGAGGCTCCCGCGGGCGAGGCCGAGCGCGTCGGCGGTGCGGGTCCCGCCCTGCAGGTGCAGCACCTGTACGAGCTCGGACATCGCCGCATCGCGTTCGCGTCGACCTCCGATCCGCGGTTGGCCGACCTGAGCCGCGAACGACACGACGTCGCCCTGCGAGCCGCGACGGCGCGAGGGATGACGTGCGCGCCACCCGAGCTCGTGGACGCGCCCGGGATCGACCTCGAAACGCTCGTCCACGGGTGGGTTCGCGACGAGGTGACCGGGGTGGTCGCCTACAACGACGACATCGCAGCGATGGTCGCGGGCGCAGCGATCACCGCCGGGCTCGACGTGCCGGAAGACGTCTCGGTGATCGGACACGACGATTCACCCCTGGCATCCCTCTTCCTCCCCCGCCTGTCGAGCGTGCACCTCGACGGCACCGCACTCGGGCGGCTGGTCGCCGACCTCGTCCTCGCGAAGATCGAGGGCCGCGAGCCCGCCCCGCTCCCACCCGTGACGTTCGAGACGGTCATTCCGCGGGCGTCGACCCGTCGCGTGGGGTGACGGACTCGTCGTCATCGCGCAGCGGCCGGTGGCCGCGATTCGTCCCTCCTCGATACCCTGAGGCGCTGAGGGGCAGACACAGCGGGATGGTCCGCGTGCCGGGCCACCTGGCAGGCCGGGAACGGCGCGAAACCGAAGGCGGGCTTCGATGGGATGCCGCTGCAGCGGCGCGAGAGGAATGACGACATGCACACACGGACGCTGGGACAGGGGCTCGAGGTGTCGGCCGTCGGGCTCGGCTGCATGGGGATGTCGCAGTCGTACGGACCGAATCCGGGCGACCGCGACGACATGATCGCCGTGCTGCGCTCGACTCTCGACGCGGGCGTCACTCTCTTCGACACCGCGGAGGTCTACGGCCCGTACGACAACGAAGAGTTGGTCGGTGAGGCGCTCGCGCCGATCCGCGACCAGGTCGTCATCGCCACCAAGTTCGGGTGGGACATCCGCGACGGCGCGATGGCCGGACTCGACAGCCGGCCCGAGCAGATCCGTCGCGTGGCCGACGCGTCGCTCGCGCGTCTGCGCACCGACGTGATCGACCTCTTCTATCAGCACCGCGTCGACCCCGACGTTCCGATCGAGGACGTGGCGGGAACGGTGGGCGAGCTCGTCGCCGAGGGCAAGGTGCGCCACTTCGGGCTCTCCGAGGCGTCGGCGGCGACCATCCGCGCCGCCCACGCGACCTTCCCCGTGACGGCGCTGCAGAGCGAGTACTCGCTGTGGACCCGCGATCCCGAGGCGGAGATCCTCCCCACCCTGGCGGAGCTGGGCATCGGATTCGTGCCCTTCAGTCCTCTCGGCAAGGGGTTCCTCACGGGCACCGTCGACACCTCGACCGCCTTCGCAGAGGGCGACATCCGCACGCGCGTCCCCCGCTTCGAGGCCGACAACCTCGCCGCGAACCAGGCGCTCGTCGCGCACGTGCGCGAGCTCGCCGAGCAGAAGGACTCCACGCCCGGGCAGATCGCGCTCGCCTGGCTGCTCGCCCGGGGGCCGCACATCGTCCCCATCCCCGGCACGCGGCGCACCGAGCGGATCATCGAGAACGCGCGGGCGACCGAGGTGGCCCTGTCCGCCGACGAGAAGGCGGACCTCGACGGACTCGCCCGCCGCGTCGGCGTCCACGGCGACCGCTACAACGCGCAGCACATGGGCTTCGTGAACCGCTGACGGGCGCGATCCCGACCGTCTCGCTGACGGTCGGGCCAGCGCCTCAGTGCACAGGCATCCCCTCGACACCCTCGGCCTGCTTCGGCGTCCGCACGAACGCCGCGAGCACGATCACCGCGATCGACAGGCACGCCGCGAGGAAGAACGCGGAATGGATGCCGGTGGCCGTGGCATCCACGACACTCGCTCCCCCGTCGACAGCCGAAGCGGCACCCACGGTCATCAGCGTCACGAACACCGCCGTCCCCGCGGCGCCCGCGAGCTGCTGCACGGTCGAGACGATCGCGGAGCCGTGCGGATAGAGCTCGCGCGGGAGCGAGCCGAGCGCCGAGGTCATGAGCGGCGTGAACATGAACGCCAGGCCGAGGCTCAGCACGCAGTGCACGGCGATCACGAAGCCGGCCGCCGTCTCGGCGGAGAGGGTGGCGAAGCCCCACAGCCCGAGGCTCGCGATGATCGCGCCGGGCAGCACGAGAGGGCGCGCGCCGAAGCGGTCGAAGAGATTGCCGACCAGCGGGGCCATGAGCCCCATGAGCAGGCCTCCGGGCAGGAGGAGGAGTCCGGTCGGGAGCGTCCCGAGACCCAGGACGTTCTGCAGGTAGATCGGCAGGAGGATGAGGACGCCGAAGAGCATCGTCATCGCCACGACGACGAGGATCACGGCGAGGGTGAACGACGAGTGCCGGAAGACACCGAGGTTCAGCAGGACGCGGTCGGTCGAGCCGAGGCGCAGCTGACGGACGACGAAGGCCGCGAGGGCGACCACGCCCACGACGAGCGGGATCCAGACCGGCACGATCTCGTGCCCGCTCGCGGCTTCGCCGATGCTCGACAGGCCGAAGATGAGGCCGCCGAAGGCCAGCGCCGAGAGCACCACCGAGATCACGTCGAGCGTCACGCGGCGCGTGTCGGTGAGGTTGCGCACCCAGCGGGCGCCGAGAGCGATGGCGACGAGGGCGATCGGGACCATCACGACGAACATCCCGCGCCAGGGGAAGACCGAGAGGATCAGGCCCGACACGGTCGGCCCGATGGCCGGGGCGACCGAGATGACGATCGAGATGAGGCCCATCATGCGCCCGCGGCGGTGGGCCGGCACGACGTTCAGCACGGTGGTGAACAGCAGCGGCAGCATGATCGCCGTCCCGCAGGCCTGCACGATGCGCGCGCCCAGCAGCACGCTGAAACCGGGCGCGAGCGAGGCGATCACGGTACCGAGGGTGAACAGGCCCATGGCGGTGAAGAACAGGGTCCGCAGCGGCAGCCGCTGGATGAGGAAGCCCGTCGTCGGGATCACGACCGCCATGGTCAGCAGGAACGCGGTCGTCAGCCACTGGGCCGTGGCGGCGGAGATGTCGAGCTCGCGCATGAGCTCGGGAAGGGCGACGCCCATGACCGTCTCGTTGAGGATGACGACGAACGCGGCGACGACGAGCAGGGCGATGACCGCGCCGGGGCGCACGGCGGGCTTTCCGGGCGGGGCGGTGGTGGGGACGGTTCCGGTGGCGACCATGAGCGACCAATCTCAGCAGGAGAAGACAATATGGCAGTGACTGCCAAGAAGACATGGACTACCGTATCGGATGTGAGCACCCCCACGACACCTCCCGTCGGCGATCTCCGCGACCGCCGCCGCCGCGAGACGTCGGTCGAGATCTGCGCAGCCGCCCTCGACCTGTTCGAGGAGAAGGGCGTGCACGGCACGACCGTCGACGAGATCGCCGCCCGCGCCGGTGTCTCCCCCCGCACCTTCTTCCGCGTCGCGGGCACGAAGGAAGACGCCGTCTTCGTCGACGACGGTCGCTTCGCCGACGCCCTCGCCGGGGTCGCCGAGGTGGGCGACGACATCGCGGCCCTGCTGACCGCGCTCCGTCAGGTGTTCGCGCGCGAACTGGAGCTTCTGGATGCCGATCCCCGCGCGCGCGAGCGCTTCTTGCGCGTGCGGCGGCTCATCGCCCACGAGCCCGCACTGCTCGGCGCCGCCGTCCGCCGCGAGGTCACCTCGGCCGACCGCTTCGTGCCCGAGATCGCCGAGCGGATCGGCCTCGCCGAGCTCGACGTCCGCACCGCCCTGGGTGTCGCCGGCCTCGAGATGCGGACCACCCTCGACGAGTGGGCCCGCCGCCACGACGCCGGCGAGACCGCCACCCTCGAGGACCTGCACCGCGAGGTGCAGGCAGGGCTGGGCCGCGCCATCACGTCTCGCGCGTGATCGTCACCTTGACCTTGAGCTGACTCTTGCCGGGGCCGGCGTAGACACCGCGCAGCGGCGGCACGTCGTTGTAGTCGCGACCGCGACCGACGAGCACGTGGCGATCGCCGATCTCGATGTTGTTCGTCGGGTCGAAGCCCTGCCAATCGCCGGCGAACCACTCGACCCAGGCGTGCGACTCTCCCGTCACGGCCTCTCCGACCTCGGCGGAGGGCTTCGGGTGCAGATAGCCCGAGACGTAGCGGGCCGGGATGCCGACTTCGCGCAGGGCCCCGATCGCGATGTGGGCGATGTCCTGGCAGACGCCCTTCCGCGCGTCCCAGGCATCCACGGCCGTCGAGGTGACGCCCGTGACGCCCTGCATGTACTCGATCGCGTCGCCGATCGCCTCCGCGATGGCGTGCGCCGCGGGACCGGGGCGATCGTGCCGGGCGGCGATCGATCGCGCGAGCTCGGCCACCTCGGGGTGCGGCGCCGTCCGGCGCGTCTGCGTCAGCTGCTCGACCGTGGAGATCGACCGGTCCGCCTCGGCCGCGAGCTGCTCCCACGTCATGTCGGTGTGCTCGATCGGGCGCGGGCGCACCTCGACGAGCGAGCGCGCCGTGATCGTGAGGGCGGCGTGCGGGGAGAGCACGTCGAACGCGGCGACACGCGTGCCGAAGTAGTCGACGTACTGGTTGACCGACGTCGACGGCTCGATGTCGAGCGACGAGCTCAGCACGAACTGGCTGTCGGTCGAGTGCGGCAGCATGCGTGCCTCGTTGTACGACGCCGAGACGTCGCCGGGGTAGGCGAAGCCGGTCTGGTGTTCGATACGGAGACGTTTCATCGTCCGTTCCCTTCACCCCGGCGGCGCACCGAGGGTCCCTGAGCCTGTCGAAGGGGTCCCTGAGCCTGCGGAAGGGTCATGAGATCTCTCCGATCCAGCTGGGCTCGGCCTGCGTCGGGAAGAAGCGCGAGCGGATCGCCTCGGACGCCTCTCGCGTCACCGTCTGCACGCGCTGCATGTGCTCGGGCAGGTCGGTGAGCACGTCGCTGACCGGCCGGTACTCGAGATCGTTGCGGATCTGGCCGAGCGCCCGCAGCACCGTGTTCGAGTGGCCGACGCGGTCGGCGCGGGGGTCGATCGCGCTCATGCAGTCCTCGGCGCGCTGGATCGAGTAGATGATCGAGCGCGGGAACAGACGGTCGAGCAACAGGAACTCCGCCGCGTTGCGGGCACTCGGCATCCCTCGATAGGTCCGCAGGTACGCCTCGTACGCGCCGCACGAGCGGAGGATGGTCGTCCACGAGGGGCCCGAGACCTCGGTGAGCGACCGCGTCGCGAGCAGCCGCGCGGTCATGTCGGTGCGCTCGATGCTGCGCCCGAGCGTGAAGAACTGCCACGCCTCGTCGCGGTTCGTCGAGGAGTCGACGATGCCGATGGCCAGGGCGGCGCGCTCGCGCACCCACTGGAAGAACTCGTGCACCTTCTCGGTCTGCAGGCGTCGCGGCATCCGGGAGTTCGTGGTGTTGAGGATCTCCCACAGCTCGGTGGAGACGATCTCCCGCGCCCGGCGGGCGTTCTCTCGCGCCGCGGTGATCGAGTAGGCGATGCTCGACGGGTTCATGCGGTCCACCGCGAGGCGGGCCAGCACGTCGTCGCGGCGCACCGAATCGACGTTCTCGGGCCAGGCCGAGCCCATGACGCTCAGCAGCGACCGGCACGCGGTGTCCTCGTCGATCCACGGGTCTTCGAGGAGCAACTGCAGGTGCACGTCGAGGATGCGCGCGGTCCCGTCGCTGCGCTCGATGTACCGCCCGATCCAGAACAGGCTCTCTGCGATGCGACTCAGCATGAGTCGGCCTCCCTGGTCCCTGAGCTTGTCGAAGGGTCCGCGATGCGACTCAGCATGATCCCTGCTCCCGTCCGTCACCCGCGGGCGCGATCGAGGACCCTGAGCTCGTCGAAGGGTCCAGGCCCGCCGCGAACGCCTGTTGCTGCTGCTGTTCCGCCTGCGGACCGTGCTGCACGGTGGCATCCTGCTGCTGCTGTTCCTGCTGCTCCCGCCCGCCGGCGCGCGGATCACGGGGCGCGGTCGCGGGAGCCGGCTGACCGTCGTAGATGATCGGGATCGACTCGGTCACCGCGGCCTGATCGGCCACGAGTCCCGAGACGCCCTGGCCCTGGCCGTACTCGACGTGCGAGGGTGCCGCACCGCCGACCACCCAGGTGTCCTTCGAGCCCCCGCCCTGGCTGGAGTTCACCACGAGCTGGCCCTCCGGGAGGGCGACGCGCGTGAGCCCGCCGGGCAGCACCCAGATGTCGTCGCCGTCGTTCACGGCGAAGGGGCGCAGGTCGGCGTGCCGCGGACGCATCCCGTCCTCGACGAGCGTCGGGATGGTCGAGAGCATGACGACCGGTTGCGCGATCCACCCGCGGGGATCGGCGAGCAGACGCTTGCGGAGCGCGTCGAGCTCGGCGGGCGAGGCATCCGGTCCCACGACCAGTCCCTTTCCGCCGGAGCCGTCGACGGGCTTCACGACGAGCTCGGGCAGCCGGTCGAGCACCTCTTCGAGAGCGCCCGGATCCTCGAGCCGCCACGTGTCGACGTTCTTGAGGATGGGCTCCTCGGCGAGGTAGTACCGGATGAGGTCGGGCACGTAGGTGTAGAGCAGCTTGTCGTCGGCGACCCCGTTGCCCACGGCGTTCGCGATCGTGACGTTGCCCAGGCGCGCGGCGAGCATGAGCCCGGGGGCACCGAGCATCGAGTCGGCGCGGAACTGCAGCGGGTCGAGGAAGTCGTCGTCGACGCGGCGGTAGATGACGTCGACGCGCTGCGGCCCGCGCGTGGTGCGCATGAACACCTTGCCGCCGATGCACAGCAGGTCGCGCCCCTCGACCAGCTCGACGCCCATCAGGCGCGCGAGCAGCGTGTGCTCGAAGTACGCCGAGTTGTAGACGCCCGGCGTGAGCACGACGATGTTCGGATCGTCGATCCCGGGCGGGGCCGACGCGCGGAGGGCGGCGAGCAGCTTGTTCGGGTAGTCGCCGACGGGGCGCACGCGCATCGACACGAACAGCTCAGGCAGCGTCTGCGCCATCACCCGGCGGTTCGAGATGACGTACGAGACCCCCGAGGGCACGCGCACGTTGTCTTCGAGCACGCGCATCTCGCCGTGCTCGTCACGGATGAGGTCGATGCCCGACACCTGGATGCGCACGCCGTTCGCACTGCGGATGCCGGCTGCCTGGCGGTAGAAGTACTGCGACGACGAGATGAGGCCCGCGGGCAGGATGCCGTCGCGCACGCAGTGCTGGTTGCCGTACGCGTCGTCGAGGAACGCCTCGAGCGCGCGGACGCGCTGCTTGACGCCGGCCTCGATCCGCGACCACTCGTCGTAGGCGATGACGCGGGGCACGGCATCCAGCGGGAAGGGCCGCTCCTCGCCCGCGAAGTCGAACGTCACGCCCTGCGCGAGATACGAACTGGCGAGCGATTCGGTGCGCCCGCGCAGCTCTTCCTGCGTCATCTGCGCGAGCGTCTGGTACAGCTCCCGGTACGCCTCGCGAGAGGGGGCGGCTTCTCCGGGACTCGCCGGAACGCCGAACATCTCGTCGAACGCCGGGATGCCGGAAGCGGTCTTGCGCGGCGCCAGCGTGGAGCCGTAACCGTCGAACAGGTCACCCATGCGACGACTCTACTCAGGGCCGTGTTGCGGGAAGGTTTCCCCACGGTCGTCTCACGCGAGGGCACAGCAGATGGATAGAGTGACGCCTACGTCTGCCGCCACGACCAAGGGTGCCTCCATGCGCGTGCTCGTCACCAGTTCCCGTAACACCTTCGCCCTCGACCTCATCCGCAAGCTCGGGAGCGTCGGCCACACGGTCTTCGCCAGCGACACCTACGACGGAGCGGTGGGCAACCACTCGCGCTTCCTCGCCGGCCACCTCGCCACCCCGTCGCCGCGGTTCGAGACCGACGCCTTCATCGCCACGGTGGGCGACTACGTCGAGAAGCACGACATCGACCTGATCATCCCGACGTTCGAGGAGGTCTTCTACCTCGCCGCGCGCGTGGCCGATCTCCCCTCCGGCGTCCGCCTCTTCTCCGGCACGTTCGCCGACCTCGCCCGCCTCCACGACAAGGCCAGCTTCCAGCGCCTGGCTCAGGATGCCGGGGTGCCCATCCCCGAGACGGTCATCGTCACCTCCCCCGAGGAGCTGCGCACCGCGATCGACAGCTTCCCCCGCTACTTCGCCCGCGCGGCGTTCTCGCGGGGCGGGGTGGGCCTGCTGACCAACACCGGTCCGCTCGCCGGCAAGATCCCCGTCGAGGAGTGCGTCCCCACCCCCGAGCAGCCGTGGCTGGTCCAGCCGTTCGTCGACGGGCCGATGGTCTGCACGTACAGCGTCGTCGTCGACGGCAAGGTGCAGGCGCACACCACCTACAAGGCCGCCGAGCAGTGGGCGCACTCCACCGCGATCGCGTTCATCGCCGTCGACAGCACCGACACCCTGCGCTACACGCAGCAGATCGTCGACACCCTCGACCCCGGGTTCACCGGCCAGATCTCGTTCGACTTCGTCTACCACGGCACCGACGCCGCCCCCGACTACAAGATCATCGAGTGCAACCCGCGCCCCACCAACGGTGTCATCCTGCTCGACGCCGAGGACGTGTCGAAGGCCATCGAGGGCGAGCTGGCCGAGCCCGTCGTCGCCGTTCCCGGGACCGAGCGCCAGATCACGCTCGCCGTCGTCGCGGACGCGTTCACCGAGCCGCTGTCGCACCTGCCCAAGACCCTGCACGACCTGCTCCACGTGCGCGACGTGGGCGCGGGGTGGTGGGACGGAGCCGCGATGCTCTGGAGCCCGGCCACGATCGTCCACGGCGCGAAGATCTCGCACGGCGACCGCAAAGAGATCCTCGCGGCGCTCGGCGACGACATCGTGTGGAACGGCGAGGCGATCGACGGCATGAGCGACGCGGACGCCGCGGCCCTCGAGGCCGTGCACGCGGGCCGCGTGTAACTTCCCGGCATCCGGAGTCGGGCGCCGTGCCGTCCCGCGGAGTTCGCGGCCGGCACGCCGCCACGGAGGACCCGTGCCCGGCGTGCCACCGCCGTTCTCCGCAGGACGGTCCGGCCGCGTCACGGCACCGCGGCCGCTCCGGCCGTCAGGAACCGGGGCGGAGCACCACCTTGATGCAGCCGTCCTCCTTCTTCTGGAACGTCTCGTACAGACGAGGGGCGTCCTCGAGCGGGGCGTGGTGCGTGACAAGGTCCATCACGCCGAGCGGGTCCGCGGGGTCTTCGACCAGCGGCAGCAGGTCGTCGATCCAGCGCTTGACGTTGCACTGGCCCATGCGGAAGTTCAGCTGCTTGTCGAACATCGTCTTCATCGGCAGGATGTCGGCCTCGCCGGCGTACACACCGCTGAGCGAGACCGTGCCGCCGCGGCGCACGAGGTCGATCGAGGCGTAGACCGCGGCGAGGCGGTCGAGGCCGGCCTTGTCCATGAGCTTCTGCGCGAGCGCGTCGGGAAGCAGCCCGACGGCGTTCTGGGCCAGCTTGACGGCCCCGTTCCCGTGCGCCTCCATGCCGACGGCATCCACGATCCCGTCCGCTCCGCGCCCCTCGGTGAGGTCGATCAGCTCGTCGACCACCGTGTCGGTCAGGTCGTAGGTCAGGATGCCGTGGCGCTCGGCCATCGCGCGACGCTCCGCCTCCGGCTCGATCGCGAGCACGCGGTAGCCGAGGTGCACGCCGATGCGGGCGGCGAACTGGCCGACCGGGCCGAGGCCCATGACCGCGAGCGTGCCGCCCTCGGGCACGTTCGCGTACTGCACGCCCTGCCAGGCGGTGGGGACGATGTCGCTGAGGAAGAGGTAGCGGTCGTCCGGCAGGTCGTCGCCGACGCGGATGTGGTTGTAGTCGGCGAGCGGCACCCGCAGGTACTCCGCCTGGCCGCCCGGCACCTGACCGTAGAGCTTGGTGTAGCCGAAGAGCGCCGCGCCGCTGCCGTACTCGCGCACCTGCGTCGTCTCGCACTGCGATTGCAGGCCGCGGCGGCACATGAAGCAGTGTCCGCACGAGATGTTGAAGGGGACGACGATGCGGTCGCCGACGGCGAGGTTCGTCACGGCCGAGCCGACCTCGACGACGACGCCCATCGGCTCGTGGCCGAGCACGTCGCCCTTGTCGATGAAGGGGCCGAAAAGCTCGTACAGGTGCAGGTCGGAGCCGCAGATCGCCGTCGAGGTGATCTTCACGATCGCGTCGGTCGGCTCGAGGATCTCGGGGTCGGGGACCTCCTCGACGCTCACGTTGCGCGTGCCCTGCCAGGTCAGTGCCTTCATGGTGGTGCCTCTCGTTCCGGGGGACGGCCAGTCTGCGCGGTGCGACGGGAGCGACCGAGGTGGTTGACGAACGCTCGTCCGATGGTTCAGGCGCCGGGAGCCGCGAGCGGCGGCGCGTCCACCCAGTCGTGCACCCGACGCAGGAACGCGGCGTACCCGGCGGGGGCGCGCCCCGTGAACCGGCCCGACGTCTCGACCTCGTGCACATCGCTCGCCCGCTCGCGCGCGCCGAGAGCCCGCACCGCACGGACGAGGTCGACGTCCTCGTGCGCGACGAGATCCCGGATGCCACCGGCTTCGGCGTAGGTGCTCGCCCGCACGCCCAGATTGGCCCCGTGCACGTTGCCCGGCGGCCGACCCCGGTGGTGCGTCGCGCGCCAGTAGGCCGCGTGGCGGGCGCTGAGGTCGGCGAAGTCGGGGCGGACCGTTCCGAGGACAAGGTCGATCCCGGCATCCATCAGGTCGAGCTGGTGCGTGATCCAGTCTCGGGGCACGACGGTGTCGGCGTCCGTCATCGCGATCCAGGTGTCCTCCGGAGCGGACCCGAGGGACGAGAGAGCGCGCGCGACGCCTGTCCGGCGGGCGGCGCCGACGTTGCGCGCCGAGATCTCGACCGCCTCGACCGGCCAGCGTCGCACCTGCGGGGTCGTCGTGTCGGTGCACGCGTCGAGCACGACGACGACCGTTGCGGCCAGCCCCGCTTCCCGTTCGCGCGCGTGCGCCACCGCGCGGGTCACCGAGGCGAGGCAGCGCCCGATCAGCGCCTCCTCGTCGTGCGCGGGGATCACCACCGCCACCGCCCTCACGGCACGAGTCCCGCCTCGGCCGCCACCGACCGCGCACCGGGGCGCGCGAAGACCTCGAGCACGAAGTCCTCCTCCTCATGCCGGACGAGGCGCACCAGGTCGGGGCGCGCGGCGAGCGCGTCGTGCACGTCGTCGCCGGTCCACGGGTATTCGGCGACCGGATGCCGCCAGTGACAGGCCACGAGATGACCGTCGGCGCTCATCGAGCCGACGCTCGCGGTGAGACCCCGGTCGAGATCGGCGCCGGCCCAGTAATACGCCACTTCCGACAGCACGACGAGGTCGAACGCACCCTCGGGCCACTCGGCGGGGAGCGTCGCGCGGCGGAGCTCGACGCTCGCCCGTCCGGCCAGGCGTTCGCTCGCCCGGTCGAGGGCGGCAGGCGCGAGGTCGACCGCGAACACCCGGTCGCACCGTTCGGCGAGCTCGACCGTCAGTGCCCCCGTCGAGCATCCCGCCTCGAACGCCGAGCGGTAGCGGTGGCGGGGCAGAGCGGCGAGGAGCACGGTGCGCTTGCGCTCCTCGTACCAGCGCGAGTCGAAGCCCCACGGGTCGTCGTGCCGCGCGTACATGTCGTCGAAGTACTCCTGCCCGACGGAGGGCCGTTCCACACGGGCCGGGGCGAAGAACACCTCGCTGTCCCGGTCGAAATGCGCGCGCATGCGGGTGTGGATCATCTCCTCGTCGCCGGGGGCGGCGGACAGCGGAAGGATCTGGCTCGTGTGCGCGGCGAGCGCGCGGGTCTTGGCATCTTGGATGTCCGGACTCAGCGGCAGGTGCTCGACGTGCTCCCACGGGACGTCGTCCGGGCCGCCCCAGTGCCACAGCCAGATGGGGAACGCGCGCGAGCGGATCCGCCTCGCGGCGCAGACCTCCTCGACGACCTCGCCCACCACGCGGTGATCGCGGTGCCCGTCGCCGCGCCACGGCGACAGCACGAGCACACGGCACGGACCAGCGCGGTCGAGAGTGTCGTGGAGGGCCGCGGCGATGGCATCCCGGTACTCGTCCGCGCCGCCGTCGGGGAGACCGAGGAAGATCGGCGCATTCGTCAGCCCGAGGATCTCGGTCGCGGCGAACACCTCTCGGCGGCGGCGCAATGCCAGGGTCGCCGGGCTGTGGGTGGGCGAATCGGGGTGCGAGCCCTCGCCGTCGGACACGACGAGGAGGTCGATCGGGATGCCGCGGGCGGCGGCGGTGGCGAGGAGTCCCGCGGCGCCGAGGCTCTCGTCGTCGGGATGCGCGGCCACGACGACGATCCGGTCGACATCGAGGTCGAGGGCGGGGAGGTCTCGGGCGAGGGCGGCGGTCCAGACGTCCTCGGCGGTTCCGGGATCGCGGTGATCGAAGCTCACCATGCGGCGTTCCCCGCCGCGATGTCGGCGCCGATCCTCGCGAGGTCGCGATCGCCGTGGTGCTGCCGGATGTAGACCTGCAGATCGGCGACCCGGCGGGCATGAGCCTCGTCGACGACGAGCGGTCCCGGGCCGAGGGCACGCGCGGCCTCGGCGACGGTCGTCTCGACGGCGTCGGCGACGACGGTGCGCGCGCGGTTCGCCCGCAGACCCTCGGATGCCTCTCCCCCGGCGCCGAACACCGTCGCGGTCTCGACGAGCACAGCGCGCGCGGCCCACAGCGCGACGTCGGCGCGCGCGAGGTGCACGCGGGAGAGCTGGTCGGCGCTGTCTCGCGCCGCCGCCGCGGCGAGCGGGTCGCGAAGGGGAACGGCCCCGCCCCACCAGCACGCGGCGACACCGACCCCGCCGTGCGCGAAGCCGGGACGCCGCAGGTACCACCCGGCATCCCCCACCGGGACGGCCGGAGCGCCGTCGACGTCGATCGGCGCGCTGACGACCCGCTCGAGTCCACGGGCGTGCCACGGTCCGGGGCGCGCCGTCACGGCGGGGTCGCGCAGGTCGAGGGCGAAGAGCTGCCGGTGCGTGTCATCGACCCACGCGGTCACCAGCGCGCGGTCGAGGTCGGCGGCGAGGGAGCACCAGGGTTTCGTGCCGTGCAGCGTCCAGGTGCCGGCATCCCGTCTCGCCTCGAGTCGCATCCCCGGGCCCTCGGCGGCGAAGACGCCCCACGATCCGCTCGTGTCGAGGTCGGGTGCGAACCCGGCCGCAGCGGCTTCGTCGAGGATCGCGAGGGCGTCGAGGTGCGGCTCCAGCATCCTCGCCGCGGCGACGTCGCGCGCAGCGACCGAGGCGAGCAGCTCCCAGGTCGTCGCGAGGGAGTGCGGCCGCGCGACGCTCGTCACCCAGGCGAGCGTGGCGGCGAGGTCGGTACCGAGGTCGCCGACGGCATCCGCCCCCGTCAGCGTCGCGCGCATGCCGTCGAGGCCGGCCGTGTCGGGTGGGAGCAGGAGGGGGAAGCGGGGATGGTCGCCGTCGGTCACGCGCGTCAGCTTGGGCCCGGGGTCCGGGTTCGGCCAGATCCTTGACACGGCACTCCGCGCGGGTCGTGCCGTCCCGCGCCGCTCACGGCGACGGGCCCACGGGCCCTGCATCGTCCCGCGGAGGTCCCCGACGCGCGTGTTCTCGAGCCAGGGCGTCCCGCACGAGATCCGGATGCCACGCCCCGGCGCCGCGGATCAGCGGCGCAGCACGCGCCGGCGGAGCAGGGCGTCGAGGTGCGCGATGTGCAGCAGGAGGCCGGGGAAGGCAGCCGACAGCCCCTTCCGAGGCAGGCGGTCGAGGGCGGGCTCGTCGCCGGGGAGGCGGTCCTGCTGGCCCCGAACCAGCCGTCGGACCGCGTTGAGCAGCGCCATCGGGTGGGTGTCGAGGGCGCTGTGGCCGTTGTGGATGCGCACGAGGGTGGCATCCGGTGCCGCCGCGACCACCCGCTCGGCGATCGCCGACGGGGTGCGCAGGTCGCGGTCTCCCGAGAGCACCACGAGCGGCCAGTCGAAGGAGCGGACCGCCTCGATGAGGTCGTACGGCTCTCCGACGAACGCCGGGTAGCGGGGCGCGAGAGGGAGGTAGGTGCGCGCGGGATCGAGCGGGTGGCCGTCGGGGGTGCCGCCGTAGCCCAGCTCGCGGAACGCGATCGTGCCCACGAGGTCGAACTCGTAGATCCCCGGGAACCGCGCGATCTCGGCGTCGCGCGTGGCGTAGGCGCCCAGGGCGCGCCACGCGAATCCGGGCCGGTGCCGCACGAGGGGGTGTACGAGGTCGGTTCCGCCGAGCTCGTAGGCGGCGCGGACGATGTCGAGCACGATCCGCTCCGAGACCCCGGCGGCCACGAGGCGCTTCACCCCGCGCGCCATGTCGTCGTCGGCATCCCAGAACAGCTCCCGCAGGCACGCGCGCTCAAGATCGATGTCATGGGCCGACTGCAGGGCGGAATCGAGCAGCATGGCATGGACCCGCTCCGGATGCCGAGCCCCGAACGCCATGGCGAGGTAACTGCCGTACGACGAGCCGACGATCACCGCGCGGTCGACACCCTCCGCGTCGAGCACCGCCGCGAGATCGTCGAGCACCTCCGTGATGCGCATGGCCTCGGGGGGAAGGGGATCGCCGGCCAGGTCGTTGCGGGAGCGACCGACACCGCGGTGCTCGACCATGATCAGGTCCAGCCCGCCCCGGGCGGCCCAGCGCCGGAGGCCCCGGTACGGCAGCACCGAGGCGAGTCCCGGCCCGCCCGGGATCACGAGCACGGGCGTCGCCCCGCGCGGCCCGGAGCGCACGTACGTCAGGTCGAACGCCGGGGCTCCGCCGGTGGCCGGGCGCCGCACCCGGCGGACGTTCTCGCGCATGTCAGCACGCTACCCGCCGCGCGGCGGGCGCAGGCGGATGCCGGCGGGCGCGGGCGGGCGCGGACGCACGGGTACGAGCTCGGGCGCGGGCACCGCCCCGGCCTCACGCGGGGACGCCGGGCCCGACCACGGCCAGCAGCCGCAGCTTCTCGGCGCTCTCCGTCCCCGGTGCCGCGGTGTAGACGAGCAGCGAGTGGCTCGTTCCGGGGTCGGTCAGCGTCTGGCAGTGCACCTCGATCTCTCCCACGGTCGGGTGCAGGAAGTGCTTGGTGTCCTTCGCCCGAAGCCCCACCTCGTGGAGAGCCCACAGCGCGCGGAACTCCTCGCTCCGGCGCAGCAGGTCGTCGGCGAGACCCGCGGCGCGAGACCCGGGTCCGCGTCGACCGACGATCTCGCGCAGCCCCGATGCGAAGAGACGGCTGAGGAACGCGTGGTCGTCCGGGGCGTACACCGCACGCGAGGCCGGGTCGGCGAACCAGCGGTAGCCGAGGCTCCGCATCGGTCCATGGCGGAGACCCGCGTCGCCCATCAGGGCGACGCCGAGGCGAGACTGCCGCAGAGTCTCGCCGAGTTCGGTGACGACCTCCGCCGGGGTGTCGTCGAGGCGATCGAGCACGCGGAGGAGCCCCGGGCTGATGTGCTCCCCGTCGAGCCCGTGCTCGGAGGGCACGTGCCCGGCCAAGCGGAACAGGTGATCGCGCTCTGCGCGCGACAGGTGGAGCCCCTGGGCGATGGATGCCAGCATCTGCTCCGACGGCTGCGGTCCGCGCTCTCGCTCGAGGCGGGCGTAATAGTCGGTCGACATATGGCTGAGCGCGGCGGCTTCTTCGCGCCGCAGGCCGCGGGTGCGCCGCCGCACGCCGCGGGGCAGGCCCACGTCCTCGGGCTGCAGCGCCTCGCGGCGCGTGCGCAGGAAGTCCGCCAGCGCGGCTCGATCGATCACGGGGTCCTGTCTACCGTCCCGGGCCGCCACGAACCAGGGCGCGCCGATCCCCCTCTCACGAACCCGGGCCTCGCGAGCCGGGGATCGACAGGCCCTGTCTCCGCGCCGACGATCACGTGATGCTGGGGCGACGACCGAACGAGGAGCCCCCATGACCCGCGACATCACCTTTCCCCTCCCCTCCCTCGCCGACCGCCGCGTCGTCCTGACCGGCGGCAGCGACGGCATGGGACTCGTCATGGCCGAGCGCCTCGCGGCGGCCGGGGCCGAGCTGGTGCTCCCCGTCCGCAACCGGGAGAAGGGCGAGCGGGCGGCGCGTGGCATCCGGGATCGTCACCCCTCCGCGCGGATCGAGGTGCATGATCTCGACCTCGCGTCTCTCGAGTCCGTGGCGGCGTTCGGTGCCGCCCTGCGGGAGGGAGGGATGCCGGTGCACCTGCTCGTCAACAACGCCGGGGTCATGACCCCGCCGGAGCGGCAGACGACCGTCGACGGGCACGAGCTGCAGTTCGGGACGAACCACCTCGGCCACGTCGCTCTCGTCGGACACCTGCTGCCGCTCCTGAGAACCGGCGGGGCGCGGGTGGTCACGCAGCTGAGCGTCGCCGCCGCCCGCGGTCGCATCGACTGGGACGACCTGGAGAGCGCCCGCGGCTACAACGGCCAGCGCGCCTACGCGGCATCCAAGATCGCCCTCGGCCTGTTCGCTCGAGAGCTCGACGAGCGCTCGCGGCGAGAAGGGTGGGGCATCCGCAGCGTCGTGGCGCACCCCGGCGTCGCCCCGACGAACCTGCTCGCGGCGCGTCCCGAGATCGGACGTGCGGCCGACACCACGGGCGTCCGCGTGGTGCGGTGGCTGTCGACGCGCGGCCTGCTGCTCGGCACGGTCGAGTCCGCCGGGCTTCCGGCGTTGCTGGCCGCCACCACCGACGACCCGCGTAGCGACGTGCTCTACGGCCCGAGCGGCTTCGGGCACCTCGGCGGAGCTCCCGGCACCCACGCGCTGTACCGCCCACTGCGCGACCTCGCCGAAGCTGCGCGGGTGTGGGACACCTCGATCCGGCTCGCGGGGGTGCATGCCGGTTCGCTATGAATTCCGCGCCTCCGGCGCCGCGACCCCCAGCGCTCCGTAGGCTCCCCTCGTGGCCCCCGTATCCTCCCGCACCCGCGACCTCCCGGCGATCGTCGCCGCGATCGGCGCGACCGTTCTCGGTGCGGGTCTCGGCGAGCTGGCCGCCGCTGTCATCTCCCCCTCGGCGAGCCCCTTCGCGGTGATCGGCGGGGGCATGATCGACATCGCCCCCGCGTGGGCGAAAGACCTCGCGATCAGCCTCTTCGGCACCGGCGACAAGACCGCCCTGCTCGTCGGCATCGCGGTGCTGCTGCTGGCCGTGGCCGGAGCCGCCGGAGCCCTCGAGGGGCGCCGGCCCCCGTGGGGACGGGTGGTTCTGGCGGCGGTCGGCGTGGTCGGCGCCTTCGTCTCGCTGGTCCGTCCCGACGCGGGGCTGCTGTCTCCGGTGCCGTCGCTGGTCGCGGGCGCCGCGGCCGCCCTGGTGGCGGGCCTGCTCATCGGCCGACTCCGCCCCGCGACCGTCGCGACGGAGACCTCCACCGGTCCCACCCGTCGCGGGGTCCTCGCCCTCTCCGGCGTCGCGGTCCTCGCCGGAGCTCTCGCTGCCGCCGGGTCCGTCGCGCTGAGCAGCGGCGCCCGGGCGGTCAGCGCGGTGCGCTCCGCCCTGCGCCTGCCGACCCCGACGACGACCGCGACGGTGCCTGCGACCGCGAATCTCGGTATCGACGGCCTCTCCCCCGTGATCACCCCGGCCGCCGACTTCTACCGCATCGACACCGCGCTCGTGGTGCCGCAGGTGGACCCGGCCACGTGGAGTCTGCGCGTCCACGGCCTCGTCGAGCAGGAGGTCGTGCTGCGGTGGGACGACCTGGTCGCCCTCCCGCAGAAGGAGACGGTCGCCACCCTCGTCTGCGTGTCGAACGAGGTCGGCGGATCGCTCATCGGAAACGCCCGCTGGCTCGGCGTGCCGATCCGCGACCTCCTCGCGCGCGCGAAGCCGACGGCCGAGGCCGACATGGTCCTCTCCCACTCGGTCGACGGGTTCACGGCATCCACCCCCCTCGAGGCGCTCACCGACGACCGCGACGCTCTGCTGGCGATCGGCATGAACGGCGAGCCGCTGCCCCTCGAGCACGGCTTCCCCGTCCGCATGGTCGTCCCCGGCCTGTACGGGTACGTCTCGGCGACGAAGTGGGTCAGTGAGCTCGAGGTCACGCGCTATGACCGCGCCGAGGGGTACTGGACCTCGCGCGGGTGGTCGGAGCGCGGGCCGGTGAAGCTCCAGTCGCGCATCGACGTCCCCCGGGCGGGCGCCCGGATCGCCGCGGGCGACGCGGTCATCGCGGGTGTCGCCTGGCAGACCCACGTCGGCGTCTCGGGGGTCGAGGTGCAGATCGACGACGGTCCGTGGCAGCCGGCGAAGCTCGCCACAGCTATCTCGACCGACACCTGGGTGCAGTGGAGCCTGCCGTGGACGGCGACGAGCGGTTCGCACACCGTGCGCTGCCGCGCGATCTCGGCCACCGGCGAGACCCAGACGCCCGACCAGGCGCCCCCGGCCCCCGACGGCGCGACGGGCTGGGACGAGCTGACGGTCTCAGTGGCTTGAGACCCGCACCCGCCGCCGAGAGCACACGAACCGCGCGAGAGCACCCGGACTTGGCCGCGTCGATCGGGTGCTCTCGACAGGATCGTGTGATCTGGAGCGGTGCTCAGTGAGGCAGCACGTGCCGCAGCTGTTCGACAGCCCAGTCGAGCTCGGTCGCGCGGATCGTCAGCGGCGGCGCAATGCGGATCGTCTGGCCGTGCGTGTCCTTGACGAGCACGCCGCGCGCCAGCAGCTTCTCGGCGATCTCGCGGCCCGTGCCGTAGGCGGGGTCGATATCGACACCGGCCCAGAGTCCCGCGATACGCACCGCGGTCACCCCGTGCCCCACGAGCGCCTGCAGGGACGCCTCGAGGTGCTCGCCGAGGGCCTTCGCGCGGGTCTGGAATTCTCCGGATGCCAGCATCTCCACGACCCGAAGTCCCACGGCCGCCGCCAGCGGATTGCCGCCGAACGTCGAGCCGTGCTCCCCCGCGCGGATCACGCCGAGCACGTCCTCGTTCGCGACGACGGCGGACAGGGGCAGGATGCCACCGCCCAGTGCCTTGCCGAGCAGGTACACGTCGGGAACGACGCCCTCGCGATCGCACGCGAACGTCTCGCCCACGCGGCCGAGGCCCGACTGGATCTCGTCGGCGATGAACAGCACGTTGTTCTCCGTGCAGATCTCGCGCACCCGCTGCAGGAAGCCCGCGGGTGGGACGACCACCCCCGCCTCGCCCTGGATCGGCTCCAGGAGCACCGCGGCGGTGTTCTCGTCGATCGCCGCGGCGATGGCACCCGCGTCGCCGTAGGGAACGTGCACGAAACCCGGGGCGTAGGGGCCGAAGTCGTCGTGCGCGGTGGGGTCGTCGCTGAAGCCGACGATCGTCGTGGTGCGCCCGTGGAAGTTGCCGTTCGCGACGATGATCGTCGCGGCATCCGCGGGGATGCCCTTCGTGCGGTAGCCCCAGGCGCGCGCGACCTTGATGCCGGTCTCGACCGCCTCGGCCCCGGTGTTCATCGGCAGCACGAGGTCTTTGCCGCACAGCTGCGACAGGGCCGTGGCGAACGGCCCCAGGCGATCGTTGTGGAACGCGCGGCTCGTGAGCGTGAGGCGTTCGAGCTGCTCGCGGGCCGCGGCGAGGATCGCGGGGTGCCCGTGACCGAAGTTCAGGGCCGAGTACGCCGAGAGCAGGTCGAGGTAGCGCTTGCCCTCGACGTCGGTGATCCAGACTCCCTCGGCGCGCGCGGCGACGACGGGCAGCGGGTGATAGTTGTGCGCGACGTGCGCGCTCTCGGCCTCGATCAGGGAGAGGCCGAGGTTGTCGACGGTGGCGCTCATCGGGCACCGCCGCGCAGTTCGAGCGTGCAGCACTTGATGCCGCCGCCGCCGAGCAGCAGCTCGGACAGGTCGACTTTCACGGGGGTGTAGCCGCGCTCGCGCAGCTGCGCCTCGAAGCCGACCGCGCGCGGCGAGATGATGACGTTCTTGCCGTCGCTCGCGGAGTTGAGGCCGAACACCGCGCCGTCGGCATCCGAGACCCGGATCGCGTCGGGGTAGCGCTCGCGCAGGATCGCCTGGCTGCGCTCATCGAACGCGTTCGGCAGGTAGGCGATGTTCGCCTTCTCGACGCCACCGGGACCCTCGACGGGATCGAGCACCGCGATGGCGGTGTCGAGGTGGTAGAACCGCGGGTCGGTGAGGGTGAGCGAGACGACCTCGCGCGAGAACACCTCGCCCACCTCGCGGTGGCTGTCACCGGTGGAGCGGAAGCCGGTTCCGGCGAGGATCGTGTCGCCGACGAGCAGGAAGTCGCCCTCGCCCTCGTTGACCTCGACGGGCTCGGCGACCTCGAAGCCGTTCGCGGCGAACCAGTCGATGAAGGCCGGCGCCTCGGCGGCGCGCTCGCGGAAGCGGAACTTGGGGCCGTACGCGACGCCGTCGATCACGAACCCGCCGTTGGCCGTGTAGACCATGTCGGGCAGACCCTCGAGCGGGTCGATGAGCTCGATCTCGTGGCCGAGCGACACGTAGGTGTCGTACAGCGACTGCCACTGCTGCACGGCGAGGTTCGTGTCGGTGGGGCGCGAGGGCTCCATCCAGGGGTTGATGCTGTAGCTCACCGTGAAGTGCTCGGGCCGGCACATGAGGTACCGGCGGTGCTGCTGCACCCGCTCGGTGGGCGTGGCCTCGGCGGTGGTGGCGATGGGGGTAGCGGACATCTCTGCTCCTCGGAGAAAAGGTGCGGCGGACGCTGTCCTGGGGCTCGGTGGCCCTTCGAACCCGTCGGTGCCGGAGCACCGTGCGGGGAAAGGTCGGTCCGAGCACGCCGCGCTCATTCTCGCACGGGCGCGCGGGCGGGAGCTAGCGGGCGCGCGCGGGTGGGCGCGCGCGACGCTCGAATCTCGCAGAAACGCACGAACCTCGGAGATTCACGACGGAAACCCGCGGGTTCGGCGCGAAACTGCGAGCTTCCACCGCGGCCGCCCCCGCCGGCCCCGACCGGCCGCCCCCGGCCACCGCCACCGCCACCGCCACCGCCACGGCCACCGCGCGATCGTCGCGCGGCGTCACGCGCCCGCCCCCACCCGGCGCCGCGTGGGAAGATGACCGGGATGTCCCCCACCGCCACCCTCGAGCATTCCGTCGTCCTCGACGAGACCGCCGGTGTCGTCCGCATCCTCGACCGGCGCGTGTTCCCCGCCCGGATCGAATGGGTGGATGCCACCACCCCCGACGAGGTCGCCACGGCCATCCGCGACATGGTGACCCAGAGCTCGGGCCCCCTCTACGCGGCCACCGCCGGGATGGCGCTCGCGGCGCTCCAAGTGCGCGGCCTCCCGCTCGGCGAAGCGCGCACGGCCCTCGGCCGCGCCGGCCGCGCCCTGGCCACCGCCCGCCCCACGAACGCGCACCCGCGCGACGCCGTGGCCCGCATCCTCGCGGCCGGTCGCGACGCCGACGACACGGACGTCCTCGTGGCGGCGACCCTCGAGACCGCCACGGCCGTGGATCGCGACTACCACGAGGCGAGCCTGCGCCTGGGCCGGGCGACGCTCTCGCTGCTGCCGGAGTCTCCGCGCATCCTCACGCACTGCTGGGCCGACGCCTACCTGTTCGGCCTCGTCGCCGCGTCTCGCGAGGCCGGGCGCGAGATCGAGTGGGTCGCGACCGAGACGCGCCCCTACCTCCAGGGCGCGCGGCTGACCGCGCACTCGCTCCGCGAACTCGGCCAGCGCGTCACCCTCATCACCGACGGCATGGCCGCCGCCGCCCAGTCCTCCCCGCGCGGAGTCGGCACGGGCCCGATCGACGCCGTGGTCACGGCGGCCGACCGCGTGGCCCTCGACGGCTCGGTCGTGAACAAGGTCGGGACTCTCGCGCACGCGGCCGCGGCGGCGGCGTTCGGCATCCCGTACTACGCCATGGTCGAGGCCCCGGATCCGGCCGCGCCGACCGGTGACGACGTGGTCATCGAGGACCGAGACCCGACCGAGGTGCTCGAGGTCCTGGGGCGGCGCACCGCCAGCCCGCTCGTCACCGACGCGTGGTACCCCGCGTTCGACGTGACCCCGCCGCGACTCGTGACCCGCATCGCGACCAGCCGCGGCACCTTCGAACCGGCCCGCGTCGGCGAGCACTTCTCGACCGATCCCGACGCGAGCGCCACCGAGCCGCCCGCCCCGGCGCTGCGCCGACGTCGCTCGCGCGAGAACCCCGCGCCCGTGGCATCCACCGCTCAGCCCGAGACCATCGCGTTCCGCCCCGTGAGCGCCCGAACCGACGAGGACCCCGAATGACCTCCCTTTCCGCCGACGTGGTCGTGCTCGACATCGAAGGCACCACCAGTGAGGCCGGGTTCATCCTGGGCGACCTGTACGACTACGCCCGTCCGCGCCTCGACGAGGTGCTCGGCCGCGACGACGACACGGTCCGCACTGCCCGCGCCGCCGCGATCGCCGAGACGGGACTGGATGCCGACGCCACCGACGTCGAGGTCGCCGAGGCGCTGCGCGGGCTCATGGCATCGGACGTCAAGTCGACGCCGCTGAAGAGCCTGCAGGGGATCATCTGGGCCGAGGGCTTCGCGGCGGGTGAGATCCACTCGCAGTTCTTCGAGGACGTGCCCCCGCGCCTGCGGGCGTGGCACGAGAGCGGCATCCGTCTCGCCGTGTACTCGTCGGGGTCGATCGCCTCGCAGGTGCCGTGGTTCCGCCACGCGCCGCAGGGCGACCTGACGCCGTTGATCGAGGACTTCTTCGACACCATCAGCGCCGGCCCCAAGAAGGAGGCCGCCTCGTACGAGCGCATCTCGGCCGCCCTCGGTGTCGCCCCCGAGCGCGCGCTGTTCCTCACCGACCACCCCGACGAGGTCACCGCGGCGCGGGCCGCCGGTTGGCAGGTCGTCGCGTTGGACCGCGCCGGGGAGCCGTGGGCGGGGTCGGAGTTCGGCACCGAGACCGTGGCATCCTTCGACGAGATCGAGCTCACCCGATGACCCTGCCGGCCCCCGAGCGGGTGCGCGCGGCCGGCGCCGCCCTCGCCGCGGAGGCCTCGCGCTTCTCGGGCTACGGCTGGATGCGCGGCACCTCGGGCAACCTCTCGGTCGTCGTCGAGCGCGACCCGCTCGTCCTCGCGGTCACGGCGTCCGGTCTCGACAAGTCGGAGCTCACGGACCGCGACGTCGTGCTCATCGACGGCGTGGGCGCGGCGATCGACCCCTCCGACACGCGCCCACCCTCGGCCGAGGCCGGGTTGCACGCGCACATCGCGGCGCGCACGGGGGCGAACGCGGTGTTCCACGTGCACGCCTTCGACGCCGTGGTCGCCGGGCATCGGTGGCCGGGCGGAGTCGAGATCCGCGACATGGAGATGCTCAAGGGCATCGGCCACCGCGCGCACGACGAGACCGTGACGATCCCGGTCATCCGCAACCACCAGGACATGACCGTCGAAGCGGCGTGGTTCGACGAGGTCTACCGCCCCGCGACCGCCGAGATCCCCGAGGTGCCCGCGCTCATCGTCGCGAGCCACGGGATCTACGCGTGGGGCACCGACATCGCCGCCGCCCGCCGCCACCTCGAGATCACCGAGTGGCTGCTGCGCTTCGCGGTCGCGACGCGCTGACGCCGGCCCCGCGGCCGACAGCCGGGGCCTACGCGCCGCCTCACGGCCGATGGCCGGGGCCAGGCTCACCCGCGCCGCCTCACGGCCGATAAACGCCGTTCCGTGCGAAACACGCGGAGAGACGCCGTGTCTCGCGAGGAACAGCGTTTATCGGCGCGGGACCGGGACGGATGCCACGCTCCGCCTTCGCCGCGCGCCGCCGCGGTCGCCATCGCGCGCCGCCAGCCGTCGCGCACCGCCGCGGCCGCCGTCACGTCTCCGTCGCCGTCGCGCGCCGACCGGCGCAGCGCAGCCCGATAAACGCCATTCCTGGCGAAACACGCGGAGAGACACCGTGTCTCGCGAGGAACAGCGTTTGTCGGCGCAGAACGAGGCGAATCACCCAGCCCGCACCACGGCCGCACGCGCACCACGGCACGCGCGCGACGGCGAAAGCCCGGCGCCTCAGCCCAGCAGCGCCACCGTCCGTGCCGTGAGCGTGCGCGGGTCGGCATCCTCGAGACGCGCCGTACCGAGGGTGCGCGCGACGCGCAGCACCAGACGCGACGCGAGAGCCCGCTCGGGCTCGGGGAGCGTCTGGATGTCGGCGACCTTCGAGAACCCGACGATCCGGCGCACCGCCTTCGCCGCGGCGTAGGCGGCGGCATCCGACCGCACGACCGCCAGGGTGTGCTCGAGCACATCGTCCCCGTACACGCGGGGGTCGACCCGCTCGGGCCACCGGAGGCGGAACTCGGCCTCGAAGGCGTCGACGAGCTCGACCGGGAGCCGCAGGAGCGTCTCGGCGTCGGCGGACCGCCCGAGCACGTGTGCCCGCGCCGCCGCGATCACGAGGTTCGCCCACACGGCGCCCAGGTCGAAGCCGGTGGGGCCGTACGTGCCGAACTCGGAGTCGAACGCGCGCACCGACGCGCCCTCAGCGCGGACGAACACCGAGCCGGTGTGCAGGTCGCCGTGCATGAGGCTCTGCGTGCTCTCCTGGAACCGCTGCTTCGCCAGCCCCATCTCGCGCACGAACGCGCGATCCGCCCGCAGCTCGCGCACGTCGTCGTCGTTCTCGGCGAGCCAGCCGTTGTGCTCGTGGTCGACGTACGGCTCGGTGAACACCAGATCCTCGGTGATCTCGCTGAGTTCGGGGTTCGTCGCCTCGGCGATGCGGCGGCGGCGCTCGGGCCCCGGCGTGCCGAACACGCTCGTCGCGAACCCGATCGCCCCGACGTAGCGCCCCAGCTCCGCGGCGGCGTAGGGGTGCAGGCGTCCGGCGATGAGCTCGCCGCGCCAGACCGCGTGGTCGCTGAGGTCCTCGATCGACAGCGCGAGGGCCTCGACGTCGAAGCCGTAGAACGCCGGCACGTGCGCGGGGTCGATCCGCTCGTGCGCGGCGAGCACGACCGCTTCGCGCGCCGCGCGCTCGCGCGTGAGCGGCCACGACGGATCGACGCGGACGTGCGGGAGCGACTGCTTCACCACGACGCCGTGCCCGGCGGCATCCGTCACGATGAAGACGAGGTTCAGGTTTCCGTCGCCCACCTCGACGACCGAGACGATGGATGCCGGATCCACCGGCCCCGCCAGGTGCGGGCGGGCGGTGAGGTAGGCCGGGACCGACTCGACGGTCAACTGATCGGTGAGAAGAGTCATGATGCGGTGGTGCTCCCGGCGACGATGGTGGTCTTGCGGCGGCGGAACGTGAAGCTGAACAGCAGGGCGACCAGCAGCACGACTCCCTTGCCGAAGTCTTGGATGTAGTAGGGCAGCCCCATCATCGAGAAGCCCGTGACCATCACGGCGATGAGCACCGCTCCGAGCGCCGTGCCCCACGCGTTCGGCCGTCCGATGCCGAGCACCGAGACTCCCACGAGAGCGACGGCGACGGCATCCAGCAACAGGCTGTTCCCCGCCGTGACGTCTCCCTGGCCGATGCGCGCGCCCAGGACGAGCCCCGCGATGGAGGCCAGGATGCCGCAGCCGATGTACGCCGCGGCCCGGTAGACCGTGACGCGGATGCCGGCGAGCCGCGCGGCCTCGGGGTTCGAGCCCACCGCGAACAGCGCCCGGCCCCAGCGGGTGCGATCGAGCACGAACCACAGGACGACGGTGAGCCCGAGGAAGAGCACGACGGGGACCGACACCGGCCCGATCGCGCCGCGGTCGAACCACACGAAGTCGGGCGTGAAACGTCCGGGTGCGGTCGTGCCGTCGTCCAGGGTCATCTGCGACGAGATGGACTTGCCGTCGACGATGATGAGCTTCAGCCCCACCACGGTGAACATCGTCGCGAGGGTCGCCAGCAGGTCGGGGATGCGCGCGAAAACGATGAGCGCGGCGTTGATCGCCCCGATGAGCGCTCCCGAGAGCAGCACGACGCCCACGGCGATCCCGCCGACCTGGTTGCCGATGACCATCGTCCACGCGGCGATCGACACCGCGAACCCCGCGTTCGCGCCGACCGAGAGGTCGAGGCCGCCGACGGTCATCGCGAGCGTCACGCCGAGACCGGCGATGCCGATCGGGGCGATGAACTTCAGCATCCCGAAGATGTTCTCGGGGGTGGCGAACGCCGGCTGGGTGACGGCGAAGAACACGATGAGCAGCGCGGTCACGGCCACGAAGCCCCACTTCGCGATTCCGTCGACGATGCGGGATCCGACGCTCGGTCGCGCGGGCGCGAAAGCGGTGGTCATGCGGTTTCCTTCCGATGGCCGGGGTCGTCGAGCAGCGCCGCGACGATGCGCGCGCGGTCGAGCTGCCCGGCGGGGGTATCGAGGGCGATGCGGCCCGACACGAGCACGACGATCCGATCGGCGACCTCGAGGATCTCGTCCACGTCGCTCGAGAGCACGAGAACGGCAGCGCCGGTCGTCGCCCGCTCGCGCACGGCCGCGCCGATGCGCCGACGCGCGCCGATGTCGACGCCGCGGAACGGCTCGTCGAGAACGGCGACGCGCGGTTCGGTGCGGAGCCAGCGACCGACGACGACCTTCTGCTGGTTGCCGCCCGAGAGGTCGTCGACGCGCGTCTCGATCGAGGGAGCGACGACGTCGTAGTCCGAGACGACGGCGTCGGCGGCCGCGCGTTCGCGACCCGGAGCCATGACCCCGAAACGCGACAGCGTCCGCAGCACGGGCAGCCCGACGGTGTGGGCGATCGACCATCCGGGTTGGATGCCCTGGCGCTGGCGGTCCTCGGGCACGAGCACGACGCCCGCGGCCTGCGCGGCTCCGGGATCCGTGGGGCGGTACTCGGCGCCGTCGAGTCGCAGGCGCGCCGCGGCGTCCGCGCGCACCCCCGTCACGAGCTCCGCGAGCTCGGTCTTGCCCGCCCCCAGCAGACCCAGGATGCCGGTGACCTGGCCGCCGTGCACCCGGAGATCGAGCGGCGCACTCCCGGGGAGCAGACGCGCCCCCTCGACCGCGAGGACCTCGGCGGCCGCGGGCAGCGGCTCCTCGACGTGCTGCTGGAGTTCGGTGGGGACGCCGAGCATCGCCTCGAGCGCCGCGTGCCAGTCGAACGGACGCTCGGCCTCGAGCTCGATCCGACCGTCGCGAAGCACCACGATGCGATCGGCGAGCCGCTCGATCTCACCGAACCGGTGGCTGACGAACAGGATCGCCAGCCCCTCATCGCGCAGGACCCGCAGGACGGCGAACAGGCGATCGGCCTCGGCCGCGGTGAGGGCCGAGGTGGGCTCGTCGAGGATCAGCAGACGCGGCGTCGAGCGCAGGGCGCGGGCGAGCACCACGAGCTGGGCGTCGGAGGTGCCCAGGCGCGCGGCATCCGCTCGAAGAACCTCGTCGGACCATGACAGCCCCAGACGCTCCAGGGCCGCGCGCGCCACCCGCTCCGAGTCGGCCCGCCGAACGAGACGGTGACCGCCGCGCGCAAGATCGGTGATCCCGAGGTTGTCGGCGACGCTGAGACCGGCGACGATCCCGTCCGCGATGCGCTGGTGCACGGTCTCGATGCCGGCGCGCCGCGCTCGCGCGGGCGAGGTCAGGCGCTGGGTCGAGCCGCCGATCGCGATCTCACCGGTGTAGGCCGCGTTCGCGCCCGAGATCGCTCCGATGAGGGTGGACTTGCCGGCGCCGTTGGTCCCGAGCAGCGCGGTGATCGTGCCGGGGCGGAGCGCGAGGGAGACGTCGCGCAGCACCTGATTGCTGCCGAAGCGTACGCCGACGCCGCTCAGGCGGACGACGGGGGTGTCGTCGGCCGGAGCGGCGTCGGCGTGGAGGGGTGAGGTCATCCCGAGATCGCGGGAAGCCAGTCGGCCACCACGGTGTCGCTCAGCAGGAGCGACGGCTCCGCCTCGCGCAGCTGAGCGACGTTGGTGATGCCCTTTTCGAGGAGGAAGTCGCGCGTGATCGTGATCGCGGGGAACTGCACGCTCGTCTCGTCGAGCTGACCGGCGAGCGAGAGCGCCAGGGCGCGCACGACGCCCGCGCCGACGGCGGACGGGTCGGTCGCGCTCGTGGCCACCCAGGGGCTGCCGTCGGCGGTCATGACCTCGATGTCGGCGTTCGAGATGTCGATGCCGTACACCTTGACCTTGTCCTGCAGGTTGTTCTGCTGAACGGCCTGCACGACGCCCTTCGTGATCTCGTCGTAGGGCGCGAAGATCGCCTGGATCCCGGGGTTCGCCTTCAGAGCGGCGTCGATAAGCGGGATGTTGTCGGTCGCTGTCGACTCGGTCACCTTGCCGGTGAAGAACACCTGGTCGAGGTTGTGCTCGGCGACGACCTCGTCCCAGACCTTCTTGCGGCGCTCGAGCGGCGCGAAGCCGTCGGTGCTGGCCAGGCCCACCTTGGCGCCGTCGCCCACGTCGGCGACGAGCTGGTCGAGCACGCCCTGCGCCATCGACGCGTCGGACTGCGAGGTCACGATGACACCGGTCGGGTCGTTGAGGGCGAGGTCGTAGACGATGACCGGGATGCCGGCGGCCACCGCGTCGTGCACGTGCGACTCGATCGTGTCGGTCTGGCCGTGGTCGACGATGATCGCGGCGGGCTTCGACGCGATCGCCTGCTCGAGGTCGGACACCTGCTTGGCGTTGTCGTTGCGGGCGTCGTAGACGGTGAGGTCGATGTTGATCGCGGCGGCCTGCGCCTTCGCGCCCGCCGTCCACGCGGTGAAGAAGTCGCCGGCACCGGACTGCTGCACCAGAGCCACCTTCACGGGCGCACCGTCGAACGGCGCGGGAAGGTTCTCGACCTTCTGGACGGGAGCCGCCGAGGCCGCGGGGGCCGCGGTGTTCTGCTGCGCGCAGCCGGAGAGGGCGAGGGCGGCGATGCCGGCGGTCGCGAGGAGCGTCGCCCAGCGGTGGGATCGAACGGACACGGTGGTCCCCTTCGTCGAGGAGTCGGGTGCGAGGGTCCGCCCGGGTGCTGTGTCGGTCGGCCGTCGAGCAGTCAAGCAGCACCGACCGAGGGCGGGTTATTCGAGGTTGCACTTTGTTACACCGGCACCGGTGATCCCGCCCGCGAAGTGGGCACTCGACGCGAATCGGCGAGACAATCGGTTCATTCCGCCCATTTCGCGCCGAGAGGAGGAGCCGTGACGCTCCTGACCGTCTGGAAAGAGACCGACCCGAGCACGCCCGTGCTCGAGACCACCGACGAAGCGGAGATCCGTGCGGCGCTCGCCGAGCTCGGCGCGCGCTTCTCGCGCTGGGAGGTCCGTGACGTCCCCGCCGGCGCGTCGCAGGACGAGGTACTGGCGCTGTACGCCGACGAGATCGGCGAGGTGAAGGACCGCGAGGGCTACACCCTCGTCGACGTCGTGGCCCTCGACCCGGCCCAGGAGAACTACGACGAGGTGAAGACCCCGTCGCGGCAGAAGTTCCTCTCGGAGCACCAGCACGACGACGACGAGGACCGCTACTTCGCCAAGGGCGCGGGCGTGTTCTACCTGCACGCCAACGAGAAGGTGCACGCGGTGTACTGCGAGGCGGGCGACCTCATCTCGGTTCCGGCGAACACCACGCACTGGTTCGACATGGGCACCGCCCCCCACTACGTGAGCGTGCGCTTCTTCCACGACGACGACGGCTGGGTGGGCCACTTCACCGGCAGTCCGATCGCCGAGTCGTTCGCGACCTTCGACCAGCTCGCCGAGCGCCGCGCGCAGCTGGCCTGAGCGCCGGCTCGGGTCGAGCGCCACGCCCCGGCCCCGGCCCCGGCCCCGGCCCCGGCCCCGGCCCCGGCCCCGGCCCCGGCCGAACCTCGCAGAAACGCCCGTTTCTCGCAGAATCCGTGAGGAGAACTGCGGGGAACGGGCGTTTCTGCGTGCCCGCGCCGCCCGAACGACCCGCGTGAGGCGGCCAGCCCGGACGCTCCCGCGTGCCGCGGCGCCGGGATGACCCGCGGACGCCGGCGCGCATCCCCCAGCGCCGGGATGACCGCGCACGCCCGCGCGAGCGGTCAGCAACAGTAGCGGGTAGCGGCACCCCCGACGGAGCGGTTGCCTCCGCAACCCCGGCGTCGTTGACTTCAAGCCCTCAGGGCCACGCCCGCGTCGAGCATTGGAGTCCGCCCCGTGATCCTCTCGGTGATCATCCTCTCCGTGACCGCCCTGGTGGTCACGAGCGCGCTCCTGGGCGCGGGGCTGTGGCTCACGGGACGGCACGGCCCCACCGGCACATCGGTCCGGTACGGGATCGCGGCGGGCGTCGTCGAGGTCGGCGCGGCGGCGATGTACCTGCTGTGGATCAACGTGGGCGGGTCAGCGACACTCGCGACGGCGAACGCGCTGCTCGTCCTGGGTCCGGCCATGATCCCGCTCGCTTTCCACGCAATCCTCCCCTCGGGCGTGGCCAGGGCGTGCGTCGTAGTGTCATTCGGCTCGGTCGCGGCCGTCGCCGTGACCTCCCTCCTCCTGCCCGCGGAGGGGGCCTCGACGATCCGCGTCGGGGCGCTCGCCCTCGTGTGCGCGTGCGCCGCAGTGACGGCCGCGATCTCGCCCGAGGCGCGGAGACCGTCCATCCGCGTGCTCGCGATCGCCGTGGCGGTCTACGCCTTCTACAGCGGCATCCGCGTGATCGCTCTCCTCCGGGTCGACGCCGATGCCACGCCGGTGCCCGTCTTCTTCACCGACATCGGGGCGATCCCCGTCGGGGTCGTCATCATGATGGTGGTGGGCGCGGCGACCGTCCTTTTCTGGGTCGATGTGCACCGCGACGCGCACCGCGAGATCGAGGGGACCCGCACACTGCTCGTCATCGCGGACAGAGACGTCAGCGCGCAGCGGCCGGAGCTCGTCCACGAACTGCGGGAAGCGGCATCCGTCGTCGAGCCGACGGCGTTGCCCGTGCACGGCGGCGCGGCCCTCGCGGCCGCCGACACGACGCGCGACGTCGTCCGCCTTCTGCGGGACCAGTACCTCTGGACCGACGAGGAGATCGCGCTCGTCGCGACGATCTCCTCGCGGTAGTCAGGAGGTCACGAGCGAGAGCGCGGCCCACGAGATGGGCGGCAGGGTCACGTGCAGGATGCCGCCCTCCACGCGCGCCTCGACGGTCCCGGGCTGCACGCGCTCGGGCTCGTCGAGCGTGTTGCGGGCGTACGGGTCGTCGTCGTGCAGCAGGTGCGTCTCGACGAGCTCGACATCGCCCAGTCCGCTGATGTCGATCGCGAGGTCGACGGCGTCTTCACGGCCGCGGTGCACGAGGAAGATCGCGGTGGCACCGGTCTCGGCGTCGTGGGTGGCGACGGCGTCCACCGACGGAACCGCGCCGAATTTCTCGGTCTCGATGAGCGGCGCCTCGACCTGCAGGCGCACGGCGTCGCCCTGCGCGAGCCGGGAGGTGATCGCGAAGGGGAAGAACGTCGTCTGCCGCCAGGACGGTCCGCCGGGCTCGGTCATGATCGGGGCGATCACGTTGACGAGCTGGGCGAGGGACGCGGATGCCACCCGGTCGGCGTGCTTGAGCAGCGAGATCATGAGGCTGCCGAAGACCACGGCATCCAGAGCCGAGTACACGTCCTCGAGCAGGCGCGGGGCGACGGGCCAGTTCTCGACACCGGTGATCTGGTCGACGTCGTGGAAGCGCGTCTGGTACCAGATGTTCCACTCATCGAACGAGATGTCGATCTTCTTCGCGCTGCCGCGCACGGCACCCACGTGGTCGGCGGTGGCGACGACCGCCTCGATGAAGCGGTCGGTGTCGACCGACGAGGCGAGGAACGAGTCGATGTCTCCGTCGTGCTCCTGGTAGTAGGCGTGGCACGAGATCATGTCGACGTCGTCGTACGTGTGCTCCAGCACGACGCGCTCCCACTCGCCGAACGTCGGCATGGACGCCCCCGACGACCCGCACACCACGAGCTCGATCGAGGGGTCGAGCTGACGCATGCCCTTCGCCGTCTGCGAGGCGATCTTGCCGTAGTCGTCGGCGGAGCGGTGGCCGAGCTGCCAGGGCCCGTCCATCTCGTTGCCGAGGCACCACACGCGCACGCCGAACGGCTCCGCGCGGCCGTTGTCGATGCGCTGCTGCGACAGGGTCGTGCCCCCGGGCACGTTGCTGTACTCGAGCAGGTCGAGGGCCTCGAGGACGCCCCGGGTGCCGAGGTTGACGGCGAGCATGAGGTCGCTGCCGGCCTTGTCGAGCCAGTCCGAGAACTCGTGGAGGCCGATCTCATTCGTCTCGGTCGAGTGCCACGCGAGGTCGAGGCGGCGCGGGCGCTGCTCGCGCGGCCCCACGCTGTCCTCCCACCGGAAGCCCGAGACGAAGTTGCCGCCGGGGTAGCGGATGGTCGAGACGCCGAGCTCGCGCACGAGCTCCAGCACATCGCGGCGGAAGCCCTGGTCGTCGGCCTCGGGGTGACCAGGTTCGTAGATACCGTCGTAGACGTGGCGGCCGAGGTGCTCGACGAACCCGCCGAACAGACGGCGACGGACGGCCCCGATCGGGAAGCGGGTGTCGAGAGTCAGGCGGGCGGTGGTCATCGTGCTCCTCGGGATGCGTACTCGGCGAATCGGTCGGCGACGGGGTTGCGGCGGCGCGCGAGCCCGGTCTCGGTCTCCACGAGGTCGTGGAGCCCCATGGTCAGAAGGTGGGCGGACCGCGGCTCGTCGCTGTGCCGGTAGGTCCACTCGTACATGTCGAACAGCGGCCACCACGTGTAGCCGACGACATCGACGCCGTCGGCGCGAAGCCCCTGGACAGTGGCCACGGAATCGTCCAGCCACCGCAGGCGGGTGGAGACGTCGTCCGTCACGCACGTCTCGGCGAGCATCACCGGCGCGCCGTAGCGGGCGGCGTAGGTGCGCAGCATCTCGGCGAGCCCCTCGACGCCGTCGTCGCGCGTGGGGCGCGGATCGGCGAAGCCCCCGGAGTGATGGATGCCGCTCTCGAACAGTTCCGTCGAGTGCCGGGGGTAGTAGTTGACGCCCATCACGTCGGGCTGCACGGCGTTCTCGGCGAACCACGCGAGCGTCTCGTCGGAGGTGCCGTGCGCACGCAGCAGCGGGAGGAGCGGGTGCTCCGCCCCCACCGCACCGGTCACGAGGTCCTCGACGAGGAAGGCCTGGTGGCGGTACCGCTCGGCCGTCTCGCGGTGCTCGTGGGCGTCGAGGTCCCCGGCGTACCGCATCGACGCGTCGACGTGCACGAAGGTGGCGCGCTCGCCCAGGACGTCCGCCACAGCCCGCTGTGTCTCGACGAAGCCGCGGGCGATCGCGGTCGAGATCTCGACGAGGCCCGCCTCGCCCCGACGGTACGGGGGCCAGTACGCGTACTCGCCGCTGAACAGCGAGTGCAGCATCGGCTCGTTGACCGGCGTGTAGTCGGTGGCGAGGTCGCGATACCTCTCCGCGGCGCGCGCGGCGTACTCGGCCACGAACGAGGCGTAGTCGGGGTGGGCGAACTCGCCCTCGATCCACGTCGGCGTGCCGTAGTGCAGCAGATCGACGATCGGACGGATGCCGCGTGCGGCGAAGCCGTCGAGCACCCGGTCGGTCCACGACCAGTCCCACTTTCCGCGCTCGGGCGACACGACGTGCCACGGGATCCCCCAGCGCAAGAACTCGGCATCCACCGCCACGGCGAGATCGAGATCCTCGCTCCAGCGGTCGTAGTGCTCGGTGAGGGCGTACTCGTCGATCGCGCGCTCACCCGGGCGCTCCTGCGGCACGAAGGTGTTCTCGATGCCGGCGCCGAAGTGCAGCCGGCCGTCGCGATACCAGGGGGTCGTCGACATGGGGGTCTCTCTCATTTCAGTCCCGACGTTCCGACGCTCTCGACGAACCGCCGCTGGATCAGCAGGAACAGGATGGCCAGCGGCAGCACCGCGATCAGCGAGCCCGCCATCATCACGCCCTGCGGGATGATCCCGCCGGGTCCCGTCAGCAGCGTCAAGCCGGAGGTCACCGTGCCCATCTCGGAGTCGGTCGTGAAGACGAGCGGCCAGAGCAGGTCGTTCCAGTTGTTGACGAAGGTGAAGATGCCGAGCGTCAGCAGCGCCGGCACCGCGTTCGGCAGCACGATGCTGCGGAAGATGCGCAGCTCGCTCGCCCCGTCGATGCGCGCGGCGTTGTCGAGGTCGCGGGGCAGGGACAGGAAGAACTGCCGCAGGAAGAAGATGCCGAACGCGTCGGCGGCGCGCGGGGCGATGAGTCCCGCGTAGGAGTTGACCCATCCGAGGTCGGACACGAGCTGGTAGATCGGGATCAGGGTCGCCTGGAACGGGATCATGAGGCTCGCGATGATCGCGATCAGCAGGATCTTGTTACCCCGGAAGTCCAGGCGGGCCAGGGCGTACGCGGCGAGGGAGTCGAACACCAACGCGAAGAGCGTGACCCCGCCGGCGAAGACGAAGCTGTTGGCGATCAGGCGGGCGAAGGGCAGCTCGGTGAAGATCCGCGCGAAGTTGTCGAACGTCCACTGCCCCGGGAGAAGGGTCGGCGGGTAGGCGTTCACCTCGGCCACCGGCTTGAAGGCCGTGAACACGATGATGAGGATCGGCAGCATCAGCACGAGGGTGGCCGCGGCGACCACGACGAGCAGGGTCACCGACACGAGGCGGCGACGACGGGCCTGCGGCGAGCGCCGACGGACGGGGATCGCGGATGCCGAGGCGGCGGGCGCGGGAGCGAGGGCGGTCATGCGGCATCCTTCTCTCGTCGTGAGAAGAAGAGGAACTGGGTCAGGCTCAGCACGAGGGTGATGAGCAGCAGCACGTAGGACAGGGCCGAGGCGAAGCCGAGCTCGAGCTTGCGGAAGCCGGACTGGTAGATCTCCATGACGATCGTCTGCGTGGTGCCGTAAGGGCCCCCGCCGGTCATGACATAGATCTGGTCGAAGGCCTGCAGGGCGGCGATGAGCGCGACGATGACGACGAAGCCCATGGTGTTGCCGAGCATGGGGAACGTGATGCTGCGGAAGCGCTGCCACGCGCTCGCGCCGTCGACGCGGGCGGCCTCGTAGAGGCTCGTCGGAATGTCCTGGAGCCCCGCGAGGAAGATGACCATGTAGAAGCCGAAGCTCTTCCACACGGCGACAAGCACGACGGCGGGCATCGCGAGCGTGGGGTCCTGCAGCACGTTTCCGAGCTGGATGCCGAGACCCCGGAGCCAGTAGTTCAGCAGACCGATCTGCGGGTCGAGGAGGTAGGACCACGCGAAGGCGGCGACCGCGAGAGACACGATGAACGGGGTGAACAGGGCGGTGCGGAACAGGCCGCGCAGCGGCAGCAGCGGGTTGTTCAGCAGCAGCGCGAAGGCGAGGGCCAGGGCGATCGCGATCGGGGTGAACAGCAGCGCGTACAGGGCTGTGTTCCCCATCGCGCTCACGATGTCGGGGTCGGTGAACACCCGCGCGTAGTTCTCGAGGCCCACGAACTTCTCGCGGCCGAAGCCGCTGGCATCCGTGAACGACAGGCGCAGGGCCGAGACCATCGGCCAGGCCACGAAGACCGTCAGGATGACGATGGCCGGGGTGAGGAAGGCGACCACGGTCAGGCGGTGGCGGGGGCTGTGCCGTAGAGGCCCGCGACCGCCGATCGGTGCCGGCGGGCGGTAGGCCCCGCGCCGGCGGGGCGGCGCGCTCGGGGCGTGAGTGGTCATGGTCGTCCTGTTCGAGAAGCGGGGGTGAGGACACGGGAGGGGCGACGCGGGCGCCCCTCCCGTGCGTTCGTCACTCGATGGCCTGCTGGATCTTGCTCTGGGCCGTCGAGAGCAGCTCGGTGACGTCGCCGCCCGCGACCGACTTCTGGGTGAGCTCGTCGATGTCGGAGATCACGTCGGTGCCGTTGACCACTCCGGGCAGGAGCGCGCGACCGGTCGGCGCGATCTCGCTGAGGGCGGCGACCACCGGGTTGGACGAGACGTCGCTCAGCGGGATGTCGGTGCGCAGCGGAGGCCAGCCCGAGGCGAGCGACCACTGCGTCGCGACATCTTTCTGGAAGAAGTACGTGAAGAAGGCCTCGGCGCCCGCGCGCTGCGCGTCGTCGGCCGACTCGGTGACGCCCATCGCGACGCCGATCGCCGAGGCTGCCTGCTCGGCGGGACCGGCGGGGATGGCGGCGATGCCGTAGTCGATGTTGTTGTCCTTGGCGATGGATGCCATCCACGGTCCGCCGACGTGCATGGCGGCCTTGCCCGAGCTGAACAGCTGGTCGGCGGCGATGCCGTCGAGACCCGTGGGCGAGATCTTGTCCTTCGTGATCGCGTCGGTCCAGTACTGGATGGTCTTCGCGTTCTCGGGCGAGTCGATGACGGCCTTGTCGCCGTCGACGATCTGCCCCCCGCCGCTGAGGAGCAGGCTCGGCCACAGGCCGTTGGCCACCGTGGCGTGGTCGGGGATCGCGACACCGTACTGTTCGGGGGTGCCGTCGCCGTTCTCGTCCACGGTGAGCTTCTTGGCGTCCGCCACCCAGGCGTCCCAGGTCGTGGGGGCCTCGGTGATGCCGGCGGAGGCGAACAGCGCCTTGTTGTAGAACATCGCCAGCGGCACGAAGCCGGTGGGGACGCCGTAGGGCGTGCCGCCGACCTTGATCATGTCGACGGCCTGGGGCACGAGGTCGGCGGTGTTGCTGTCGGACGAGGCGTAGAAGTCGCTCAGGTCGGCGAAAGCACCGCGATCGGCGTAGACCGGCATGCGCTCGGCCGGCATCGCCACGATCTGCGGGCCTTCCTTGGAGCTCAGCGCGGGGAGCAGGGTGTCGTCGATCACCGCCCACGTCTTGGTCTCGGTGGTGATCTTGTACTTCTGCTGCGAGGCGTTGAAGTCGGCGACGATCTGGTCGAGGACCTTGCCGTCGGCTTCGGTGTAGCCGTGCCAGAACGTGATCTCGGCGGGGCCGTCGGATGCGGTACCCGACGAGCCGGAACAACCCGCGAGGAGCAGGGCCGCGGCCCCCACCGTCGCGAGGACGGACAAGCTGCGCTTCATCATCTTCGATGCCTTTCGTGTGACTGCGTCGTCTTCTCGGCTCGGGTGCCGAGTCTGGTGCAAAGCAATTTACAACGATGGAGGTAAACGTTGTAAATGGATGATCGCCCGACCGTCGCGGGATGTCAAGCGCGCGATCTCAGACCGCCGCCGATTCCCTCTCGACGAGGCGGAAATCCGCGAGCACCTCGCGCGGTTCGGTGGCCGCGTCGCCCGTGATGCGCTCGACCAGCAGATCCACGGCGACGCGCGCGATCTCGGAGCGGCCGGGGTCGATCGTCGTCAGCGCCGGCAGGGAGTAACGGGTCTCGTCGAGGTCGTCGAAGCCGACGAGGGCGACCTCCTCGGGAATGCGGATGCCGCGCTCCAGCATCACGCGCATCGCCCCGAGCGCGAGGGAGTCGTTGAAGGCGACCACCCCGTCGAACGACAGTCCCGCATCGAGCACCGCGCGCATCGCGTCGGCGCCGTCGACGCGATGCCAGCGATCGACGGGCACCACGAGAGCCGGATCGACCTCGAGACCCGCTTCGGCGAGAGCGGCTTCGTAGCCGCGCAGGCGGAGCCCCGCGGACCCGACGATCTCTCCCGGGTGCGACCCCAAGGCCAGGACGCGCCGTCGCCCCGCGGCGAGAAGGTGCGCCGTGGCCGCGTGGGCCGCCTCGGTGTTGCGCATCGTGACGTGATCGTGGGCGGAGTGGAAGATCCGCTCCCCCAGCAGCACCATCGGCATGCCGACCTCGTCGAGGAGGGGCGCGTCGTCCTCCCCGAGCGAGAGCACGGAGTACAGCACGCCGTCGAGACCCCGCCTGCGCGCCCCGCGCAAGGCCGCGAGCTCGCTGTCGCGATCCGCGTCGAACTGCTCGATGAGCACCGAGAACCCGTGCGCGCGCGCCGCGCGCATGACGTCGTCGGCGAGCTCGGCGAAGTACGGGTTGCGCAGATCCGGCACGATCAGGCCGATCATGTCGGTGCGCCCGGATCGCAGCGTGCGGGCGGCCTGGTTGGGCCGATACTGAAGCTCGTCGATCGCGGCCTCGACCCGCTCGCGGGTCGCCTCTCGGACGTGCGGGTAGTTGTTGATCACGTTCGAGACCGTCTTGATCGACACCCCGGCCACGCGGGCCACGTCGTGCAGCGTCGCCGTCATGGCATCCCCCTCGTTCTGGTCGAGACTCTACAACGTTGCACACGCGAGTCTTGACGGCGAACCTCGCGGCCCTTTACGGTCGACCCGTCTCTACAACGTTGTAGTAGTGCGGTGGAGACATCACCCTGAGCGGGTCGCTGCGCCGACGCGGGCGCGCACCGGCAGCCGCCTCGATCCAGAGGAGCACAGAACATGCCACACCCTTGGTCCCTCGCGCGACGACGATCGCGCCTTCTCACCGCGGTCCTGACCGCCGCGGTCCTCACCGTGGGCGGGCTCGCCGCCGCGGCCCCCGCCTCCGCGGTGACGACCGGCAACGGCTCGCTGGTCTATTCGCCCCCGGCAGGTTCGTCCTTCAACCCCGAGGGCGGCACTCCCGCCGGCACGACGTACGCGAAGATCGTCGTCCTCAAGAACAACGGCTCGAACAACGGCACGCAGCTCGTCACCTTCGACAAGCTCGTCCTCCAGAACGGGCGACAGGTCTACCCGATCTACCGCAGCACCGACGACGGGTCCTCGTGGACGAAGATCGCCGACGTCGATCCGAGCAGCACCTTCCCCGGCTACACGCGCACGGCGCAGCCGTTCCTCTACGAGCTCCCGCAGGCGTCCGGCTCGCTCCCCGCGGGCACGCTCCTGCTGACCGGCATGATCATGCCCGAGGACCGCTCGAGCAGCCGACTCGTCGTCTACAAGAGCGCGGACCGCGGCGCGACCTGGTCGTTCCTCAGCACCATCGACTCCGGCGGACCCGCCGTGTACGACCCCAGCCCCTCCTCGACGACGACCACCGTCTGGGAGCCCTCCTTCGCGGTCGACGGCGGCGGCGGTCTGGTGGCGTACTACTCGGACGAGCGGCAGAAGGCATCCGGTGTCCTCCAGGCCGTGTCCTACCGCCGCTCCACCGACGGCGGGCAGACGTGGGGCGCGCTGTCCAACGTCTCCGCACCGCCGAACCAGAGCGACCGCCCGGGAATGATCACGGTCACCAAGCTCCCCGACGGGCGCTACCTCGCCACCTTCGAGGTCGTGAACCGCCCGAGCCAGTCGCAGAACACCGCACCGGTGTACTTCAAGACGTCCGCCGACGGACTCAACTGGGGCGACACGACCAGCATCGGCACCCCCATCCGTCTCGCCGACGGGCGCGGCATCGGCTCCTCGCCGTACGTGAAGTGGGTGCCGGGCGGAGGTCCGAAGGGCATGGTCATCGTGGCATCCAAGTGGTCGCTCACCCCCTCGGGCGCGATCGACGGCGGCCAGAACCTCTACGTCAACTACAACCTCGGCGCCGGCGCCTGGGAACGCCTCCCCATGGCCGTCACGTACGACGCGAGCGACACGCAGGGCGGGAACTTCAGCGGGTTCGCGCAGGGTCTCGACGTCGGCACCGACGGGCGCACGCTCTACCAGGCGACCAACGTCGAGAACACCGCCACCGGACTCAACGACATCCGCGTGGGCTCGATCCCCGTGGACGCCCAGCAGTACGAGGCCGAGAAGGCGACGATCACGGATGCCACGATCGTCACGCACGCGCAGGCGTCGAACGGTCGCAAGGTCGGCAACATCAACAACGCGGGGAGCTCGGTGCAGTTCACCGTCCGCGTCCCCGCCGCCGGTTCGTACACGCTGAACGTCCGGTACGACAACGGCAGCGGCAGCACGTCCACGCACGGCGTCAGCGTCAACGGCGGGACCAGCTCGACGATCTCCTACCCCGCGACCGTCGACTGGGGCCGCTACGCCTGGGCGCAGAAGACCGTGACGTTGAACGCCGGCGTCAACACCATCCGGTTCACCAAGGGCACGGGCTTCGCTGAGCTCGACACGCTGCACGTGTGGCGCTCCAGCGCGCTCGACCCGCAGTTCCAGGTCGTGAACCGCAACAGCGGGAAGCTCCTCGAGGTCGCCTCGGCCTCCCTCGCCGACGGTGCCGCCGTGGGGCAGTGGGGTCCGACCGAGAACGCGACGCAGCGCTGGACCCTACGTCCCACGGGGTCTGCGACACAGCTCGTGAACCTGAACAGCGGCAAGCTGCTCGAGATCCCGGGAGCCGCGACCGGCGACGGCGTCGACGCCGCGCAGTGGGGCCCCACGGGCAACGCGACGCAGAACTGGAACGCCGCGACCAGCGGCGGGTGGTGGACCTTCACCAACGCGAACAGCGGCAAGCTGCTCGAGATCGACGGCTGCTCGACCGCCGACGGTGCCGTCGCTCAGCAGTGGACCGCCAACGGTCTCACGTGCCAGCAGTGGCGCCTGGTGCGCGAGGGCATCCAGTAGGACCCGGGCCCGCCCGGCGTGCGCGATCGTGCGCCGGGCGGGCATCCCGCGCCCGGCCCTCGCCCCTCGCCCCTCGCCCCCTCACCGGGTTGAGTGTCCAAAACACCCGGACTCCTCGAGAAATCGTCCGGGTGTTCTGGACACTCAAGGGAGAAGTGGGGGGGTGCGCGGGCCGGGCGGCCGCGCGACGCGACCTCAGATGACCTCGGCGCTCCAGGCGTCGACGCGGCCGAAGCGGAACGCCCCGATCGACACCGCCTGCTCGCGCAGGAACGGCAGCAACTCGAGCCGGCCCGCCGTCGTCACCTCGTCGGCGTAGACCGTGAGCGACACGTCGCCCGCGACCGTCTCGGCGACGGCGGCGCGCAGCGGAGCGGTCGTCCCGGCCGGTCCGACCAGGCGCACGCGCGTCGGGCGCGGTGCCGCGAAGGCGGGCTCGACGGGGGCCTCCGGACCCTCGACCTCTTCCGCGGCGTCGGCGGACTCGGCATCCGGGATGCCACCGGCGAGCCGCTGCAACCACTCCGCGTCACTCTCGACCGACACCGCGACGTCCGCCTCGCCCAGCAGGTGGCGCACCGCCCCCGGAAGACCGACGGGAGAGCTCAGGCTGAACGTCGATCCCGAGCGCACGGCCGCGACCAGCACCCGCAGGACGGCCTGCCAGGCGGCGTCGGCCGTCGCGCGCACCGCGACGTCGGCGGGGCGATAGCGCCAGAGGTTCCGCTCGACGCCGAGGCGCGAGACGTCTTTCACCCGGCCGAACTCGCGGTCCCAGGCGACGGCGTCCGAGAGCGCTCCGCGCCGCAGCCAGTCGAAGGCCTCGTACGACAGGGTCGGCTGGGCGGCTTCGATGAGCGCGGTGATGCGGCTGTCGAGTCCGCGCAGGTGCAGCGTCGACGACGATGCACCGCCCGACGACGGCCGCCACGACCCCAGGGTCACGAGGCGGTTCGGTCCGCCCGACATCGCGCCCGACCCGGCGACCGCGTCTCCCCAGCCGCCGACGGGCTCGCGCTGCACCACCGCGCCCGTGGTCGGTCGGTTCACGCGCAGGACGGCGGCCTCCGCGCTGTCGATCCAGAGGTCGAGGTCCCGCGCGTCACGCGTGTGCATCCCGGCCACGTATCCCGAGCCGATCGCGTTCTGCAGCTCGATCGCTCGAGCCAGGGTGGAAGCGTGCAGGATGCCGAGCACCGGCGCGGCCACCGCGGCCCGGGTCAGGTGCGACCCGACGCTCACCCCGGTGCGCACGCCCGGGGTCCAGAATCGGCCGGACATCTCCGGGCCGAGGTCGAGCTCGCGCGGCTGGACGAGCCAGCGCTCCCCCTCCGCGAGGACGGTGAGCGCGCGGCGCACCTCTCCCGACGGCTCCTCGACGAGCGGACCGACGTCGGACAGCGGGTCGTCGGCCGGGCCGACGCGGAGCGAGGTGACGGCATCCTTCACCTGCTCGAGGAAGCGCGTCGACCTTGCGGCCGCGCCCACCAGGATCACGAGCGACGCCGCGGTCGCGGCCTGCCCCGCACGTGCGAAGGCTCCCTCGACGATGTCGGCGACGGCATCGTCGAGGTCGGCGGACGGGGTGACGATCACGGCGTTGCGGCCGGCGGTGAACGCCTGCAGGGGCAGCGTCGGCCGCCACTCGGCGAACCGTTCGGCGGTCGTGCGGGCACCGGCGAGGAGGACGCGGTCCACGCCCGGGTGCACGATCAACGCGCGGCCCGAGGCATCCTCGTTGAGATCGGCGTAGGTCAGCAGATCGCGCGGGACCCCGGCGGCCCAGAGCGCCTCGGCCACGACGGCCCCGGCGCGACGCGCGCGCGGCGACGGGGTGAGCAGCACGCCCGAGCCCGCGGCGAGCGCCGCGAGGGTCTCTGCCGCGCAGAGTCCGACGGGCGCGTTCCACCGGGGAGCGACGACGGTCACCCGGTCCGGCACGAAGACGGCGCCCGACACGCGGTCGAGTTCCTTGGCGGTGGCGGCGTAGTACGCGGCGGCGTCGACGGCCTGGCTCACCTCGGCGTCCGCTTCGGCGATCAGGGCCCCGCCCTCGGAGGCGAGCACCTCGATCAGTTCGGCCCGCCGGTCCTCGAGGGCGCGCGCGGCGGACTGGAGCACCGCGGCGCGGTCCGTCGCGGCGAGAGCCCCCCACGGTTCCGCGGCTTCACGCACCCGCGCGAGGGCCGCGTCGAGGCCGGCCTGGTCGTCGATCCGGCCCGCCGCCGCGGTGGCGTCCCCGGCCGTCGAACCGCTCGCGCGCCCGATGGCCGCCAGCGCCCAGGCGCGGTCGTCCGGCAGGGTCGGGTCGGTGTCGGCGACGTTGCGGAAGCCGGGAGCGCCCCCGGCGAGCTCCGCGCTCTCGCGCGCCGAGAAGACGGCCGTGTCGACGAACGCCTGCCCTCCGAAGAGCATCTGCTGCACGTCCGGGCCGAGGGCGGAGGTGTCTCCGGATGCCGCGGCCTCCCGCGCGATGCCCAGCACCGCCTGCGTGAGTCCGGGCTCGGCGGCGTCGCCGTCGGCGGGTTCGCGAAGGATCGCGGGGTCGGGCGTCAGCCCGCGTTGCGGGACGCGAGCGGACGGCGCGGGACCCTCGGCCGCGACGGCCGCGCGGTGCGCTCGCGCCGCGACGGCGGCCGTCTCGGGGGCGAAGAGGTCGTCGAGCGGCACGGTGTCCTCACCGGCCGCACCGTCGGGGGCATCGACGACGGGGCCCGCGACCGGCAGGTCCGGGGCGGCGGCGACGATGCCCGCGTAGGCCGACGTGAGCCGACCGGCGACGAGATCCAGGTCGTCGGGGTGGACGGCCGCGACCGTCGTGACGAACGGCTCGTCCGGTATCCACGACGTGCCAGCCGCGAGCACCAGGGTCAGGGTCGCGTCGGTGTCGGCGGCGACGGCCAGCGCGAGGGCGCCGCGCTCGGGGTCGCCCGTGGCGAACTCCACCGCGAGCCCCTCGCGCCCGCGCGCGCTGAGCGCTTCGCGCAGGGCCCGCACGGACTGAGCGTCGATGTCGTCCCGCCGGGTGAGCGTCGGGGCGTTCCATCCGTGCCGCGCGGCGGTCAGAGCCTCCGGCGTCTGCGGCGGTGCGTCGTCGAGGCGCACCGTCAGGCGCGCGCCCCCGGCGCCGGCGCGCAGGCGCCCCCACGCGGCCAACTCGCGCACGGCATCGAGGCTCTCGACGACGGCGATCGGCAGGGCGATGCCCGCGGCGAGTCCGTTCAGGCGAGGTTCCTCGAGCACACGGGTGAGCGCGGCCACGGTGAGGTCGAGGTCGTCACGCCCCTCGGCGGCGAGCGTGAGGTGCGTGCCGCTCTCGGCCGCGGCGAGGAAGAGCGGCAGCAGTCGTTCGGCGACGTGGTCGACGTCGGCGTCGAAGGCCCAAGCGGAGGAACGCGCGACGACGTCGGCGACCGACAGCGTCACCCGATCGACGTCGTCACGAGCCACCAGGGTCCGGATGCCGTCGACCCGCCGCCGCGCCGCGGACTCGCCGAGCACCGCCGGGCCGACCAGCCGCACGTCGGGCGTGCCGCCGCCCTCGGCCCGCGCCGCGAGCGCGGCACCGAGTCGCTCGGGGCGCGCGTCGACCGTGAGGCCCGCGATGAGCTCGCGCAGCGCCCGCCGCGCGAGGGGGACCGCCGGGGTGGGCAGCACCGGCGCGACCGCGCCACCGAGCTGCAGGGCACCGCGCGCCGCCCAGGGAAGGCTCGCGGGAAGATCGGCGACGAGACGGTGAAGCGCCGCGGCGGGGGCCGCCGTGCCCTCGGGGCGGAGAACGCCGTCCGCCGCGGCGGCGAGGAATGCAGCGGCCGCGGGGTCGGCCGGGAGCTCCCCGCGACGCGGCTCGCGCGGGACCGTGACGAACGAGGCCGCCCGCGCGGCCGCGCGCACGGGAACGGCGGAGGAGAGCGTGAAACCGGTGCCCCGCGGGTCTTCGTTGCTCATGTCGGCCAGCCTAGGGATCGCGCGCGTGGCATCCCGGCGGCGTGCCGGGCAACCCGGGGATCGGGGCGCCGTGGGTCGGGGCCGGGCGCGGGGCCGGCCCGCCCGCGGATCCCCCCGCATTCGCTACTGTCGGTGCAGCCCCCTCACCGTTGGAGTTCCCGCATGGCACAGACCTTCACCGACATGCCCCTCGAGCTGCTGCGCGAGTACCGCCCGGCGCTCACCGCTCCCGACGACCTCGACGCCTTCTGGGACGAGACGCTCGCCGAAGCCCGGGATGCCGCCCGCCCCGCCGTCCTCACCCCGGTGGACGGCCCGCTGCGGGCACTGTCGGTGCAGGACCTCACCTTCACGGGTTTCGGCGGCGACGCCATCCGCGGCTGGGTCGTGCGACCGCACGGCGACGAGGTGCTCCCCGCCGTCGTGGAGTTCATCGGCTACGGCGGCGGCCGCGGTCTCGCCGGCGAGAAGCACCAGTGGGCGTCCGCGGGCTACGTCCACGTCATCATGGACACGCGCGGCCAGGGATCGACGTGGAGCGTGGGCGAGACCCCCGACCCGCACGGCTCCGCCGCCGCCTTCCCGGGCGTGATGACCCGCGGCATCCTGGATCCCCGCGAGTACTACTACCGCCGCCTGTACACGGATGCCGCCCGCCTCGTCGACGTGGTCCGCACCCTCCCCGGGGTCGACCCGACGCGCGTCGCGGTCACCGGCGGCAGCCAGGGAGGCGGGCTCGCGATCGCCGCCGCAGCCCTGTCGGGCGACGCGGTGGCCGCGGTCATGCCCGACGTGCCGTTCCTGTGCGACTTCCCGAACGCGATCGTGCGCACGCCGTCGGCACCGTTCACCGAGATCACGCGCTTCCTCGCGGTGCACCGCGATGCGGCGGAGGACGCGCTGCGGACCCTGTCGTACGTCGACGGGGCGATCCTCGCGCGGCGCATCCACGCCCCCGCGCTGTTCTCCGTCGGTCTGATGGACGACGTCGTGCTGCCCTCCGGCGTGTTCGCCGCGTTCCACGCGCTCTCCTCGACCGACGCGGCGCTCGAGGAGTACACCTACAACGGCCACGAGGGCGGCGGGTACCGGCACTGGCTGCGCCAGGTGGCGTGGCTCGACGCGCGCTTCGGGCTCGCGTAAGACGCCCCGCCGCGGGCGCTCACTCCCAGACGCTGGGAGCCGGTCGCTTCGTCGACGGCAGCGCCGAACCGTCGGCCCAGTCGTGCACCCACTGCTCGATGTCGGGCAGCCCGTCGGGGCGCCCGACCGCGGCGAACAGCTCGTCGTGCGGAACGGTCCCGCCGGTGCGGCGGAGGATGCGCGCGCGGATGATCGCGCGGGCGTAGATCTCGCCCGCGACCAGCGCGCGGTGCTCGAGGTACACCGCGCGGTCGTCGTGCCCGATCATGCGCGTCTCGAGGTCGAAGCGCTGCCACAGCTCGAGCGAGCGGCGGAACGTGATGGTCTCGGCCGCCACCACGGCGTACCACCCCTGCTTCGTCATGGCCGCCATCAGGCCGGCGCGCGTGAGGAGATCCCACCGGCCGAGGTCGAACAGCGACAGGTACCGGCCGTTGTTGAGATGGCGCAGCAGATCGATGTCGGTGGGCAGCACGCGGATGCGGACGCGGGTCACCGTGTTCGGATCGATGGGCCCCTCGCGGCGGAGGCGACGGCGTGCGCGGAAGAGGACCAGCAGGGTCCGCCAGAGGACGTTCACGAGGGGCGAGCGTAACGATCCCACGACGGATCGGCGATTCCGTTGTGCTCAGCCCACAAGCGCTCGGCCCTCGTCTTGTGCCGGAGGATCCGGCTCCCGCGGCGGATACACCCACGTCACGAGCACGACCGACACGATCATGAGCAGGAACCACGACGAGAGCTTCGACACGTCGACCGGATGCCATGCCCCGACCTGCGAGGGATACAGCCACGCGCCGGCGTAGGTCGCGATGTTCTCCGCGAGCCAGATGAACACCGCCACCCCCGCGAAGGCCAGGAGGATCGGCATCCGGAATCGTCCGCGGAAGAAGCGGAAGTGCATCATCGTGCGGCCCCAGAGCACGACGACGGCGGCGATCAGGACCCAGCGGAGGTCGATGATCCAGTGGTGCGTGAAGAAGTTGGCGTAGATCAGGACGGCGACGACCGCCGTGAGCCACTGACGGGGATAGCGCGTGAACCGGAGGTCGAACAGGCGGTACACGCGCACCATGTAGCTGCCGACCGCCGCGTACATGAAGCCGCTGTACAGCGGAACCCCGCCGAGGCGCAGCACGCCGTCGGCCGCGTACATCCACGAGCCGACGTCGGTCTTGAAGAGTTCCATCACGGTCCCGACGATGTGGAACGTGACGATCACGCGCAGTTCGCGCAGGGTCTCGAGACGCCCCACCACCATGACGATCTGGATGAGGATCGCGGCAATCGTGAGGGCGTCGTTGCGGGCGAGCGGAGCGTCGGCCGGGTACCAGAGCTTCGCCGCGAGCACGACGGCGAGGAACGCGGCTCCGAACACGCACGCCCAGGCCTGCTTGAGGACGAACACGGCGAACTCGACCAGTCGCGCCCGGGCGCCCGAGGCGGGAGCTGCGGCGAGGAGGCGGTTCGCGAGGGCGTCGAGACGCGCCTCGACGGAGGTCAACCGGGGGCGTTCCGACACGGCGATCATGCTGGCATGCACGTCTGACAAAGTGCCGCTCGTACCGCATCATCCCGCGCGCGGCCGCCGATTTCCGCCTGGCGAAAGCCCCGCGTAGAGTCACGCCATGACCGCCGAACCCCGAACCGACATCGTCGTCCGTCCGGTGCGCGACGTGGATGCCGAGGCCCTCGGCCGCGTGCACGCCACCTGTTGGCACGAGACCTACGATCACCTGATCAGCGAAGCGGCCCTCAAAGCCGTCTCCCCCCGCCGCATGGCCGAGCTCTGGACCCACTGGGCCTCCCAGGGCGACGACTACCGGATGCACGCCGCGCTCGTCGACGGCGAGATCGTCGGCTTCGTCGGCTCTGGTCCCGCTCGCGACGACGACGCTCCGCGCGAGCGCGAGCTGTACTTCATCTACCTTCTCGATGCCTTCCACGGCACCGGCATCGGCCAGCAGCTCTTCGACGCCGCGATCGACGCCGACGAGGGCGCGTACCTCTGGGTCGCCGACGACAACCCGCGCGCGCACCGCTTCTACACCCGCAACGGCTTCGCGCTCGACGGCGCCTCGCACGTGGAACCCTTCCTCGGTGAGGAGCTCACCGAGGTGCGCTTCGTCCGCTGACGTGCTGCAGGTCTGGGCCCTCGACGGCATCCGTGAGATCACCCCGGGGGACGACCTCGTCCGGGTGATCCTGGATGCCCTCACGGAACCGCTCCAGGACGGCGACATCGTCGTCGTCACGAGCAAGATCGTGTCGAAGGCCGAGGGGCGGATCATCCGGGCCTCGGACCGCGAGGACGCCATCACGCGCGAGACCGTGCGGCTCGTGGCATCCCGCACCTCCCCCACCGGACACGTGACCCGGATCGTCGAGAACCCCCTGGGGATCGTCTCGGCCGCCGCGGGAGTCGACGCCAGCAACACCCCCGAGGGCACGGTGCTCCTCCTCCCCGTCGACCCCGACGCCTCCGCGCGGCGCATCGCCGAGGGGCTGCGCGCCGTCGCCCGGGTCGGCGTGATCATCACCGACACCCTCGGCCGCGCGTGGCGCGAGGGGCAGACGGATCACGCGATCGGGGCCGGCGGCATCCATGTCTTCGAAGACCTCCGCGGAACGGTGGATGCCGAGGGCCGCCCGCTCGTCGTGACCCTGCCGTGCGTGGCCGATGAGCTCGCCGCGGCCACCGACCTCGTCAAGGGCAAGGCGTCGCGCCGCCCCGTCGCGATCGTGCGCGGGCGCGGAGACCTGGTGGGAGAGCTCGACCTCCCCGGCGCGCGCTCGATCGTGCGCGACCCCGAGCGCGACATGTTCCGCCAGGGCGCCGACGAGGCGTACGCCGAGGGCTTCGCGGCGGGCCGCGCCGCGCGCGACTGACCCCGCCCGCCTCTCCCCTCTCCACCCCGGGGGTCGGTGTGCGGCCCGGCCGCCCGGCGCCGGGCTCCGAAACAACACGTCCGGTCCGAGAGCACACATTCCGACACCCACGGGACGCGTGATCTCGTGCGGATCGTGTGATCTGGGGTGGATCAGCGGATGCCGCGGGCCGCGAGCGCGTCGCCCAGATCGTCGGCGTGACGCAGGGCGACGACGAGGAACGGCAGGGTCCCGCGCAGGAGCGAGGGGCGCAGCCCCCGCGCCCGCTGGGCATCGCGGACCTCGGCGGCGTGGCGGGCGAGGACGGGGATCGTCGTGAGCGTCACCATCCAGAGCAGTGCGACGCGCGCCGGATCGATACCGACGAGGCGCAGCGGCCGGAGCCCCCGCTCGAGCGCATCGAGCATCGCGGAGACGGGCGTGGTCAGCGGCACCAGCCCCGCGACGAGAACCGCTGCGGCAACGCGCGCGGTGTTGGCTGCGGCCGGCTCGAGCCCGAGGAAGATCAGCTGCCCCGCCGCCGTGATCGCGATCATCCAGCGGAGCGCGCAGACCTGACCGCCGAGCGCGCGAAGGCCCGCGCCCAACCCCATTCCCGCCACGGCATACAGGGCCACGGGCACCACCACCGCCACCGGAACCGTCGCCCACACCGGAGGCAGCGCCGCGACGACGACCGCCACGACCGCGAAGAGGGCGAGCTTCGGGCCGGCCGGCATCCGGTGCAGCCATCCCCTCCCGGGGCGGAACACGCTCAGCACGCCACGGCCCGTTCGTAGCGCTCGACGACATCGGCGGCGATTCCGGATGCCACGACCCCGCCGTCCTCGAACAGCACGGCCGTCTCGCACCGGCGCGCAAGAGCGAGGTCGTGCGTGACCACGATCAGCGCATGCCCGAAGTCGGCGAGCAGGTGATCGGCGACTGCGCGAGCGTTTCGTGCATCGAGGAACGCCGTCGGCTCGTCGGCGACGACGAGGTCGGGAGAGCGCACGAACGCACCGGCGAGCGCGAGCAGCTGCTTCTGCCCTCCGGACAGGTCGTGAGCCGCGCGGTCGGCGAGCGCGTCCAGCCCGAAGCGCTCGAGCACCGCGGTGACGCGGCGACCCCGCTCCTCGCGAGAGAGGCGCAGCGCGCGGAGCGACAGAGCGACGTCCTCCGCGACGGTGGGCATGATGATCTGCGCGTCCGGGTTGCTCAGCACGAGGGCGACGCGACGGCGGAGGTCGGCGGCATCCCGTTCCGGATCGAGGCCGAGGACGGCGAGTTCGCCCGACGCGCGCCGCACGAGCCCGGTGATGAGGCGGGCGAAGGTCGACTTGCCCGAACCGTTGTCGCCGATGACCGCGATGGTCCGGGCCCCGAGGTCGAGGGCGACGTCCTGCAGAACCTCGCGGTCGCCCAGCCGAGCGGTCAGCCCGCGGCAGTGCACGACACTCACCGCACGACCTCGAACACGGCGGCGACACCGAGACCGCCACCCACGGATGCCGCGGCGAGGCCCAGCGTTCCCGCCGGCGCCCCCGCACGGACGAGGCGGGAGAACAGGCGCACGACGGCGACCGCTCCGCTCGCTCCCCACGGGTGTCCCAGCGCCAGCGCTCCGCCCTCGGCGCAGACCCTCTCGTCGTCGTCGCGGAGCCCGAGGCGAGACAGCACGGCGATGCTCTGCGCGGCGAACGCCTCGACGAGCTCGATCGCGGCGACGTCGGTGAGGCTCCGCCCCGCCTGTGTGAGCGCGGCCTGGATCGCGGGGGCGGCGCCGATGCCGGGCAGGGCTGGGTCGCACCCGATGACCGCGGTAGCGCGGATGGCGAGCCCCGGCCCCGACCCGGCGGGGGCGACGACGACCGCCGCCGCTCCGTCGCCGATGCGGGTCGAGGTGCCCGCCGTCACGGTGCCTCCGGTCATCAGCGGGGCGAGACGCGCCAGCAGCGCCGCGGACGTACCGATGCCCTCGTCGCGGCTCACGCCCGCCACGGGCACGATCTCCGCGTCGAAGCGACCCGACGCCCGCGCGGTCGTCGCGCGGGCGTGGCTGCGCCGGGCATAGGCGTCCTGGCGTTCGCGGGTGAGAGCGTCGTGGGCGGCCAGATCCTCGGCGGCCCGCAGCATGTCGGGGTCGGCGAAGCCCGCCGGGGCGAACGGGGCTCGGGCGTAGGGCGCGCCGTCCTGGACGCGAACGGGAGCGGTCGAGGCGCTCTCGACCCCGCCCGCCACGCGTGCCCGACCGTCGGCGCGCGTCGCGTGCGCGGCATCCATGATCGCCGCGAGTCCGCTCCCGCACTGCCGATCGACGGTGCCCCCGGGGACGCCGGTCCCGAGGCCGGCCGCGAGCGCGGCGATGCGGCCGAGGTTGCCGCCCGGTCCCGTGCAATTGCCGAGGACGACATCCGCGATCGGCGGGGATTCGGCGTCGGCGACGGTCGCCGCGATCACGGTCCCGGCGAGGGAGCCCGCGTCGACGTCGGTGAGGCCGCGCCCGCGGACGGCGAGAGGGCTGCGTCGGGCCGCGACGACGACCGGGTCAGTGTCCGGCGCCACGGCCGTGCTCCACGAGACGGGCGACCTCGGCGCGCGCCGGTTTACCGGAGGGGGTTCGCGGGATCGTCCCGAACGCCCAGCGCCGCGGACGATGCGCGGGGCCGAGCCGGGTAGCGGCCTCGGCGCGCACCGCCGCGGGATCGGCATCCGTCAGCTCGACGAGCGCCGCCACGAGCGCGCCGACGCGGGGGCGCGGCATCCCGAACACGACCGCGTCGCGCACGCCCGGGATCCCTCGCAGGACCTCCTCGACCTCGTGCGGGACGACCGTCGCCGAGGCGCTGAGGATCGCGTCGTCGGCGCGGCCGAGCAGGCGGAGGCGTCCGTCCCGCAGTTCGGCGCGATCTCCGACGGTCGCCCACTCCCCGTCGCGTCGCAGGGGGCCGTCCGACCCCAGATATCCGGATGCCACGAACGACGACCGCACCCACACCTCGGCGCCCCGCACCTCGAGGTCGACCCCGGGGAAGGCGCGCAATCCCTCGCCCGCGTCGACGGCGACGAACGACAGCTCCGCCGCCCCGTAGTACGAGACGACGCGCACGCCCGAGGCTTCGGCACGGGCCCGCAGCGCCCGGTCGAGGGGTGAACCACCGACGAGAGCGGTACGCAACCGCGGCAGGGATCCGTCGTCGAGGACGGCGCGAAGCCCCTCCGGAGTCGCGTGCAGACACGTCGCCGCGGGATCGCGACCGAGCGCCGGACGCGGACCGCCCTCGAGGGCGTGCGCCAGCGAGTACAGGGTCAGCGACGACGAGGGCGGGGCAGGGAGGGCCACGACGTCATCGGGTCCCGCGTCGAGAAGCGCCGCCACCGCCGCGAACGAGTTCGTCCACGACGCGGCCGTACGCCGCACGATGCGCGGGGTGCCGCTGCTGCCCGAGGTCAGGGTCGCCCAGGCCGTGGCATCCGTCTCCTCGATCCCGGATGCCACGCGCTCCACGCCCGCGCGCTGATCGGCGCTCCACCGCGGGTCGGCGATCAGCACGGCGTCTCCGGCGGCGCGGGTCGCGGCGATCCGCTCGAACAGCCGCGGAGCGTCGCCGTCGAGGGTGACGATCACGCCGACGCGACCGCGGCGCGGGCGGCGGGGGTCGTCCAGGCGCGGCGGAACCCTCGCGGGTATGCCCGTACGAGAGCCGACACGACAGCGGTCGCGAGGGCGGCCTTGAGCAGATCGCCCGGGACGAAGACGAGACTCGTCAAGGCGGTCTCGCCGAGCGGCAGACGGGTCACCGCACTCTGCACCGGGATGCCGACCGCGTAGATCGCCACGACTCCCCCGACGAGCATGGCGAGAGCCGTGCGCCAGGCGACGGGGCGCCGGCCTCCCGCGTGGACGAGGAGACCGATGACGATCGCCCCGAGGATCCATCCGAGGGCGTATCCGGCGGAGGGGCCGAGGAAGACGCCGATGCCGCCGCGACCTCCCGCGAGCAGCGGAAGGCCCGCCGCCGTGAGAGCCAGCACGACGGTCACCGAGAGGGCGCCGAGCCAGGGACCGAGCACGGCTCCGGCCAGCATCACCCCGAGCGTCTGGGCGGTGATGGGCACGCCCCCGAAGACGGGGAAGCTGCCGGGCAGACCGAGAACCGCGATGAGCGCGGCGAAGACGGCCACGCGGGCGAGGTCGGTGGCGTCGAGAGTGCGGGTCATGGCGGGCCTTTCCTGAACCGTGTCACCTGAACACTGTTCACCTGAACAGCGTTCACTATACTCAGACGCATGGCTCCTCGAGGACACTCCGCCGACGACGTCGCCCGCACCGCCCTGCGGATCCTCGACGACCACGGACTCCCCGACCTCACGATGCGCCGCCTCGCGACCGCCCTCGAGGTTCAGCCCAGCGCGCTGTACTGGCACTTCCCCAACAAGCAGACGCTGCTCGCGGAGCTCTCGGACCGCATCGTCGGCCGGATGGCATCCGGAATCCCCGTCGACCTGGGCGCCGAAGCGCACGCCCTGCGCGATGCGCTCCTCACGTATCGGGACGGTGCCGAGGTCGTCTCGAGCACCCTCGCGCTCGGCCTCGGGTCCTCGCTCGCCCACGACCGGCTCGCGAGCGCGGTCGCCGCCGCCGGGTTCGACGCCGACACCGCGCGCCGCGGCGCGACCACGGTGCTCCACTACGCGCTCGGCTTCGTCTGGCACGAGCAGCAGCGCCTGCAGTACGACAGCGCCGGAGCCCGCGACGCGGGGGCGTCGAGCCTCGAGTCGGACGACTTCGCCTTCGGCCTCGACCTCATCGCCGCGGGTCTACGCGCGCGCGGGCGGGTCTGACGGCCGGCGCGGGTCCGCGGCCGCCGCGCGTGGCCCGGCGGGGCCGCGCCGCGCCGACACCGCACGCGGTCCCCCGCCACGTGGGGCACGCGGCGGCGCGTCGCGCCGAAACCGCATGTCATCGCCGAAACCGCACGCGCTCACCCGCCAGGGCGTGCGGGCTCGACGAACGGGTGCGGTCTCGGCATCCCTCCTCGGTCGGGCTGCCCTTCGCCCCCGCGTGGGGCACGCGGGGCGGGCCGCGCCGAAACCGCATGTCATCGCCGAAACCGCAGGCGTTTACACGCCAGGGCATGCGGGCTCGACGAACGGGTGTGGTCTCGGCATCCGGCCGCCGGTGGGGACGTCAGCGCTGCTTGACGTCGCCGAACAGGCGGGCGATCGGCACGAGAACCGCGGGACGCGCGGCCACCCACCCCGCGGCCATCGCGAGGAGGGATGCCGCGAAGATCAGCAGTCCGGTCGGGTCGCTCGTGTACTCCCCCGGGTCGACCGCGCCGCGCGCGGCGTACATGTGGTTGAGGTTGCGCAGCGCGCCCGTGGCCAGCACGAGGGCGACGTGCACGACGATGAACGCCACGAAGAACAGCATCACCGGGAAGTGGATCTTGCGCGCCCACTCCACCGGGTAGAGGCGGTTGAGCTTCTCGGCATCCTTCGGCCAGACGCCCGAGAGGCGCACGCCGCTCAGGATCGCGAGAGGCGCCGCGATGAAGGTGATCGCGAAGTACGACAGCTGCTGCAGGCTGTTGTAGTTCACCCAGCCGTTCTCGGTCGGCCAGTCCAGCGAGACGTACTGCAACGCTGCTGACACCGCGTTCGGGAAGACCTCCCACGAGGTCGGGACGATCCGCATCCACTGCCCCGTCGCGAACAGCAGCACGACGAAGATCACGCCGTTGGCGATCCACAGGATGTCGATCGCCTGATGGAACCACAGCGCGAGGCTGATGCGCCGCTTCTTGTTCTTGCGGGGAGACCAGAACGCGGCGGGACGCTTCTCTCGCCGCACCTGCCAGCCCGAGCGGATGATGAACAGCAGGAAGAAGCTGTTGAGGAAGTGCGACCAGTTCAGCCAGACCGGCAGTCCCACCGGCGCCCCCTCGGGCAGGGCGTACTCGCCCGGGAAGGCGGCGAGGAAATCCCGCCCCGGCTCGATCGCCAGGACGAAGCGCGCGAACAGCACGGCGATCCCGGCCAGCGCGAGGGCGAAGACGCCGAGCACGGCCGCCGAGCCGAGCCACTGCAGCGGCGTGTAGGGGCCGATGCGCTTCGGCTCCGACCTCGCGGGGCGGGGAGCGGATGCCGCAGCCCCCGGCCACACCGTCGTCGGCACGGCGAGGGGCGGGCGGGCGGCGGGGGCGGGGGCGGGGCCCGCGGGGGTGGGGCCATCGGGGGCAGGGCCTGCGGGATCGGCTCCCGCGGGGGTAGGGCCTGCGGGGGTGGAGCCTGCGGGGGAGGGGCCTGCGGGATCGGGGTGCGCGGGGGGAGAGCCTGCGGGGGTGGAGCCGGCGGAGGTGGGACCCGCGAGGGGGTGGCCGGCGCGAGCGGGGCCAGCGGGTGTGCGCCCGGGCGTGCCCGCGGGCGTGGAGCCGGCGGCATCCGGATCCGAGGGCGGCCCGGGCTCGGAGATTCGCGCGGAACTCGCAGAATCCGCCGCGGAATCTGCGAGATGAGCCGCATTCTGCGAGCCGGGCGCGGTCGCAGATTCGGAAAGGGCCACCGAATGCGGACCGATCCCGCCCCCGCGTCCGAATCCGGCACCATGCTCCGAATCCGTCAGCGCGGTAGCCTGCGGCCACGGCTCGCCGCCCCGAACGCGGGGAAGCCCCCGGCGCACCGCCGACGCGGGCGAGGAGCCCGCGGCATCCGGAACCGAGGGCGGCCCGGGCTCGGAGATTCGCGCGGAACTCGCAGAATCCCCCGCGGAATCTGCGAGATGAGCCGCATTCTGCGAGGCCGCCGCGGTCGCAGATTCGGAAGGCGTCGCCGGATCCGGATCCGTCTCGCTCCCGCGTCCGAATCCGGCACCATGCTCCGAATCCGCGAGCGCGGTGGCCGGCGGCCACGGCTCGCCGCCCCGAACACGGGGCAGCCCCCGGCGCACCGCCGACGCGGGCGTGGAGCCGGCGGCATCCGGATCCGAGGGCGGCCCGGGCTCGGAGATTCGCGCGGAACTCGCAGAATCCCCCGCGGAATCTGCGAGATCGGCTCGATTCTGCGAGGCGGGCACGGCCACGGCATCGCCCCGCGCATCCTGACCCGGCGCCGCGCCGTCCGCGGAGATGTCGTCATCCGCCTCCGACGCGCCGGACACCGCGGGCGGCCAGGGCTCCCCGCCGGGGACGCGCGGCAGCCCGCGACGCGGGGTGCGGGGTGTGGACGCCATCTACTTCTTTTGGGCCTCGAGCGCGCTGATGAGTTGCGGGACGACGGTGAACAGGTCTCCGACGATACCGAAGTCGGCGATGGCGAAGATCGGTGCCTCGGGGTCTTTGTCGACCGCGACGATGGTGGTAGCGGTCTGCATCCCGGCGCGGTGCTGGATCGCGCCCGAGATTCCGAGGGCGATGTACAGCCGCGGCGACACCGTCACGCCGGTCTGCCCGACCTGCGCCGAGACCGGCACATATCCGGCGTCGACCGCGGCGCGCGAGGCGCCGACCGCGGCTCCCAGCACGTCGGCGAGCTGCTCGACGAGGGCGAAGTTCTCGCGCGAGCCCACCCCGCGGCCCCCGGCCACGACGACCTTCGCCCCGCGCAGCTCCGGACGCGACGAGGGCGCCGCGGTCTCCGAGAAGCCCTCGACGCGGGCGGACGGAACCCCGGATGCCACGACCTCCAGCCGCTCGACGGCGAGAGGCTGCGCGTCGAGACGCTCGGTCACGGCCCCGGGTCGGAGGGTGGCGACGAGCGTCCCGAACGTCGGGGCGCCATCCACGGTGAACGCACCGCCGAAGACGGCGTGGTGAGCGACGACACCGAGGTCGTCGCGCTCCACGCCGACCACGTCGGCCGCGAGAGGCAGCCGCAGGCGCGCAGCCAACCGGGCGACGGCATCGCGGGACTCCACGGAGTTCGACGCGAGAACGAGGTCGGGGCTCTCGCGCGCCACGGCCGCGGCGAGCGCGTCGACCACGGGGAGGGTCAGGGCGTCGGACTCGACGTCGACGGCGAGCACCCGCACCGCCCCCAGGGCGGCAGCCTCGGCGGCGGCGTCGGCCGGACCCGCGATGAGGGCCACCGGGTCGCCCACCCGACGCGCCGCGGCGAGGAGGCCGGCAGACGAAGCGGCGAGCGCCCCACCCGGAAGCACCTCGAGGAGCACGAGCGCGACGGCCATCACGCCACCCCCTCGGCGAGGAGGAAGGCGGCGAGCTTCTCGCCCGCATCCCCCTCGTCGATGATCTTGACGCCGGCCTCCCGCGGCGGACGCTCGGCGACCGACACCATGATGTAGCGCGGCACGGCGGGATCCTCGGCGTCGATGCCGAGGGCAGCGGCATCCACCGCCTCGTAGGGCTTCTTCTTCGCCGCCATGATGCCTTTGAAGGTCGTGAAGCGCCCCTCGGGCAGCGCCTCGGTGATCGAGATGACCGCGGGGAGCGAGGCCGTCACCCGCATCGTCCCCGCATCGCTCACGCGGTCGCCGGCCACGGCGTCGTCGCTCACCGCGAGGCTCGACAGCGCCGTCACCTTGCGGGACCTCGAGCAGCTCGGCGACCATCGCGGGCAGCACGCCGCCGCCGCCGTCGGTCGAGAGGTTCCCGGCGATCACGAGGTCGAACCCGGTCCGACGGATCGCCGCTGCGAGCACCTCGGCGGTCAGCAGCAGGTCGGCCCCGCGCAGAGCCTCGTCCACCACGTGCACGGCCGACGTCGCCCCCATCGCGAGGGCTTTGCGAACGGTGGCCGCAGCCGACGCCGGCGCCATCGTCAGCACGATCACCTCGGTGCCCGGGTGCGCGTCGGCATGGGCGAGGGCGGCCTCGACCGCACGCTCGTCGATCTCGTCGAGCACCGGCGTCGAGGCGGCCCGGTCGGTCAGCCCGGTCTCGAGGTCGAGCCGCCGCTCGCCCCACGTGTCGGGGACTTCCTTGATCAGCACCACGATCTTCATCGACCCGGCTCCTTCGTTCGGGGAATACGGACAGGCTCGGGGGACGGAGGCTTCGACGAGCTCAGCCACCACCGCGCAACCCAGGTCCCTGAGCCCGCCGAAGGGACCGCCCACGACCGCGAGGCCCGCGGAGGCTTCGACGAGCTCAGCCACCGCGCGCCGCTCGGCCCCCGCACCCCGCTCAGCGACCGCGCGCCGGTCGGCCGCGAGTCCGCCACGCGCATGACGGGGGCGCGGTACCGTGAAACGCGAGGAGGACCCATGACCCGACGACTGCCGGTCGACCCGATCGCCGAAGCCAAACGCCAGTGGCTCGCGCACGGGTGGGACGACGCGGCCGACGGCATGACGGTCGTGACCTCGGTGATCCGGGCGCACCAGTTGCTCATGGCATCCATCGAACGAGCCCTCAAGCCCTTCGACCTGTCGTTCTCGCGCTTCGAACTGCTGCGACTGCTCGCGTTCACGCGGGAGGGGCGGATGCCGATGGCCAGCGCGATCGCCCGGTTGCAGGTGCATCCGACGAGCGTGACGAACACGGTCGAGCGCCTGACGCGCGACGGGCTCGTGACGCGCGAGCCGCACCCCACCGACGGGCGCGCCGCACTTCTCGCGCTGACGGATGCCGGACGCCGACGGGTCGACGAGGCCACGGCGGCGCTGAACGCGGTGTTCGCCGACCTCGGGCTCGATGACGACGACGCGACGGAGCTCGTGCGGATCATCGCGCGCTTCCGCAAGGGCGCCGGCGACTTCGCCGACCCCGCCCCGGTGCCCGACCCGCTGTGAGACCCGCCCGTCGTCGCGCTCATCGGTGGGTGAACGACGGAGCCCGCTTCTCGCGGAACGCCGCCATCCCCTCCTTCTGATCGGCCGTGTCGAACAGGCCCGCGAACGCCTGACGTTCGAACCGCAGGCCCTCGGCGAGGGAGGTCTCGAGAGCGGCGTCGAGAGCAGCCTTCGCCGCGTACAGGGCCGGCAGCGGCTTCTCGGCGATCGTCTCGGCGACCGCCTGCGCCTCGTCGAGCAGGTCGGCCCCGGGCACCACCCGCGACACGAGCCCCACCCGCTCGGCCTCGGCCGCGTCGATCATGCGTCCGGTCAGGACGAGCTCGGCAGCCTTGTAGTACCCGAGCGCCCGCACGAGTCGCTGCGTCCCGCCCATGCCCGGGATCACGCCCAACTGCACCTCGGGCTGGCCGAATTTCGCGCGATCCGAGGCGAGGATGACGTCGCACATGAGCGCGAGCTCGCACCCGCCGCCGAGGGCGTAGCCCGAGACCGCCGCGATCACGGGGGTGCGGACGGCCGCGAACCGCGACCAACCGCCGAAGTGATCGGTCAGAGTCATCTCGACGCTGGACTTGCCCTCCATCTCTTTGATGTCGGCTCCCGCGGCGAACGCCTTCTCGCTCCCCGTCACCACGATCGCACCGACACCCTCGTCGGCGTCGAACGCCTCCGCCGCGGCGACGACCTCGTGCATGGTCCGCGTGTTCAGCGCGTTCAGCGCCTCGGGCCGGTCGAGGGTGATCCACCCGACGCGTGCGCGCTGTTCGACGCGGATCGTCTCGTACCCGGCATCCTGTTCCGTCATGGTGCTCCCGTTCTGTCGGCGCGGACGACCCCGCCCCCGCATGTTCCCACGATCCCCCGACACCGCCAGGGGCTCGACGTCATGCCGCCAGGACGCTCCGACCGATGATGAGGCGCATGATCTCGTTCGTGCCCTCGAGAATCTGATGAACGCGGAGGTCGCGGACGACCTTCTCGATGCCGTAGTCCTGCAGGTAGCCGTATCCGCCGTGCAGCTGCAGCGCCTCGTTCGCGACGCGGAACCCGACGTCGGTCGCGAAGCGCTTGGCCATCGCGCAGCGGGTCGCGGTGTCGGGGTCCTTGGCATCCAGAGCCGTCGCCGCCTCGCGGACGAGCAGACGTGCGGCCTCGAGCTCGGTCGCCATGTCGGCCACCGCGAACACGACCGACTGCTTCTCGGCGAGCGCTTCGCCGAACGTGAAGCGCTCGTGGACGTAGGCGATCGCGCGGTCGAGTGCCCAGCGCGCCCCGCCGATCGAGCAGGTCGCGATATTGAGGCGGCCCCCGTTCAGCGCCGTCATCGCGATCGAGAAGCCGCGGCCCTCGCCGCCGAGCAGGTTCTCGGCGGGCACGCGCACCTCATCGAGGATGACCTGCCGCGTGGGCTGCGCGTTCCAGCCCATCTTCTTCTCGAGGGGGCCGAACGAGAGTCCCTCAGCGTCGGCGGGGACGAGGAACGCGCTGATCCCGCGCGCGCCCGGCTCGCCCGTGCGCGCCATCACGACATAGACGGATGCCTCGCCGGCACCCGAGATGAACTGCTTCACGCCCGTGAGCACGTAGGTGTCGCCGTGGCGGATCGCCGAGGTCGTGATCGCCGCCGCGTCGGAGCCCGCTCCCGGTTCGGTGAGGCAGTAGGCGCCGAGATCGTCCATGGCCACGAGACCGGGGAGCCATCGCTCGCGCTGCACCGACGTGCCATAGGCGTCGATCATCCACGCGACCATGTTGTGGATCGTGATGTACGCCGTCACGGTGGGGTCGCCGTAGGCGAGCTCCTCGAAGATCGCGACGGCGTCTCGGCGCGACAGCCCGGCGCCGCCCACGTCGTCCCGGACGTAAACGCCGCCGAGGCCCAGCTCCCCGGCGCGGCGGAGGACGTCGCGGGGGAAGTGCTTCTCGGCATCCCATTCCAGGGCGTGCGGGGCGAGCTCGGTGGCGGCGAAGTCGCGGACGGCGTCGAGGATGGCGGCGCGTTCGTCAGCGGACAGGACCGGAGCGTCGAGCGCGGGAGCAGGGATGGTGTCCATGCGGCTCTCCTTCGTGGGGCGACGGCGTCGTCGCTCTGGCCAGATTACCTGGACGTCCTACTATCCGCTAGGCCCCGCAAGCACCCTACCGATAAACGCTGTTCCTGTCGGGAAACGCGGCGACACCGCGTTTCTCACCCGGAACGGCGTTTATGGGCGATGCCCGGCGCTCACGCCGCCGGCGACACACCGTTTCTCACCCGAAACGGCGTTTATGGGCGATGCCCGGCGCTCACGCCGAGGGCGACATACCGTTTCACACCCCAAACGGCGGTGATCGGTGCGGGCACCCGGCGTTACCCCGCGGCGACGCCGAACAGCGACCCCACGAGATACGTCGCCCCGAGCGCCAGCGCGCCGCCGATCACCGTGCGCAGGATCGATCGACCACGGCGCGCCCCGCCGATCCACGCGGCCACGTACCCCGTGACGGCCAGCGCCACGAGCACCGCCGCGAACGTCAGCGGCACGCGGATCCCGACCGGCGCGAGCAGGATCGTCAGCAGCGGCAGCAGCGCCCCGACCGTGAACGCCACCGCCGAGGCCAGAGCCGCCGTCCACGGGCTCACCACGTCGTCGGCGTCGATGTTCAACTCGATCGCGAGGTGGGCTTTCAGCGCATCGGATGCCGTGAGCTCGGTCGCCACCCGGGTCGCCGTGTCGCGCGTGAGCCCCTGGGCCTCGTACAACCCGACGAGCTCGGAGAACTCGGCATCCGGATCCTCCGCGAGCTCCCGGCGCTCCTTCTGGATGAGCGCCCGCTCGCTGTCGCGCTGGCTCGAGACCGACACGTACTCGCCGAGGGCCATCGACACGGCTCCGCCGACGAGAGCGGCGAGCCCGGCGATGAGAACCGGCCCGACCTCGCTCGTCGCTCCGGCCACACCGACGACGACCGCGGCGGTCGAGACGATGCCGTCGTTCGCCCCCAGGACTCCGGCGCGCAGGCCGTTCAGCCGTTGGGCGAGTCCCTGGCGGTGCGGCTCGTCGGGGTGGGCACCGGGAAGCGTGGTCATCCGCTCAGGCTAGACCGCGGCCGCGCGCCGCCGGACGGCGAGAGCGACGTTCTGCCCTCGTTCACCGCCACGTCACCGTCCGCGGGCAGACTCGGCGCGTTCGCCGCCCCCGCGGCGCGCCCGTGCCGCCCCCGCCGCACGCCGCCCCCTGCCCCCGAGGACACAGCCATGCCTTCGCCCTTCCTTCGCCGTACCGTCGCGCTGGCCGCGACGACCGCGGCCGTCTGCGCGCTCGCTCTCTCGAGCGTCACCGCGGCATCCGCCGCGATCGTCGTCGATCCGGTGCGCGACACCCCCGCCGACAGCGCGATGAGCCTGCGCCCGATCGGCACGTACGAAACCGGCGTTTTCGACCAGTCGGCCGCCGAGATCGTGCACGCGTACAAGAACCGCCTGTTCGTCGTGAACGCGCAGGCCGGGGCCGTGGACGTGCTCGACATGAGCGCACCCGCCACGCCCACCAAGCTCTACTCGATCGCGGGCACCGGCGTGGCGAACTCCCTCGCTGTCCGCGCCGACGGCCTCGGCGTGATCGCCCTCGAAGCCGCCAACAAGACCGCACCGGGCCGTCTCGTCTTCTTCGACGCGGATGCCGCCGAGCCGACCGTGCTCGGCGAGGTCACCGTCGGCGCCCTCCCCGACATGGTCACGATCTCGGCCGACGGCACCGTCGCCGTGGTCGCGAACGAGGGCGAGCCCGCCGACGACTTCTCCACCGACCCCGAGGGCTCGATCGGCGTCGTCGCCCTTCCCGCCGAGAAGGCGGCGCCGACCCAGGATGCCGTGCGCACCGCCGGCTTCGGAGGCTTCGAGCAGGGCGGGTCTCAGACCCTCGACCCCGCCGTCCGCGTCTTCGGTCCCGACGTCGCCGCCCCCGACCAGGGCGACACCCCCCTCGCCGCGAACCGCGTGAGCCGCAACCTCGAGCCGGAGTACGTCGCGATCGCCGGGGGTACCGCGTACGTCGCCCTGCAGGAGGCGAACGCCATCGCGGTCGTCGACCTGGCGTCGGCGGAGGTCACCGGCATCCGTCCCCTCGGATTCAAGGACTACGGCGTCGAGACGCTCGACGCGAGCGACCGCGACCCCGAGGACGCTCCGACCTATACCCAGAAGAGCTACCCCGGCCTGTTCGGCATGTACATGCCCGACGGCATCCAGGCCTATGAGGCGAACGGCGAGACCTTCCTCGTCACCGCCAACGAGGGCGACGGCCGCGAGTGGGGCGACTTCACTGACACCGCCCGTGTGAAGGACCTCGGTGAGGACGGCCTCGCCCCGGTCTGCGCCGACAGCCCGCTGGCCGGCTCGCTCGACGACGCCGACCTCGGCCGCCTCAACGTCGCGACCGACATGGGCCTGAACGCCGACGGCACCTGCTACTCCGAGCTCTACACGTTCGGCGGTCGCGGCTTCTCGGTGTGGAACACCGCGGGCGAGCAGGTCTTCGACTCGGGCTCGGACGTCGAGCGCATCACCCACGACGCGAACCCCGACTTCTTCAACTCGAACCACTCGGCCTCGAACCTCGAGGGCCGCAGCGACGACAAGGGCCCCGAGCCCGAGAACCTCGCGATCGGCGAGGTCGACGGACGCACCTACGCGTTCGTCGGTCTCGAGCGCGTCGGCGGCGTGATGACCTACGACATCACCGACCCGGCCGCGGCGACCTACGCCGGGTATGTGAACAACCGCGACTTCTCGGTCTCGGTGGAGGACCAGCTCACCGGCGACGAGACCGTCGACCGCGAGCTGCTCTCGCGCGCCGGCGACCTCGGGCCCGAGGGCGTGGACTTCATCGCCGCCGATGCGTCGCCCACGGGCCGACCGCTGGTCGCCGTCGGCAACGAGGTGTCGGGCACGACGACCCTGTTCGAGGTCTCGAACCCGAACCTCAAGAACATCGACATCCTCACGGTCAACGACTTCCACGGCCGCCTCGAAGCGGGTTCCCAGGGCGAGGCCGGCGCGGCCGTCATCGCGGGTGCGGTCAAGGCCACCGAGGCCGCGAACCCGAACACGCTGTTCGTCTCGGCCGGTGACAACATCGGCGCGTCGACCTTCACGTCGCTCATCCAGGAAGACTCGCCGACCATCGACACTCTGAAGGCCTCGGGCCTCGACGTCTCGGCCGTGGGCAACCACGAGTTCGATCGCGGCTTCGCCGACCTCACCGACCGGGTGCTCCCCGAGTACGGCGGCGGCGAGTACGGCCTCGGCGCGAACGTCTACAAGAAGGGCACGAAGGAGCCCGCACTCGACGAGTACGCGGTCAAGGACGTCGACGGCGTGCGCGTGGCCTTCATCGGCACCGTGACTCCCGACACCGCGACCATGGTCGACCCGGCCGGCATCGCCGACCTGGAGTTCGGCGACCAGCTCGAGGCCGCGAACCGCGTCGCCGACGAGATCACGAGAGGCGACCTCGCCGACGTCATCGTGCTGCTCACCCACTCGGGTGCCGCGGTCTCGGACGACTGCGCCGCGATCGCCGCCGACCAGGCCGGCTTCGGCAAGCTCGCGGTCAACGCCTCGCCCGAGATCGACGCGATCGTCTCGGCGCACACGCACCAGACGTACGCGTGCGACCTGCCCGTGGCGGGCACCGACCGCACCCGCCCGGTCATCCAGGCGTACGAGTACGGCAAGGCCATGGGCCGGCTCTCGCTCACGTGGGACACGCGCACCGACTCGCTGGCATCCCTCTCCGGGACGACGTTCCCGCTCGCGGGGGCCTTCGCTCCGGATGCCGCGATCGAGGCGAAGGTCGCGGAGTACGTCGCGCAGGCCGACGTCATCGGCGCGAAGCCCGTCGGCCGGATCAGCGGCGACATCCTGCGCGGCGGCACCCCGTCGGGCGCCGACCGCGGCGTCGAGTCGTCGATGGGCAACGGGGTGGCCGACGTGTACCTCTGGGCGACGTCCGCGAACCCCGCCTACGCCGGCACGAAGGCGCAGATCGCGCTGATGAACCCGGGCGGACTCCGCGCCGACCTGCTCAAGGGCGACGACGGGGTGGTCACCTACAAGGAGGCCGCGCTCGTGCAGCCGTTCGCCAACACCCTCGTGACGGTGACGCTGACGGGCGAGCAGCTGCGCGGCATCCTGAACGAGCAGTGGAAAGCCGAGGGCGACCGCCCGAAGCTGCACCTCGGCGTGTCGGAGGGCTTCTCGTACGAGTACGAGCAGGACGCCGCCAACCCCCGCGTGGGTTCGGTCGTGTCGATGGCGTACCAGGGGAAGACGATCGCCGACGGCGACACCTTCACGGTCGTGACGAACTCGTTCCTCGCGAACGGCGGCGACGGCTTCCCGACCTTCGCAGCGGGCACCGACCGCACCGACACCGGACAGATCGACCTCGACGCCACGCTCGCGTACTTCGAGGCGACCCCCGTGGTCGACCCGGCTCCGCTCGGTCGCGCGGTGGTGGCGTCGGGCGAGGCACCGGGAGAGAACCCCGGCGAGCAGCCCGGCACGCCGGGACCGGATGCCGAGCAGCCGGGCCAGCGTCCCGGCCAGGGCCTCGCGAACACCGGCACCGAGGCGCCGTGGGGCTTGGCGCTCGCGGGCGGGTTCCTCGTGGTCGCGGGCGGCCTGGCCTTCGCTCTGCGCCGGCGTCGCGCGGTCTGACCCATCGAACCGGAACGGCCCTCACCTTCGCGGGTGGGGGCCGTTTCTGTTTCGTCGGGGCCGTCAGGCGCGGAGCAACTGAACCAGCACTCCGGATGCCGCGGACTCGACGCGCCAGACCTGCCCGCTGCCGCGCACGGCCGGGGCCGCCTGCGCCGAGACCACCAGGGCCGTGTTCTCGTCGATCGCCACGCCATCGGTGACGAGGCCCGCGTCGACCGCGGCCACGAGACGCGAGAGGGTGCCCCACTGGGCGGCGTGGACGTCGACGGCGAAGCCGAGGAGTCCCAGGCCCGGTCGCACCTCGAGCTCGCCGAGCTCCTCGGCCGCGTCCTCCCCGCACACCTCGACGCCGCCGCGCAGCCATCCCCCGACGAGCGCACGCTCGGCCGCGATCGCCGCTCCCGCCGAGAAGCCGGCGTACGGCATCCCCTGGCCCACCCGTTCGCGCAGCTCCTCCCGGATCACGCGGAACGCATCGTGGTACGCCGGGGTCAGGCCGCCGCCGACGAAGACGCCGTCGGCCTCGATCGCGGCATTCGTGAAGCTCTCTCCCTCGACGATCGCTTCCACCCGGATGCTCTCCGCGCCCGCGGCCTCGAGGACGCTGCGGAAACGCGCGACCGAGCTGTCGTCATCGGCCTCGAGCACGAGCAGCACGGCGATCACCGGGTCGCGATCCCCCGCCCGCTCCCGCGCTTCCGCGACGAAGGGCTCCAGCAGGCCACCGCAGCGCGCGACGTCGCGCCCGCCACCGAGAAGATGAACACTCATCCGCCCAGTATCCCGCTCGGAGCAGCGGATGCCACCGGCCGACCGTCTCGCGGAGATCACGCCTCACGTGCCGCGGGATCCCGGTCCGGCGCGGCGTTTCGGCCACGGACTCCGCGGGACGGCACCTCCGGACGGGGCTGTCAGTACCGCCGCAGCAACGCCGCCAGCGCCTGGCCGCCGCCGATGCACATCGTGACGACCGCGTACTCGAGGTCGCGGCGCTGCAGGTCGAGGGCCGCGCGAACAGTCAGGATCGCGCCCGTCGCCCCGACCGGGTGGCCCAGGGCGATCGCGCCCCCGTACGGGTTCACCTTTGCCGGATCGAGGGCCGCATCGCGGATCACCGCGACGGCCTGAGACGCGAAGGCCTCGTTCAGCTCGATCACATCGACGTCGGCGGGGGTCAGTCCCGTCTGGTCCCACAGGCGCTGCAGAGCGAGCACCGGGGCGTATCCCATGATCTCGGGGTCGACGCCGGCCGTCGTCACGGCCTCGAGCGTCGCGAGGCCCGAAAGCCCGCGGTCGCGCACGTCGTTCTCGCGCATGAGTACGGTCGCGGCGGCGCCGTCGTTGATGCCCGACGAGTTGCCCGCCGTCACCGACCCGTCCTTCTCGAAGGCTGGGCGGAGGCCCGCGAGGGCCTCCAGGGTGGTTCCCGGCCGCGGATGCTCGTCGACCGAGACCTCGACCGGCCGCTTCCCCCCGGTGGTCACGGGCACGATCTCTTCCGCGAAGGCCGCGCGGCTGGCATCCAGGGCCGCTCGCCGCTGGCTCTCGACGGCGAAGGCGTCCTGCTCCGCGCGCGAGACTCCGTACCGGGATGCCACGACCTCGGCCGTCGTGCCCATGTGCCGGCCGCTGAAGGGGTCGGTGAGGATCGCGAGGGTGCCGTCGAGGAGCGTCCGGTCGCCGAGCCGCGCGTTGCCGCGGGCACCGTACTCCAGGAACGGCGTGCGCGACATGCTCTCGTCGCCGCCGGCCACGGCGATGTCGATGCCTCCCCAGCGGAGCTCCTGCGCGGCGGACCAGATCGCCTGCAGACCCGAGCCGCAGAGGCGATTCACCGTGAACGCGGGGACGCGCGTGGGGAGCCCCGCGGCGAGGGCCACCCGCCGGGCGTTGTAGGCGTCGGGGCCGTTCTGCGCGATGCAGCCCATGACGACCTCGTCGACGGCATCCTTCTCCACACCCGCTCGTCGAAGAGCCTCCGTGACGGCGACGGCGCCGAGTTCGTAGGCGTCGACGCTCGACAGCGACCCGCCGAACGACCCGATCGGCGTGCGGGCTCCCGCAACGAGGACGATCCGCGGCTCAGACATCAGAAGAGTCCTTTCGGGGCGGGGGCGGATGCCAGGATGCCGGGTTTGGCGACGATGGTGAGCTGCGTGACCTCGGCGGGGGTGAGTTCGGGGAGGCGTTGGGCGAGGTTGAGGAACCGGTCGATCTCCTCGGGCAGGAGGACGGGTTCGGCGAGGGTGCGGAACTTGCGGAGGTAGTCGTCGCGGGCGAAGGGGCGGGCGCCGAGGGGGTGGGCGTCGGCGACGGCGATCTCGTCGGTGACGGTGGTGCCGTCGGTGACGGTGGTGCCGTCGGTGAGGGTGATCTCCACCCGCCCGCCGAAGGCTTTCTCGTTCGGGTCCTCGGAGTGGTACCGGCGGGTCCATTCCGCGTCTTCGGCGGTGGTGATCTTGTGCCAGAGCTCCACCGTGTCCGGGCGGTTCGCGCGGGCGGGAGCATAGGAGTGGACGTGGTGCCAGGCGCCGTCCTGCAGGGCGACGGCGAAGATGTACGGGATGGAGTGATCCAGCGTCTCCCGGGAGGCGGTGGGGTCGTATTTCTGCGGGTCGTTCGCGCCGGAGCCGATCACGTAGTGCGTGTGGTGGCTGGTGTGCAGGACGATCGAGGCGATGTTCGCCGGGTCCCGCAGCTCGGGGCGGTGGGTGCCGAGGCGGCGGGCGAGGTCGATCCACGCCTGCGCCTGGTACTCCGCCGAATGCTCCTTCGTGTACGAGTCGATGATCCCGCGCTTGGGTTCCCCGTCACCGGGCAGGGGGACGTCGTAGGACGCGTCGGGGCCGTCCAGCAGCCACGCGATCACCCCGTCCTCCCCCTCATAGATCGGGGACGGGGACGTTTCCCCGCGCATGGCCCGGTCGACGGCTTCGATCGCCATCTTCCCCGCGAACGCCGGAGCATGCGCCTTCCACGTGGAGATCTCGCCCTTGCGGGACTGGCGGGTCGCGGTGGTGGTGTGAAGTGCCTGCCCGATCGCCTGATAGATCGTCGCCTGGTCCAAACCGAGGAGGGTGCCGATGCCGGCGGCGGCGGCGGGGCCGAGGTGGGCGACGTGATCGATCTTGTGCTTATGCAAACTGATCGCACGAACCAGATCGATCTGGATCTCGTACGCGGTGGCGAGGGCGCGGACCACGGCGGCACCGTCGCGACCGGTGTGCTGGGCCACGGCCAGGACCGGGGGGATGTTATCGCCGGGGTGGGAGTACTCCGCGGCGAGGAACGTGTCGTGGTAGTCCAGCTCGCGCACCGCGACCCCATTCGCCCACGCCGCCCACTCCGGGCTCGACCGTCGCTCCAACGCGCACCCGAACACGGTCGCCCCCGACCCCCCGATCGACACCGCGTGATCCAACGCCTGCTGCCGCGCCGCGCTCACCGGCCCCCTACTGAGCGACGCCGCCGCCACCGCCGCGTTATCGATCACCCGGTTGATGATCATGTCCACCACATCCGCATCCACCGGAACCGGGTCCACCGCCACCCGCGCGAGAGACCACGCGAGCTGCCCCTCCCGAGCCAGATTCTCCTCGCTGCGGTGGACACGAACATGGTGCGTGATCGTCATGACCCCAGCGTAGGCAGAATCGCCTGGTCAGCGGCATCCGGAGGACGACAGACGCAGGACACCGGACACACACCGGGCGCACACGAAACCCGAGGCTTTTTCCTCTCGCCTCCGGGCTCACCCGCTGCCACACTGAGCGCATGCTCGTCACGACGATGAACGATGTCCCCGGCCGCCAGATCACCGAAGTCTTCGGGGAGGTGACCGGCCTGACCGTCCGCGCGCGCAACCTCGGCGTGCAGTTCGGCGCCGGCCTCAAGTCGATCTTCGGCGGTGAACTGCAGGGCCTCACGAAGCAGCTCCAGGAGAGCCGCGACGAGGCCAAGCAGCGCCTCATCGAACAAGCACAGGCCCTCGGCGCCGACGCGGTGATCGCGATGCGCTTCGACACGAGCGAGGTGGCGCAGAACTTCCAAGAGGTCGTGGCCTACGGCACCGCGGTGAAGCTGGCCTGAGCCGCGGGTCCCGGCGAGAGCGGTCAGCCCCGGCCCCACGACTCCAGGGTCGTGGGGATGGATGCCAGGGTCGCGAGCGCCGCGTCGCGATCGGCGCGGGCGAGAGTGAGTCCCGCCACGACGAGCGAGGCGCAGACCGCGGCGAGGGCGTCGACGGCATCCGGACCCAGGTCGGGGCGACGATCGGAGACCGCCGCGCGGATCGCCGTGCGCATCTCGGCCGCGTAGTCCGAGACCAGGGTGCGGACCTCGGCGTCGTCGGTCGCGAGCGGCGACGAGCCGGCGTTCAGCAGGAGGCAGCCGAGCCGCGCCCGCGGGGTGTCGGCGGCGATCCCGTCGATCATCTCGGCGACGTACGCCTCGAGTGCGCCGGGGTCTCCCCCGCCCAGCGGGCGCAGGCGCGTGCGCACGACGTCGTCGAGGTAGGCCGCGAGGACCGCGTCGAAGAGTCCGCGCTTGCTGCCGAAGGCGTTATAGATGCTCGAGCGGGTGAGTCCCGTGGCGTCCTCGAGCTCGGCGATGCCCGTCTCGGCGTAACCCCGCTGCCAGAACACGTCGCGCGCGGCGTCGACGACGGCGGCGCGCTCGAAGCTCGGCGTCCTGCCCATGCGTTTCCCTTTTCTCCCCGAGGTGGCTGAGCTTGTCGAAGCCACCAGCCCCGTCGGCTCCCGGACCCTTCGACAAGCTCAGGCTCCTGCGCCGCGAGGCCGCTGCCCCGCGATGGTGGCTGAGCCTGTCGAAGCCGCCGCGGACCCCTCGACACGCTCAGGGTCCTCACGGTTGCGTTCGCAGGGCCAGGGTCTATATTAGACCAGTCGTTACAAAATAACCACAGGAGGAATCCATGCGCGCAGTCATCCACCACGAGTTCGGCGAACCGGCCGACGTCCTCGGCGTCGAAGAGGTCGAGAACCCGACCCCCGGCCCCGGCGAGGTGCGCCTGCGCGTGCTGATGTCGCCCATCCACAACCACGACCTGTGGACGATCCGCGGCACCTACGGCTTCAAGCCCGAACTGCCCGCCCGCGCCGGCACCGAAGCGGTCGGCGTCATCGAAGAGCTCGGCGAGGGCGTCGAGGGCCTGACGGTCGGCCAGCGCGTCGCCACGGGCGGCACGTTCGGCGTGTGGGCCGAGCAGGTCGTCACGAAGGCCGCCGGCCTCATCCCCGTCGTCGACGGTCTCCCCGACGAGATGGCCGCGCAGCTGGTGTCCATGCCGTTCAGCGCCATCAGCCTGCTGCACTCGCTCGACCTGAAGGCCGGCGACTGGATCGTGCAGAACACCGCCAACGGCGCGGTCGGCCGTATGGTCGCGCAGATCGCCAAGGCCCGTGGCATCCACGTCCTCGGTCTCGTCCGTCGCCAGAGCGCCGTCGAGGAACTCGCCGCGCAGGGCATCGACAACGTCGTGTCGACCGACGCCGACGACTGGCGCGACAAGGCCCTCGCCCTCATCGGTGACGGCACCGTCGTCGCGGGCGTCGACTCCGTCGGTGGTCCCGCGGCCGGTCAGGTGCTGTCGCTGCTGAGCGAGAACGGCACCCTCGTGATCTTCGGCTCGATGGGCGCGGGCAAGCTCGAGCTCGGCGCCGGCGACCTCATCTTCCGCCAGGCCACCGTGAAGGGCTTCTGGGGCAGCGTCGTCAGCAAGACGATGGATGCCGACACCCGCGGCGCCCTGTTCGGAGAGCTGTCGCGCTACCTCGCCGACGGCACCCTGACCCTCCCGGTCGCCGCGACCTTCGGCCTCGACGACATCGTCGACGCCGTGACGGCGAGCGACTCGCCCCGCGTCGGCAAGGTGCTGCTGCGCCCGTGAGCTGAGGCGCGGCCGCCGCGACCGCCGCCCGCCCCTTGAGTGTCCAAGACACCCGGACGATTCCGCGAGACGTCCGGGTGTTTTGGACACTCGGCGTATCGGGGCGCGGGGCACGGGCGGCGGGGAACGGGCGCGGACGGCCGCGTCAGCCGGGTAGGGCCTCGAGCGCGGAGGCGAGGGCGTCGAGCGCGGGGCGCTGGCCCTTCACGAGGGCTTCGCGGGCGGCATCCAGGCCCATCCACTCGGCACGGTCGACCTCGGGGAACGACGCCCGCTTGCCGGAACGGGGCGGCCACTCCATCTCGAACTCGCCGAACGTGAATCCGGATGCCGAGAACCCGGCGCCGTCGCCCGCGAACACGACCACCTTCTTGCCGCTCGAGGACGGGAACGTGCCGAGCTCGGCCCAGGCGACATCGGGCGCCTCGACACCGAGTTCCTCGTGGAACTCGCGGCGGGCGGCATCCAGAGCCCCCTCCGTCTCGGGGTCGTACTCGCCCTTCGGGATCGACCAGGCACCGGCGTCCTTCTTCGCCCAGAACGGCCCGCCCATGTGAGCGATGAGCACCTCGGGCTCGGGGGTCAGACGATAGAGCAGCAGCCCCGCGCTCCAGGCGACCATCAGGCGGTCGCCACGGGAACGCGCGCGGCTTCGTCGACGATCACGTCGGCGCGCTTGCGGTACGTCCGCGCGGTCACGCGGTCGAGGGCGATCTGCCCGCGCATCTTCTCGGCCTTCTCGTACAGCGACGGGCCGCCGAACCCGGTGAGCACCTTCACGAGGACCGGGAGGAGCTCGATCATGAAGAACAGGGCCGCGATCAGGTAGTGCGCCCAGCGCAGGACCGGCTCGCGATCCGACAGTCGCTCGAGCGCCGTGATCTGACTGAGCAGACCGACCGCTCCCGCGTTGCCGTCGGCGACGGATGCCGCGCGCTGGTTGTACGCGGCGAGCGCGGTCTCGTACTGGGTCCGGGCGGCGGGGAGCTGATCCTCGGCCTGCTTCTTGTTCTGGTCGGCGGAGGATGCCGCGGCCTCGGTGCCCGCCGCGTTCGCGGTCGCGAGCGCGGTCTGGGCCTGCTGCAGCTGCGTCGACAGAGCGTCGTACGACGACTGGGCCTGGGCGAGCTGCGCCTTCGCGGCGTCGGAGCTCGCGCCATTGCCGGCGACTCCGGTGCAGCCCGGGACGGTTCCCGCGCCCTGCCCGGTCAGCTCGCACTGGTACACCGCGCGCGCCTGGTCGATGACGGACTGCTGGGCCGCGAGCTGCTGCGTCAGCTGGTCCACGGTCTGCTGGGCGGCGGCCGATTCGGCCGAGGTCGAGGAGGTTCCCGCGACGATGCCCGTCGCCGCCTGGTTCTCGAGCGCCGAGACCTGGGCCGACGCGGCGTCGAGGGCCTGCTTCTCGGGGCCGTTGGTGACGGCATCCTGATCGCTCAGGGCCTGCGTGACGTTCGTCGAGTTCACCTCGCGGGCGATGTCGTTCTGGAACACCTGCAAGACCAGGGGCTCGGCCACGACGATGCCGATGAGCGCGGCCATGATCACGCGCGGCATGGCGAGACCGAGGAGCCGGAAGAAGTTCTTGGTCGAGCGCATCGTCGAGGTGAGGAAGCGGTCGAGGTTGAAGATGATGAGGCCCCACACCAGAGCCAGCGGGATCGCGAGGAACAGGCTCACGCGCACGCCCGTGAGCAGCGCGAACATCATCGAGAGCGACGACACCAGCGCGGTGCCCGCGAGCACGAGGAACATCTGGACGAAGCGGGGCACCTCTTCGGGCACCTCGTTGAGCACGTCGTTGTCGGCGCCGCCGAGCACGGCCATGCGGCGGACGAGCGACAGGCGCGGGCGGCGCGGGTCGTCGCGGCGCAGCCGCGGGTGGCGGGGACCGGATGCCGCGGGCTCACGGTCCCCGGACGTGTCCTCGTCGGGGTCGGTCGGGTCGACTCGCTCAGCCGGGACCGCGTGCGGCTCGAGCACGAGGGTCTCGTCGGCGGCGGGGAACGCGGGCACCGGGGCTTCAGGTGCCGGACCTTTGGGCGCTGGGGCTTCGGGCGACGGGTCTTCGAGCACAGTGGTGTCGTGCGGCGCGGTGTCGCCGCGCGTGGCGTCGATCGGCAGCGTCGGGTCTTCGGCCCCGGGAGGTGCACCCCACGGCTCGGTCGGATGATCGTGCGCCGCCGGACGCTTCGCCGAACTCTGCGCGGCGAGGATGTCGTCGAGATAATGCTCGCGTTCCTCGTCCGTCGTGAACTCGATGTGGCCGTCGGAGCCGAAACGGCCGGGCCGATGAGCGGAAAAGGACATTCGCAGAGGGTACGACGCCGACCCTGCCCTCTCCTGTGCGCTGCCTGAGGCGCAGCCCAGCGCACCGATCACCTCTCGCGAGCGCTCACCGGCACGCGGCACCCCGAGACCCGACCTCGGAACGGCGAGACCGCAGTCTTTCGCCGAGACCGCACCCGTTGGTTCGCAATCGCGTGCGGTTTGGGCAACGCGATGCGGTTTCGCCGGTGCGGCGCCGCCACGCGGGGGGGGGTACCGGGGGCTTCGACAGGCTCAGCCACCTGCGCCGCGCGGGGACGCGAAAGCGGGCCGGACGTGCAACGCCCGACCCGCTCGCGCGACCGCTCAGACCAGGCGCTTCTTCGGGGACACGTCGTAGGTGTTCTCGGGGTCGGAGAACACCGCGTCGCCGAGGGCCTCGTCGATCGCGGCGAGGGTGTCGGCATCCAGGGTCACACCCGACGCCTTCACGGTGTCGGCCAGCTGCTCGGGACGCGAGGCGCCCACGAGCGCCGCGGCGATGTTCGGGTTCTGGAGCACCCACGCGATCGCGAGCTGCGGCATGGCGAGCCCAGCCTCGTCGGCGATGGGCTTCAGCCGCTGGACGGCCTCGAGGGTGTCGTCGTTCAGGAACCGCTTGATGAAGTTCGCACCGCTCTTCTCATCGGTCGCGCGCGACCCCTCGGGCGCGGGCTGCCCCGGCAGGTACTTGCCGCTCAGCACGCCCTGCGCCATGGGCGACCAGACGATCTGCGAGATTCCGAGCTCTTCGCTGGCGGGCACGACCTTGCCCTCGATCACGCGCCACAGCATCGAGTACTGGGGCTGGTTCGAGATGAGCTGGATGCCGAGCTGCTTCGCGAGCGCGTGCCCCTCGCGCAGCTGCTCGGCCGTCCACTCGGACACACCGATGTAGAGGGCCTTGCCCTGGCGCACGACGTCGGCGAAGGCCTGGAACGTCTCTTCGAGCGGGGTCTCGTAGTCGAAACGGTGCGCCTGGTAGAGGTCGACGTAGTCGGTGCCGAGGCGCTTCAGCGACCCGTTGATCGAGTCCAGGATGTGCTTGCGGCTCAGTCCGGTGTCGTTCGGCCCCATCGGGCCGGTCGGGAAGTACACCTTCGTGAAGATCTCGAGCGACTCGCGTCGCTGCCCCTCGAGGGCCTTACCGAGCACCGTCTCGGCGGCGCCGTTGGCGTAGCCGTCGGCGGTGTCGAACGTCGTGATGCCGGCGTCGAGGGCGGCGTGCACGGTCTTGATCGCCGCGTCGTCACCGACCTGCGAACCGTGGGTCACCCAGTTTCCAAGGGTGATCTCCGAGATCTTGAATCCACTGTTTCCGAGGTAGCGATAACCGACCATGCCTCCACGCTAGACCCGGCCGCCGACATCGGGGCCGTGGCATCCGGACCGGTGTTCTGCCAGGCTCGGTGCGAGCGCGCCGGTCGGCGTCGCACCGACGGAGGACACCCCCATGACGCACCGACCCGACGATGCGCTGACGCCCGTTTTCGACCGCGCGGGAGAGGCCTCGCGGCGCCCTCGAAACCGGTTCCCACGGACGCCCGAGCTGCCCGAGACGGCGTACCAGATCGTCCACGACGAGATGATGCTCGACGGCAACGCGCGCATGAACCTCGCGACGTTCGTCGGCACATGGATGGACGAGCACGCCGACCGCCTCTACGCCGACGCGTACGACAAGAACATGATCGACAAGGACGAGTACCCGCGGACCGCCGAGATCGAACGGACGTGCTGGCGCATGCTCGCCGACCTCTGGCACGCGCCGTCGGTCAAGGGAGCGGCGGGCACCTCGACGATCGGCTCGTCCGAGGCGTGCATGCTCGGCGGGCTCGCCCTCAAGCGCCGCTGGCAGCACGCGCGACGCGCGGCGGGGAAGTCGACCGAGAAGCCCAACCTCGTCATGAGCAGCGCCGTGCAGGTGTGCTGGGAGAAGTTCTGCAACTACTGGGACGTCGAAGCGCGCTACGTCCCCGTCACCGACGAGCACCCGGTGTTCGACGGCCACGACCTCGCCGACTACGTCGACGAGAACACGATCGGCGTCGTCGCCATCCTCGGGGTGACCTACACCGGAGCGTACGAGCCCGTGGCATCCCTCTCCGAGGCTCTGGATGCCATCGAGCAGGCGACCGGCCTCGACATCGCGATCCACGTCGACGGGGCATCCGGCGCCATGGTCGCGCCGTTCCTGCGGCCGGACCTGGTCTGGGACTTCCGCCTCGAGCGCGTGCACTCGATCTCGACGTCAGGACACAAGTACGGCGGCGTCTACCCGGGCGTCGGCTGGGTCGTCTGGCGCGAGGAGAAGTGGCTGCCCGAGGACCTGGTCTTCCGCGTGAGCTACCTCGGCGGCGACATGCCCACCTTCGCGCTGAACTTCTCGCGGCCCGGGGCTCAGGTGCTGCTGCAGTTCTACCTCTTCCTGCGTCTCGGCTTCGAGGGCTACGCCACCGTGCAGCGCGGCCTGCAGAAGGTGGCGCTGCATCTGTCGCACGGGATCGGCGCGATGGGGCCGTTCGAGCTGGTGAGCGACGGCAGCGACCTGCCGGTGTTCGCGTGGCGCATGCGCCCGGGCTACACCGAGAACTGGAACCTGTACCACCTGTCCGACCGGCTCCGCATGCACGGCTGGCTCGTGCCGGCGTACCCGCTGCCCGACGACATGTCCGGCCGCACCGTGCAGCGGATCGTCGTGCGCGCGGGGCTCAGCCTCGACCTCGCCGACGACCTGCTGGAGGACATCCGCACCGAGGTGTCCTACCTCGACAAGCTGGAGTCGCCGATGCCGATGGAGGGAACGGGTCCGGGGTTCCACCACTGAGTGCGCGGGGTACCGGGATACGTCAGCCCGCGGGCGGAACCGATGGAGGCCCGGGCCTCAGGCGGCGGAACCGTGACGGGTGGCGTTCACGCGCCACGTGCCGCGCTCCGGCCGCCCCGCGCAACCCGTATCGCCGCTCGGGACCGACGGGTAGCCTCGCTGGCATGCGTCGCACCGGTCTGCTCAGCGTTTTCGCCCTCGGCATCCTGGCCCTCACCTCGTGCGGGTCCCCGGCGTCGTCCGGGGCTCGGGACGACTCGACGTCCTCCGTCGCGCGCGCCGAGAGCTCCGAGGCGGGGGGCGTGCCGCGCACGCTCGCCGACTTCCGCGCCGAAGTGCCCCAGCTCGACGGGGTCGATCTCGAGCAGATCGACGGGCTCACCGTGACCCAGAACGATCGACTGTGGACGTTCACGTCGAGCCGAGGAGGCGACGCGGAGCTGGTTCGCGACGCCGTGGCGCAGAGGTTCGGCGACTTCCCGGCCACGGCGGGCGGGTCGGAGACCGACCCCGCCGGTGAGAAGAAGACGGTCCTCGTCGACAACCACCCCGTAAAGCTGACCCTCGTCGACCGGGGCGCGGAGGGCTTCTCCTTCTCGGTGCTCGCGGGCCCGAGGGTGACGGCGACGCCCGCGTCCTGACCGCTGTCGTCAGGCGACGGGGGTGGCCGCCGCGGCGACCTCGTCCTCTTCGGTCGCGACGAGCTGGCCGCACGCGCCGTCGATCTCTTTGCCGCGGGTGTCGCGCAGGGTCGTCGGGATGCCGGCGTCGTTGAGGCGGCGCACGAACTCGTTCTGCACCGGGACCTCGGATGCCGTCCAGATCGAGCCCGGGGTCGGGTTCAGCGGGATGGGGTTCACGTGCACCCAACCGCGACCGCGCGCGTTGAGCTTGTCGGCCAGCAGGTCGGCGCGCCAGGCGTGGTCGTTCATGTCCTTGATCAGGGCGTATTCGATGGATACGCGGCGCCCGGTCTTGTCGAAGTAGGCGCGTGCGGCATCCAGGGCCTCGTCGACCTTCCAGCGGGAGTTCACCGGGATCAGCTCGTCGCGCAGGCCGTCGTCCGGCGCGTGCAGCGAGAGGGCGAAGGTGACCGGGATGTCCTCGTCGGCGAGCTTCTTGATCGCGGGCACGAGCCCCACGGTCGAGACGGTGATGCCGCGGGCGCTCATGCCGAGGCCGTGGTCCTTGTCGACCATCACGCGCACGGCCTGCATGACACGGGCGTAGTTGGCGAGCGGCTCGCCCATGCCCATGAAGACGATGTTGCTCACGCGCTCGGGCACCTGCCCGGGTCCCTGAGCCTGTCGAAGGGTCTTGCCCCCGAGGCCGCCGGCCGCGATGAGGGCGTTCGCCCGCACGATCTGCTCGATGATCTCGGCGGCCGACATGTTGCGGGTGAGCCCGGCCTGGCCGGTCGCGCAGAACGGGCAGTTCATGCCGCAGCCGGCCTGGCTCGACACGCACAGCGTGATGCGGCCGGGGTAGCGCATGAGCACCGACTCCACGAGCGCGCCGTCGTGCAGCTTCCAGAGGAACTTGATCGTGTCACCGCGGTCGGTCTCGAGACGGCGCACCTCGGTGAGCAGCGGCGGCAGCATCCCCGCGACGAGTTCTTCGCGACCGGATGCCGGAAGGTCGGTCATCTCGGCCGGGTCGGACGTGTAGTGCGTGAAGTAGTGCTTCTCGAGCTGCTTCGCACGGAACCCGGGGAGACCCAGTTCCTTCACCTTTTCAACGCGCTCGGCGGCGGTCATGTCCGCGAGGTGCACGGGCGGCTTGCCACGCTTGGGGCTGGCGAACTGCAGCAGCGGTCGACCGGTCTCGTCCTTGGCCTGCTGCCACCCCTCGGTCGCGGGACGCACCTGGCGCGCCGGAGCGGTCCGCGGACGGGTCTCGCGGATGCCGGTGTCGGCCGGCGCCCCCGCGGGGCGCGCCTGCCGGGGCGTGGTGGAGCGCACGGGGGGCTGATCAGTCATGGTTTCCAGGGTACCGGGGCGCGCCTGCGCTGCGGCTGGGCGCGGGAGAGCCTCGGCATTGCGGCGGAGAGCGAGGCACGACGTCGAACGCGGAGTGTCCTGTGGCAGCTTTTATAGCCATAAAGCCGCTTTATGGATATTATCGTCGTCATAGGAGATCAATGAGCGGCTATCGGATCGATCACGAACTACGCGAATTCGGCGCGCACGTGCGCGGATGGCGCATGATCCTCGGGCTGACCGCCCAACAGGTGGCAGAGCGTGCCGACATCACGCGCGACACGCTTCGAAAGATCGAAACCGGCGACGCCGGGGTGAACTTCCGCAGTGTCGCGCAGGTCCTCCGTGCACTCGGCATCCTGGATCAGGTCGTGGACGCCGCCGATCCCCTGGCGAGCGACATCGGTCGTCTGCGCGCTGGCGACCTCACGAAGAAGCGCGCTCGATGACGAGTCTCGACGTCTTCGTCGACGAAGGCGGCACCCCGCGAAAGGTCGGTCAGGCGTACATCACACGAAGCCGCGGCGAGGTATCGACGACGTTCGTTTACGACACCGTCTATCTCACTGGCGGCGGGGCGCGTATCGACCCGGGTCTTCCCCTCGTGTCCGGCAGTCAGCACGCGCCCGGGCTGGTGCGGGCGTTCGCCGACAGCGCTCCAGACAGGTGGGGGCGGAACCTCATCGAGAAGGCCGAGCGCGTTCGCGCACGGGAGGAGCAGCGCGCGCCCCGCCGCATGGACGATCTGGACTTCCTGCTGGGCGTCAGTGACGACACTCGCCAGGGTGCTCTGCGTTTTCGGCTATCGGGGACGAGCGCCTTCCTCGGCGACGACGCTCACGTTCCCCCGCTCGTGTCGCTCCCCCGACTCCTGCGCGCAGCCGACGACCTGTCGGCAGGCGACGAGTCCGCCGAGGCCATCAAACAGCTCCTCGACACAGGAACGACCGGCCTGGGAGGGGCCCGGCCGAAGGCCTCCGTCCGGCTGGGGAACGGCGATCTCGCCATTGCGAAGTTCCCGCACGCCAGCGACCAATGGGACGTCATGGGGTGGGAGGCGACCGCGTTGGATCTCCTCGAGTCAGCGGGGATCCGCACACCGCAGCGCACGTTGACGAAGGTAGGCGACCGCAGCGTCCTTCTGCTGCGGCGATTCGATCGCGTGGGGAGTGAGCGCATCGGTTACATCAGCGCCATGACCGCCGTCGGCGCTCGTGACGGCGACCACCGCGACTATGCCGACGTCGCGCTGGCCGTCCGCGACCTGTCGACCTCGCCGCGACGCGACCTCCGCGAGCTGTTCGATCGCGTCGTGGCGAGTGTCGTGCTGGGCAATACCGACGATCACCTCCGCAATCACGGATTTCTCGCGGAAAGAGGTGGATGGGCGCTCAGCCCGGCGTTCGACGTGAATCCGCAGCCGGACGCGGATCGCCCCCGCTCGACGTCGATCACGGGAGCGGATACCGCGCCGGACGAGGCGGAGGCGCTCATCGCCCTCGCAGAGGAGTGCGACCTCGATCCCGTTTCCGCGCGCGGGCGGATGGCATCCGTCATGCACGCACTGGAGAACTGGCGGGAGCGAGCTCGAACGAACGGTATCGCGGGCCGCGAGATCGCGATGATGGGCGAGTCGATCGATGCGCGGCTGAGAGCGGTGGCGCGCGTCGCCGGTTCGTCGATCGCCTCATAGACACGCAGGAGGCATTCACCCGCTCGCCCCGATCCGCGGGCGTCGGAGCGTCTCATCATGGGCCTACAAGGATGTCCTCATGCACCACGATTCGGGGCCGGCCAGGTCAACTCTTCACGACGCCAGGTCCGACGCCACGGATCTGAGAACCAGCCTCCTCGTCCCGCTCATCTTCGGCGCCGTCGGCCTCTACTCAATGTGCATGCTCGCCGTGCAGTTCGCCTCCCCCGACGGGGCCGGGCAATGGCCGCACGTCGTGGCGGAATGGGGCGCGAGCAGCAGCGGACACATCCCCTGGTCTGCTCCTCTTCTCGTCACCAGCGCGGGAGCCCTTGCTGCTCTCTCGAACTCGTCGGTCGGTCGCGACGCCATCCTCGGATCAGCCCTGACTTTGGCCGCACAGTCGATAGGAGTGGGAGCAGCGCTCTGGATTTTCAGCGCGTTCATCGCTGTTGTTCTCCCCGGGGCAGTGGACGACCCGTCGCTGCGCAGTCAGCTCTGGGGCGTCGTGTTCGTCGCTGGCCCGCTCACCATCGGGGCGGCTCTCTTCGCGGGTCGGTTCCGACGCGTGGCGCCGGAATTCCAGATCTCCGTAATCCAAGTCACTCTCGCCAGGTTGGATCGAGAACTGCAGGAGATTAGCCCTCGCGTCAACAACAAAAGCGCGTCACTGGCGAGGGCCCGATGGGCCGCTTGGGGGCCGGTGGCTCTGGCATGGATGACGGCGACGTGTGGACTCGTCGTCGTGCTCTATCACGGAGCACATCCGAAGCCGAGAGAAGCGGCTATCGCGGTGGTGATGTTCTGGACGTTCTGGGCGGTGTCGGCAGCCGCAGTGGGCGCGATTCGAGTGGTCTGGAACCAACCACGAGGGTGGCTGTGGCGACTCGATCGTCCGGCGTATCGGCGCACGCCCACGCCCTGGTGTCTTGCATTGTGCACCATCCTCATCGGTCTCGCCGTCGGCTCGGTTGTTATTCTGACCACCGCACTCCTGGTCCAGTACAGCCGCGTCGACTTCGACATCCGATGGGCATACGCGGGGGTGTACGTCGGCGGATCCGCGGCACTCATCGTGACCGTCCTGTGGCGTCGGAGGGGAACCAATCACTGGGCGACGATCAGCTATCTCAAGATCGTTCGCCAGCGAAACCGATCCGCAGAGCGCCTGCGTGCCACGCAGGCGCTGGTGGCGCAGCGGCAGCGCGATGAGCGGTCGGAGCGTCGCCGCCGGCGTCGAGACAAGCTCCTGGGGTGGTTCGACGTGTGAAGTGTGCGCTGCACAGTCATAGGCCCCGCACCCCTCCCGCTCGCACCGCCCTAAACTGCATCCCATGCCCGGTGCCGGTGACGTCTCCCTCCCGCCCGGCGGCGTGCAGAAGCTGCTGAACAACAACGTCGTCGTGGCGATCGACGCCGACGGCCGCGAGCGCGTGCTCATGGGGCGCGGCATCGGCTTCCAGCTGAAGCACGAGGGCCACGTCGATCCGGCGAAGGTCGAGAAGACGTTCGTGCTCGAGCAGGGCAGCGACACCGCGCACGCGCAGAAGCTCCTCACCGACGCTCCCTACGCGCTGGTGCAGGCGGTCCTGCACGCCGTCGACCAGGCCGAGCGCGACCTCGGGCGCGACCTCGGCCGCCGCCTGCCGCTCGCCGTGATCGACCACGTGAACTACGTCGTCGAACGCCTCGACCAGGGCATCCGCATCCCCGGGACCTCGATGCCCGAGCTGCGGATCCTCCACCCCGACGAATCGCGCGCCGCGGAGCGCATGGCGGCCTCGATCGCGGCATCCCTCGATCGTGAGCTTCCGCCCGAGGAGGGCGTGTTCCTCACGATGCACCTGCTCAACGCCACGCGCGACGAGCCGAACGGCACCGCCGCACTCTTGTTCCGCCGCGTGCAGCACGTGGTGCGCACCGTCGAGACGGGCCTCGGCGTCGCTCTCGACACCGAGAGTCCCGACTACGCGCGGTTCATCCTGCACGTGCGGTTCCTCCTGCAGCGGCTCGTCAACCGCGCGATGCTGACCAGCGGCGACTCGTCGTTCTTCGAGTTCGCCAAGCACCGTTACCCCCGCGCCTTCGGCATCGCCGAGAGCGTGAAGGGCTACGTGCTCGCGGCGACCGGGTCGACCCTGACCGACGAGGAGGTGCTCTACCTCACGGTGCACGTCGAGCGGCTGGCGACGAGCCTGGGTCGCCCCGACGGCACTGGCGGGCCCGACGCACCGGTGCTATAGTCGCCGTCGCAGGCGTCAGAACCTGCCGACGATTTTCTGGATTGTTACCGCGCGAGCGGGCAAGACCTGAATCCACATTGCTGACGAGCAATGAACGGATTCGGGTCTTTTTTATTGCCCGAAACACTCCGGAGGCGTCGCCCGAACATCTCGAGAAGGCCGCACAGGAGCGGCGAAAGGCAGGCGGATTCCGATGGTGGATCACGCGAAGACAGCGGCGGCGGTTGTGACCGGCGTCGGTGGGGAGAGCAACATCACCTCGCTCGTGCACTGCGCGACGAGGCTCCGGTTCGTCCTGAAGGACGAGAGCAAGGCGGATGCCGCCGCGCTCCGGGCCACGCCCGGCGTCATCACCACGGCGCAGGCGGGCGGCCAGTACCAGGTCGTCATCGGCAATGACGTCCCCGACGTGTTCGCCGCGATCCAGGCGCAGACGAAGCTCGGCGGCGCCGGGTCCGAGGGCGGCGACGAGGGTCCCAAGGGGAACCTCTTCAACCGCTTCATCAAGATGATCTCGGCGATCTTCACGCCGATCCTCTGGGCGCTCGCGGGCACCGGTCTGCTGAAGGCGTTCGTCGCCGCGGCCGTCACCTTCGGTTGGCTGGATGCCACGAGCTCCACCTATGTCATCCTCAACGCCCTCTCCGACGCGCTGATCAACTTCCTCCCGATGGCCCTCGCCATCACGGCCGCCCGATACTTCAAGGCGTCCGAGTTCACCTCCTTCGCGATCGCGGGTGCGCTGGTCTACCCGAGCATCGTGGCGCTCAACGGGCAGCCCGACATCACCTTCTTCGGCATCCCGGTGACGATGGTCAGCTACGTCTCGAGCGTCATCCCGATCATCGTGATCGTGTGGCTGCAGAGCTATGCCGAGCGGTTCCTGCTCAAGGTGCTGCCCGGGGCCGTGAAGCGCTTCCTCACGCCGATGATCGTCGTCGCGATCGCCGTCCCGCTCGTGTTCCTCGCGATCGGCCCACTCTCGAGCCTCATCGGCGGCGGCCTCGCGTCGGCGATCGGCTGGGTGTTCCAGACCGTGCCGTGGCTGGGTGGCGCGATCATGGGCGGTCTGTGGCAGGTCTTCGTGATCTTCGGCCTGCACTGGGGTCTCGTGCCGCTGTTCCAGCTCGAGCTGCAGACCACCGGACAGATGCTCCTCATCGGACCCGTGTTCGCCGCGGTCCTCGCCCAGGCCGCCGCGGTCGCCGGCGTGCTCGTGCGCACGCGCAACGCCAACCTGCGTTCGCTCGCTGCCCCGGCCACCCTGTCGGGCTTCCTCGCCGGCATCACCGAGCCCGCGATCTACGGCATCAACCTCCCGCTCAAGCGCCCCTTCGCCTTCGGGATCGTCGGCGGTGCGCTCGGTGGCGCGCTGATCGCGATGGGCGGAGTCTTCTCGAAGGCCTTCGTCGTGCCCTCCGGGCTGGCCCTCCCGGCCCTGCTCGGCAACGGCAACATGGTCATGCTCGGCATCGGTCTCGCGGTCGCGATCATCGTGCCGTTCCTCCTCACGGTGATCGTCGGCTTCAAGGATCCGGTCGACGCGGCCGCTCCCGCCGCTCCCACCGCGGCGACGGACACCGTGGTGTCCAGCCCGGTCGACGGCACCGTCGTCGCCCTCAGCGAGGTTCCGGATGCCGCCTTCGCCGACGGCTCGCTCGGCAAGGGCGTCGCGATCCGGCCGACGTCGGGCGCGGTCTACGCCCCCTTCGACGGCACCGTCGTCGCCGCCTTCCCCACCGGTCACGCGATCGGCCTGCGCGGGGTCGACGGCGTGGAGCTGCTGATCCACGTCGGCCTCGACACCGTCAAGCTCGGCGGTCAGCACTTCGCGCTGAAGGTGCAGTCCGGCACCGAGGTGAAGGCCGGCGACCTGCTGCTCGAGTTCGACGGCGACGCGATCGCGGCGGCCGGGTACGACCTCATCACCCCGGTCATCGTCACGAACGGCGACCTGTATCCCGACGTCGCGGACGTGGCATCCGGACCCCTCTCGCACGGCGAGACGCTGTTCCGCGCCGTGTCCGTCGACTCCCTGTCCGCCACCCGCTGATCCCCTGGAGACCTCCGTATGAGCAACACCCCCTTCCCCCACGGCTTCCTCTGGGGCGGCGCGACCGCCGCCAACCAGATCGAGGGCGCGTACGACGAAGACGGCAAGGGCCTGTCGGTGCAGGACGTGATGCCTCGCGGCATCTCGGGCCCGCGATCGGAGACGCCCACCCCCGACAACCTCAAGCTCGTCGGCATCGACCACTACCACCGCTACGCGGAGGACATCGCGCTGTTCGCGGAGATGGGATTCGGGGTCTACCGTTTCTCGATCGCGTGGAGCCGCATCTTCCCGAACGGCGATGAGACCGAGCCCAACGAAGCGGGTCTGGCGTTCTACGACCGCGTGCTCGACGAGCTCGAGAAACACGGCATCGAGCCGCTCGTGACGATCTCGCACTACGAGACCCCGCTGCACCTCGCGGAGCAGTACGGCGGCTGGACCAACCGCGAGCTCATCGGGTTCTACGAGCGCTACGCGCGCACGCTCTTCGAGCGTTTCGGCGCGCGGGTGAAGTACTGGCTGACCTTCAACGAGATCAACTCGCTCCTGCACGCGCCGTTCATGAGCGGCGGCATCCCGATCCCCGAGGGCGGCGTTCCCGAGGAGCAGCTGTACCAGGCGATGCACCACGAGCTCGTGGCATCCGCCCGCGCCACGCGGATCGCCCGCGAGGTGGCTCCCGAGGCGAAGATCGGCTGCATGGTGCTGTCGATGCCCGTGTACCCGCTGAGCCCCTCGCCCGACGACGCCCTCGCGGTGATGGATGCCGACCACGGCAACCTCGTCTACGGCGACGTCCACGCGCGCGGCACGTACCCCGGGTACTTCCTGCGCACGCTGCGGGCGAAGGGCATCACGCTCGACATCAGCGATCAGGACCGCGACGACCTGACGAACACCGTCGACTTCGTGTCGTTCAGCTACTACATGTCGATCGCCGAGACCGCCGACCCGGCGAAGAAAGTCGCGGGCGAGGGCAACATCATGGGAGGTGTGTCGAACCCGACGCTGCCCGCGAGCGAGTGGGGCTGGCAGATCGACCCCGTGGGCCTGCGCCTGGTGCTGAACCAGTTCTGGGACCGCTGGCAGAAGCCGCTCTTCATCGTCGAGAACGGGCTGGGCGCGCGCGACCAGCTCGTCGAGATCGACGGAGAGAAGACGGTCGTCGACGACTACCGCATCGCCTACCTGAATGACCACCTCGTGCAGGTCGGTGAGGCGATCGAGGACGGCGTCGACGTGCTCGGCTACACCTCGTGGGGCTGCATCGACATCGTCAGCGCCAGCACCGCGCAGCTCAGCAAGCGATACGGTTTCATCTACGTCGACCGAAACGACGACGGCACCGGAACGCTCGAGCGCTACCGGAAGAAGTCGTTCGGCTGGTACGCCGACGTCATCCGATCCAACGGCGCGTCCCTGACCCGCTGATCCCCCTGACCGGCTCGGCCCCGGGTCCTCGCGACCCGGGGCCGTTCCCCTTGGAGTGCACCATGACCCGCATCGCCTTCCTCGACGTCGACGGCACGATCCTCGAGCACGGCTCGCTGATCGCCCCCTCGACCGTGACCGCGATCCGCCAGGCCCGCGCGAACGGCCACCTCGTGTGGCTGAGCACCGGACGGTCCGCCGGCGACGTCCACCCCGATGTCCTCGCGATCGGATTCGACGGCGCGATCACCAACGGCGGCGCGTACGCGACGCGTGGCGACGAGACGCTGGTCGAGCGCCCGATGCCCCGAGCCGATGTCGATCTGCTCGAGCGGTACTTCGAGGCCCACGGCATCCACTACTTCCTGCAGACGCACGGCGGCGTCTTCGCGAGCGAGGGCATGGGCCCGGTGATGACGGCGTACCGCCGCGAGCGTCACGCCGAGCGGGCCGCGCAGCTCGCGGCCGAGGGTCTCACCGCGGAGGAGCCCCTGTGGAAGGAGCCGCGTCCGGTGTCCGAGGTCGACCGCGACGCGGTGGCCAAGGCCGTCTTCGTGAGCCCCTCCATCGACACGGTCGCGCACGCGGCCGCCGAGCTCGGCGACGGCTTCCACGTCATCCCGGGGTCCATCCCGCTTCCGGGCGGCTCGAACGGCGAGATCGGCCAGGCGGGTGTGACCAAGGGCTCCGCGATCACGGCGGTGCTCGCGAAACTGGGCCTGTCGGCGACGGATGCCATCGGCATCGGCGACAGCTGGAACGACGTCGAGATGTTCGAGGTCGTCGGCACCCCCGTCGCGATGGGCAACGCCGCACCGGAGTTGCAGAAGCTCGCCGGGCGGGTCACGACGTCGGTGCTGGACGACGGGGTGCACAACGCGTTCGCGGAGCTCGGGCTGATCTGACGCGCGGGGGTCGCGGCGGCTTCGACGAGCTCAGCCACCCCCACCGCAGGTCCCCGAGCCCTTCGAAGGGACCGGAGGCTTCGACAAGCTCAGCCACCCCCACCGCACGCGAGGTCCCTGAGCCCGTCGAAGGGACCGGAGGCTTCGACAAGCTCAGCCACCCCCGCCCCAGGTCCCTGAGCCCGTCGAAGGGACCGGGACTACCCCTCCACGACCAGGTCGAGCAGGTGACCCGACAGCGTCTTGCCGTGCGGATCCGCGGCACGCGAGCGGGTCACGCCCCCGTCGAGCCGCGCGCGCACCACCACCGTGAACGCGCCGAGACGCGGCACCGGATGAATCGTGACGTGGCTCGCGTCCACCCCGAAGTGCACGGCGACGCGTTCGGCGCGCAGCACGTCATCCACGCGGGCGTAGTCGTCGAGCTCGTAGGGCGCGACGACGAGGATCGACGTGTCGCCCTTGTCTCCCGCGCGGGCATGGGCGAGATCGCCGAGGGTCGTCATGACACCATCTCCACTCGGGGGTCGACCCGTTCGCGGTCGATGAAGGTCGACACGATCCCCACCGTCTCTCTCAGGCTGAGGTCGGCGCCGCCGCCGCCGGCGGGACCGTTCGTGTACAGCGCTTCGACCTCGCGGTGCAGCAGAGCCGCGGCGGCGCGATCGAAGGTGCGCAGCGAGAGCCGTGCGCGTACCTCGGCCGGCTCTCCCGCCGGCTCGTGCCACGGCCGCAGGGAGTTGTAGCCCTGCAGGTCGGCACGGACCTCGCCCGGATCGCGTCCGTGCACCACTTCCCAGCGCTCGCGCACGATCTGCAGCGCCAACTCGGCGCGCTCGCGCGCCCCCCGGCCCGCGTACGCGATGCTTCCCACCGCGAGGAACCCGTCGCGGACGCCGACGCTCACCTTGAGCTGCTCGGGCCTCCCCTGCGCGGAAGCGGCCGACACGCGCACGCGGTCGGAACCCACCTCGTCGATGCGCACGTCGCCGAGGTCGAGGGTGGCATCCGGGGTCTTGTAGCGACCCGGGTCGTCGATCTCGTACAGCAGCTGCTCGAGCACCGTGGCGCGCGAGATGAGCCCGCCCGTGCCCGCGGCCTTGCCGAAGTCGGCGACGCCGTCGGCGGCGACATCCGCGAAGGGGAAGCCGAGGGTCGCCAGGCCCGGCACGACCTTGCGTCCACCGTCGGCGAAGTACCCGCCGGTGAGCTGCCCCGCGCACTCGAGCAGGTGCCCGACGAGGGTGGGGGCGGCCATCTGGTCGGGAGAAGCGTCGTCCCAGCCGTGGTGCACGGCGATCGGCGCGGCGAAGAGGGCCGCGTCGCCCATGCGGCCGGTGATCACGACGTCCGCGCCGTTCTCGAGGGCGCGCATCGCCGCCCCGGCGCCGATGTAGGCGTTCGCGGAGACGAGACGGTCACCCAGGTCGCCGATGGTCAGGTCGGTGCCGGTGATGCGGGCATCCGCCGGGATCACCGCCGTGACATCGTCGCCCACGACCGCGGCCACCCGGCGTCCCGCTCCTCGCGGGTGCGCCGAGAGCAGGTCGACGACGGCGCGTGCGAGACCGACGGGGTCGGCGGCGCCGGCGTTCGTCAGCACCCGCGTGCGCGGTTCCAGGTGCGGCAGCACGCCGGCGAGCCGGTCGAGGAACACGCGGTCGAAGCCGGCGCCCGCCGACGTGGCGGCGCGCTGCTGGGCGAGGCCGATCGTGCGCTCGGCGAGGCACTCGAACACGAGGGCGTCGAGCTCCCCGCGCGCGGCGAGGATCTCGGCCGGCTCGAAACGGTCGCCGGCGAAGCCGCTTCCGGCGCCGATGCGATACGTGCTCATGGTCGGTCGACCCCCTGCCAGATCGTCACGAGATCGTCGGGAGAGAGGGATGCCGCGGGCACGGTGCCCGCGACGAGCGCGGCGCCGAGCTCCCCACCGTCGAGGCGTCCCTCGCGGATGAGCGCCACGAGGGTCTCCTGCACCGCGCGCGAGCGCGCATCATCGCCCCGCGCGAAGATCCCGTCCAGCTCCGCGCCGTGACCGCCCGGGGTATCGCCCTCGCGACCGACCTCGAGGTACGCGGCCCCTCCGCCCGCGGCGTGCTGCGTCGCGACGAGACGCGCGGCGGGCAGCCGGTAGATGTAGTCGCCGAGGAGACGCCGCCAGGTCGCGGTCGCGTCGCCCTCGCCGTACGCGTCGAGCACGCGTCGCGGGGCGTCACCGGTCAGAGACTCGATCGCGTCCGCGAGCGGTCCGTCGAGATCCGGCACCGAGCCCGGGCCGAAGCCCTCCATCTCGTCGGTGCCGGCGGCGGCGAGCACGAAGGTATCGCGCAGAGCGCCCGCGCGCACGGCATCCAGGGGGTGGCGGGGGACGACGGCATCCGGGGTCCCCTCATCGATCGCGACGCCGAAACCGACCGGCCGGACGCCGTTGCGCACCCCCAGATCGCGCGGGGCGACCGCAGCCTGGGCCGCGAGCACCGTCTCGGGGTCGAGGTCGATCAGGTGCTGCGCGTCGAGCCGGTCGAGGATCGCCTCGCCGAACCGCGCCGCGTCGTCCGCGGCGATGACGCGCGACGCGCCACCCGAGAAGCACGCGAGAGCCCGGGGCCGCGGGACACCCGGTGCCACCGCGGCAGCGGCGGCGAGGAACGCCCCGGCGCTCTGCCCGATGAGCGTCACGCGCGCCGGATCCCCGCCGAAGGAGGGCGCCGCGGCGTCGATCCAGCGCAGGGCGGCGCAGACGTCCTGCAGCCCGAGGTCGTGCGCGGCCGAGAGCTCTCCACCGCGCTGAGCGAAGGTGCCGAAGCCGAACGCGCCGACACGGTAGTTCAGGGTCACGACCACGCTCTGCGCGGCGGCGGCGAGAGAGGCGCCGTCGAAGTACGGCGTCGAGGCGGTGCCCATCTCGAAGCCTCCGCCGAACAGCCACACGGCCACGGGAGCGGCCTCCACGCCCCGAGGTGCCCAGACGTTCAGGGTCAGGCAGTCGATCGCCGACTGCCCGCCGGGCAGGTGGAAACCGGGGACGGGCGGCTGGATCGGGGCCGGGCCGAACTCCCCGCCCGGGGAGGCAGGAGCCACCGGGTCGGTCGGGGCCGGGGCCGCGAAGGGGTGCGCGAGGGTCGCGAACCGCACGCCCAGCCAGGCGTCGATCTCGGCGCTCACGGTCGTCCCTCGATGGTGGGGATCGCCTCGATCAGCGACCGCGTGTAGTCCTGGGTCGGGTGCGCGTAGATGTCGCGCTTGTCCCCCTCTTCGACGAGGTCGCCCAGGTACATCACGCCGATGCGGTCGGAGATGAACTCCACGACGGACAGGTCGTGCGAGATGAAGAGGTACGAGAGGTCGAACGCCTCCTGCAGGTCTTTGAGCAGGTTCAGCACCTGCGCCTGCACCGAGACGTCGAGGGCCGACACCGGCTCGTCCGCGACGATGAGCCGCGGCTGCAGGGCGAGGGCGCGAGCGATCATGATGCGCTGGCGCTGGCCTCCCGAGAAGTCGACGGGCTTCTTCTCGAGCGCCGCCGTGCCGAGGCCCACGTGGTCGACGAGCGCGCGGGCGCGATCGCGCTGATCCTTCGTGGTGCCGCGGCGGTGCACCTGGAGCGGCTCCATGATGAGATCGGCGACCGTCATGCGCGGGTTCAGCGCGCCGAACGGGTCCTGGAACACGATCTGCACGTCGCGCCGATACTGCTGCCGCGCCGCCCGGTCGAGGCGGGTGACGTCGACGCCGTCGAAGCGCACGGTGCCCGAGGTGGGCTCGGTCAGCCGCGCGATCATGCGGGCGACGGTCGACTTGCCGCTGCCCGACTCCCCGACCAGGCCGTACGTGCGCCCCTTCTCGATCTGGAACGACACGCCCTTCACGGCCGTGACCTGTCGGCGACGCGAGATGTGAAAGGTCTTCGTGAGGTCCTCGACCTCGAGCAGGGCGGTCATGCCGCGACTCCTTCTGCTTCTCGCCGCACCCGATGACCGGGGGCGACGGTGACGAGTTCGGTGACGGGGCGGAGGTCGGCGGCATCCTGTCGCGCATCGCGCAACCAGGGAGCGATGGATGCCACGGTGGGAAGCCGCGGGCGATCGTCGCCGAGCACGGGGATCGACATCAACAGGGCCCGCGTGTAGTCGTGCGCCGGGTCGTGCAGGAGCGTCGCGGTCGGGCCGCTCTCGACGACCTGCCCGCCGTACATGACGACGGCTTCGTCGCACGTCTCGGCGACGACGCCGAGGTCGTGCGTGATGAGCATGAGCGCGAGACCCAGGCGCTCGCGCAGCGACCCCAGCAGGTCGATGACCTGGCGCTGGAGGGTGACGTCGAGAGCGGTGGTGGGCTCGTCGGCGATCACGAGCTCGGGCTCGCACGAGATGGCCATCGCGATCATCACGCGCTGGCGCATCCCGCCCGAGAGCTGGCCGATCCGGTCGCCGCGGATGTCACGGGCCTTGCCGAGGCCCACGATGTCGAGCAACTCGCGCACCCGGTCGGCCCGTTGCCGCCGGTTCATGTCGAAGTGGGCGCGGAGGCCCTCCTCGAGCTGCTGACCGACGGTGAGGATGGGATGCAGCGACGACATCGGCTCCTGGAAGACGAAGCCGATCCGCCGACCGGCCATCGCGCGACGGTCCGCGGCCCCCATGCCGATCAGCTCGCGCCCGTCGAAGCGGACCGAGCCGCTCGGGGTGAGCTTCTCGCCCAGGAGGCCCGCGATGGCGAGGGCGGTCAGCGACTTGCCGCTGCCGGACTCGCCGACCACGGCGAGAGCCTGCCCGCGGTCGAGGTCGAAGTCGACCGATCGCACGGCGTCATAGGGTCCGCCCGTGGTGTCGGCGGTGATGGAGAGGTCGGAGACCTGCAGCAGTGGGGCGCTCATGCGCTCTTCCTCCCGAGACGGACGCGCGGGTCGACCACGGAGTACGACAGGTCGACCAGGAGATTGACGATGATCACGAAGAGGCCGGTGAAGAGGACGATTCCCTGGACCAGCGAGTAGTCCCGGCGCCCGACGGCATCCAGGAGCAGGCGACCCATCCCGGGAACACCGAAGATCGTCTCGACGACGGCGCTCCCGGAGAGCAGGCTCGCCACCAGCAGGCCGGCGACGGTCATGATCGGCAGGGCGGCGACGCGCACGACGTGCACCGCGCCGATGCGCCGCGGAGCGACGCCGAGCGAGCGGGCCGTCGTGACGAACGGCTCGCGGACGACGTCGAGGATCGCGCCTCGCGTGATGCGGGCGACGAACGCCGACTCGGCGATCCCGAGCGAAAGGGCCGGGAGGGTGATCGAGCGCAGGTGCGGCCAGAACCCCTTCGACATCGGCACGAAGCCGCCGACGTTGAACCAGTGCAGCCAGGCGGCGAACACGACGATGAGGATCAGCGCGACGACGAACTGCGGCACCGAGATGCCGATGATGCCGAGGGCCGTGGCGATGCGGCCGGCGGGGCGCCCGTTGCGGAACGCCGCGAGAGCACCGAGGCCGATGCCGAGCGCGAGCGCGACGATCAGCGCGATCACGCTGATCTCGAGGGTGACGAGGGCGTAGTCGGGGATCACGTCGACCACCGGCTTGCCGAGGAAGAGGCTGTCGCCGAGGCGGAGGGTGACCACGTCGCCGAGGAAACGGCCGAACTGCTCCCAGAGGGGGGCGTTCAGGCCCAGCTGTTCGCGGAGGGCGGCCACTTGGTCAGGCGTCGCGGAGTCGCCGAGCAGGATGGCGGCCGGATCGCCGGGGGCCAGACGCAGCAGGAGGAAGACCAGCACCAGGGGCACGGCCACGGTGGGCAGCAGCGCGAGGAGTCGCTGCGCGAGATAGCGGAGCATGTCAGCGGCCTCCGGCACGCGGGTCGAGGATGTCACGGACGTTGTCGATGACGATGTTCATGGCGAGGACCGTGAGGATCAGCGCGAGGCCCGGGAAGCCCCACATCCACACCGCCGAGGTGAGGTAGCTGCGGGCCTCCGACAGCGACGCTCCCCAGCTCGGCACGTTCGGCGGCAGACCCGCGCCGATGAAGCTCAGCGCGGACTCGACGAGCACGGCGGTGGTGAAGGTGATGGCGGCCTGCACGAGCACCGGGGTCGTCGCCTGCGGGAGGATGTAGCGCCAGAAGATGCGGACGCTGCCGGCACCGATCGCACGGGCCGAGTCGACCATCGGCAGCTCGCTCGCCACGAGCGCCGAGCTGCGGACGACGCGGGTCATGCCCGGGACGAACACGATGGTCATCGCGAGGATCACGGTCCCGAGCCCGGGCCCGAGGATCGCGGTCATCGCCAGCGCGAGCACGATGATCGGGAACGACATCACACCATCGACGATGCGCATGACGATCGCGTCGAACCAGCGGAACATTCCGGCCAGGATGCCGAGGACCACCCCGATCGCGGTCGTGATCGCGGCGGTGACGACGCCCACGGTGAGCGAGGCCTGCGCCCCGAACACGGTGCGGGAGTAGACGTCACGCCCGAGGTTGTCGGTGCCGAAGATGTGCGTCGCGGAGGGCGGGCGGAGCCGCTCGACGGCGACGAAGGCGTTGGGATCCCCTGCGAGGACGGGGGCGAGCAGAGCCGCCCCCGCCATCACGAGAAGGAGGATGAGCGCCACCACGGCGATCGGTCGGTGCAGGAGTCGACGCCACAGTCGTGGTCGCACGGTGCGCGCGGCCGCCGCTTCGATCGACGTCGTCGTGGGGACGGTCATCTCGGACATGGGGGGATCCTTGTCAGGGGTGGAGCGGGATCAGGACTGGTCGAGCCAGGTGTTGTAGTACCAGCCGGCCAGTTCGTCCGGGTGCTCGGTGTGCACGCGGTTGGCCGTGATGAGCAGCGGGCGCGAGGTCCCGAACTTCAGGAACGGCAGGTCTTCGTACACGAGGGTCTGCAGTTGCTCCCAGGTCGCCTTGCGGGCGGCGGGGTCGGACTCGGTCGACAGCTTCGCCAGCAGGGCATCGCGGTCGGGCGAGACCCAGGTCCCGGGGAAGGTCTGCTGCAGGTAGGGCAGCAGGACGGGATCGGCGTAGGTCGGGATGCCGGAGGAGAACAGGTCGAACGCGGTCGGGTCGGTGCGCAGCTGGATGACGCTCGCCCGGTCGATGACCTGCAGGTCGATGTTGATGCCGGCTTCCTTCAGCTGCTGCTGAGCGGGGAGCGACGGACCGTACCAGGAGGGGTCCTCCTTGGTGGTGAGCCAGCGGATCGGCTCGCCCTTGTAGCCGGCCTCGTCGAGGAGCTTCTTCACGCGGTCGAGGTCGGGCTTGTTGTAGTTCTCGGTCCCGGCATCGGTCGCCCAGGTGCTGTTCACCTCGGGGATGATGCTGCCGTCGACCGAGTAGAACTCGGGGTTGCCGAAGGCGGCGAGCATGATGTCATCCATGTTCAGCGCGGCGAGGAACGCCTGCCGCATGGCGACGTTCGACATGATGCCCTGCGCCTTGTTGAACACGACGGTCGAGCCCGAGGTCGGGCTGAGCAGCACGGCCTGGGCCACGCCCCCGCTGCTGACCGAGTCGTAGTCGTCGTACGAGAGCGAGCCGCCGATGTCGACCTGACCGGCCTCGGTCGCCTGCCGACGCGTGGATGCCTCGGGCATCGGGGTGAAGACGATCTGGTCGGCGTAGGCGTTCTTCGCACCGAGCCCGCCGTCACCGGGGGTGTCGAGCTTCTTGTATCCGTCCCAGCGGTCGAGGACGACGTCGCCGTCGGCCGCGTAGCTCGTGAGCTTGTAGGGGCCGGTGCACACGAGGTCGGACACGGGGTCGGTGATCGGGCGGTCCTTCACGACGCTCGCGGGCATCATGTACGCGGTCGTGAGCAGCGTCGGGAGGAGGGGACTCGGCGTGTTCAGCGTGATCGTGAGGGTGGTGTCGTCGACGGCCTCGATCGAGGTGGTGAGCGACTTCAGGATCGAGCCGTTGCCCGGGGTGAGGAAGTACCGGTTGAGGCTCGCGATCACGTCGGCCGAGGTGAACGGCTCGCCGTCCTGGAAGGTCACGCCGTCGCGCAGGGTCAGCGTGTAGCTTCCGCCGCCGTTGTCGACGAGGTCCTTCGCGAGCACGGGACCGATCTCGAACGATGTCGAGACGTCGAAGAGCGGCTCGCACACCTGACGCGCGATGACCCAGTCGGCCTGGAGGCTCGTCGCGAACGGGTCGATGATCGACGGCGTCGCGGAGAGCGCCACCGTCAGGGTGCCGCCCGCCTGTGGTTCGCCGCCGTCCGAGATGCTCCCGGTGCTGGTGGTGCCGTCGGCGCCGCAGCCCGAGAGGACGAGGGCGGATGCCGCCGCGAGCGCGGCGAGCGGGATCAGCCGGCGGACGCGCCGGTTCGGTCGAACATCGTGCCTCATTGCAGAAACTCCATCGTCGGGGTTCGGGATGCCGCGTCGGGGGAACGCGTATCCACTGTATACACTGGATCCAATGGATACGCAACGCGCCCGCCTCTATCCTCGAACGAACGGGAGACGGCACGTGCGACCGAACGAGGAGGCAAAGTGGCGGCATCGATGAGCCCCGAGGTGATCGCCTCGCGGATCGCCCTGGCCATCCGCGAGAAGGTCATCCCCCCGGGGGCGGCGCTCGTGCAGGAAGACCTCGCCCGTCGCTTCGACGTCAGCCGCAGCCCGGTCCGCGAGGCGCTGCGCATCCTCGCCACCGAGGGCGTGATCGAGATGACGCCCGGCGGCGGCGCGTCCGTGCGCACCCTCGATCGCGACGAGCTCGACGAGCTGTACGAGCTGCGGCTCCTGCTCGAGCCGACGATCGCGGACGACATCGTCCGACGCATCACGCGCGGCGAGATCACCGCCCTGGAGTCACGCGTCGCCGAGATGGAGTCCTCGGACGACGTCGGCCGGTGGATGCGGTCGAACTTCGAGTTCCACTCGCGCCTCTACGACGCGGCGGGGCGACCCCGGACGGCGGAGATCCTGCGGGGACTCCTGGCCGCCGTGCAGCCGTACTCGCAGGAGAACATCGACCACCTCGGCGGTCGGGGACAGGCCGATGAGGAGCACCGCGAGATGCTCGCCGCGATCCGCGACGGCGACGCCGAGCGCCTGGCGGAACTTCTGCGAACACACCTGGTCAGCGCCAAGAACCGCGTGGCGCACGCGCTGTCCGAGGGGGAGGACGACCTGGACCCGCTGGCCCCGCTCCGCGGCGAGCGCTGAGGCGGCGCTCGTCCGCGGAGGCTTCGACAGGCTCAGCCACCGCTCCCCCGGCCCCGCCCCAGGTCCCTGAGCCCGTCGAAGGGACCGGAGGCTCAGCCACCCCCGCCCCAGGTCCCTGAGCCCGTCGAAGGGACCGGAGGCTTCGACAGGCTCAGCCACCGCTCCCCCGGCCCCCGCAGGCGAGGTCCCTGAGCCCGTCGAAGGGACCGGGACCCGCGCCGCGCCTCAGTCCAAGAAGATGTCCGGGTACATCGCCTCATCCGGCGTCCCCGGCACCGCCGCGTACCCCGAGAAGTCGGTGATCCCCGCGCCGAGGAGCACGTCCTCGACGATGAGCGTCTGCCCGGTCAGCTCGCGCGACGGCGCGCACAGCACCTCGTACGCGGCATCCGCGTAGATCTCCGGCGTCCGCGACACGGCCATGAGCCGGTCGCCGCCGATCACGTTCTGCACGGCCGCGGTCGCGATCGTCGTGCGCGGCCAGAGGGTGTTCGCCGCGATCCCGTCGCTCGCGAACTCCGACGCGAGACCCAGCGTCGCCATCGTCATGCCGAACTTGGCGAGGCTGTACCCCGTGTGGGCGCCGAGCCACTTCGGCGTGACGTTGAGCGGCGGCGAGAGCGAGAGGATGTGCGGGTTCTCGGCATCCTTCAGCTGAGGCACGGCGGCCCGCGAGAGCAGGAACGTGCCGCGGACGTTGACGTCCTGCATGAGGTCGTACTTCTTCGTCGCGAGCTCGAGAGAGCCCGACAGGTCGATCACGCTGGCGTTGTTGACGACGATGTCGATGCCGCCGAACTCCCCCACCGTGCGCATCACGGCTTCCGTGATGGATGCCTCGTCCCGCACGTCGCCGACGATCGGCAGCGCCCGACCGCCCGCCGTGCGGATCGCCTCCGCCGCGGTGTGCACCGTGCCCTCGAGCTTGGGGTGCGGGGTGTCCGTCTTGGCGAGCAGCGCGATGTTCGCGCCGTCACGCGCCGCGCGCAGCGCGATCGCGAGGCCGATGCCGCGGCTGCCGCCCGACATGAGGATGGTCTTCCCAGAGAGCGTCACGAACGTCCTTTCGCGGAGGCGGCGGCGAACGCGGCGACCCGCGCTTTCGCCTCGGGGGTGTCGAAGGCGGCGCCGATCGTGGCAGCCTCGTCGTCCAGGTTCTCGGCGAGAGGGCGACCGGCGCCCACCCGCACGAGACGCGTCGCCTGCCCGAACGCGGCGGTCGCGCCGTCGAGCCAGAAGCGCGCGATCTCCTCGACCCGCGAGACGAGGTCTCCGGATGCCACGACCTCGGCGACGAGACCCCAGTCCAGGGCTTCCGCGGCGGTGAGCATCCGATCCTGCAGCAGCAGCTGGAGCGCCCGCCGCTGACCGATCGCGGCGGGGAGGAGGGTCGAGACGCCCAGGTCGGGCGTGAGGCCGATGTTCGCGTACCGGCTCACGAACCGCGCGTTCTCGCTCGCGACCACGTAGTCGGCGGTGAGCATGAGCCCCAGACCGCCGCCCGCGACCGCGCCCTGCACGGCGGCGACCATCGGCAGCGGAGCCTCGGCGAACGTGCGGATGCCGTCGTGGATGGCCCGAGCGGTCTCGGTCACCTCGGCGCCCGACGAGCCGGTGGTCGCCATGGCCACCACGTCGCCGCCCGCGCAGAACGCGGGGCCGTTGGCATCCAGGATCACCGCTCCCACCGAGGCGTCGGAGGTGACCTCGTGGGCGACGGCGCGCCAGCGCGCGGCCATGGGGAAGTCCATCGCGTTGAGCGAGGCGGGACGGTCGAACGTGACCCGCGCGAGGCCGTCCGAGACGTGGAGCAGGATGCCGTCGGTCATTTCGGCGCCATCCGGATCGCGCCGTCGAGGCGGATCGTCTCGCCGTTGAGGTAGCCGTTGTCGACGATGGCGAGCACGAGACGCGCGTACTCGTCGGGGGCGCCGAGGCGCGAGGGGTACGGCACCTGCTGACCGAGCGAGTCCTGGGCGGCCTGGGGCAGGCCCTTGAGCATCGGCGTCTCCATTATGCCCGGGGCGATCGTGACGACGCGGATGCCGTAGCGCGCGAGCTCCCGGGCGATGGGGAGGGTCATCGCGTGCACGCCGCCCTTGCTCGCCGCGTACGCGGGCTGGCCGATCTGACCGTCGAAGGCCGCGACGCTCGCGGTGTTGACGATGACGCCGCGATCGCCTCCCTCCGTCGGCTCGGTCTTGGCCATGACGGCCGAGGCCTGGGCGACGACGTTGTACGTGCCGAGGAGGTTGACGCGGATCACGCGCTCGAAGTCGGCGAGCGACGACGGGGCACCGTCGCGGTCGAGCACCTTCGCGGGCGGCGCGATGCCGGCGCAGTTGACGACGACGCGCAGCGGTCCGGCCTCGGCGGCGCGGCTCGCGGCGGCGGCGATCTGCTCGGCATCCGTGACGTCGGCCGGGGCGAACGTGCCGCCGAGCTCGGCGGCCACGGCCTCCCCCGGGGAAGAGGGCAGGTCGACGATCGTGACGTGCGCACCCGTCGCGGTGAGGCGGCGCGCGGTGGCGAGGCCCAGGCCCGAGGCACCGCCGGTGACGAGGGCGGCAGCTCCTGAGATATCCATGCGTTCTCCTTCGAAGCAGAAACTCAGTCCCACCCTACCCGGGACTCAGGTTCGCGCCGAGTTCCGCGAGCGCGGTCGTCGGGAGCGCGCCGAAGGCAGGGAGATGGCGCCCGTCGCCGCTCCGTCGACGAGCAGCGCGACTTCGTCGGGCCTCCACCCGTGCACGTCGCGAAGACGGTCGCCGAGCTTCTCGATCGCGTCGGGCATCGAGGTCTCCACCCCGCGCGGCAGAACCCGCGCGGACTCGTCGAACGCGCGCCCCGCGCTCTGCAGCTCGGCCACCATCGAGCGCATGCGCTCCTGTCCGTAGGCGGCGGATGCCAGGGCCCAGTCCCCCACCACGACCGCGCGGCCCGCCGGGCAGACGGCCGGCACCGCTCGAGCGCGCGGACCGAGCCGCACCCGCACGACGGCGATCCCGACGGCCGCGATGACAAGGGCGCCCGCCAACGTCGCCGGGGCGAACGAGAATCCGAGGTCGAACAGCGGGGACTCCCACCCGGCGGCGAGTCCCACGGCGACGCGGGCCGCCGAGTACACCGCGTACGCGGCGTTGGCGGCGAGGATGAGACGCATCGGCCAGCGAGGCTCGAGGTGCGAGCGTGCAGCGACGAGGGCGCACGCCGTACACGGCAGCGTGACCAGGAGAACCTTCACCGCGAGAGACCCCGGGAGGGGCACCGTGGCCGTCACGACAGCCGTCACCAGGGCCAGAGCCAGGCTGGCGATCGCCGCGCGTCGCGCCCTTCGCCCCGCGAGCACCTCGAGCGCCACGAGCAGCAGAGCCGGGGCGAGCACCATCGCGACGTCCCCCAGCACCAGGGCGACGATGCCACCGCCCGCGCTGTGCATGAAGTACATCGCGCTCGACCCCACCGCCGCGACGCCCGACACCGCGGCGTAGCGCAGGAACAACGTCATCGCCCCCGGCGTCCCGATCCGCGGCAGCGCGGCGAAGAGCACGGCTGCAGCCACCGCGACGCTCACCGCCAGAATTCCGAGCGACAGTTCCATGACACCCCCCAACTTTCCATTGTGCCCCGCCCCCTCTCGTCCGGACGGGCCGAGATGCGCACGGCCCGGCACACGGACGCATGCCCGCCCCTGGACTCGCTCCCCGCCCCTCACGCCGGAGCGCATCCGCCCTTCGCCGCGTTTCCGTCGCGGGACGCTTCGCGAACGGCGGGGAGCGCGGGAAGATCGGGGGATGAGCATTCCCGCGGCCTCCGAGCCCGTTCCCGGCCGCGTGCGGGAACTCGCCGGCGACGCGCACATCGAGCCGGTCTGGCGCAACGCCCTCGGCGGGCTGACGTTCCGGGCGGCGGGGGCCGATGGCATCCGGTTCGTGAAGTACGGGCCGCGCAACGCCGAGACCTCGATGAGGGCCGAGGCCGAACGTCTGCGCTGGGCGAGCGCGTTCACCCCCGTGCCGAGGGCGCTCGATGAGGGCCGGGATGCCACGCACGAATGGCTCGTGACCGAGGCGGTGCCGGGGCTCTCGGCGGTGGATCCGCGGTGGATCGCCGATCCCGCCCGGGCGGTGCGCGCGGTGGGCCGAGGGCTTCGCGCCCTTCATGACGCGCTGCCGGTGGCGGAGTGTCCGTTCTCGTGGACGGTGCCCGACCGTCTCGCGAACGCCGCCGGCCGCGGCATCCAGGTTCCCGTCGAACTGTACGACGCCCCGCCGATCGACCGGCTCGTCGTCTGCCACGGCGACGCCTGTGCACCGAACACGCTCCTCGGCGACGACGGAGAGTGGACGGCGCACGTCGACCTCGGCGCGCTCGGCGTGGCGGACCGCTGGGCCGACCTCGCCGCCGCGACCCTCTCGACGGGGTGGAACTACGGCCCCGGTTGGGAGGAGGCCCTCCTCACCGCCTACGGGGTGGCTCCGGATGCCACCCGTCTGGCGTTCTACCAGGCTCTCTGGAACGGGACCTGACGCCCGCGCTCCCTCCCCCGCGCTCCGCGCCCGCGCGCTACCTCCGCCGCGCTCCCGCGCCCCGCGCTACCTCCCCCGCGCTCCCGCACCCCGGCGCCCCGCGTCCGCTCCCGCGCCCCGGACCCGCCGAACCCTGTTGAGTGTCCAAAACACCCGGACGAACTCGAAAAGTGTCCGGGTGTTTTGGACACTCACCTCTCACGAGGCGGCGCGGCGCGAGCGCGACACGAGCGCGACGCCCGCGCGACACGAGCGCCACTCCCGCGCGACACGAGGACACGACGCCCGCGCCGCGGCCTACGTCCCCACCACGCGGAACGCCCCCGACACCACGGCGGCGGTGAGCGCCACGGCCACGAGCGCGAGGGAGCCGGCGAGGGCGACGGCATCCCGACGCGACAGGGTCGAGGGGCGCGACCATGTGCGCTCGACGTCGGCGCCGAATCCGCGGGCCTCCATCGCGGTGGCGAGCGTCGTCCCGCGGCGCACCGCGAAGACCAGCAGCACGAACGCCATCGAGAAGAAGCGGCGCAGTGCGCCCCGATCCCCGAGGCCGCGGGCGCGCCGGGCGAGAGTCATCGTGCGCCAGTCGTCGACGAACAGCCCGACCGTCCGCGCGCCCGCGAGCACGCCGAGCACGAAGCGGCTCGGAAGCTTCGCGACCTGCGACAGGGCGTCGGCGAGCTCGGTCGGATCGGTCCGGGCGAACAGCAGGATCATCGGCAGCGCGAGCGCGACGACGCGCAGCAACACCGCGAACGACAGCGCGAGCGAGTCGTCGCTGATCGTCGCGAAGAGGAACGTGCCGTAGACGGTCCCGCCCGGGCGCGCGTACAACAGCATGCTGACCGCAGCGATCGGCGCGAACAGGAGCACGGGTACGAGGCGCTTCAACACCACGCGATACGCCAAGCCCGTCATCGGAACGCACAGCAGCTCGAGCGCGAGAGCCGTGGCCGCGCTCACCGCGTCGACCGTGATCAACAGCGGCAGGGCCAGCAGCACCACGATCGCGACCTTCGTCACCGGGTTGACGCCGTCGAGCCACGCGGTGCGCGGGGCGACGGCCGCCGCGGTCACGCCGCGGCTCCGAGCACGATCCGGTGCTGGCCCAGGTGCCGCACGACATCGGCGTCGTGGGTGACCGCGACGACCGTGCGTCCCCGCGCGACCTCGCGCTGCAGCAGGGCGACGAGCTCGCTCCACCCTCGGCGGTCCTGCCCGAACGTCGGCTCGTCGAGCACGATCACCTCGGGCGAGGCCGCGAGCACCGTCGCGACCGACAGGCGCCGCTTCTGTCCCCCCGAGAGCGTGAAGGGGTTCGCCAGAGCGAGGGATGCCAGATCCAACCGCTCGAGAAGCTCGTCCACGATCGCGTCGACCTCGGCCGCCGGCATCCGCAGGGCCCTCGGTCCGACGGCGAGCTCGTCGCGGAGGGTCGGCGCGAGGAACTGGTGCTCCGGCTCCTGGAACACCGTGCCGATGCGCGTGAGCAGCTCGGTCGAGCGCCACCGAGAGGGACGACGGATGCCGCGAGCCGCGAGGGACTCCGCGGCCACGACCTCTCCCGACAGCTCGGGCAGGAGCCCGGCGAGGGTCAGGGCGAGAGTCGACTTGCCCGACCCGTTGGGGCCGGTGATCACCGTTGCGGCCCCGCGCGGTACGGCCAGGCCGAGGTCCGCGGCGACGACCGTGCGCTTCTCGCGTCCGATCGAGAGCGCCGACGTCGAGAGGGCGGCATCCGGGATCTCGAGCGGCGGAAGCACCGGCAGCTCGACCGGACGCCCCGGCACCCACACCCCCGCCGCGGCGAGCGCGTCGCCGTGCACGGCGAACACCCGGTCGGGCGGGCCGTCGGCGAGCACGCCCCCGCCGGGCGCGAGCACGACCACGCGGGTCATGAGGTCCGCCCACACCGCGGTGCGATGCTCGATCAGCACGACGGTCGTCCCGTCGGCGCGGGCGACGTGCTCCACGGCGGCGCGCACCTCGGCAACGCCCTCGGGGTCGAGATTGGCCGTGGGCTCGTCGAGCAGGAGCAGTCCCGGACGCATCGCGAGCACCCCCGCGAGCGCCAGACGCTGCTTCTGCCCACCCGACAGCGCCTTCGTCGGGCGATCGAGGGGAACGGACAGACCCACGGATGCCACGGCCTCCGCGACCCGCGCCGGGATCTCCGCCGGCGGCACACCGAGGTTCTCGCAGCCGAACGCCACGTCGTCGCCCACCTTCGACAGCACGATCCCGGCCTCGGGATCCTGCAGCACGAGACCGATGCGGCCTCGCTGCCCCTCGGGAGCACGGTCGTCGACGAGGATCCGCCCCGTGGCCTCTCCTTCGTCGCTGCCGCCGAGGAGTCCGGCCAGGCCCGCGAGCAGGGTCGACTTGCCGGCTCCCGAGGCGCCGAGCAGGAGAACCCGCTCGCCGGGCTCGATCGTCAGGTCGACGTCACGCGTGGCGGGGAGCTTGCGGCCGGCGTAGCGCCACCCCCAGCCCTCGACGTCGACGCGTGCGGGGGCCGCCATCAGACGTCGCGGCGCGCTTCCCGCCCGGCGGCGAACCGGCTGAGCGCCCCCGTCGCGGCGAGCGCGCGCACGAGGAGCCATCCGACGAGACCGGCCAGGAGAGCGCCCGAGACGACGAGCGTGCCGAGGTAGGTGAGGTTGAATTCGACCGTCTTCGAGAGATTCGGCGTCAGGAACAGCTCCAGGACCCACGCGCCGACACCGGCGCCGGCGCCGGCGAGCATCGCCACGGGCAGGGTGAAGCGCAGGTAGAGGAACGCGAGGAAGATCAGCTCCGCGCCGAGTCCCTGGGCGAGGCCGGAGAAGATCGTGGTGACGCCCCACACGTTGCCGATCAACGCTGAGACGACGGCCGCGATGAGCTCGACGAGCAGCGCGGCACCCGGCTTGCGGATGATCAGCCCGCCGATCACGCCCCCGATGAGCCAGATGCCGACGGCGATGCCGCCGAGGCCGGGGGTCAGACCGTCCATCGCGGCGAACCAGAGGCCGCCGACGGTGTTCCAGCCCCAGAAGACGAGACCGATCGCGACTCCGAGGACGGCGGCGACGACGATGTCGACGACCCGCCACGAGAACCGGGACGCGGATGCCACGGCCGGGGCCGTGCGCGCAGACGTGGACGTGTGCATGTGTTCTCCTCCCTGCGCCGGCATGATCCGGATCAGGTTCGACGGTCGAAGCGTGGATTCGCTTCCTCTCAGCCCGGCTCACCGGACTCCCGTGGTTGTGCTGACGAGTATAGGGGGACGCCCGGGGTAGCGTGGGCGGGTGAACGAGCAGACTCCGGCCACGCGGCGAGCCGCGCGCGACTCCGCCGATCTGCCCGCTGATTCGTCGCCCTCGACGCCCGAGACCGAAGCCCCGAACGGCGATTCTCCCGCCGGGCCCGGGCCCGCGGCATCCACATCTGATTCGGCTGACGCCGCAACGCCCGCACAGGCAGCGCCGGCGGCATCCGCGCCTGATTCCGCAGCGCCCACGCAGGCAGCGCCGGCCGCATCCACACCTCTTTCAGCAGACGCCGCAGCGCCTACACAGGCCGGGCCCGCGGCATCCACACCTCATTCCGTCGACGCCGCGGCGCCCACGCAGCCCGCGCCGGCGGCATCCGTCCCCGCCGTTTCGGCTCCCCCGGCGGAACCCACCGCGGCCGCCCTCGGCGCGCTCGGGTGGGTCGACCCGGACGCCGCCGGTGCGCCGCGCCCCGCCCCCACGTTCGTCGTGTCCGGCGCCACCGGACGGTCCGTCGATCTCCTCGCCGGGCGTCGTCGGCGCAGGGCCCTTCGCCCCGCGACGGTCATCCCGACGGTCCTCCTGCTCCTGCTCGTCGGCGCGTACACCGCCGCGACGCTGCTGTGGCCGCTCTCGGCGGTTCAGCCCACGGTCCGATCCGTGGCCGTCCAGCCCACGGCGGCACCCCCGGCCGACCCCGCCTGGCCCGCGCAGGGGGAGGCTGCGATCGCGCTCGAGGGCGTGCCCGGCGAGCTCTCGTCGTCCGCAAGCGCCCCGGAGTCGATCGCCAGCATCACCAAGATCGTGACCGCTCTCGTCGTGCTCGATCGTCTCCCCCTGGCACCGGGCGAACAGGGCCCCTCGTACGCCTTCACGCAGGCCGACAGCGCGGACTACTGGCAGTACCGGGCGCGCGGGGAGTCCTCCCTCGACGTGCCCGTGGACGGCAGCCTGACCGAGTTGCAGATGCTCCAGGGCATGCTGATCGCGTCCGCGAACAACTACGCCCAGCGCTTGGCATCCGATCTCTTCCCCTCCAACGCCGATTTCGCCGCGGCGGCGAACGCGTATCTCGCGGAGCGGGGGATCACGGGCATCACGATCGTGAACCCGACGGGAATCGAGGCCGGCAACACCGCGACCCCGGCGGCCCTCATCGCCCTCGCCGAGAAGGCGCTCGCCAACCCGGTCATCGCCGAGATCGTCCGGACGCCCGAGCTCACCCTGCCCGGCGCCGGGTCGTTCAAGAACGGCAACCCGCTGCTCGCGGACCCCGGCGTGGTGGGGGTGAAGACGGGGACCCTCGACGCGTGGAACCTCCTGTCGGCGAAGGACTTCACCATCGGCACCGTGACGGTGCGCGCGTACGCCGCGGTCCTCGGCCAGCCCGGACCCGACGAGCGCAACCAGGCCAGCCGCGACCTCTACGCCCGCATCGCGGAGGAACTGCAGCCGCGCCCGTCGGTGACGTCGGGCACGGTGATCGGTCGCGTCGAGACACTCTGGGGACAGGATGCCGATGTCGTCACGACCGCGGACGCCACGGTCGTCCTCTGGAACAGCGCCGTCGCCGAGACCGTGACACAGTTCGACCTCGGCGACTCCCGCACGTCCGGTGACACCGTCGGCACGCTCACGGTGACCGGGCCCCTCAACACCGACACGGTCGACGCGCAGCTGTCGAGCACGATCGATCCGCCCGACCCGTGGTGGAGACTGACGCACCCCCTCGACCTGTTCGGGCTGAACGGCTGATGAGCGTGGATATCCGAGTGGATGCCACCTCTCCGATGCCGCCGTACGAGCAGGTCCGGACGCAGATCATCGCCGCGATCGACGTCGGTTCCGTCGTCGCGGGGACGCGCCTCGCGCCGGTCCGCACGCTCGCGGCCGACCTCGGGCTCGCGGCGAACACGGTCGCCCGCGCGTACAAGGAGCTCGAGGAAGCGGGCTACGTCGAGACCCGCGGTCGCGCCGGGACGGTCGTGCGCGGCCGGGATTCCGCGGCGGCGCAGGCGGCTCAGGCTGCGCGCGCGTACGTCGACACCGTGCGCCGGCTGGGCGTCGCACCGGGTGATGCCGTGGAGCTGGTTCGGGCGGCGCTGGGCGGCTGAGCTTCGCGGGCGAGCTTTGCGGTGGGGAGATCTGCGGCGGAGAGCTCTGCGGCGGCTCGGGCCGCGGGGCGGGGAGCTCTGCGGCGGAGCGAGGTTTGCGGTTGGGCGCTGTGCGGCGGGGCTGAGGGGCGGCTCGGGCCGCGGTCGCGGTCGCGGTTGCAAACAGCGTCATGGATGCCGCGGCGGGCAGGCCGTGTGCGGTGAAGCCCGGCCAGCCGCCCCGCTCACGTCACCCACGCCGGTCGCCCCGCTCACGTCACCCACGCCGGACGCTCCGAGCAGCGCACACCGACGCCTCGGGACCACTCCTGCACATCGGAGCAATGTCCGGATTCGTCCTCATCGGGGCTGCTGAGGCCCCGGCAATGTCGGACCCCCTCGCTAGCATGCAAACATGTTCATGAACGTCTCATCGACACCCGCGGGTGGGGGGCCGCGGGCCCTGTCCGCGGTGCTCGGCGAGGTGCTCCGCACGGGTGCGGTGCTCGCTGCGGCGGAGGTGGCGCGTATGCGTGCGTTGGCGGAGGCGGGGCATCTCGCCCTGGATGTGATGGGGGAGCGGCCGGTGTCGTCGCGGGTGGCGGAGATGGCGTTGCGGGAGGTCGCGTCCGAGATCGCGACGGCCGAGCATGTCTCCGACCGCACGGTGCAGACCCAGATCGGTCGCGCCATGACCCTCGTCGATGACTACCCGGGCACCCTCACCGCGTGGGAGCAGGGGGCGATCACCCGCGCCCACGTGCACGCGATCCTCGAGATCGGTGCCCCCTTACCGGTAGAGGTCCGTGCCGAGTTCGACGCCCTCGCCGTGGCCACCGCCGAAGGCCTCAGCCCCGGCCGCCTCCGCACCCGCCTGGCCGTGCTGGCCGAGACCCTGCAGCCCACGACCATCACCGAACGCCACCAGCGGGGCCGTGACACCCGGTGCGTGCGGGTCGTGACCGGGCAGGACGGCATGTCCGACCTCGTCGCCACCCTCCCCACGGTCCTGGCCGTCGGCATCTACGACCGCCTCACCCAGCAAGCCCGGGCGATCATCGACACCCGCGGTGACACCCCCCTCACGGCCACGGATGAGCGCACCACCGCGCAACTGCGCGCCGACGTCCTCGCCGACCTCCTGCTCACCGCCGCCCCCGACGCCGACCCCACCCGCACCGACGACGGACCCGGCACCCTCGGCACCATCCGCGCCCGCGTCCAAGTCGTCGTGCCCGCCCTGACCATGCTCACCCCGCAGCAGGAGAACACCGACCCCGCCGAACTCATCGGACACGGTCCCCTCGACGCCGACACCGCCCGCGCCCTCACCGAATCCACCACCACCCCCTGGGATCGCGTGATCACCCACCCCATCACCGGGGCCGTGCTGCACACCGACACCTACCACCGCACCACCGCGATCGACCGGTACCTCCGCGCCCGCGACCGCCACTGCCGATGGCCCGGATGCACCGTCCCCGCCATCCGCTCCGAAATCGACCACACCCTCGACTACGCCCTCGGCGGCCCCACCCACATCCGAAACCTCGCCCACCTCTGCCAACGACACCACACCCAAAAACAATTCACCCGCTGGAGCGTCACCCAACTCCCCGACGGAATCCTCGAATGGACAAGCCCCACCGGCCGCACCTACCGCGACGAACCCCTCCCCTACTCACCCACCATCAAATTCCTCCCCGACGACCCACCCGAACCCGAACCCGAACCCGACCATGCCCCGTTCTGAACCGATCCCTCACACCCGCGCACCCACTACCGCGCTTGCGCTCGCCCACGTACTACCGCGTGCGCCCGCCCACGCACCACCGATCTTGCGCTCGCCCGCGCACCACCGCTTGCGCTCGCCCACGCACTACCGCTTGCGCTCACCCGCGCACCACCACGCTTGCGCCCGCTCGTGCCGCCGCGATCCCGCTCAGCTGCTACCGCTCGCGCGCCGCCACACCCCGCACGCACCCCACCCGCGGCTGCACACGCAAGTCGCACGCGCACAGCCGCCCACCACACACGCACCGGATCCCCACCCGCACCCGCAACTCACGTCGACCCCACACGCGTCGGGCGAGCCCCGGCCCCCGGCCGTAACCCGCCGCGTAACCCGGCCGCGGAATCCACCGCGCAACCCCACGCAGGACCTCTGTGCTAGCGTCGCCCGCAGTGACACGGGGTGCCCGCCAGGGCTGAGAACACACCCGTCGAACCTGATCTAGTTCGTACTAGCGAAGGGATGTCGCGAATGGTCGTTCGCACGTCGTCGTCTCCGTCCGCCACTGCCTCCGGCCCCGGGGAAGCCCCCGCGAAAGCGCTGGCTCTCCTCCGCGAGGCCGCGCCGCTCACGCAGTGCATCACCAACGCGGTGGTGACGAACTTCACCGCCAACGCCCTGCTCGCCCTCGGCGCAGCTCCCGCGATGTGCGACATCCCCGGCGAGGCCGGAATGTTCGCGGGCATCGCGGGCGGCGTGCTCGTCAACCTCGGCACCCCCACCGCCGAGCAGCGCCACGCCGCGCGCGAGGCGGTCGCGGCGGGTACCCCCTGGGTGCTCGACCCCGTCGCGGTCGGAGCCCTCCCCGTGCGCACGGCACTCGCCCACGAGCTGCTCGACGCGCGGCCCGCGATCATCCGCGGCAACGCGTCCGAGATCCTCGCCCTGGCCGGCGCCGGTGCGGGCGGGCGCGGCGTCGACGCGACCGACAGCGCCGACGACGCCGTCGACGCCGCCCGCGCCCTCGCCGCGCGCACCGGCGGCACGGTCGCCGTCTCCGGCGAGACCGACCTGATCGTGGATGCCACCCGCACGGCCCGCGTCCCCGGCGGAAGCGTCCTGCTGACCAAGGTCACCGGCGGCGGCTGCGCCCTGGGCGCCGCGATGGCGGCCTTCGCGACCGTCAGCGAACCGTTCGACGCCGCGATCGCAGCGAGCGCCGTCTGGGCCGTGGCCTCGGAGCGGGCGGCATCCGGAGCCCGAGGGCCGGGATCGTTCGCCGTCGCCTTCCTCGACGAGCTCGCCCGCGTCCAGCCCGCCGACCTCGACGGCCGCGTGGAGATCGCGCGATGACCGACCTGTCGCTCCACCTCGTCACCGACCACCGCGTGCCGTTCTCGCGCCTGCGCGACATCGTCGATGCGGCCGTCGGCGCCGGCGTCACCGTCGTCCAATTGCGCGACAAGCTCGCCTCCGGCGGAGAACTCTTCGCCCGGACCCTCGACCTCGCCGACGTCGTCGCGGGACGCTGCACCTTCGTCGTCGATGATCGCCTCGACATCGTGCTGGCGGCGCGCGACCGGGGCGCGCGGGTCGACGGCATCCACCTCGGACAGAGCGACCTTCCCGTCGATGCCGCACGCGCCCTCCTCGGACCCGACGCCCTCGTGGGCTGGACGGCGAACACCCCGGCGCACCTCGCCGCGGCCGCCGCCTTCCCGGAGGGAACGGTCGACTACCTCGGCGTGGGCGTCATCCGCGCCACCGCGACGAAACCCGACCACCCGCAGCCGCTCGGCGTCGACGGATTCGCCGAGCTGGCGGCATCCACCGCGCTACCGTGCGTCGCGATCGGCGGCATCGGCGTCGACGACGTCGCCGCCCTGCGCCGCGCGGGAGCGGCGGGGGTCGCCGTCGTCTCCGCCGTGTGCGCGGCCGACGATCCCGGCGCGGTCGTGCGCGAGCTCCGAGCGGCCGCCGCATGATCCCCCGCGTCCTCAGCATCGCCGGCACCGATCCCACCGGGGGAGCCGGCGTCCAGGCCGACCTCAAGTCCATCGCCGCCTTCGGCGGCTACGGCATGGCCGTCGTCACCGCGCTCGTCGCCCAGAACACCCTCGGCGTCCGCGAAGTGCACGTGCCGCCGACGGCGTTCCTCGACGCGCAGCTGCGCGCGGTCAGCGACGACGTCGAGATCGACGCGGTCAAGATCGGAATGCTCGGCTCGGCCGACGTCGTCGCGACGGTCGACGCCTGGCTCGCCGCGGTGCGCCCGCCGCTCGTGGTCCTCGACCCGGTCATGGTCGCGACCAGCGGCGACCGGCTCCTCGACGGCGACGCCGAAGCCGCGGTCCGCGCGCTCTGTCGGCGCGCCGACCTGGTCACCCCCAACCTCCCCGAGCTCGCGGTCCTCGTCGACGCGCCCGTCGCGACCACGTGGGACGCCGCCGTCGCACAGGCCCAGACCCTCGCCGAGAGAGCCGTCACCACCGTCCTGCTGAAGGGCGGCCACCTGGGCGGCGCACAGAGCCCGGATGCCATCGTCGACACCGCCGGTGCGCACCCGGTGCCGGGACGCCGCGTCGCCACACGCCACACGCACGGCACCGGCTGCTCGCTGTCGTCCGCGATGGCCACCCTCGCCGCCCACGGCCTCCCGTGGCCCGCGGCCCTGGAGCGCGCGAAGCAGTGGCTCACCGGAGCCCTCGAGCACGCCGAAGCCCTCCGCGTCGGCCACGGCAACGGCCCGATCGACCACCTGCACGAACTCCGCCCGTACATCGACGTGGCCAGCGGGGACCTCGGCCGTTCGTGGAGCACGGAGCGCTGGGATGCCACCGCCTCGACCCGAGCCGACGTCGACGCCTGCGCGTTCGTGCGGGGATTGGCATCCGGAGACCTCGATCGCGCCGCGTTCGCGTGGTATCTCGGCCAGGACCTGCTGTACCTGCGCGAGTACGCGCGCGTCCTCGCGAGAGCCGCGGCGCTGGCGCCCTCGGTCGACGAACAGCGCTTCTGGGCCGCGGCCTCGGTGTCGTGCCTCGAGGAGGAAGCCGCGCTCCACCAGTCGCACGTCGACCCGATAGGACTCGAGCCCGCGGCATCGACCCTCGACTACACCGACCACCTGCACGCGGCATCCGCCTCGGGCTCGTACGCGATCCTGGTGGCCGCGATCCTGCCGTGCTTCGTGCTCTACACCGACATCGGCGTCCGCTGGCGCGGCACGTTCGACGCCGACCATCCCTACGCGGACTGGCTCACGGCGTACGGCGACGAGCGGTTCGCGGCCTCCTCGGCCACCGCCGCCAAGATCACGGATGCCGCCGCGCGCACGGCATCCCCCACCGTCCGGGCCGCGATGGCCGCGGCCTACGACCGCTCGATGGCCCTCGAGCTCGCGTTCTTCGAGGCGCCGCTCCGGCAGCCGGTGTAACGAGGGGCGCCGCGAACGAGACGCCGCGAACGGGCGCCGTACGCGGGCTCGCCGATCAGCCGCTCTTGCGGCGGAACTCGCGCTTCGTCACGGCAGCGTGCGTCCCGTGCACCGCGGAATTGCCGTCGAGGTGCGCCTGACCTGTGCGCTGCTGCCCGTTCTTCTTCTCCAGCGCCTCACGGAACTTGCGCTTCATGTCGGACGCCGCGTCCTCGGATCCGGGGGCGTCCGGGGTTTCGTCGGTACTCATGCCCCCACCCTAGGCGCACGCGCGCGGGCACGTCCGGGCGTCAGACGTGCCGCACCCGCTGCTGCAGGCGCGTGCGGATGTCGAACAGCTCCGTGCCGCCGACCTCGCGCGCGCCGGGAATCCCCCGCCGGAGCAGCGTCGTCAGAGCGCTGCGGGTCACGAGCGCCACGGGCATCCCCCGCACCTTGCCGAGGTCGGTGATCGCGTCGAGCACGGCGTCATCCGGCAGCACGACGATCGCCCCGCTGAAGCGCACCCCCGCCGCCCGCGCGACGACCCGGGCGCGGGAGACGAGCTGCGTGACGGGAGAGCCGATCACGTTCGCCCCCGAGATCTCTCCGCGCCGGACGCCCACCGGCCCCCCGAAGTCCTCGCTCAGCATCGCGTACAGCCCGCTGGGACCGAGCACGAGGTGATCGATCTTCTGCTCCGGATCCCGCCCGTCACGGTCGGCGAACACGTCGTGCCACACCGTGTACCCCATGCCGAGCTCCGCGACGAGTCGCGCCGTCTCCTCCTCGGCGAGCGCGTCGGCGAGGATGTGCCGGATCTCGGGAGGCGCCGAGCGCACGAGCGCCGGGTCGTACGGATCCGCGAGGTCGACCCCGCGCCCGACCCACTCGCGGATCAGCGACAGATACCGCTCGCGCCGCCAGCCCCCGGGCTGCCCGTGCGAGCGCGCCCGCGGGCGCGTGTCAGCCGGACGGGAGGGAGCGGATGCCGCCGGCCCCGCGCCCCATTCGCCGGACGAGGATCCGCGGCCGCGGTCGTAGGCCGCGCGCGCCTCGGGCGTTCCGACGAGCTCCCACGCGCGCTGGACCTGCACGAAGAGGGCCGCGTCGCCCCCGGTGTCGGGGTGCGTCTCGCGCAGGCGCGTGCGGTAGGCCCGGCGCAGGGTGTCGTCGTCGACGTCGACCGTCACGCGAAGCACCTCGTAAGCCGAGACCGACATCGGACTGTCGAACACCTGCGTCATCCCCTCCGCCGCGCGCGTGCGCGGCGCCTCTCAGGCTAACCCGCCGCGCCGGGACGAGCCCCGGGAGCGCCTGGCCGGTGAGGGTCAGCGGCGCTTCTCGTTGCGCCGCGCGAAGGCCGCGGCATCCCGACTCGACAGCGCGAGCAGCACGAGGATGTCCAGCGCGAGCGTGACGAGGCTCGTCGCGACGGTGATCTCGACGCCCGTCTCCCACCAGCTCACGAACGCCGTCGCGATCGAGATCGTCGACACGATCATGACGATCACCCGGGCGACGTTGCTCCCCCACAGCAGCAGGATGCCGAACACCACCTGCACGAGGAAGATGACGGCGATGATCCCGACGAACGCCTCGATGCCGATGCCGAGGTCGTCGATCGTCTGATCGGTGGGGATCGTGTTGTCGCCGTTCGCGAAGCCGGAGACCGACCTCAACCACGGCGGCAGACCGAAAGCGACCGAGGCTCCCCAGACCGCACCGGAGATCGCGCGCAGCAGCACGAGCACGCCGCCCGCGACGGTGGCGGCCGGCCGCCGCATCCGCGGATTGCGCACCACCGGCGGCGCGAGGGGTTCGAAGGCCGCACGCTTGCGCGGATGCCGCTGCGCACTCACCGCGGCGCCCCCACGTCGCCCGCGCCTCGGGCCGCGTGCCCGGGGATCGTGGCATCCGGGATCTCGGCATCCGGGATCTCGGCATCCGGAATCCGGACCGAACGGACGTCGAGGATCGGCAGGTCGCCGTCGGTCGTGATGCTGTCTCCCCCGCCGTTTCGCGAGTGGTAGCCGGTCGCGAAGTCGCGGATCACGTCGACCCCCACCCCGGGCACGCGCGTCACGCTCTCGACGATGTGGTCGCGCTCGATGTCGGTGTCGGCGTCGATGCGGTGCGTGACCTGGAGCGTGAAGAGCGAGAGTCCGACGGCCCGATCGAACGTGCCGGCCGCGAGCCAGTCCACCCGGCGCCCGCCCGGCAGCAGCCACCCGTCGGGGCACTGCCAGAAACGGACGTGGTGGCGCTGCGCCGGAGAGCCCGCGACCTCCTGCTGGTAGGCGAGGTCCTGCATGCGCCCGAACAGGAACAGCGGACTCACCGGAGCCGTCGGGTAGCTGCGTCGCCGCAGCGTCGACGTGACGATCCGCCACGAGGAGCCCCACCCCACCGGGTCGGCGGCGATCCAGCCGGCCTCGGCCATCGCGCGTTCGATGTCCTCCCGTTCGCCGAGCACGGCGAGGTTGACCGGGTCGCCGAGCAGCCCGTCAGAGGTGCGCGTGCGCCCCATGAAGTAGTCGGGCACGTAGATCGTCGTGAGGATCCGGTGCAGGCGCGGCAGCACGAGATAGGCGAGAAGCCCCCAGAAAGCGATCGCCAGCAGCACGCCCGCCCACCCCACCTGGAACGCCTGTGTGAGGCTCAGATACGCCAGCCAGATGGCGGCGAGACCCGCGAACACGAAGAAGAAACCGTCGAGCAGATGCCCGACCGACCACCGACGCGTTCTGCGGGTCACGGGCGTCTCACCAGAGCGGCGTCGCGGGTTCGTGGGCGAGGGCGGATGCCACGACCTCGGGCCCGAGGTCCTCGTGCCGCCCCGGCGACCACGTCGGTGACCGGTCCTTGTCGATGAGCTGCGCGCGGATGCCCTCGACCAGGTCGGGCTGGGTCTGGGCGAACCACATGACCAGACCGTACTCCTGCGCGAGCGCGGCCCGCAGATCCGGGAGCGTCCGCGCCCGGCGGACGGCGGCGAGCGTCACCGCGACGGCCGTCGGCGCGGATGCGGCCAGCAGCTCAGCCGTCTCGTGCGCCTCGGCCTCGGGACGCGCGCGGAGGCGCTCCAGGATGCCGTGGACGTCATCGGCGGCGAACGCGTCATCGATCCACGGTCGCGCAGCCTCCAGGCGGGAGGGGCCCGCAGTCTCGTCGAACAGCAGCACCAGCTCGGTGGGACTCGCCGGATCCGCCCGCACCTGGAACGCGTCGTAAAGAGCCGGCAGGTGGGCCGTGGGCACCAGGTGGTCGGCGAATCCCGCGTAGATCGCGTCGGCGGCATCCATCGTCGCCCCGGTCAGCCCGAGGTATTCGCCCAGCCGGCCGGGCGCGCGGGAGAGCAGCCAGGAGCCGCCCACGTCGGGGGTGAAGCCGATGCGGGTCTCGGGCATCGCGAGAAGCGAGTTCTCGGTGACGATGCGGATCGCGGCGTGACCCGCGAGGCCGATGCCGCCGCCCATGGTCACCCCGTCCGCGATCGCGACGACGGGCTTCGGGTAGGTCGCGATGAGGTGGTCGAGCGCGTACTCCTCGCGGAAGTAGGTGTGCACCTCGTCGACCCGGCCCTCCACGACAAGCCCGTGCAGCGCGCGGACATCGCCGCCCGCGCAGAAGCCCCGCTCGCCGGCTCCGTCGAGCAGGATCAGCTCGATGTCGGTGTCGTCCTGCCACCGGTCGAGGGCCGCGGCGAGGTCGCGGATCATGTCGAGCCCGAGGGCGTTGATGGCCCGCGGTCGGTTGAGGGTCAGATGCCCGACACCGCGGAGGGCTTCCGCCCACACGGGGTCGTCGTCGGCTCGCTGAGCGTTCACGCTGCCACGTTACACAGGCGCCTCGCGGGCCCTCCGCCCGTCCGGACGTGCGTTTTCGGCCCCGGATCGGGGAAGATGGGCAAGAACGCCCGCCGAACGAAAGGTGCCGCATGCCCGAGGGACAGGTGCTCGAACTCACCGGCCTGACCAAACGGTTCGGTGCGGTCTCCGCCGTCGACTCCCTCGACGCGCGCGTCGAACCCGGTCTCGTCACCGGCTTCCTGGGGCCGAACGGCGCCGGCAAGACCACCTCGCTGCGCATGCTGCTCGGCCTGGTTCGCCCCACGTCGGGCACCGCCACGATCGGCGGTCAGCGCTACGCCGATCTCGCCTCGCCCCTGCAGACGGTCGGCGCGGCCCTCGAAGCCTCGAGCTTCCATCCCGGCCGCTCCGCCGCGAACCACCTCAAGGTGTACGCGCGCGCCGCGAAGCTCCCGACCTCGCGCGTCGACGAGGTGCTGGGCCTGGTCGGCCTCGCCGATGTCGCCGGACGCCGCGTCGGCGGATTCTCGCTCGGCATGCGCCAGCGCCTGGGCCTCGCCACGGCGCTCCTCGGCGACCCGGGCGTGCTCGTGCTCGACGAGCCCACGAACGGTCTCGACCCCGAGGGCATCCGGTGGATGCGCTCGCTGCTGCGTCACCTCGCCGAAGAGGGACGCACCGTCCTCATCTCCTCGCACCTGCTCGCCGAGGTGCAGCAGACCGTCGACGCGCTGCTGATCATCTCGCACGGCCGTCTCGTCTTCCAGGGCGGCGTCGAAGACCTCGCCGACCCCGACGAGTACGCCACCGTCGTCGACGCCCCGGACCGCGCGGCGCTGTCCGCCCTGCTGGACGAGCGCGGCATCCCGTACCAGTTGCTGCGCAACGGCTTCACGATCCGCCACCTCGAGCCGGTCGAGGTGGGCGCCCTCGCCGCCGGGGCCGGCATCGCACTGTCGAACCTGCAGAGCAAGGGCGCGAGCCTCGAGGACATCTTCCTCGAGCTCGTCAGCGGCGTGCGCGTGCACGCGAGCGCGGGCGGCACCACGGTCCCGGCCCCCGAGGTTCCGGCCGTCGCCCCCACCGCCGGAGTTCCGGATGCCGAGCCCCCGGCGCCCGCGCCCGACCCGGTGCCCGCCGCTGCCCCCGTGCAGTCCGTTCCCGAGCCGGCGCCCTCCACCGCGATGGTGTCGGTCGCCACCCCGCCCGCGGCCCCGACTCCGGCACCGCCTGTCGCCGCGCAGCCGGAGGCGCCCCGGTCGTCGTACTCCGTGGCATCCACGGGGGTCATCGACGTGGTGCCGCCTTCGCCCACGCCCGACCACGCAGCGTCCGACAACACGGAGGTGCAGCGATGAGCCTCGTCGCCGTCACGCGTTCCGAGTACACCAAGCAGTTCTCCACCGCCGGGTGGTGGGTGCTCGCGATCGTGCTCGTGGTCTACGTCGCCTTCACCGCCGGGGTGCTTGCCCTCGTCTTCGGCGGTGTCGCCTCCGGCCGGCTCACGGGCAGCGGGCCCACCCCGCAGACCGACGGGCTCGCGGGTCTCGTCTACAGCTCCGCGAGCGGAGTCGGCTACGTCTTCCCGCTGCTGGTCGGCACCCTCATGGTGACGACCGAGTTCCGCCACAAGACGCTCACCCCGACGTTCCTCGCCACCCCGCGTCGCGGGGTCGTCCTCGGGGGGAAGTTCTTCGTGGGGATCGTGGTCGGCCTGCTCTACGGCATCCTCGGATCCGCCGCCGCGGTCGCCGCGGGCGCCGGTGTCCTGAGCATCTTCGGCGTCGACCCCGAACTCGGCTCGTCCGACACCTGGACGCTCATCGGACGGATGCTGCTCGCGTTCGCGCTGTGGGCCGTGGTCGGGATCGGCGTCGGCACCGTGGTGCGCAACCAGGTCGCCGCGATCGTCATCGTCCTCGCCGTCACTCTCTTCATCGAGCCGATCGTGCGCACCCTGGGCGGGCTCGTCTCGGGCTTCAGCGACGTCGTGAAGTGGTTCCCCAGCGCCGCGAGCGACGCGCTCGTGGGAAAGACGATCTTCGGCGCGATGTCGGCCGGCGGCTCGGGTTCGCTGGACTGGTGGGTCGGCGGTCTGGTGCTGCTGGCGTACGCGGTGGTCTTCCTCGTGATCGGCCTCTTCACGACCTGGCGTCGCGACATCGACTGAGGTCCGCGCGCTCAGCGCATTTGGCGCCGCCGACCGCGTCGGTGAGAATCAACCGTGCTCGATGGACCGGTGATCGCCGAGTGGCTCCCCGTCTCGGTGGCCGCGCTCGTCGTCCTGCTCATCGCCGCGGGCGTGGCCGGCTGGGTCGACGCGGTCGTCGGCGGCGGCGGGCTGATCCAGCTGCCGGCCCTGGTCGTCGGGGTCCCGAAAGACGTCGCGACACCGTTCATCCTCGGCACCAACAAGCTCTCGTCGTTCTTCGGCACGCTCTCGGCCAGTTGGGTGTACCTGCGCAAGATCAGGGTGCAGCTCGTGCTGCTGCTCCCCCTTGTCGTCGGCGCGTACGCCGGTTCCACGGTCGGCGCCGCCCTCTCCCGCTACATCGCGCGCGAGGTGCTGACACCGATCGTTCTGGTGGCCGTGATCGCCGTGGCGCTCTACACGCTCCTGAAGCCCAAGATGGGCCTCGAGCACGAGCCCCGGTACAGCGCGCCGACCGCCATCGCCTGGCGGGCGGCGGCGATCGGTCTCGCGGTCGGCTTCTACGACGGCATCCTGGGGCCGGGCACGGGGTCGTTCTTCGTGATCCTCATCGTGAGCGTCCTCGGCTACGGGTTCCTCCAGGCGAGCGTCAACGCCAAGATCGCCAACCTCACCACGAACCTCGCCGCTCTCGCGGTCTACGGCGTGCACGGCGAGATCCTCGTCGTCCTGGGCCTCGCCATGGCCGTGATGAACGTCACGGGCGGGTTCATCGGCGCGCACATGGCGACCCGCCGCGGCAGCGGTTTCGTGCGGATCGTCTTCCTCGTGACCCTGTCGATCCTCATCGTGAAGCTCGCGTGGGACACGGTGGCCTCGTTCACGTCCTGAGCGCGTTTCTCCGCGGTGGGCCGTCACGTCGTTGAGTGGTCGTTGAGTGTCCAAGAAACCCGGACGTCTCAGAAAATCGTCCGGGTGTTGTGGACACTCAACCCGGTAACGGCGACCCGCGGGATGTCAGGCGACGATGTCGGCCACGTCTTCGGGCTCGGATGCCACATCCAGGCGCAGCGCCTTGAGCAACGCCACGCCGTGCTTGGTCGTGAGCACGAGCCGCTCGAACTCGTCGTGACCCGTCAGGTCGATCACCACACTGGGCTTCCGACCCCGGATGATGACGAAGTCGTTTCCGCCCGCGGACTTCCACGTCCCCGCCCCGACCGCCACCGGGAGGTTGATCCCGGGGTTCGGGACGCCGCGGAGCCACGTCCACGCGTCGTCGGTCAACTGGACGCGGTCGATGTGCTCGCGCGGGACGACGATGTTGTTCTTGCGGAAGGAGAGCGCGCGCTCGGTCGGCGACAGCACGACCTCGAGCTGCGTCGAGTCGAGCAGCAGGGTCACCATGGCATCCATCCTGCCAGCCCTCGCGGATCCCCACCGGGCACGACCCTCACGAGACGGCAACGATCGCGAACCCGGCCCGGATGTCGGAGGCGAGGGATAGCCTGGAGCGATGAGTACGGGCAGTGTGGCGCCGCGAGTCGCACCGGCCCGAGGCGCATCGATCGACGATCTTCTCGCGCGCGTCAGCGCCGGTCACCGACCGGACGTCGACGAGACCGAGCAGCTTCTGCACGCCCCGCTCGACGACCTGTTTCGCGTCGCCGGGGCCCTCCGCGACGAGGGCCTGGCCCGCGCGGGCCGTCCCGCGGTTCTGACGTACTCCCGCAAGGTCTTCGTCCCGCTCACCACCCTCTGCCGAGACCGGTGCCACTACTGCGTCTTCGTCGACACGCCGGGCCAGCTCAGCCTGTTGCGCAAGCCCACCTACATGAGTCCCGAACAGGTGCTCACGGTCGTGCGCCAGGGCCAGGCGCTCGGCTGCAAAGAGGCGCTGCTCACCCTCGGCGACCGGCCCGAAGAGCGCTGGCCCGAGGCGCGCGTGTGGCTCGACGAGCACGGTTTCGCCTCCACGATCGACTACGTCGCCCACATCGCGCGGCTCATCACGGCCGAGACGGGCATGCTCGCGCACGCCAACCCCGGCGTCATGCACCCCGACGAGCTCGAGGCGCTGCGCCCGGTCTCGCCGTCCATGGGCATGATGCTCGAGACCACGTCCCGGCGCCTGTACGAGGAGCCGGGACAGGTCCACTTCGGCTCCCCCGACAAAGACCCCGCGCTGCGCCTGAAGGTGATCGGCGACGCCGGGGCCGCCGGCATCCCGTTCACGACCGGCATCCTCGTGGGCATCGGCGAGACGGTGCGCGACCGCGCGGAGTCGCTCGTCGCCCTGCGCGAGCTCGACGACCGCCACGGGCACGTGCAAGAGATCATCGTGCAGAACTTCCGCGCGAAGCCCCGCACGGCCATGCAGGGCGCGCCCGACGCCGACCTGGCCGAGTATCTCGCCGCCGTCGCGACGGCGCGACTGGTCTTCGGTGCCGACATGCGCATCCAGGTGCCGCCGAACCTGTCCGATCCGCGCGAACTCGGTGCCCTGATCGCGGCTGGCATCGACGACTGGGGCGGGGTCTCTCCGCTCACCGCCGACCACGTGAACCCCGAGCGCCCCTGGCCGCAGATCGACGACCTCGCCGCGCAGACGGCGGCCCACGGCTACACGCTCCGCGAGCGCCTCACCGCGCATCCCGAGTTCGTCCAGGATGCCGCGCGCTGGATCGACCCGGCCCTTCACGCGCCCGTGCACGCGCTGGCGGATGCCGAGGGGCTCGCGGCCGATGTGATCCCGCGCGCCGCGGCAGAGGGAGGGGCAGGGACGGAGGGAGGATCCTCCGCCGATCTCCCGTCCTCCGCTCGTCCCTCCTCCTCCGCTCGTCACGCCGAAGGCAGAGACCCCGGGGTGAAGCGGCTCGCGGAGCGGGCGGCATCCGATCCCCTCGCTCTCGACGACGCGGACTGGACCCGCCTGCTCCGCGCCACCGGCACCGAGCTCGACGCCCTCACCGCGACCGCCGACGACGCGCGCCGCTACACCGTGGGCGAACCCATCACCCTGGTGCAGAACCGCAACCTCACCTCGACGGGATTCCGGCGCACCGGCCGCGCGGGAACGGGCGAGTTCGATCTCGACGACGCCGCCGCGATCGCCGCCGACGCGGCCGACCTCGGCGCCACCGAGATCTGCATCCAGGGCACCCTCCGCTCCGATGAAGACCCGTCGGGCTACCTCGACCTCGTGGGGGCCGTGAAGCGCGGGGCTCCCGGCATCCATGTCCACGCCTACCGTCCCGCGGACGTGCGCGATCTCGCGGACCGCGGCGGACTCGGACTCGCCGGTGCCCTCGCCGCGCTGCGCGAAGCGGGCGTCGACACCGTGCCGGGTACGGGCGTGAAGATCCTCAGCGAGCGGGTGCGCGCTCTCGTCGCGCCGGGCGACCTCGACATCGATCGCTGGGTCGAGGGCATCACCGCGGCGCACCGGGCGGGGTTCCGCTCGACCTCGGTGCTCTTCTACGGACACGTCGAGACGGCCGAAGAGCGCGTCGCCCACCTGCGCCGCCTGCGCGAGATCCAAGCCGACACCCGCGGCTTCGCCGAGTTCGTGCCCATCCCGCTGCCCGGCGGCGACGTCCCCCTGGTCGCGGGACGCAGTCCCCTCGACGAGCACCGCGCGATGGTCGCCGTATCGCGCCTACTCTTGTCGGGCAGCATCCCGCACGTGCAGATCCCGTGGACGCGCGTGGGCCGTGACGCCGCCGCCGTCCTCCTGCGCGCGGGCGGAGACGACCTCGGCGGCACGCTCTACGACGGACGCGTGCTCCCCGACACGGGCATCGAACAGGGTCTCGAGCTCCCTGTCGCGGCCGCCGAGCGCCTGGCCCGGAGCCTCATGCGTCCGTTCCGCCGGCGGACGACCGACTACCGGGTCGCGGGCGGACACGTCGCGCCCGGTACCGCAGCACCCGGGAACGTCGCGCCCGGAGCCGTCGCGCCCGGAACCGCAGCACTCGGAAACGGGGCCCGCAGGTGAGGACCATCGACGTGGCGATCGTCGGTGCCGGTTTCGCCGGCCTCGCCATGGCGGGCGCCCTGCGCCGAGCGGGCCGCGACGACCTCGTCGTCCTCGAGCGCGCGGATGACGTCGGCGGCACCTGGCGCGACAACACGTACCCGGGCGTCGCGTGCGACGTCCCCGCGCACCTCTACAGCCTCTCCGCGCATCCGAATGCGCACTGGTCACGCACGTTCGCCCCGGGAGGCGAGATCCACGCGTACCTGCGAGACGTCGCGACGCGCGAGGGCCTCGGCGACCGCCTGCGGCTGCGCACGCCGATGCTCGGCGCGGAGTGGGATGCCGCCGAGGCGGTCTGGCGGATCGACACCGGCGCCGAACCCCTCGCGGCCCGCTCGCTCGTCCTCGCCTGCGGTCGCCTGACCGAGCCGCACGTGCCCGCGATCGCCGGGCTCGAGTCGTTCGAGGGCCCCCTGTTCCACTCCGCCCGCTGGGACCACGACGTCGACCTCACCGGCAAACGCGTGGCCGTCGTGGGCACCGGCGCGAGCGCCGTCCAGCTCGTCCCCGAGCTCGCCCGACGTGCCGCGCACGTGACGCTCTTCCAGCGCACGCCGGCCTGGATCGTCCCGCGCGGAGGGGGCGAGATCCCCCTCGCGGAGCGCGAGCGTCTCGCCGACAGCCCCGGCGACCTCGCGCGCCTCCGCGCGGAGCTCTACGCCGAGGGGGAAGCCCGCTTCGCCTCTCGCTCCGGCGACGCCGCGGCATCCGCCACCGCCCGCGCCGCGGCCCTCGCGCACCTGCACGCCCAGGTGTCCGACCCCGCGCTGCGCGCCGCCCTCACCCCCGACTACGCCTTCGGCTGCAAGCGCGTGCTGCTCTCGGACGCGTTCTACCCCGCCGTGGCGTCGGATGCCGTGACCCTCGAGCCCACGGCCCTGACCGCCGTCGAGGGGTCCACCCTCACGGCGGCGAGCGGCGAGCGGTACGAGGCCGACATCCTCGTCCTCGCGACGGGCTTCGCCTCGACCGAGCAGCCCTACGCCGACCTCGTGCGCGGCGACGAGCGCACCCTCGCCGAGCACTGGTCCGAGGGCATGACCTCGTTCGGCTCGACCGTCGTGGCGGGCTTCCCGAATCTCTTCGTCCTCAACGGTCCGAACGCGAGCCTCGGCCACAACTCGGCCGTCCTCATGGCCGAGGAGCAGGCCGCGTACGTCGTCCGCGCGCTCGCGGAGCGCGATCGCCGCCCCGACCGGACGCTACGCGTCCGCCCCGAGGCCGAAGCGGCGTACACGGACGAGATCGCCGCGGCCGCGGCATCCACGCCCTGGCTGACCGGCGGATGCCGCAACTGGTACGTCGACGACCGTTCGGGCCGGCTGACCCTGCTGTGGCCCGGCACGGTGCAGGCTTTCCACGAGCGACTCGTCGGGACCGACGGGTCGGAGTTCGAACCCGCTCGCGCCCCCGTCACCGGTTCCATCCCCACCCACCCGCACGGCTAGGAGACAGCGATGACCATTCCCCTGCGATTCGGATACAAGGCCTCGAGCGAACAGTTCGGGCCCAACGAGCTCCTCGACTTCGGCGTGCTGGCCGAGGAGATGGGCTTCGACTCCGTCTTCCTCTCCGACCACCTGCAGCCGTGGATGCACGACGGCGGCCACGCCCCCAACGCCCTCCCCTGGCTCGGCGCCCTCGGCGCCCGCACCGAACGCGTCATCATCGGCACGAGCGTGCTCACCCCGACCTTCCGTTACCACCCCGGCGTCATCGCCCAGGTCTTCGCGACCCTCGGCGTGATGTACCCCGGCCGCGTCGTCCTCGGCGTCGGCACCGGCGAGGCGCTCAACGAAGTGACGCTGGGTCTCGAGTGGCCCGAGGCCCCCGAGCGCTTTCAGCGGCTCAAAGAGGCCATCACGATCATCAACGAGCTCTGGGCCGGCGAGCGGGTCACCTACGAGGGCACCTACTACTCGGTGAAGGATGCCACGATCTACGACCGCCCCGAGCAGAAGGTGCCGATCTACATCGGTGCCTCCGGCCCCGCCGCCACGCGCCTCGCCGGTCGTATCGCCGAGGGATACATCACCACCAGCGGCAAGGATCCCGAGCTCTACACCGAGAAGCTCCTCCCCGCCCTCGACGACGGCCTGTCGAAGGCCGGTCGTACGCGCGACGACGTCGACACCCTCATGGAGGTGAAGGTGTCGTACCACCCCGACCACGACACCGCGCTCGAGAAGACGCGCTTCTGGGCCCCGCTCGCGCTCACGGCCGAAGAGAAGATGAGCGTCCACGACCCCATCGAGATGCAGCGCCTCGCGAACGAGCTGCCGATCGAGCGGGCGGCATCCCGCTTCATCGTGTCGACCGACCCCGACGAGCACGTCGAACGCATCGCGCGGTACGTCGACCTCGGCTTCCGCCACCTCGTGTTCCACGACCCCGGCCACGACCAGGAGCAGTTCCTGCGCATGTACGGCGAGGAAATCCTCCCCCGCCTGCGCAAGCGCTTCGCCTGAGTCCGGATAGAGGAGCCGCGGTGTCCCGCGCTCCGGAAAACCCGATCAACGCTGCATGTTCCGACGCGACACCGCTACCCCCAACCCGGAATGTCCGGAGTCCGGCACACAATGGATGCGATGAGCACTCCCGAGATCCGTGACGGCTGGACCGTCGTCGTGCCGGTCAAACCGGCCGCGCTCGGCAAGACGCGGCTGACCGCCGTGATGTCGGACCGCGAGGCCCTGGCCCGCGCGATCGCGCTCGACACGATCGCCGCCGTCGCCGCGACCGCTCGCGTCCGGCGCGTCCTCGTGGTGACCGACGACGCCGAGGTGCGCGCGCAGGTCGCGCAGTGGCCCGCGGTCGACGTCCTCGCCGAGGGCGAGGTCCGCGGCCTCGACGCGGCGATCGCGCTCGGGGCCGAGGCGGCGGGGGTGAGCGCTCCCCGGGCGGCGCTCCTGGGCGACCTCCCCGCCCTCGCCTCGCGCGATCTCGATGCCGCTCTGGCGCTCGCGGGCGAGGTCGAGCGGGGCCTGGTCCCGGATGCCGAGGGCACCGGCTCCACCCTCGTCACCGCCCGGCCGGGCGCGGTGTGGGTCTCGGCGTTCGGCGCCGATTCGGCGGCCCGCCACCGGCTGCTGGGCTGCACCGACCTGTCGGTCCCGCGGGAGTCGACGCTCCGCCGCGACGTCGACACCGCGGCCCAGCTGGCCGAGGCCGTCGCTCTCGGCGTCGGCCCGCGGACCGCGGCCGTGCTGCGCGCGGCGGTGGCCTGACCCGGACACCGCCCGCCGCAGTGGCCGCCGCTCGAACCCGGTCTCGGCCCGTCCGGACTACCGCCGTCGCCTGAGCCGCGCGCCCCGCTGCCGCCCGATCTCGCAGAATCGCTCGATTCTCGGAATTCTCCGGCGTCATCGTTCGAGATCCCCGCGATTCTCCGAGGAACCGTGCCGCGCGAGCGAGCACTGCGGGGCCGGGACGGCCCCCGTCGCAGGGGGGTCGTTCATCGTGGGAACGCACGCGCCACCGCAACGCGCTCACAAATATCGGGCGATCGAGAACCAATTCCGCGAATCGGACAATACCCACTGTGAGCATGCACGACGGCGACATCATCGTTCGGTCCCTGGCACACGGGGCCGCCTTCGCCGACCTCTACGACCGGCACCAGCGCGTCGTGCACCGCTACGTCGGCCGTCGCCTCGGCACCGCGTTCGCCGAGGACATCACCTCCGAGACCTTCCTGGTCGCCTTCGCACGCCGCGAATCCTTCACCGGCGGCCTCGACGCCCGGCCCTGGCTCCTCGGCATCGCGACCGTCCTCATGCAGAAGCACACACGACTCGAGGCGCGCGCCTGGCGCGGCATGCTCGCGGCCGACATCGCCCGCGTCCACGTCGACGACATCGAGTCCGCGGACGAGCGGATGGATGCCGACGGCCTCGCGCCTCATCTCGGCACCGCGCTCGCCGACCTCTCGCGTGGCGACCGCGATGTGCTGCTCCTGCACACCTTCGGCGAGCTCGACTACGCCGGGATCGCCGAGGCCCTCGGCATCCCTCTCGGCACCGTCCGCTCGCGCCTCAGCCGAGCGCGGCGGAAGGTCCGCGCCGCCATCGCCCCGCATGTCACCCCGCACGCCCTGCCGGCCCCCGGCCGAGAAAGAGAGCACCACCGTGGATGAGATCTCGCTGCTGACCCGCGTCCGGGCCGACCTTCCCGAGCGCACCCCCGACGACGTGATCCGCGGTCGCGCGGCGCTCCTGCGCGCGATCGAGGCGCCGCCTTCCCCGGCGCCGGCCCGCCGGCCCCGACTCCGGTGGATCTGGGTCGGGTCCGCCGTCGCCGCGACCTGCGCCCTCACCGGGGTGTTCGTGTTCGGCGGCGCTCTCGGCGCCCCGGGCGGCGCCGACCCCGCCGCGGCCGCCGTCCTGGGCTCGGCTGCAACGGCCGCACGCAGTGTCGTCGACCCGGTCGTCGGTCCCGGTCAGTACCTCGAGATCCGGACGGATGCCGTCTACGCGGCGACGGGCACGACCGAGGCGGACGCCGAGGTGGCCCGACAGGAGCGCGACGGCAACCTCGAGGACGGCGATTTCACGTCGTTCCTCGAGAGCGAGGTGCAGGCCCTGTGGGTACCCGCCGACCGATCCGGCGACTGGGTGGAGGTCCGGTGTGCGCGCACCCCGGTCCAGACATTCGGCCCCCGCTCCGAGACGTTCGCCGCCGAGATGGGCATCGTGGGAGGAGACAGCCGTCAGGTGTTCCCGGCCGGGAAGACCGAGTACGGCGCCCCCATCACGATGTTCGACGCCGACACCGCCGCCGACCTCCCCCGCGACCCTCGTCAGTTGCTGGAGAGGATCTACGAGGAGAACGGCTCGGCCGGTCCCTCCCGCGACGGCGAAGCGCTGGTCTGGCTGGCCGACCGACTGCGCTCGGGCACCGTCCCCGCGGAGCTGCGTTCGGTGTTCTACGAGACGGCAGCGCTGATCCCCGGCGTCACGATCACCGAGGAGCTGGCGACCCTCAACGGCCGCACGGGCACCGCGATCGGTCGCGACGAGGGGGCGAACGGCTTCCGCCAGGACATCATCATCGACCCCGAGACAGGCGCATTCATCGGCGAACGTCAGGTGCTGCTGCGCCCCGGCGCCGATCTACCCGCGGGAACGGCGACGGGCTCCACGTCGGTGACCACGACGGTCGTCGATGCAGCCCCCGAGGGGACCGCGCTGTGCGCGGAGTGACCGGCTTCGGTCCGGCTGACCTGTCACTGCCGCCGACGCAGTCGGTGACCCTCCTCGGTGAATCGGATGCCGTCACCCCCGCGTCCCCGGAACGCGGTCCCCGCTAGCTGTGCTGCCCAGGCAGGTTGGTCAATCTGCTGATGGGTGGGTGGCTTCCGATTGCGGTGTGGGGCCTGTGGTGATTGTAGGAGTGCAGCCAGGCCGGGAGCGCGTTTCGGCGGGCTGATTCGGAGTTGTAGTGCCGGGAGTAGGCCCAGCCCTCGGCGAGGGTGCGGTGGAAGCGTTCGATCTTGCCGTTGGTCTGCGGCCGGTAGGGGCGGGTGCGTTTGGGGTGGATGCTGAGCTCGGCGCAGGCGTCGCGCCAGGCGAAGGACCGGTAGGCCGAGCCGTTGTCGGAGAGGACACGTTCGACGGTGACGCCGCGTGCAGCGAACCAGCCGACGGCTCGGCGTAGAACGGCGATGGCGGTGGCGGCTGTTTCGTCGTCGTGGATCTCGGCGTAAGCGACGCGGGAGTGGTCGTCGATGACGGTGTGGACGAACGCGGTGCCCGTGATCATGTCGCCGGCGATGCCGCGTTTGCCGGTGTGTTTGGCTGTGATGGCGCGGTTGCGGTCGCCCTGGAAGCGGCCGACGTATCGCCAGCCGCCGCCGTCGGGGATGTTGCCGAGCTTTTTGACGTCGACGTGGATCATCGAACCGGGGTGTTCGTGTTCGTAACGGCGGGCGGGTTCGCCGGTGCGGACATCGACGTGGCTGAGCCGATTGATGTGGCAACGGGTGAGAACGGCGTGAACAGTCGACGCGGGCATCCCGAGCCGGGCGCCGATCCCGACCGGCCCCAGCCGCTGCTTCCATCGCAGGTGCACGACCTTGCGAACCAGCTGCCGCGGGGTCTTGCTCGGACTGCGATGAGGCCTCGAGGAACGATCGTGCATACCCTGTTCGCCCATTTCGACGTACCGGCGAGCCCACCGCTCCGCGGTGCGCCACGACACCCGGAAATGGGCCGCCGCCGCAGCGACAGACCAGCCGTCATCGACGACCTGCCGGGCGAGTCGAAGGCGTTGGCGCGGTGTCAGAGCAGCGTTAGCGTGGGTCACGAGGACCTCCTTGGTCATCGAGTGCGGGAACTAGACAGCTCCACTCTCGACCGGGAGGTCCTCACCCGTCCATCGCGTCACACCTCAACCAACGTCCCTGGGCAGCACAGCTAGCCCCTGCGCGCAGATTCGGAGATGCGCAACGGATTCGGATGAGATGGCCCACGGCATCCGGATCTGCGGCACATCTCCGAATCTGCTCGCGCCGTCTAGACACCGGGGAAAAAGCGAGCGGAAGCTCAGGCCCGCAGGGCCGCCTCGGCGATCTCCGCCGACGTCTCCTCGTCGCGCATCCACAGGGGCGCGACGACGGTATGGATCCCCACGGCCTCCACCTCGGGCGCGGCCGCGGCGTCTTCCTCCGCGAGCAACCACGCGTCCAGCACCCCGTCCGCCGACCGCGCGCCGTAGTGCCGAGCGACGGCGGCTGCCGAGGTCTCGACCCCGATCGCCGTCAGGCACACGTCCGCCATCCCGCGCACCACGCGCCCGCCGATGATCGGCGAGACACCCACCACACGCGCGGGGGTGGCGCGCAGCGCCTCCCGGATGCCCGGCACCGCGAGGATCGGACCGATCGACACGACCGGGTTCGACGGCGCCACCAGCACCACGTCGGCCTGCGCGATCGCGTCCGCGACACCGGGTGCGGGCGTGGCATCCGTCATCCCGGGGTTCTCGAACGCGCGCGGAGTCAGCTGCGCGCGATGGCGCGTCCACCACTCCTGGAAGTGCAGACGCCGCCCATCCTCGAGCAGCACGTGCGTGTCGACCTCGCTGTCGGTCATGGGCAGGAGCCGGATGCCGAGCGGCCAGCGCTGCGCCATCCGGGCGAGGACCTGGGTCGGGGTGAGACCCTCCCGCAGCCAACCCGTCCGGGCGAGGTGCGTGCCGAGGTCGAGGTCGCCGAGGGTGAACCAGGGCCAGCCGGCGCCCCACGCCTGCAACTCCTCATTGACGCGTTCGGTGTCGCCCGCGCGACCCCAGCCGCGCTCGGTGTCGTTGACGCCGGCGAGCGCATAGGTGATCGAGTCGACGTCGGGCTGCAGCCGCACCCCCGACAGCCAGAGGTCGTCGCCCGTGTTGACGACCACGGTGGCCTCCGGTGCCCCGAGGCGGCGGAGCGCAGCGCGCACCCCGAGGGTGAACTTCGACCCTCCGACTCCACCGGCGAGGACGACGACGCGAGGGGCGGAAGACTCCATCCGTCCAGTCTTCCATTCCGGTGACAGCGGCGGCGCCGCGCGGGACGCCCGGGCCGGCGCGGCCCCGACGACGCGACCTCGCCGGGGCGCGACCGCCGCGTCACCGCAGGCGCGCCACCGCAGGCGCGCCACCGCGGGCGCGCACCACCCCAACCCGTCAGGACGAGACGGTCCCGATGGGTCGCCACGTCGCACGACGCCGGCGCGGGCGACGCGCATCCACCCGTCCGGGAATCACGAGCGCCGGTCGACGCACCAGGGCGAGCGCCGCGACCACGATCACGGCGAGAGCGAGCGACAGGACGACGAGGACGGGGATGACGAGCATGCTCCCAGCCTCGCGAGGCCGCCGCGGCGCCACATCGTCTAGAAGGACGATGTCCCTCCCCCGCGGGGATGAGATCGCGGCTACTGGGCGAGCAGCGTCGGGTCCAGCGCCTCCGCCGCGGCCTTCGCGGCGGCGGGCAGAGCGTCGAGGACCTGCTCGAGCGCCGCGTCGTCGTGCGCGGCGGTGAGGAACCACGCCTCGAAGACGCTCGGGGGCAGCGAGATGCCGGCATCCAGCATCGCGTGGAAGAACGGTGCGTAGCGGTAGGACTGCTGCGTGAGCGCGGTGGCGTAGTCGCGCGGAACCTCGGGCAGGAACGCGACGCCGAACAGCGACCCGGCGCGCGGCACGGCGTGCACGACGCCCTCGGCGGTCAGCGCGGCGTCGAGCGCGTCGGCGATCCGCGTCGCGCTCGCGTCCACCGCGGCGTAGACCTCGGGCGTCGCGAGGCGCAGCGTCGCGAGACCCGCGGCCACCGACAGCGGGTTCCCCGACAGCGTGCCCGCCTGGTACACCGGGCCGAGGGGGGCGAGGTGGTCCATGACCTCGGCGCGACCGCCCAGGGCGGCCAACGGCATCCCTCCGCCGACGACCTTGCCGAAGGTGAGGATGTCGGGCACGTACGTCTCGCCTCGCGAGGCCTGCAGGCCCCAGAACCCGGCGGGGTGCACGCGGAAGCCGGTGAGCACCTCGTCCATGATCAGCAGAGCGCCGTGGCGGTGCGCGATGTCGGCCAGGGCGGCGTTGAAGCCCGGCAACGGCGGAACGACGCCCATGTTGGCGGACGCCGCCTCGACGATGATCGCGGCGATGTTCTCGCCGTGCACGGTGAACGCCTCCCGCACGGCGTCGAGGTCGTTGTACGGCAGCACGAGCGTCTGCGCGGCGATCGGCGCGGGGACCCCTGCCGAACCGGGGAGCGCCAGCGTCGCGACGCCCGAGCCGGCGGCGGCCAGCAGACCGTCGGAGTGCCCGTGGTAGTGCCCGGCGAACTTGATGAGCAGGTCGCGCCCGGTGACACCACGGGCAAGGCGAATGGCGGTCATCGTCGCCTCGGTGCCGGTCGACACCAGCCGCACCTTCTCGACGGGCTTCAGGTCGCCGACCTGCACGCGACCGGCGATGAGGTCGGCGAGCTCCACCTCGGCTCCCGTGGGAGCGCCGAAGGACAGACCTCGGGATGCCGCCTCCCGCACGGCCTCGACCACCTCGGGGTGCGCGTGTCCGAGGAGTGCCGGCCCCCACGACGCGACGAGGTCGACGTACTCCCGACCCGCGGCATCCGTGATCCGCGGACCCGACGCGGACTGCACGAACCGCGGCGTGCCCCCGACGGACCCGTACGCGCGCACGGGCGAGTTGACGCCGCCCGGGATGACGTCCTTGGCGCGGGCGAACCACTTGTCGTTGAGATCGGTCATGGCATCCATTCTTCCGGGCGCCCCTGTGTGAAGGGTCGAAAAGCACACACGCCCCGCGTTTGTGAGCGAGGGCGACTCAGAGTTCTTCGCGCAGCCAGCGGGCGGCCTCGACGGCCCAGTACGTGAGGATCGCGTCGGCGCCGGCACGACGGATGCCGAGCAGGCTCTCGAGGATCGCGCCGCGGCGGTCGATCCAGCCGTGGGCCGCGGCGGCCTCGACCATCGCGTACTCGCCCGACACCTGGTACGCCCACACCGGCACGTCGACCGAGGCGCGGACGTCGGCGAGCACGTCGAGGTACGGCAGCGCGGGCTTCACCATGACGATGTCGGCACCCTCTTCGACGTCGAGCAGCGCTTCGCGCACGCCCTCGCGTCCGTTGCCGGGGTCGAGCTGGTACGAGCGACGGTCGCCCTTCAGTTGCGAGTCGACGGCCTCGCGGAACGGGCCGTAGAAGGCCCCGGCGTACTTCGCGGAGTACGCGAGGATCAGCGTGTCGGTGAACCCCTCGGCATCCAGTGCGTCGCGCACCGCGCCGACCTGGCCGTCCATCATGCCCGACAGCCCGAGCATCGCCGAACCCGCGCGCGCCTGCGCGAGGCCCATCGCGGTGTACCGCTCGAGGGTGGCGTCGTTGTCGACGGAACCGTCGGACTGCAGCACACCGCAGTGCCCGTGGTCGGTGAACTCGTCGAGGCACAGGTCGGTCTGCACCACGAGCGCATCGCCGACCTCGGCCACCACAGCTTCGGTGGCGAGGTTCAGGATGCCGTTCGGATCGTCGGCTCCGGAACCCACGGCGTCGCGCGTCTCGGGGACGCCGAACAGCATCACCCCGCCGATGCGCTCCTCCGCGGCCTGCGCGACCGCGCGGCGGAGCGAGTCCATCGAGTGCTGCACGATGCCGGGCATCGAGCCGATCGGGCTCGGCTCGGTGATGCCCTCGCGTACGAACATCGGCAGCACGAGCTGCGAGGGCACGAGGTGCGTCTCCCGAGCGAGACGGCGGACGGCGGGGGTGCGGCGCAGACGCCGCGGGCGGTGCTCGGGAAAACTCATGAGGTCGATTCGTCGGGGGCGAGGGGGAAACGGGCGACGGCCTCGATGAGCGACTCGACGGTCTGCTTCTCGGCGACCACGTCGACGCTGAGCCCGGCGCGCTTGGCATCCTTGGCCGTGCGCGGGCCGATGGCCGCGATGACGGTGGATGCCGGAATCTCGGGGAACTGCGCGACCACCTGTTCGGCGACCGAGCCACTGGTCACCAGGATCGCGTTGATCCGTCCCGAGTGCACGTCGCCGGCGATCTTCTCGGTCACCGGCACGCCGACCGTGCGATACGCGACGACGCTGCGGACGTCGTGGCCCGCCTCGATCAGCAGGCGTGTGAGGACGGGCTTGGCGATCTCACTGCGGAGGGTCAGCACCTTGCGCGGCTCGGATTCGAGGTCGATCATCTGCTCGGCCATGCCCTGAGCGGAGTTGTCGCGCTCGGGGACGAGGTCGACGCGGTAGCCGACAGCCTGCATCGCCGCGGCGGTGGTCTCACCGACGACGGCGACCTTCGTCTCGGCGGGAATCTCGGCCCGATAGGCGTAGAGCACGTCGACGGTGGTCGCGCTCGTGAGAGTCAGCCAATCGAAGGCTCCGGCCGCCAGATCGGCGAGGGCCTTCTCGAGGGTCGCCTGATCGTTCGTGGGCGCGAAGTTGATGAGGGGGGCGATGACCGGAACGGCCCCGCGCTGGCGCAGACTCGCCGCGACGCCGTCTCCCCAGGGGCCACCGCGCGGCACGAGCACGCGGCGGCCGGCGAGCGGTTTGGGCACGCTGCCGGTCGAGGTGGTCGGCGTTTGCCAGTGGCCTTCATTCATGTGGTCGACTCTCGTGGTACCAAGTCGGCCGCCCCACGTTCGAGCAACCGACGCGCGGCTTCGCGGCCTATCCGCGCTGCCCGCGCGATGAGACCCCCGTCGTCGGCAGCACCCGCTCCATTGCCACTGCCCGTTTCCCGAGCATACCCCTGCTCGGCGCGCCCCGGCTCGACGTATCCGGGCACCTCGCGCTCGGGAACACCGGGTTCGGGCACCCAAGGTTCGGGAACCCCGGGTACGGGCCGCACGCGTTCGGGTTCCCCGCGGAGGGGCTCCACGCGCACCGTCCGGTCGATACCGATGCGGTGCGCCCCGTCGAGGGCGTAGACGACGGCCCGCAGACGCAGATCGCCGTCGACGATCGACGCGTGCGTGCCGACGGGCGCGTGGCATCCGGCATCCAGGACCGACAGCACCGTGCGCTCGGCCGTGATCGCGGCGCGGGTGACCTCGTCGTCCAGAGCGGACAGGGCGGCGAGGATGTCGGCGTCGATGTCGGTGCGCGTCTCGACCGCGAGCGATCCCTGCCCGGGAGCGGTCGGCCACTCCGCGAGGCCGAGCGGCTCGGACTGCAGACCACCCAGCTCGCCCCCCAGGCGCGAGAGTCCCGCGGCCGCGAGGATGACGGCATCCAGTTCTCCGTCGCGCACGCGCGCGAGGCGCGAGTCGACGTTGCCCCGGATGTCGCGGATGTCCAGGCGCGGGTTGTGACGCAACGCCTGAGCGATGCGGCGCGGCGAACCGGTGCCGACGCGCGCACCGGCTTCCAGGGCGTGCAGCGGAGTTCCGTCGCGCGTGATCACGACGTCGCGGGCATCCTCGCGCGGCGGCGTGGCCGCGATGACGAGCCCCTCCGGCTGCGCGGTGGGCAGATCCTTGAGCGAGTGCACGAGGAAGTCGCACCGGCCGGCCGCGAGAGCCTCGCGCAGTCCGTTCGCGAAGACACCGCGTCCTCCGAGCTGCGAGAGCGAGGCCCGGTTGACGTCTCCCTCCGAGACGATCGGCACGAGCTCGACCTCACGACCGGATGCCGCGGCGACAGCGTCGGCCACCATCTGCGACTGCGCCAGTGCCAGCGCGCTACGCCGGGTGCCGAGACGCAGAGGGGCGCTCACTGGAGGATCTCGGGGATCTCGTCCAGCGTGACCAAGCGACCGGTGTAGAACGGCACCTCTTCGCGGACGTGGCGGCGGGCCTCGGTGTAGCGGAGGTCGCGCATCATGTCGACGAGATCGGTCAGCACGTCGGCTTCCATCGGCAGCAGCCACTCGTAGTCGCCGAGAGCGAAGGATGCCACGGTGTTGGCGATGACGCCCTTGTAGGCGGAACCCTTCTTGCCGTGCTCGATAAGCATCTCGCGACGCTCCGCCTCGGGCAGCAGGTACCACTCGTAGCTGCGCACGAACGGGTAGAGGCACAGCCACTGCTGGGCCGGGATGCCGCGGAGGAAGCCGGGCACGTGCGAGCGGTTGAACTCCGCGTCGCGGTGCACGCCCATGGCGTTCCAGGTGGGGAGGAGGTTCTTGAGCAGCTCGGTGCGGCGCAGGCGGCGCAGGTCGCGCTGGAGGGCCTGAGGGTCCGGCCCGTGGAGCCAGATCATGAGGTCGGCATCGGCGCGCAGACCGCTCACGTCGTAGAAGCCGCGGACGGTGACGCCGTCGGCCTCGATCAGGGCGGTCAGATCCGCGAGCTCGGTGGCCTCCGAAGCCGTGACCGGGTTCTCGGGGTCGCGGCGGAGGATGGCCCAGAGCGTGTAGATGGAGGAGCTGTCGTCGGACATGCTCTCAGTCTCGTCGTGTGCGCGCGGACGATCAAACCGATTGGCTCACTCCCGAGCCTTTTCGCGCATCGGGATGCGCGGGCGGGCCGTCGGTTGATACTGTGCCCCGACGGCGTCGGGGGACGCCCGCCGAAAGGGTGCCCCATGTGGCTCTACGACTTCCCCATGGCCGTGGGGTTGCCGCTGTTCATCATCTTCG